>NZ_CP109785.1:1957612-2610149 GCF_025913575.1 Halocatena marina | reverse complement strand
TCTCATTGATGATGGTGCAGACGGGGGCGAAATAACGACGGTTGGGACGTTCTCACAACGACTTCCAAACGGGTTGAAGATAGCTGATTTGAGTGGTGTCGGGATTTGGTGTGAGAACTTCTCGGTTCCCTTCGGTGCGGCGACGTTGTCACGGGTGTAGCCATTACTTGATACAGGCGAGTCCTCGGGGTCGCTGTGTTGTGAGCGATTCATCCCACTCGATTCCGAGATCGTGCCAGTGTTCGCCCGAATCCGAAGACCGATAGAGCCCCCGGTTGGTCAGTGCATAGAACTCGTGTGCAGCACCCGCTGCCAGAACCGGCCGTATCATTCCATCGGGTCCTGGAAGGCCCTCGAGGCACTGCTGCCACGTCCCACCATTGTCTCGTCGGTAGACGTACGATTCTGGATTACTAGAAGCGTGCGCACGCCGTGCGCCACTCGCCGACGAGACGAGCACCGTGTCTGGATCTGCAGAATCGACGGCAATACTCCATACGTAGCGGTGTTTCAGCCCGTCCTGTGGATATGTCCACGTTTCACCTTTGTCGTGTGTTTCGGCGTATCCGTCGCCAGCGGCGGAATACGCTCGGTCGGGAGCGTCGGGGTGGGTGGCGAGCGTGTGATTATCCAGCCGTGCAGTAGAGACGCGGTCCTCCCACGTCTCGCCCTTATCGTGTGTCTGAACGAGTGCACCTGCTTCGATGCCGACGTACAGATGCTCTGGATCCCCTGGATCGACGGCAATCCACCGAGTGTGGTGGGTGTCCGGTCGTGGTGGGAAATACCACTCCGAAGCTGACGGGAGGTCCGTCAGTCCCGGCTTCTCGGCCCACGTCTCGCCACCGTCTGTCGAGTGATAAACTGCGCTCGGTTCGGTTCCGAGCCAAACCTCATCGGGGTCGTGTGGATCGACTGTGAGCGACATCACGTTCGTGGCCACATCCACGTGTTCCCACGTCTCGCCCGAATCCACGGATCGGTAGAGACCGTCACCGAACGTTCCACAGAAGATGCGCTCTGGCACTTCGTTTGAAGCGTCGAGACACTGGATCTGTGCATCTGTCGGTGGATCTCGTCGTTTCCACCCGCCATTGTCGGTCAAAAATGCGTTTTCGAAGGCCGCGTACATGTCTGATTAAACGTTAGCTAGGATAATATACTGTTCGTGAATCTATTTATAGTAATGCCTGTGATATGTGAGGTGATCGTCGAGCCATCATCTCGACAGGCGTCAATCACGCGAAGTCGGGACTGTTATCGTTCAGTCATCGCTCACAGCCGCCCGTACGCGTTTCTTTCGTGGGCCGTCGAGATCGACGCTCGGCAACAGATCGCGTAAGTAGTGTCCGGTGTAGGAGTCATCGTCTCGCGCAACCACTTCGGGCGTCCCTGCCACAACGAGGTCACCACCTTCCTCACCGCCTTCCGGTCCGAGGTCGATGATGTGGTCTGCGTTCTTCACGAGATCGAGTTCGTGTTCGACGACGACCACCGTGTTGCCGTTGTCGACGAGGCGTTGGAGCACATCAATGAGTTTGCGTTCGTCTTCAGAATGCAAGCCCGTTGTCGGCTCATCGAGCAGATAGAGCGTGTCACCGGTGTCACGCTTTCCGAGTTCCTCTGCGAGCTTGATTCGCTGTGCTTCACCGCCCGAAAGCGTCGTCGAGGGCTGGCCGAGCTTCATGTAGTCGAGCCCGACGTCTCGAAGCAGTTTCAGGCGACGTTCGATGCGCGTGTCGTGCTCGAAAAAGTCGTATGCCTCCTCGACGCTCAACTCAAGGACCTCTGAAATGGTTTTTCCTCGGTATGTAACGTCGAGTGTCTCGTCGTTGTACCGCGCACCATCGCACTCCTCACAAGGCACGTACACGTCTGAGAGGAAGTTCATCTCGATTTTCACCGTCCCCTGACCACCGCAGGCTTCACATCGTCCACCCTTGACGTTGAACGAGAACCGCCCTTTCTTGTACCCGCGCTGTTTTGCGAGCTTCGTCTCGGCGAACAGCTCCCTAATGTAATCGAAGACACCGGTGTATGTCGCTGGATTCGATCGCGGGGTGCGTCCGATCGGACTCTGGTCGATGAGCCGCACCGTTTCGATCAGATCGATATTCTTGATGTCGTCGTGTTCGCCGGGATTGACATCCGTATCGTTCATTCGTCGGACGAGTCCTTTGTACAGCACCTCATGCAACAGTGTGGACTTTCCGGAGCCGGAAACACCGGTGATTGCCGTGAAGTTTCCAAGCGGGATCTGGATGTCGAGATCACGGAGGTTGTGCTGTCGGGCTCCTCGAATAGCCAGATGTCCAGAGTGCTCTCGGCGTTCTGATGGCACAGGGATTTCCCGCTGCCCAGCGAGATACTCGCCAGTAATGCTTTCCTCTGTGGCCATGACTTCATCAACGTCGCCGTTGACGACGACTTCCCCGCCGCGTTTTCCGGGACCCGGTCCCATGTCGATGATCGTATCCGCCCGGTACATGGTCTCGGTGTCGTGCTCGACGACGAGGAGCGTGTTACCGAGATCACGCAGCTCTTCGAGTGTATTGAGGAGTCGGTCGTTGTCGCGCTGATGAAGACCGATTGACGGCTCATCGAGGACGTAGAGGACGCCGACAAGACCGGAGCCAATCTGCGTTGCCAGCCGAATGCGCTGGCTTTCACCACCGGACAGCGTCGATGCCTCACGGTCGAGCGTCAGGTAATCAAGACCAACCTCGCACATGAATCCGAGGCGAGAGCGGATCTCCTTGAGAATCTCTGCCGCAATGATTCGCTCGCGCTCGGTCAACTGCGCTTCCCATCCCTCGAAATGGGCAAGCGCATCACCGATACTCATCTGATTCACCTCGGTGATAGCTGTTTGATTGACTAGCACTGACCGGCTTGCGGGTTTGAGCCGCGTCCCGTTACACGATGGGCACGTGGTCGTTGCCATGTACTCCTCGATGTGATCTCGCGTGCCCTGCGAGTCGGTTTCGACGTACCGCCGTTCGAGATTCGGAATAATACCCTCGAATGGTTTCTCTTTGCGCCGAATGCCGTTTTTCGTCTGTCGCTTGAACACGACATCCTCGCTCGTACCGTAGAGAAACGCTCGACGTACCTCTTTGTTGATGTCTTCAAATGGTGTCCCGAGACTCACATCGAAGTGAGCAGCAACCGCATCGAGCCGCGTCTGGTAGTACGACCGGTGATAGCTCCATGGCTCGAAAACGTCTCGAAGTGGCTTTGAGGAGTCCGTGATCACAAACGACTCGTCGATTTCTTTGGTCTCACCGATTCCTTCACAGTCAGGACACGCACCGTGCGGGCTGTTGAACGAAAAGCTCCGGGTCTCGATCTCGGGAAGATCAATACCACAGTGTGTACAGGCGAGCTCCTCCGAGAATTCCACGACAAGACGGTCAGTATCAGCCGCTGAATTCGTTTCCGTTTTCGTTTTCGTTTTCGTTTCTGTTTCTGCTCTCGAGCTCGTATTCGTCCCTGAAAGGTCGCCTGTCGAGCGTGTTTTGGCCCCCAATTCGACCTGTTCCGGTGGATTCGGGAGAATCACTTTCAGAATTCCATCTGCTTCGGTAAGTGCTGTCTCGACGCTGTCGGTAATGCGCGAGCGAGCACTCTCTGTGACCGTGATACGGTCGACGATGACATCCACCGTATGATCGAAGTTGTCGTCCAGCTCTGGCTTTTCGAGCGTCAGGTCGTACTCATCTCCATCCACTTCGACGCGTGCGTATCCCTCGGAGACGAGTTCATCGAACAGATCGGCGAATGCTCCTTTCTGATCGCGGACCACAGGGGCGGCGATCTTTGCTCGCGTTCCTTCTGGGAGTTCGAAGAGACGACGAACCATATTCTGGGCACTCTGTTCGCCCACCTCACGACCGCACTCAGGGCAGTGTGGTGTTCCAATGCGAGCGTAGAGCAAGCGAAGATAGTCGTGGAGTTCGGTGACCGTTCCGACGGTCGATCGCGGATTGTTGGCAGCGTTTTTCTGATCGATCGAGATCGCTGGTGAAAGCCCTTCAACCGTCTCGACTTGCGGCTTGTCCATCTGTCCGAGGAAGTTCCGAGCATACGCTGAGAGGCTCTCGATATACCGACGTTGACCCTCCGCGTAAACAGTCTCGAACGCGAGTGATGACTTACCCGATCCCGATAGTCCTGTGACGACGGTGAACTCCTCGCGTGGGATGGACACGTCGATGTCCTTAAGATTGTGCTCCTCAGCACCCCGGACCTCGATGAACTCACTCATTGTGTTCGGAACGATCTGGTGCTGTGAAACACTGTCGGTCTCGATTCCATTGATTTACTCTCATACAAAAACCGGCACTCTCCGCGGGCATGAACGATCGGCTACCGGAGTGAAAGTGAACGTGATTGGCTTCGCTTTTTATCAACGCAGTCTCCAGATTCGTGCTCTCAATTCGACTGATTCGGTGCGGAAGTGGTTGTTGTCCTGCTTTCTCGAACGGCGAACTACTCAGAAGTCGAACTCTCAATTTGAGGAGTACTCACGAGCGAAGGTCCACATCCCTGACCGAGGAGATAGTATACGACCATATGTATATAAAATCCGACAAATATCCCGATAAGAATGGCACCGATCATAACCATGAAACCAATGATGCCGATGAACGACGCACCGAGACCCATCGTCGGGTCGCCGCCTGCTCCCCCGGTTGCGCCTAATATAGCAGCGATGAAGATGAGTTGAATGATAAGTCCGACGATGGTGAACGCAACGACGACAATAACCCCGACACCGATTGAGAGGAGCACAGCGATACCGTACTCACGAGTAAACACTGCGCTGATGATTTTTTTAACCTCGAATGCTGCGCCAAGGCGGTCCTCGACCGCGAAGTTGGTCAACGCGACTGGAAGTGTGCAAGCTACGACAAGCAGAAACACCATTGCGACGAGACCGACCAAGATCGAGAGACCAGCCACAGCGGCTCCGCCCCCAAACACTGCTTCACCAACCAACACAGTGAGTCCCACGGAGATGAGCACGAGCACATACGGGACGAAGATGTATACGATGTTGATAGCAAAAGCCTTGAGCCCGTCAACGAACAGTTCACCCCAATCGTTGAACTGAGGTGGCTCATCTACGTCCAGCGCAGCCGATCGGAGCAACCGGACGGTATACCCGTGCAATAGAAAAATCGGAAGGATGAGAAATCCAAAAAATGACAATATCCCTCCAATCAGTATCGTTCGCCACCCGCCATCACGCCGTGGATACAACAGTGCATTCTCTAACATTTCGTATGGGTCATGTGTGGCTTTATTTATGTCTATCGTATGGTAGTAGCGCGCTAAAAATACTGATTCGACGAATGTTCTACGGAGGACCGCTATTACTGACGTACAAAATTATTGTTATTGTACGTTCTCTATAGAACCATACATGAATTGTGGACACGATATCAGTTGGAATAGACAACATTAATCTATCAGCAATCGAGTGACTATCCTGTGACTGACTGTGGCGGTTAATACCGAGGATGTTCTGAAAGGTGTCGAGTTGGACGGTGATGAGTACACGGTCGTGCAGTCGTTGATCCGGAACAAGTACAAGGCATACGACGCGAACGGTGAGCTCGTCCTTCAGGGCAAGCAGAAAATGTTCAAGCTCAAGGAGGAGTTTCCGTTCCTAGACGGTGACGGCAATCCGGCGTTCACTGTGAAGGCTGGAGGGATCCTTGACGTTGCCGGGAACTACATGCTCGTTGACGATGTCACCGAGGAGCCGGTGGTCGTCCTCGATAAAAACTGGAAGCTGTTCATGCACAAGTGGAAAATTCGTGATCCGAACTCGGAGGCGCTTATCGCCACCATTAGTTCGACCAGTAAGCTCGTGGACGTGCTACGACACATCCCGTACATCGGTATCATCTTCCAACTCATTCCACACGAGTACGAAATCACCGATGCGGACGATACTCACGTTGGCTCTGTTGAGGGAGAGTTCTCGCTCAAAGATCAGTACACGGTTACGATAGACGATGCATCCGACATACCGAAGGAAGCTATCGTTGCGGCCGCGATGGTCATCGATGCGATCGAAGGAAACTGATTCAATCGCGCTCATCAACCGTTGTCGAACGATTTTACTCGACGGATCCCTGACGACACCTACATGGTGAAGAGCATCACAGGAACGATCACGCTCGCACTCACGGTTGCGTTCGCTATCCCTGTCGGACTATTTGGTCTGAACTTTTTATTTTCGGGCCGTCAGTTTCTCGGTGGGGTCTTTGTGGCGCTCGCCGTACTGATGGTCGTCTTCGAAGAGTACGTCACGACACCGGGTGACATTCCTGGCATGGCCGCCCGGCGGGTTACCAGCGCCATCGTGAAAACCGACGACGAAACAGAACAGAGTGAGCGTGGAAAAAAAGGAGACTAACTACCGATTATACACCTCACGAAGCTGTTACAGGTGGTTCTTGTGCCTCGGCGACGAGCTCTTCGAGCGCGCGGTCCGACGGTTGGTTGTTGAGAAGCACATCGATCGGGAGCGTTGGTGCGCCGTCGACGAGATTTTCGAGAATAACGAGCCGTTCGCGGGCCCGGGACATACCAACGTAAAAGACGCGTCGTTCGTTGTCAGTCAGTGTCGGAACGGGATCGGTGTGTTTTGTGAACTGCTCGACACCGGGGACATTCTCTTGGTTATCCACTGTGGCAGCCATCTGCTCGACGACTTTTTCGGTGAGGTCGGTGGCGACGAAGACGTGGTCTGCCTCTCGACCCTTCGCACTATGGATTGTACCCACACGAACACGAGCGCGGTCAATATCCTGATACGGACCGGAGAAGTACGCCCGGATCGATCGCTTCTGGTAGTTCGTAACCTTATGAACCATGTCGTCGGCGCTCGAACGACCCGGCGCAAACGGAGCGTGCTCTTTGACGAACGACGGCTTGACTTCGATCTCGTTGAGATCATCGATGCCCACCGACTCCTGTCGCTCGTCGACTGCATCGAACAGATCATCACGCTCTCCTGTCCCGAACGCAGCACTATCGAGCATCTCTGCGAGTCGTCGCGCTTGGAGCGCCGTGAGTGGTTCGTCGTCTTCGAGTGCTTCGACCGCGTTGATGTAGTCCGTAAGACGGTCGGTCCACATTCGCTGGTCGGTCATCGTCCGAAACGGGATGCCCTGATCGATGAACTCATCCATGAACTGGAACATCTGATAGCGTGCCCGAAAGAGAACCATAACACTGCCGTCGTCCTCTTCGATCGTCGCACGGACGTTGCGCATCAAATCGTACATCGAAGGATTGCGGACGGCCTCGACTACGCCACCCTCCATACGTGGGAGGAAATTTTTCTCTTGGCGCTTCTCGACGTGGGAAATTTCGCGGTTCACGACGTTGAGAATGCGTGAAGGAAGTCGATAGGACGTATCCAGAACGATGTTTTCTCCTCCCTCTTCGAGGAGCAACATGGGATCGGCACCCTGCCATGCATAGACGACCTGGTCGTCATCACCGGCAATGAGCACTTTTTCCATGTGTGATTTCCACTCGTCGTAGACTGAGTACTGGAGGGTTGTGATATCCTGAAACTCGTCGATAACGAGGTAATCAACCGATGGAACGAGTGAGCGCTGTTGTACTCGTTTAAGCATATCCGCGAATCCGATGAGATCGTTCGCACCCTTATAGCTTCGCCACGCACTGATTGTCTGGGGCACGTCGATGCGATCGTCATCAGTCGACCACGTCGGTGTGTACTTGTTTCCTGTTTGGGCGTTCGGGTCGATATCTGGTGGAAGTCGAACCGTCTCGACATCCCACTGGAACGGAACATCGTGCCACTCGGAGACCTCACGGCGGGTACGCTGGAGCCACTGACTCGTTGCGATAATCTTGTTGCCGATTGTCGTCGACCGCGATGATCGGCGACGAGATGAGTCGTACTCGTCCTCGTACTCGAGGCCGTAATCCTCACAGAACTCCTGTTTGTGTTTCTCGCTCACCACGTCTTGCCGGGAGAGATTGAGGAGCTCGTATGCTTTCGCGTGCATCGTACAGACGTTGCTCCGGAGCGATCGAGGACTGCGATCGAGGCGCTCTGCCAACCGCTCTCGCACCTCTGCGGCCGCTGCACGGGTGTACGAAACGATGAGAATATCCTCGATCTGGACACCCGATTCGAGCATCTCATCGACACGGTCAAGTAATGCCGTCGTTTTCCCACATCCCGGTCCGCCGAACAACCGAGTCACACGCGTCTGAGTCATGGAGGGTACAGGGCGTCCAGCAGTATAAGTCACGTGACTTCGTCTGGCGAAACAGACGGTTAGACCATCGAATTGAAACGAACGGAGTCCCGTCCGTTAGTAATTACATCTCGACACCGATTCGATCTTTGCCTGCTGACTCAGCTTGGCTCATACGGCGTCCAGCCACAGACTGAACACTCTGTGGCAGACGAATCGTGCAACCCGCCACACTCCGGACACTGCTTTTTGTTATAGTCCTTCTCCCAGCCCACCCGCTCGGATTCGGTTCTGTGTCCACGCTGTGAAAGAAACGTGTCGAACATATCGTCTTTCCCAAGCACCATACAATCGTGTCATGGTATGACATTGCAATAAACTTACCGGCTAATAGATTCCCATTGACATTTCTGGAGATATTTTCGAGTCGCGCAACGAAGCGTCTTATACACTCCCATGAGATGTTCCACTATGACGAGACGTGATCCGGTTGAAACTCGGGCCAACCAATCACGCGACCTGTACGACGTGGCGACGTGGGAGCCTCGGACGGCACTCGATCGGTTGGCAACGAGACTCTACAGCTTGGGGCTCGTAGGCATACGGTGGGGGACCGTTTTTGCAGCGCTCATCATCACAATACTCATTCTCATCGGGGCGTTCACGGAACTCCGAACGGAATCCGTTCCTACCGTTGGTATACTGACGTTGCTTTCTGCGATACCAGCGTTAGCGCTTGTGGCGTACGTCTACGTCACAGACGTTACGACATCCGAACCGATCGATCTCATTGCAGCGACGTTCGTTCTCAGTGTGTTGTTTGCGAGTTTCGCATCCGTCGTTAACACCAGCTTCTCGATCGTTCAGTCCATTCCGTTCGGCTTTATTTTCTTTTTTTACTTGGTCGTAGGGCCGGTTGAGGAGGGAGTAAAGCTCCTCGCTGTGCGTCTCTATGCCTACCGAAAGCCGAGTTTCAACGCCGTCATCGATGGAGCAATATACGGTGCTGTGGCTGGGCTCGGGTTCGCAACCATTGAGAACGCCATCTACATCATCCGTGGACTGAGCCTCATCGGAGCGCCGTCTGGGGCGATCGTGCTGCAAGATATTGTAGCTGGGACCGACATCACTGCGACCCGGGCGCTTGCTGGGCCGGGCCACGTCATCTACTCCGCTTTCGCGGGGTATTATCTCGGATTAGCGAAATTTAACCCCGGCCGGTCCGGTCCCATCATCGTCAAGGGACTCCTCATTGCGGCGTTCATCCATGCCAGCTACAACACGCTGGTCGCACTCGTCGTCGGTGCTGTCAACGCCGTGTTCCCGTCGGTGCCAGTCATCGTGCTCTTTTTCGGATTTGTGCTCATCTATCAGGGATTTTTCGGCTACCTCCTCTTCCGGAAGCTCGATCAGTATCGGCGGACATACCGAGAAATTTGCGGAGACACGGACGACGACGAACACTCGATTGCTGTCGAGCGAACGGAGTTCGATGGATAAGCGAACGAAACGCGTAGTTATGGTGTTGGACCGGGATTGGCGGGATTGAGCCGATCACGCGCTGTCTCGTGGTCCGAAAGCATCCCTTCGACGTACTTCGCAAGAATATCAACTTCGAGGTGGACGGGATCACCAACCTGCTTCTCGGAGAGATTCGTCAGTTCGTACGTCGTGGGGATGATCGCGGTCGAAAACGTTTGTGATCCAGTTTCCGTTGCAGTTCGATCCTCATCCTGATTGTCTGTGACGGTGAGCGAGATACCATCAACGGCGATCGATCCTTTCTCAACGACGTACTGATCAAGATCGCCAGGGAGCGAGAATTCGAACGTCCAGTCATCACCGATCCGCTCGATCCGTGCCACCTCTGCGGTCGCATCAACGTGTCCCTGCATGACGTGACCGTCGAATCGTCCGTTCGCCGACAGCGCACGTTCGAGATTGACGTTGTCGCCCGCCTCAATCGTTCCCAGATAGGTGCGCTCGGTCGTTTCTCGGGAGAGAAACAGCTCGAAGCTGTCGTCGTCGTGATCTTCGACGGTGAGACAGCAGCCACTGACAGCGATGCTCTGTCCGGTGGTGAGTTCATCCGAAAACGAGCCCGCGACGCGGATCCGACGCCCCCCATCCGCGTCGGTGACCGCGACGACTTCGCCAGTTTCCTCGACGATTCCAGTGAACATACATTTCCTACCAGCCTGTCGCCCGAAAGCGTTCCGTTCTCGGTGGGTGATGGGTTGATACGGGGAGACCGCTGGCTTTTCGGTTCCAGCCGTCCCACGCTCGGTATGCACTTCGATCAGCGGACACTAGCCGCGTTGCGAGCGGTTGGTCTCTCGATGGACGAGATTCGAGAGGCATCCGAGCACGCGGTCACCGCCACCCGCGAGACAGCAAGCGAGATCGAGACGTTTTTCGAGGAACACGAGGTCGTCTACTCGGACATGGACCGTGCCCACAGCGCAAGCGAGACACAAGAACACACCGTAGAGTATATCGATCTTTACACGCACGCGGCGGACATCCGCGGCTATCTTCGGTTTGACTCGTGGGGCGTTCCGGTCGAAGGAGGTCGTGTTCTCGATGACCGAATCGAACTCACGCTCGGACCGACCGTTCACGACCGCGTTCGATTCACAGACGACCCGAGCCGTCTATGACGACCGTCCGAATCCGGGGAATTTACGCGACTGCGCTGACGCGACTCCTCTCCTCGGAGCACGAGATCGTTCAAGGTTCAGAACCGATCCGTGCCCGCTTTGAAGCATCGTTTCCCGATACACCAGCCGCGGTCACGATCGCATCGAGCGACGACCGACAGGGCGTGCGCGTTAGCGGTGAAGAGACCGAGAACGTCGATACCATCGTCGATACCCTTCGACGTACCGGTATCGATACGCTTGCGTGGCCGGATCCGACACCCTCTGAGGCAATTTTCGACGGCCGTGTGAAAGAGACTCACGCCAACGGAGCTGTGGTCGATCTCGGAGAGAACAAGAGCACAGACGAAACCGGAGGCAAAAGCGAGGGGTATCTCTCCTACGCGAACACCGAATACGTCGAGGAGGACGATAACGTCCGGGTTCAGGTGGAAGAAGCGGTTCCACCGTGGGAGGACGACCGTCCGGTTCTTCGAACGAAAGTGTCGGTTTCGAACGGCTTCGCGCGATTGATGCGTGGCGGTGAGAGAGAAACCTCGTCGATCGATTTTGTTGATCTCCTTCCGAACGAACCACGAGACGGGTGGGCCATTCGGTGGCGTGACCGAGCCACCGATGTCGGATTCGACGTTCTCGAAGCAGCGATGGCAGATCTCAACGATCGCGCCGAGCGGATCGATAGCGCACACAACAGCGATATTAGTGCTCCGGATCGGCTCACAGCTCCCCGGACAGCGTGGGTTTGGTTCGGCAGGGAGTCGCGCTTTGCCCTCGACGAACAGCGACGGTCGGTGACAGCGACAATGTCTGGTCACCACCGCATCAAAGCCGGAACCGAGACCGCGAGCGCGGCCGTTGACTTCGCCGAAGCGATCTGTGAATCACCACGCAGTGATACAGAATCGTTCCCGTTCGACGTGACAGCGCGACGATTCGGTCCGCAGAAAGGAGACCGCATTACGATCAGCCACGGCAAACCAGACGGAAGATGCATTACTCTCGGCCGGGGCGAAGTGACCGACTACGACCCGGCGGGGACGATCACGCTCGAACGGCAGATGTCTCCTGGCGGATCGTACGATGCGCTCGGTGTCGAACGGCAGGCAGGCGATGTCGCTATCACGAAACTGAAAGAGGGACGCTGGTGGTATCCAACCGTCTACCGTGGATCTGATGGCGAGCGCAGAGGAACGTACGTCAACGTCTGTACCCCTGTCGAACTCTTCCCACATACGGCTCGGTACGTCGATCTCCACGTCGATGTGGTAAAGCACGCAGACGGAACCGTCGAGCGCGTCGACGATGCCGAACTCAATGTGGCACTCGAACGAGGCGAGGTGACCGACTCCCTCGCAGAGAAAGCACGAAGTGTAGCGACGGCTATCGAACGAGCGCTGTGAGATTGGCTGATCGAGTGCGCCACGCTCCGTGAGACAGATATATCTGTATATGAGTGTTATCATTTATCATGGGTATCGACGAAGGTGAATCGAGCGAGCTGAGCGATGCCGAGCGCTCGGCACTCCACGAGGTCGAGCTCGGCATCGAGTGGTTGCACCGCGCACACGGCGCACTCATTGAGTTCCATCACGACATTGGTCACGCAATGGATCACTTTGCGTGTGCAGAAGTACTGTTCCGTCAATCCGGGTCGACAGCGCTCGCCAACGCGCTTCGAGACGAGCATCTTCCGCGTGGAGTGGTCGATGGGGACCGCTGGAGCTACGATCTGCTGGAGAATTTCCAAGAAGGGTTCCTCGAAGAAATGGCCGATTTTGAGGAAAAGGCGCGCTGGTCTATCTCAGATGGACAGCGACACGTGGCAGAACGAGCACAAAAGCGTGACTGGAAACGGAGGGTGCAGAACGGACCGAACGAGAAGCAAACAGAGTGAACTGTCTCGGGTCTCATCACGAGGAATTCGAGCACGTCGATTTCGTCCAGATGAATGAGTGGCCCGCATCATCGATTGCGACAATCACATACCGAGGCTCCAGCGAGCGTGATCTTCTCTTAGCTGAAGCCCACGGTTGCCTGCCGTGGAACGACTTTTATCGATCGACGTCCCGCCTCAGAGGTCGCTTCGTTCGAACCGCCAGAGGCCGATCAGGAGCGGCAACAGCAACCATCCGAGAAGAACGAGTACGCCGAACCACGCGGTTTCGTAGTAGAGGTTGGAACTCCAATCGATGGCCGGTACGAGCGCACTGAGGATGGTGTTGTACGCTTGGATGGGATTCAGTGCAACGAATACATCGACCCACTCGGGTCGTGGTGGGGCCGGTTTAGAGAGACCGTTGAGCACGTAGCGAATCACGCCCGGAAGCTGTTGCCAGAATCCGAAGAACAGGAGAAAAGCGGTGAACGAGAGGAGCACCGATCGGTTCGTCGTTCGAACGCTCGATGAGATCCCGACAGCGAGCCCTGTCATCGATACCGCGAGGAGGACGGCGATGCCCCACGTGTACAGGACTAGTTTGCTATCCGGGAGGCCTGTGTTGATGAACTGTACTCCGACCGTCACGATGAGGCCGAACGAAACGACACCCGCCATGAGGATGCTCCGACCGAGAGCCGTTCCGAGAACGACGTCTTTGCGCGAGTGTGGATAGGAAAGCACGACTCGGAGACTCCCGCTCTGACGCCGACTGGAGATCGTCTGATAGCTACGCGCGATGGCGATGAGGACGAACAAGGGCGCAAAACTCGTGAACAGCACTTCAGATGCGTACCGTCCTGTCATCAAGTGCGTGAGAAGCCCGAGGACGAGTCCAACTAAAGCGAGTGTGACCCACAGATGTCGCGACCGAACCGGATCGAGTATCGTCCGCTTTGCCACAACGAGCCAGCTCATGATCGCCCTCCCGTGTACGACGCGAACAGTTCCTCGAGTGAAACCTCGCTGGTTTTGAAATCGAGTACTCGTGCTCCGTTCGAACGAATCGTATCGATGACGGCTGCCTTCTGTTCGCTAGAGCACGAGACGGAAATCGTTCCGTGATCACTGTTGATGCTTACGTCTGCCACGCCAGCGAGATTACGAACCGCTTCGATCGATGGCCCGGGATGTCTGTCGAGTGTCATTTCAATCCTCGATTTTGCTCCAACCGCTGCCTGCAATCCTTCAATGCTGTCCAGTGCGACAAGCGAACCGTCCGCAAGGATACCCACCCGATCACATACCGCTTCGACTTGTCCGAGGATGTGACTCGAAAAGAACACCGTCGCACCGCGATTGTTTTCCTCTCGAACGATAGTCCGCATCATGCGCGCACCGTTCGGATCCAAACCGGTTGACGGCTCATCGAGAATGAGAAGCTCTGGCTGCCCGACGAGCGCCAGCGCGAGAACGAGTCGCTGAGCCATCCCTTTCGAGAAGCCACCGACATCCCGATCAGCAACGGATGAGAGCCCGACTCGTTCTAAGAGCACCGCCGGATCGTCGGCAGCGGATTTCGACTCGATGGCGAACACGAGGTGTTGGCGGGCGGTCAGACTCTCCTCGAGGTGGTAGGCGTCGGGAAGAACCCCAATCTTCTGGTGGACCGACTTCGTCTCTCGTTGTGCATCGTAACCGAAAACACTCGCTCGCCCCGCTGTTGGTCGAACGTAATCGAGAAGAATATCAATTGTCGTCGATTTGCCGGCGCCGTTTGGCCCCAAAAAACCGAATACTTCACCCGCTTCGACGGTGAGGTTAACTTCGTGGAGGGCAACGACACCATCGAACTGCTTGCGGAGTGATTCCAATTCAATCGCGGACATTCTATTTGAACTTCAGACATGCATATTATATGCTTTGTGATCTGACTGAATTGAATTAGCTGCTTGATATTGTAATATGTCGTGGTAGTCGTTTTAGGATCATCGAGGCGTGGGACGATGACTGCCGGTCGCCGAACGCTAATGGTCTCGGTGGTCGAACTGTGCGTATGAATCGACCGGATCTCACCGGACGGACTGCGCTCGTGACTGGGAGTGCAAAGGGTGTTGGGCGTGCGCTCTTGCTCGCACTTGCGGAGTGTGGCGCAAACGTTGCCGTCCACTACCATACAAGCGCTGACGCAGCACAGACAGTCGCAGAGCAGGCTCGTGCTCGGGATAGCGACATCGAAACGACGACTGCTCGTGGCGACGTCACTGATCCAGACTCCGTCGATGAGTTGTTCGAGACGGTCGCGGATGACATCGGAACTGTTGATCTCCTCGTGAACAACGTCGGTGCGTTCGCTCCCACTCACTGGGAAGATATCGACTGGGAGACGTGGAACCGGGTGCTGGATACGAACTTCAACGCAACCTACCTCTGTTCGAAACGCGCACTCTCTCCGATGCGCGAGACTGGATATGGTCGCATCGTCAACATCGGTTACGCCAGCGCAGGGAAAGGACTCGTCAACACCACGAACTTCCCCTACTTCGTTGCAAAAACCGGCGTTATCATGTTTACGCGAATGCTCGCATCAGACACACAATCTGACGATATCACCGTGAACGCTGTTTCACCCTATGTCGTTGAGAACTCCGATGAGTTTCCCTCGGAGCTGCCCCGTGGCCGGCCAGCCGCCTTCGACGATCTGATCCAGCCCGTCCTGTTTTTCCTCGATGGACCAGAGTACATCAGCGGCGAGAATATCGAGGTGGATGGTGGCTGGCTTCCAGAAACAATCTGAAACAACTGAAACATTAAAAATCGTATTTTCACAGGTACTAGTTGAGGATAGTGGCGAGTGTTCTGGTGTTCGTTGCCGCCGGTTATCTGTCATTTGACCGACGGTGATAGTGGTCGGTGATACGGTCAGGCACGGAAACACGACAATTGTGCGTGAACCTTCCAAAGACCGTCGCTATCCATATCGATCTATAGAGCGCTGTGTGGTCGATACGATTCGCCAGCCCACGAAGATGGCAGCCCCACGCTCGTCTGAGGGCCGTGCTGGTTGTTCTGTCTCACAAGCTGAATCCGAGCAGACAACAGACGGTGCTGTACTGTTCGTTCTGTCACACCAAAAACGGAGCAATGGCCGATCTTCCCGGAAGATTCGATCTCGTTCAACCGTTCCTGTTGGTGGTAGTGTCACACCACGATCGCTCTGGTCGGTCGACACTACGAGAGCAGATTGAAAACCATAGTAAAACAGTTATGTCTCTACAGCAGGTGCAATTAGTTCTATCTTTTGGACGTCTCCGGATCGATCCTCGGTTGTAGCCACGCAGTAATAATTACTACAACGAGTCGTTTCTGTTGTGCTTTGCGGTCGTATCAAATGACAATTGAAGAGTGTAAATCTCCTGCTGAGGACCACGCTATCGAGGGCGGTACTCGTCTCTGTGGTATCAAGGCTCACGATAAAAGTATTATGTCGCGTTGTTCCGACTGTCGATTGTACGTCATGCGAATGAGCGACAGTCACGTCAAAGACGCGATTAAGGATGACGTCATTCCAGCGACAGTCACACCGCTGACACCGGATCTCGATGTTGCAGTAGACGATCTCCATACGCATATTACTACGCTCAGTACGACAGACGGCGTGGTCGCAACCATCGCCAGTACACATTCCGGTGAGTGTTAAACGATGCCTGCTGACAAGAAAGAGCGGGTGATCGAGATCCACGCAGACGCTTCTTCGGACTCGATGGTCGTTTCGTGCATTCATGGTGAGAGCACTCCGAAAGCGGTCGAAGAAGCAAAACGCGCCGAACGCGCTGGAGCTGAGGCGCTCATGCTCGCAAGGGAAGCCACAGTGCCAATGCTCATTGCGCCGATCGCACGGAGAACCGTGCGCCGATCTGATGTCATAATGATACATTAGATGTAATCGTCCATTCTATTATTTCAAATCTTCTACTATTAGGGGTATTGTGGGATATTAGCTGTGTGAGTGTTGCTGTGTGGTGGGGTATCGATTGAACGACCGACTGTCCCAGTTGCCTCATGATTTATACTGGTTGCCACGCACGACGAATACATGGATATCAGCGACGTTCGAGGGTACGCACTCTCATCACCAATCAATCCACATCAAGACAGACTGTTTTTCGGGGGAACACGTCGGCTTCTCAAGCGAGATGTCGTTCTCATCGTCGTCGAGACGAGGGACGGTGAACAGGGATACGCGACGGCGGGTGCGAGCAGCTCAGCGATGCGTGAGTATTTCGAAGGCGAATCACAGGGTACGTTTGCCGACATCGTCGAGGGATCAGTCGCCGACGCCATCGAAGGTGAAACGGTCGAGCAGCCGGCCGAAATCCACGACCTGATTGACTCGGTCGATCTTCCAGAGCGGATTCAGACGGAGGCAGCGTCAGCACTCGACGTGGCGCTGTTCGATCTCCGAGGAAAGGAAGTGGGGGCACCGATCTACGAACTGCTCGGAGAGGAGTACGACACGACACCAACGGTCGAGATACCGCTCTATGCGAGTGCAGGGATGTACATGCAGCCGAATGGCTACGTCGAGCAGGCCGAACGCATCGAAGATCTCGGTTTTATGGGCTATAAATATCGGCCCGGTATCGGACCGGATGGTGACCGTGAGACCGTTGAACGATTAGTCGAATCCACTGACGAGATGGAGATCATGCTCGACGTACACACGTGGTGGAAACTCGGTGAATCCTACGGTCGAGACACCGTTCGTGCGCTGGTCGAACACGCCGCCGACCACGGAGCCTACTGGGTGGAGGAACCGGTTGAGCCGTCGGATCGTGCCGGCTATGTCGAACTGGCCGAAACCGGTGCGCCGCTCGCGGGCGGTGAAAGCGAGGCATCTTCAGCTGGTCTCGTGGAACTCGCTCGTACCGGAGCGCTTGATTATCTTCAGGGAGACGTTCGACACCACAACGGGTACACCGGTTGTCTGACCGCCATCGAGTACTGTACAAATCGGGAGATTGCGTTTGTCCCGCACAACTTCGGGACATGGCTCGGGCTGATTGCGAACGCACACCTCGTTGCTGGTGCACCAGAAGTACGTCTCCTCGAATACCCCGTCTTCGAGCGAGATCCGGTGCTTGACGGTACTCCCGATCCAGGAATGTACCCATTCGATCTTGCGTTCGACATTCTTGACGGTCAGCCAGCAGTCGAGAACGGACAGCTGACCGTTCCCGATGGTCCCGGTCTTGGAATCGATGTCGACCTTGGGGTCATCGAGGACTACCCGTTCATCGAAGGTCCGTGGACAGAGTTCCACTACGATGATCGGTGAGTATGAGTGCGATCTTCGAAATCGGAGGGACCGGTTGTGACGTTCGCCATCTAAGTGGTCCTCCCGGAACTGTTTACAACCAGCCTTGTGACTATGCGATCAGGTGCGCCAGTGATTGATTCGCCGATCGGTATACTCACGCCGATGTTCCCGAAAAGGGAACGAACTATTCTCTATTCAACACCAGAGTATCTCAAACGATAAGAACCGCGTCGCATCGGCCGTGTAGTATGACGTGGCGACTGGCATTACAAAAGTACATTCGTAATCGCCAAGTGATCGGAAATGTGCGCGACTTTGCCGTTTGCTACCCAGATTAACAATAAACTATTCCAAAAATTGGTTATACTATCCTGTTGTTTGAATGAATTGTGTTCCCTTTAAGGGAACGATAGGCATCTGACTAATACACGATCGATGCTGTGTGACGTCGAATAAACATACGGTAACTGATAATCTTCGTAAGCTGTTTCATACCACTAGAATATTTTACTCACTCACTATGGCAAAATTCGTTGTTTTATCATCCTCGTTCAGTCGGATCAGCGTGTCGATTTGAGGCTGTCGAACGCAAACGAGTTGCCGAATATCCGATCAACGTCGCTTTGTACGCTTGAAAGATGGATGTTGACGAAACTCTCCGTATACGAGGGTGTCGATAAGTCGGACAGAATGCGGCTGTCAATTAATGAGCGGTATAACGCCGATCTGCGTTCGAAGCGAGCATGTGATAGACCGAATTGGGAGTCGAATGGCTTTCATTTGTCCGTTTCGGTCAGTTCCATTGCCGGTTCGAGATACGACTAATTCTCAGGGTATATCTTACTCCACTCTGTAGGTAGATGAGTTATTACTTCTAATGGATTCTCCTCTATGAGTTATAATTTAATTTATATATTGGTTGTCGTGTGTCTTACTGGTGTGGTATGACGCCAGATGATGTTGTCGAGTAGCTCACCCGATATGTCTGCTAAATCTGGTTTCTAGACGTTTCGTTTGATAAGGGAACTGCGACGGGGTCAGAAGAACTTCAGCAGGTCGTCTCGCTTTGCTTCGTGAAGGTGGTGTCCGATTGCTTCCTCAAGTGGTTGAATGGTGCCCCGCTTTGCGCTGATCGGTGCGATCGTCTCGCGCCACTGCTGCCACGGCGGGTACAGACCGAGTCGCTCACAGAGAGCATCGAGGCGGTCGTCGCGGTCGTCGACCTTATCCATCTTGTTGACGGCGACCACGGGTGGAATATCGACATCTCGGAGGAAATGAAACAGCTCAACATCGTGTGGAATCTCCCCGCGTTCGGTGTGGCGATCGATGATGTCGATGACACTCTTGCCGTCGATGACGAGAACACCGACGAGAATGTGCTCTGCGTTGGTTTCTACGTAGCGGACGACGTCGGTTTTAATCGCTTCGCGGCGCTCTTCGGGGACGCCTTCCATGAATCCGAATCCAGGAAGATCGGTGAGAACGAAATCTTCCGGAGCCCAGTCGTAGTGATTCGGTTTGCGTGTGACGCCGGGGTTCGCACCGGTCGAAAACGTATGTCCCGTAAACTCGCGCATGAGCGTCGATTTCCCGACGTTCGAGCGGCCGACGAACACCACCTCACTATCGCGGTCTGGACGGGTGTCGAACATGACTGTTCTTTCACAGCGTGCGGATTAAGGCTGGCGAGCCAGATCGACTATCCGTCGAACGGGAGCTCAATTTCGTGATCGACAGCAGCGACGGCCGCTTCGAGCAGTGCATCGACGCCTTCGTCCTCCGTTACGCTGAGGTAGTGATCGGTTTCGAGATCCTGTGAGCGGTCGGCTTTAGCACAGACGGTCAGCACGGGAACGTCCGAAAAGCGCGTTTCGATCTCGTCTCGGAGTGTGCGCTGGACGTCCACGGGATAGCCACACGATGCGCTGGCATCAATGAACACGAGGATGCAGTCTGCGAGATGAGTCAGTGCGCTCACTGCCTGCGATTCGATATCATTTCGCTCATCGGCCGGACGGTCGAGCAGTCCTGGTGTGTCGATGAGCTGATAGCGGATGTGATCGCGTTCGATGTGACCGACGCGGACCTGTTTCGTCGTGAATGGATACGAGGCGATTTCGTTGCGGGCGTTCGTCACGCTGTTGACGAACGTCGATTTCCCGACGTTCGGATAACCCGCGATGACGATCGTCGGTTCCTCGGTACGGATGTCTGGAAGTTGTTTGAGAATATCACGAGCTTCTCCGAGCGCGAGCAAATCATCGGACACTTCCCGTGTAACATCCGCGAGGCGAGCGAACGCCTGCTTTCGAATCTTTCGTGCTGTTTCTGCTTCGCCGTGGAGACGGGATTGATACTCACTTCGGATGTCGCCCGCCTTCCGTCCGGCCCACATCACCTCGGAGAGATGCTGTCTGAGAGAGTCGACACCACCATCAATCACGGCATCAGCGAGCTCGTAGTAGAACGGATCGAGCGCATCAAAGTCCGGCCACGACGTGGTGACGTTCTGAAGATTGTCGGAAATGATGTTCGACGCAGTGAGTAGCATTGACTGCTGGGCCTCGACGCCGGATTTTGACCGGCCCGAGCGGGCAGCCCGCGAAAACGCCTTATCGATGAGTTCCTCCGACCGCGGAACGGTCGGCAAGTCCTCGAAAGTCATAGCCACTACTATCGGTCCAGGAGGCAAAAGCACGTTCTTTGCGCGATCGACCCTACGTGAACCCTCACAATCAGTAGCAAAATGATTTATGTGTCACCGTACCCATACATCTAGGTATGACAAACTGGCGCGCCGTCATCATTGGATTCCTCGTCGAGCTGGTGCTCGGAATTATCGGATTTGTCATTCCTGTGCTCGGTCACGCTGCTGCTGGACTTATCGGTGGCTTCGTTGCGGGCTATCTCGCAGGCGGCGGATTGGGTCGTGGTGGGTGGCACGGGCTGCTTGCGGGTGCGTTGGGTGGTGTTATCCTCGGTGCGCTCGTTCTCGTCGGCGGATCGCTCGTCGGCGGAATTGCTGGTGGCCCGCTTGGCTTTATCGCTGGACTGGGAATCGGCGTCGGATCTATCATCATCGCATTGTTACTTGCGATTCCGAGCGGGATCGCTGGCGCTATTGGTGGTGCAGTCGCGTAAGAACTACTCCTGTTCGTGTCTGCTCGATGAAGAGAGAATGATTGTCTCTCGACTCACTTGCTCTTGAGGTTCAGAGTGACGAGAGTTGTTTTACAATCTTCTACAGACGTGCGTACTTCATCGCCGCTCGTCCAGTTTGTCGAGAAGATCATCGAGCTGCATGTCTTTCATCGCTAAGAGAACGAGCAGGTGATAGACGATATCCGCACTTTCGTGGGCGATTTCGTTGTGTTCGTCGTCTTTTGCGGCGAGGACGAGCTCGGTGCACTCTTCGCCGAGCTTTTCGAGAACGGCATTCTCGCCTTTTTCGTGCGTGAACAGCGATGCAGTGTAGGAATCCTCTGGGAGTGTTTTCTTTCGGTCTTCGATGACTGAAAACAGTTCTGCGAGCGTCTCAGTCATCAAAACGATCCCTCACCGTCGGCCGAACGTTGGCGCCTGCGTCTCCCATCACTTCTCTGATGTCGTGCAGTTCCGTGTACTGCTCGGGATCATCACGTCCCCCTTCGTACACATCTGCGGCGATCTCGATCGGAGCATTTGTTCGAGCAGCGAGCGCGAGCGCGTCGCTCGGTCGAGCGTCGACGACAGCTGTTCCGCGTGGTGTTACCAGATGCAAGTCGGCGAAATAGGTCCCGTCCTCGACTGCGCTGATGGCGACCCGTTCGACGCGTCCGCCAAGCTCTTCGATGCCGTCGAGCAGGAGATCATGTGTGAGTGGTCGACCGATATCTTCGGCGTCGAGTCCACGAACGATACTCGTCGCCTCCGAAAAGCCGATGAAAATGGGGAGCAGATCGTTTTCATCCTCGTTGTCGGTCGTGAGGGTGACGACCGGAACTGCTCCCTGTTGCGTTCCCGCGACCCGAACGCCCTCGATAGATGCGTCCATATCCCTATTGATGGCAGCACAGGGCAAAACCCCTCCGGGACTTACTGCGTCGTTGCCGACGCAAAGAGCGCGAGATCGTGTACTCGGAAGTCGGCCGTGAGTTCGGGATGAAACGAGGTTGCAACGACAGGTCCGTCTCGAACGGCAACCGGCCTGTCCTCCCACTTGGCGAGCACCGTTACCTCTGAACCCACCTCGTCGATGAGCGGCGCACGAATGAACACCGCCGGAAACGGTTCATCCATTCCTTCGATGGAAATCGTTGTCTCGAAGCTGTCTTGCTGACGGCCGAAGGCGTTTCGGTCGACAGTCACGTCCACGAGATCAAGCGTCGTGACTCGGTCGTCTTTCGCATCCCGGCTGGCGACGATCAAACCGGCACACGTTGCGAGGAGTGGTTTTCCTGACTGAACGTGGGTCTTGATCTCTTTGTCGATCCCCTCACGTTGGAGCAATCGAGAGATGGTCGTCGATTCACCACCTGGCATGAGGAGGACATCGCACGTGGGTACGAGACCCGCCGTGCGTATCTCGTGTACTTCCGATCTCTCGCCGCGCTCGACGAGCGCGCGCCGAATCGCGGCCACGTGCTCTGAGACATCACCCTGTACGGCGATGACACCGACCGTGAAAGTCATGTGCTGTGTGATTGGCGAGTAGGGATGAAAAACGACGCGCTAGCGCTATCAAGCATCGAATATATTAGATAAAAGTATTACTATCTGAAAGATGACGGTAGGAGTATGGATACATATTTGGGACTACGATTGTACGTTGCGTTCTATCTCACTGTGGGCGTCACAATTGGTACGCTCGGCGGATTTTTCGCAGGTCGGACGTCAGGAATGATCAGTCTCGTTATCTGGGCGAGTTTCACTTTTGTCGCCCTCGTTGTCGCCCTCAAGGGTGTTATTGTGCTGATCGATGAATTCGCGTCCGGGACGGAGTAAGGAGACTCAGGAAATCAATCGAGCGAGGTCGCTGTACTAATATCTTTACTACTTGTTCTCTCTGGAGCAGAACTGAGAACGATCTCACCCCACACCGTGGTGGGCAGTATGCAAGTCTTCGATCGGCCAAACGTTCACAGCGCTGTGAGCGTCATAACGAAGACGCCAAAGAGGACACCGAATGCAACGACTGTTTTCGGGTCGATGCGGGGCGCATTACGGTCATCGGAGTCGAAATACCGGACGAGACCGGCGCTCGACATCAGCCCGCCAGAATTCTGAGATCCTTTGCTCATGCGTACTCATTCGCACCATGGTTTGTATGCGTTTCGGCGTGGGGTGATGTGGTAGGTAGTGGAAACCCTTATTCCGAAGGCTGGGCAAGTTTGGGTGTACGATGACCATTACGCTGAAAGACTTCTACGCTGACTGGTGTGGCCCGTGTAAGACGCAGGACCCGATCCTCGAAGAACTGGAAGATGATTGGGAAGACCGCTTTCAGGTCGAGAAAGTGAACGTCGATGAGGAACAAGACATCGCAAACGAGTACCAAGTGCGATCGCTCCCCACGCTCATCATCGAAAACGACAACGGCGTTGTCGAGCGCTTCGTTGGTGTCACCCAGCGTGACGACCTCGAAACCGCACTTGAGAAAGCCGGTGCCTAACTCTTTCTAGCAAACGCTCCGGAACTGCAGCAGACAGAAAGCAGTGTTTTGTATACTTTCACGCCTATCAGCAGCGCTTCAGTCGTTACAAATGGCAGTCTCAGCGTTCTCTGCCGGAATTTCGCCGGTGATCTCGTAGAGATTCTGCCGGGCGTCGGCAAAGTAGACATCCTCATCGACCGCATTAATTCCTTCAAGCCGTTCGAGCGCATACCGGACAGTGCGCGCGGACAGCATCGACTCTTCAACAATACCTTTCTGGGTTAGTGGACCGTTGTACTCGAGAACCTTGAAGACGAGTTTCGCACTCGGGGGGAGGTCGACAAGCCCTTCGGCAGTCGTATCACTCATTTTCTCGATACTCACACGTCCAGGGCGTATAAAGATTGAGGCAAGTTATGCTGACAAATCGAAATTGGCAGCTTTTGGTACCCATTGCGTACATCGAACTCTACGGATACATGAGAGGACATTGAAGATAGCTGTTTAATATGTCAATCAAGTGTATTGGTGACCGATGGCAACACGGTGTTGCGTCGACGAGTAAGCGCAACCGAACGGCTTTTGCTCCCAGACTGCTGATTCATCGGCATGGCAACCGATACGGCTGATTCCCGCGCTGCCCATATCCGCGGGGTGACAGTCACTGCGCTGGCCGCCATCCTTGGGATTGGTGCAGCCTTCGGGTCGCTCGTTGTTGTCGGAGACATGGCTCCGACAGATGTTGCAACGAGTTCTACTGTGCTCTACGTGCTCGCAGCGGCTATCGCAGTACAGTTTCCGCTGCTCAAGGCAAGTGGTATCGTCGATGAATTCTCCGGAAAGGATATTCTCTACGTCGCGTTCATGACATTCTCGTTCTGGTTCGTTTGCTTGACGATCCTCCTCACTGCGGGAGTGACCGTCTAATGGCTGAGGACAGCATCGCCGTTGTCGATCTCGATCGCTGTCAGCCCGATCGTTGTAACTACGAGTGCGCGAACTACTGCCCCCCAAATCGGACGGGAAAGGAGTGTATCACCAAACGGGGCGAAGACACTGTTCAAGGGACGCCCGATCAGGTGCGCATCTCCGAAGAGATCTGTCTGGGTGAATCCTGTGGGATCTGTGTCGTCAAGTGCCCGTTCGACGCTATCGAGATCATCAACCTCCCCGAGGAACTCGATGAAGAACCGGTTCACCGCTACGGCGAGAATGCGTTTGCTCTCTACGGGCTCCCCGCACCGCAGGAGGGAACGGTAACCGGTATCCTCGGACCGAACGGCATCGGGAAGACGACCGCTGTTCGCATCCTTGCCGACGAAATCGTCCCGAATCTCGGTGCGTACGACACAGGATCTGACTGGGACGCTGTCATCGACGAGTACAGAGGAACGGACCTCCAGACGTATCTAGAGGATATGCAACACGGTGGTATCACGGTCGCGCGCAAGCCCCAGTACGTCGATCGAATCCCGAATCAGTTCGATGGAAAGACGCGCGAACTGCTGGAAGGAACCGACGAACGAGGCGTGGTTGACGATCTTATCGATCGGCTATCGATTAGACCGATTGTGGATCAGAAGATTGGCACGCTCTCGGGAGGCGAACTCCAACGCGTTGCGCTCGCAGCGACGCTCGCCCGCGATGCCGATTTCTACTTTCTCGACGAAATCACCCCGTACCTCGATATCGGCCAGCGGGTGAGTGCAGCTCGACTCATCCGTGATCTCGCCGCGAACGATCGCTCGATGCTCGTCGTCGAACACGACCTCGCGGTGCTCGATCTGCTCGCAGACACCATCCACGTCGCTTACGGTGAGCCGGGTGCGTTCGGTATCATTACTGATCCAAAATCGACGCGTCAGGGGATCAACGAGTATCTCTCGGGCTATCTCGAAAACGAAAACATGCGGATTCGCCCGGAGGCAATCGAGTTCGAGCAACACGCTCCTCGAACTGCCTCGATGGGTGACGTACTGATCGAATACCCGGATCTCGTGAAGTCATACGGTGAGGACGAGTTCTCACTACAGATTGAGAGCGGAACAATTCGTGAAAACGAAGTCCTTGGCGTCGTCGGTCCGAACGGCATCGGAAAATCCACGTTTGCAAAGTTGCTGACGGGATCAATCAAACCGACGGACGGTGCCCTTGAGACACACCTCGATATCGCGTACAAACCGCAGTACATTGAAATCGATCAGCCGATGCGCGTCGATTCATTCCTCGCATCTATCACCGACCAGTTCGGTTCCTCGTACTGGGAGACGGAGATCGGCCAACCACTGCAACTCGAACGAATCATGGAGCAGACCCTCACTGACCTCTCTGGTGGTGAGCGCCAGCGAGTCGCCATCGCTGCCTGTCTCTCGAAGGACGCCGATCTCTACCTGCTCGATGAGCCATCGGCACATCTCGATGTCGAACAACGTGTTCTCGCAACGCGTGCGATCCGTCGATACACCGAAAACCACGACGCAACAGCACTCGTTATCGATCACGACATCTATATGATCGATCTCCTCGCCGACCGGCTACTGGTGTTTGATGGTACTCCCTCGATGGCCGGGCACGCGACGCCACCAGTCGGAATGCGTGAGGGAATGAACGAATTCCTCGGTAACCTCGAAATCACGTTCCGGCGCGACCAGCGCACGGCACGACCACGAATCAACAAACCCGAAAGCCAACTCGACCGCGAGCAAAAGGCGGCTGGAGAGTACTACTATGCGGTCGACACAAACGAAAGCTGATCTGTCCTCCGACACTCATCCGAGACAGAACACAGCTGAAATCTGCCGTGGACGAATCTACCGCGATCGTATTACAATTAGCTGCTTTCTGGAACGGTACGACGCACTGTCTGTTACATTATAGTACCGGTGTGGCCTGAAATCGATACCAGACGGCGATCAGACCCACGCCGACAATGAGCGCAATCGGCAGCGCTACTTCGAAATCGATGGGGATTGACAACGGATCGTATAACGCCGCGATGAGGGCACAGTATGCGATCAGTATCAACGCAGCCCCTATCCGAACCGTGGTGTCCCCTCTCATAGTAGTTATGTGAACAATGTGGCTTACAACAGTACAAATCTTTCGCTAATATAAGTCAAATATATTATCTCTTGAAGAGTACATTGACTCATACTGAATAGAAAGTGGTACAGATTTCGGACGAGAGTGGACGAATGTAGAACAACGGAGTAGTAGCGTGAAGGTAACGATCGGACAGATTTGCTGCTGGCACTGGCGACAGTGAATACGTACTTATCGGTGGACGATTCGGCTGCAACTTCCACAGAGGAACTGCTCTTTCACATCGACTTCTCGAACGGTCGGTGAAAAGTTCATCACACAGCGTTTGTTGTCACAGTGTTCGAGTCCGAGCGTGTGACCGATTTCGTGGATCACTTCTTTCCGGATTCGATCATTGAACACTTCACTTCCCGATTTGGTGGCGAGGCCCCCATCGGAGGACGTCTGGAGGCGATAGGTAGAAACGACGCTCCCGTTGCCGTCGAGATAGGCGAGACCAAAAACGTAGTTGCGGCGACGGTAGAAGAGATCCTTCGAAGTGACTGCAATATTTTTCCCACCTGCTCCAATATGACTCGCAAGTTCGATGAACTCCTCAGCACGATACTGGTTCCGAGTTGAATCGTACGCCCCGTTGGGAATCGCCTGTTCCTGGTGGACTGTAACATCACATCCGTATACGGAGCGGAGACCAGACGATGCCTCACGCTTTACCGCCGCGGGGACATCACCGACCGGCACGATGTCGACATGCATAGAAAAAGATTAGAACGGATCGGGTATAAACATCCCGACGTGACGACACCCGGAACGCGTGAGGCGCTGGTTGACCGTCTCGCTCGCTATGAGACACTCATCGAAGTCGGAATCGGCAATCGGACCGATATAGCACAAGCCCTCGCTCGCCGCGCGAGCGTGACTGCGATCGATATCCACGATTGTTCGGTTCCCGACGGCGTCACATTTATACGTGATGACATTACATCCCCTCGATCGACTGTCTATGCGGACGGAGACGCGTTGTATGCATTGAACTGTCCCCCCGAACTCCAGCGACCATTGTGGTCTGTTGCCCGTCAAAATGAGGCAGACTGTCTGTTTACGACGCTCGGCACCGATCCACCGCTGCTCCCCGTCACCTCCGAGACGATTTCGGGAGAGACACTCTTTCGTGTTCGCCCCAGAAAAGGTGAGATCGCGTGATATCGGTCGAAGCCGTCGTTCTCGACATTGATGGGGTGCTCATCGATGTGGCAGATTCGTATCGTCGGGCCATCGTCGAGTCTGTTATGCACGTCTATGACGATACGATCCCGAAAGCGGACGTGCAGTCGTTCAAGAACGCAGGCGGCTTCAACAACGATTGGGAACTGACACACGCCACGGCGTTGTATATCCTCGCATGTCAGGAAGGATTCGACCGTGATCTCGCGGCGTTCACCGATGCAATTGAGGCGAGCGGTGGTGGACTCGAAGGCGCTCGGACCGTTGTTGTGAACGCGGTCGATCCCGACACGCGAGAACGTATCCACGCGAAGTGGAAGCGTGATCGTCTCACAGACGTCTTCCAGCAGCTGTATCTCGGAAGCGAGTTATACCGTGATTTCTACGACAGCGAGCCGGATCTCGATACCTCTGGTTTCGTTTATGACGAGCCAGTGCTTGCCGCTTCTGAGACCATCGATACGCTAACGAAACGATGGGATGTCGGCGTTGTTACCGGACGACCAGCTACTGAAGCAGCCATCGCGCTCGATCGAGTCGGTCTCACTGTTCCCGACAAATATCTCTTCACGATGGACAGCGAGACGCCGGGCAAACCAGCGCCCGACGCCCTGATCGAACTCGCCGAGCGGCTCGATGCCAACCGCATTGCGTTCGCAGGCGATACGCTCGATGACATCCAGACTGCCACGAACGCGACAGAAACCGATCCCGACCGCGACTACTACGGTATCGGTGTCCAGACCGGTGGTCTCTCGGACGAAGACGGCCGCCAAGCGTTCAAAAGAGCAGGCGCACACGCAGTCATCGAACACGTGGATAGCCTCCCGATGATACTAGACGAGTGAACAACCCCCCTCTGCTCAGCCTTGCTTGGGGACTTGCTGCAGACGGGACTTCCTGTTTTCACGACGCACTTTACAGTAAGTTACCCCGAATAGGACGACAGAAATGAAGAGTCGGTAGCGGTGCTCTCTTTGTTTTACGACGACTGTTCGTCGTCTACGTCATCGAAGTCAGCATCGACGTACTCGCGTTCGTTCTCACCGTCCGCGTCACCGGGATCTGCGCCTGGACCTGCTCCTGCACCTGGGCCTGCTCCTGCACCGGCTCCCGCGCTTGCTCCATTTGGACCTGGGCCACCAGCAGCGTCGGCCTGTGCGGCCTGTTGGTACATCTGCTTCCCGATTTCCTGCAATTCTTCTGCGAGGTTTTCTGTTGCGTCGGTCAGCTCTTCGATCGTGGCGTCGTCGTCCTCTAGTGTTTCTTCGACGGATTCGATAGCCGACTCGATATCCTCCCGAAGCTCTTCACTCACGTCCTCTTCGTTCTCTTCAAGAAGTTTCTCGGCTCGCTGGATGGACGATTCAGCATCGTTGCGTGCCTCGATACGCTCACGACGCTTTTCGTCTTCTTCAGCGTGCTCTTCGGCGTCCGCTTTCATGTTCTCGATCTCGTCATCAGAGAGCCCTGCGCCGCCCTCGATGGTGATGGATTCGGCGTTACCGCTGCCTTTGTCCTCGGCTTCAGCGTTGACGATGCCGTTCTCGTCAATGTTGAACGTCACCTCAATCTGTGGTGTGCCAGCGGGTGCGGGTGGGATCCCAGCAAGCTGGAATTCACCGAGGAGTTCGTTGTCGTTCGCCATCTCACGTTCGCCCTGGAAGACGCGCACCTGAACGTTTGTCTGGTTGTCGGCGGCCGTAGTGAAGATCTTCGACTCTTCGGTCGGGATGGTTGTGTTCTTCTCGATGAGTCGTTCGAATAGCCCTCCTTTGACTTCGATACCCAACGAGAGCGGCGTCACATCGAGGAGCACGATGTCGTCGACCTCGCCGCCGAGGACACCACCCTGAATGGCCGCGCCGAGTGCAACGACTTCGTCCGGATTGACGTTCTTTTTCGGCTGTTGTCCCGTGAGTTCTTCGACCTGCTCTTGGACCATCGGCATCCGGGTCGATCCACCGACAAGGATGACCTCGTCGATGTCGCTTTTCGAGTAGTCAGCGTCCGCAAGCGCCTGCTCGGTTGGCTCGACCGTCCGCTGGACGAGATCCTCCGTGAGAGCCTCGAACTTTGCGCGTGACAGTTTCGTTTCGAGCGTGAGCGGACCAGAGTCCGTCGTCGCAATGAACGGGAGATTGATGCTCGTCTCCTTTCGGCTGGAGAGCTCGACTTTTGCATCCTCGGCAGCGTCTTTCAGCCGCTGGAGTGCTTGCCGGTCGTCTCGGAGGTCCACACCGTGTTCTTCCTCGAAGTCGTCGGCTAGCCACTCGATAATTGCATGGTCCCAGTCATCGCCACCGAGCTCGTTATCTCCGTTCGTGGCGACAACCTCGTAGACACCGCCACCGAGATCGAGAATTGAGACATCAAAGGTGCCACCACCGAGGTCGAACACGAGAACAGTCTGGTCAGAATCGTCTTCCAGGCCGTACGCCATCGAGGCGGCCGTCGGCTCATTGACGATACGCTCGACTTCGAACCCAGCAATTTCACCAGCGTCTTTCGTTGCCTGACGCTGTCGGTCGGAGAAGTACGCAGGAACGGTAATAACAGCACGCTCTACATCATCACCGAGATACTCCTCGGCGTCGTGCTTGATTTTCTGGAGAACCATCGCCGAAATCTCTTCGGGGGTGTACTCCTCACCGTCGATGTCGACGGTGTATCCGTCCTTACCCATGTGTCGCTTGATCGACTCGATCGTTCGATCTGGGTTCTGGACGGCTTGGTTTTTCGCCGGATTACCGATGAGTCGCTCATCGTCGGTGAACGCTACCACAGAGGGCGTTGTACGGTCCCCTTCCGCGTTAACGATTATTTCGGGATCGCCACCTTCCATCACAGCAAATGCACTGTTGGTGGTACCGAGATCGATACCGAGAATCTTGTTACTCGCCATGTTACCCCCACCTATTGCTGTCTAACCGTTAAACCTTGCTGAATACAGCGCTCCATATCTGGATTGTTACCCCGTGCAGTCGGGCGATTTCTGGAGTCTCCACTTCCTCTGTCTCTGATCTTTTAGAATCAACTCCCATGGATATTCTATCGATTTCTGGGTGTCGCTTTTGCGCTACTGTTATTCTCGTTCGATTCTCGATGTCCATTATGTCTGATACGAACGGGCGTGAACAGAGCTTCTGGGCGTGGGGCTACGCCGACCGACTTCCGAACAATGACGACCGACGAAAACTAAAGGCTCGTATCGAGAACCAACTCGGATTTCCGGAGCGACCGATGCTCGATATGCCATCGTTCGAGGATGTTGTGCTTCCAGACGCGCGCATCAATATCCCCAGTGATCTCGAATCATTCTGCACTCGATCGAAACGAGCACGGGCACATCACACCTACGGGAAGGCATATCGGGATCTCGTTCGTGGATTTCACTGTGAGTTCGAGACACCACCGGATATCGTCGCTACGCCGCGCGATGAGACGGATATCGAGACACGGCTCGCGTGGGCAACCACTGAGAGCATCGCAGTCGTTCCGTTTGGTGGCGGTACGAGCGTGGTTGGTGGCATCGAATGCTCGGGCGAGGGATACGGGGGCGTCGTCACCGACGGGTGGGTACGCGTCCGACCCCGGTTGTCCTCCGCGTCTGAGCAGCTGGGCACGTGTGATCTTTTTCGGTGATGATTCACGGATGAAGTAATTGAAGAGATAGCCACAGTCTTGTAGTTTCATTCTGTTCACAAACGTATATGTGAGTCACGCACATGGGTGTGTCAGGCTGCGGATGGATACCCATCACTGAACGACGTATGCAACGCGAGAACTTCGATAGTGACCGAGGAACCGTGGATGAGGAGATCATCGAGCGCCACCGCGAAATCGCCGCAAGCGTTCTTTCGAGTGATCCATACAAACAACGGATTGGAGGCGAAGGAGTCGAAAGCGAGGCGGGTGAGGAGTGTGAGGCGATCGATGCGACGACTGGTGAAACGCTGGCAACGTACTGGCGCGGCACTGCAGCAGATGTCGATCAGGCGGTAGCGGCTGCCCAAACTGCGTTTGATGAGACGTGGGGTGAGTATTCGGCAGCACAGCGAGCGGACGCCATCGATTCCATTGCCGATGCATTAGAAGAACGCAAGACCGAATTGGCGCGAATCGATTCGCTGGAGATGGGAAAGCCAAATCAGCACGCGCTGTTCGTCGACGCAACGATCATGATCGATCAGTTCCGCTATTTCGCTGGGCTAGCACGGACGGCCGACGACGGCCGCCGTCCGTCGAGCGCGTCGGGGAAACTCGCGTACACGAGCCGCGAACCGTACGGCGTCGTCGGCCAGATCAGTGCGTGGAACTTCCCGTCGATGTTTCTCGCGTGGAAGATGGGTCCTGCGCTCGCGGCGGGCAATACGATCGTCTTTAAACCGTCCCCGCGGTCAGTGCTCTCGACGTTCGAAGCAGTCGAGACGATGGAGAAGCATCTCCCATCGGGAACGATAAACGTCGTTCCAGGAACAGGTCCGGAAGTTGGTGAGCGTATTACGAACCACCCTGAGATACGAAAGGTCTCGATGACTGGATCGACCGCCGCTGGGCGGAGTGTAATGGAGGGTGCAGCGACGAACATCAAGGCGCTGTCACTCGAACTCGGTGGAAAAAGTCCGAACATCATCTTCCCTGACGCTGATCTCGAAAAAGCGGTCGAAGGGACGCTCATCGCCTCGTTCTTCAACCAAGGCGAGCAGTGTACTGCTGGATCGCGGCTGTTCGTTCACTCGGACGTGCGTGATGAATTCTTAGAGCGCTTCACGAGCGAAATGGAGCGCCTCACAGTTGGTGATCCGCTTGCGCCGTTGACGGACATTGGTCCGCTTGTCGACCATAAGCATCTCGACCGCGTCCAGAGCTACGTCGATACAGCCCTTCAGGAAGGGGCAGACGTGCTCGTCGGTGGTGGACAGCCCGATGATCCCGAGCTTTCGGGTGCTCCATTTTTCGAGCCGACAGTGCTCACAAATGTTAAAAACGATCACACAGTCGCTTGTGACGAGATTTTCGGGCCGGTCGTGAGCGTCATCGAGTGGGACGACCGTGAGGAAATGATCGCACAAGCCAACGATACGGAGTACGGTCTCACCTCTGCCGTCTGGACGACCGACGTAGAGACGGCTCACGAGACAGCCGAGGTGCTCGAAGCCGGAACTGTCTGGGTCAACACCTACAACGACTTATTCGATCACGTTCCTCATGGTGGGTACAAACAGTCCGGTCTCGGACGAGAGCTCGATGAAGAAGCATTTGAGAGCTATCGACAGACGAAAACAGTGCTGCTGAACTTCGGAAAGCTCCCACGACTCGGATAAGCGACTGATTCACTTCTCTCCGCTCTTGGTACGTCGTTCAGGGGTAAGTACAACTGAGCCATCTCTGGTCTGCTGTGTTGTTTCTGGAAGAAACACCCATACGAGAATCCCGATGATGATCATTGCGGCTGCTGCACTCAGCGTCGTTCCTCCATAGCCAACGCTCGCGTAGGCAACGCCCGCGAGTCCACCACCGAGTCCAGAGCCGATCTGCCCCATCCCGAGTGTGAGATTGAGAAATGATCCTCGCTTGTCGCTTGCAACCATCTCTGTCAACAGCGTTTGGAATGGTGTCGCACGCGCAGTAAACAGTCCCATGACGACGAAAAACAGCCCGTACGTGACCCACATACTGACTGCAAGCGATGTTGTTGCGAGCATAACAATGGCAAGACAAGCAGACGCAGCAACGATGATACGCTTTCGACCGACGCGATCTGAGAGCGTTCCGGCGCGAGGCCCGGCGAGGATGCTTCCCAGGCCACCAAAGAAAAACAGTGTAGCAATGGTTTCACCGCCAGCATCGAGTGTCGCTTCGAGCCACGTCGGTAGATAGGTGATATAGAGTGCGTTTCCACCGAACATGATTACGAAGATCGCAATCGCCGCGACAACATCACGTCGCTGCAACAACACTGCGTACCCTTCGAGTGCACTTTTGATCGTTAGTTGATCCGAGAGCTCCACATCTGGATCGGGGACGTACATCCAGAGGAGCAGAAGGGCCACAGCCAGCAATAGGCCAAAGACGAGAAACGGGAACCGGAACCCGACCTGTTCGGCCATGAGCGTTCCCACTGGAATCCCTGCAATCTGTCCGGCTGCCATCCCTGTGAACAACCAACCGTTTGCCCACCCTCGCTGTTCGCGTGGGAAGTAATCACCGACGTACGCGAGCGATGCGCCGTTGAGAATTCCCCCGGCGACGCCCGCGAGTGCACGAACGCCAAAGAGCGAAGCAAAATCCCACACGAACCAATGAAGGACGAGTGCAACGGTCATGATCGTATTACCGATGAGAAGGATTCGGCGCCTCCCGATCCGATCCGAGATTGGTCCTGTGATGAGCGCAAAAACACCGACGGAAACAGCGTATGCGGTGATGAGCGTTCCTAAGAGCGACTCCGAGACAGCGATTTGGCCGCTGATCTGTGGGAGAATAGGAGCAATAATGAGCATCTGACAGCCGGAAACAAATACGAGCACCCACAGAATGGCGATAATTCGGTACGAACCTGTTTTTCTGTGACCACCACCGCTACTCCGTCCGCTCATCGTGCGGCCTCGTTCACCGACATTCTCCGAGCGAAATTCACAAATTCATTTTTATCAACTGTTGTGCTTGGATAGATTCGGATGACTATCTGTGTCACTAATCAGAGAACGAGCGGGTGTGCTGTGGCTGTTCGCGTGAATATGTTCATCACCCACGCGATCAAGTCAGCAGACCGCTAACCAAAGGCATGCCCCGAGTGTGGCTCCGGATCAAGCCATCGCATAATTCGTTGGTGGCATTTTCGATCGATCATCCGGATGATGAATTCCGGATCTTCGCCTCCCATCCCATGAAGGACGGTTTGCGCGTCATCGTCGAAGCGGAGACTACTGACCCCGAGGCTCTCTGTCAGCTGTTCGATGAGGCATCGGATGTGCGATCATTTGAGGTGTTACGGACCGATCAGCAGACTGTGTTGGTCCAGTACGAGACCAGCGAACCTGCGGCGCGTGCAGCGGCACGGGCTGCGGGAATCTTGCCACAGTATCCCACGGTTCTGCGTGACGGCTGGCTCACCGTCGAAACGATCACGTCGTGGGAGCGGTTGTCTCAGCTCCAGACGGAGTTTGAGACGGCCGACGTTTCATTCGAGATCCTCTCAATCACCCAGTCGGTCGAGATGACTGACTTGCTGACAGACCGTCAGTGGGACGTTCTTACTGAAGCTATCGAGCGAGGGTACTACGATAGTCCGCGAGGCTGTTCGCTCACTAATCTGGCAAGCACGCTGGATGTCAATCCATCAGCGGTGAGCGGAGTTCTCCATCGCGCCGAAGAGCAGATCATCAAGGAGTTCGCTGCCGAGGCTAAGCGTCTCGATTGAACGTCTTGTGCCCGATGGCGGCTTCAGGAGTGAGAGCACATCTCAATTAATTTCGGGAACAAACCGTTCAGGCTTATGTGGCGGGCGTGTTCCACTTTTGTATGGCATCCGAAACCGAATCTGAAGCAGCGTCAGCGAGCGAACGACGAGCGGAAATTCATGAACGACACCAAGAGACTGCAGAAGCAGTTGTCCCCGAACAGCGTGGGTGTTACATCGGTGGCGAGTGGGTCGAAAGCGATTCCGGTGAGACGTTTGAGACACGCGATCCGACGACAGGCGATGTCCTCGCGGAACTTCCGTCCGGAAACGCAGCAGACATCGACAGAGCTGTCGCAGCCGCAGAAGACGCATTCGTCGATTGGGGTGATGCTTCGCCCTCGAAGCGCCAGCGGACGCTCGAAACCATCGCCGATCGGATCAGATCGGAGCGCACAGCGTTCGCGCGTCTCGAAACGCTCGACAACGGTAAACCAATCAACGAAGCACGAGCTGACGTTCATCTCGCTGCCGAGCATTTCCGATACTTTGCCGGCATAACGCGCGCGACCGAAGGCGAAACCGTTCCGACGGACGGCTCTCGCCGCGTTACAACCATCAAAGAACCCTACGGAGTCGTCGGTGCCATCATTCCGTGGAATTTTCCATTACTGATGGCAGCGTGGAAGCTCGCACCGGCGATCGCTGCTGGCAACACGGTCGTTCTGAAACCAGCAGAACAGACGCCGCTGTCTGTCCTGAAGCTGATGGCGGAGATCGACGACGTACTCCCTGATGGTGTTATTAACGTCGTTACTGGCTTTGGTTCCGATGCTGGTGAGCCACTCACGACACACCCAGACGTGCGTAAACTCGCATTCACTGGATCGACAGCGATCGGAAAGCAGGTGATGAAAAACGCGGCTGAGAACGTTACTGACGTGACACTCGAACTGGGCGGGAAGAACCCGATCGTGATTTACCCAGATGCAGATCTCGATCGGGCAGTACAGACGACAATCTTCGCAATTTTCTACAACACCGGCGAGTGTTGTACTGCGGGATCACGGCTGTTCATTCACGAGGATATCGAGGAGGAGTTCCTCAATCAGTTGGCCACAGCGGCCGAAGGGCTCACGATAGACGACCCGCTGCTCGACAGCACTCGACTTGGTCCGAAGGTCTCGGAGGAGCAACGCGAGCGAACGTTGGGCTACCTCGATGCTGCGCGCGAAGCCGGAGCATCGATGCTGACCGGCGGTGGCGTGCCGGACGACGAAGCGCTCGCGGACGGATGCTTCGTCACTCCGACGATCGTCCGCGATCTCGATCACGATCACCCGGCTGTTCAAGAGGAGATCTTCGGTCCCGTTCTCGAAGTGTTCTCGTGGAACGAGTACGATGACATGATCGAACTGGCAAACGACGTCGAGTACGGTCTCGCTGCGGGCGTCGTTACGAGTGATATCGATCAGGCACACCGAACCGCAGCCGATCTCGAAGCTGGAACGATTTGGGTCAACCAGTACAACGATTTCCCGACCGGAATGCCGTTCGGTGGCTACAAGCAGTCCGGAATCGGACGCGAGCGCGCACAAGAAACGATCGAACACTACACACAAACGAAGAGCATCGATATCTCAGTCAGATGATATCCAACGGGTAGCTGACGAACCAGAGCGAATTGAAATAGATTGGTTTCGATGGCGATTCGATGCGGATCGATATTCCGATCTGTATTGGCGCGGTAGTTCGTGCCGATGAGTCAAGAGCCGTTCACCACGGACATCCCGGTTCGCTATCGAGATCTCGACACACAAAATCACGTCAATAATGCTGTTTACGGAACGTATCTCGAACAGGCCCGGGCCGCGTACATTGCGGATGTTCTCGGAGAGGCGATTGATCAGTGTGCAGTCGTCCTTGCGCACATCTCGATCGATTTCCGTACACCGGTGACGCTTGCTGACGAATCGGTGTCCGTCACGGTTCGCGTTCCTGATCTGGGTACGTCGAGCATTCCAATGGAGTACGAGATTCGAACGGGAGACGGCGTCGCAGCGACAGCCGAATCCGTGACGGTCGCCGTTGACGAGGATGGTGGGCCGCGTTCTCTTCCTGAGGAGTGGCGCGATCAAGTGACTACCTATGAATCCCTGTCCCAGAACTGATTGAGCGCGTAGTCGAGCATGTCGGGGCTGACGGTCGTGAACTCCGTCCGTTCACTCGCAGAGAGATAGGTGTTCACCGAGCGAGGGGCGTCCGGCCGGTAGCGTCCATCGAGGAGAATCCGCGTTCCGACCTCACTGTGTCCCCGAAGCACGCGACCGAGTGCTTGCCGTGTTTTCCGAACCGCTGGCACCTTCACGGCGTACTCGAATCCACCGTCTTCAAATTCGCGGTCGTAGGCGTTTATTACGGCCTTCATCCGGGCGTTTGCCGTGTTAGCGTAGGGGACGCCAACGACAGCGGCTGTATGGAGTCGACTTCCCTTGTAATCGATGCCCTCGGTGACTGTCCCGCGCGCGCTTGTAACGAGCACCCGATCGGTGCCATCGTCTTGAAAGAATCGTCCGAGCATCGCATCGGTCGTTCCGCTCTCGGATGAACGATCGCACAACACGGGCTTGGTAACGTGTTCTCTGAGGTGTGTGACCGCCCACTCCGCCTCAGCGTAGGAAGGGAGACAGAGGAGGATGTTTCCGTGACTACGCGCGACAGTCACGATCGCACTCGCGTGTGCCTGCCGCGCGCGTGTCATCGCATCGAATGCAGCTGACGGTGGGCCGCGGTTCCGATACGTGAACGCCGGAAGATCAACGATCCAACTCGCCCGGTTCTTTCGCGGAAACGAGAGTCCGTATCCCGTCGTCTCGATGCGCCGGCTGTCGGTTTCTTGTTCAGCCCCATGCGTGGCGTTGGAACCAGAGGCCGAGTTAGTCGTGGAATCCGACGTGGATGTCGAATCAGATCCAGCGAGGTGATCGAGACCACTCACTCGCAAATAAACGTCGAACGGTTCGAGCGTTGCCGACATCAGCACGCCTCCAGCGAGATCCTCGAAGATGGTAGCGAGCGGATCGTGTGGGATGCAATTGTACAATGAAAGGGCACCGTTGTACGCACTGACCCAATCGGGGAGTGTCGTGTCGGCGGGCTTTTCCGCGTATTCGAGCTCGATTTCCCGGAAGTACGTTCGTTCATCGGCTAATCCCCACTCAAAGAGCAGCATACCGACGCCTTCCGAGACAGGTGTACGATCGGTTTGGCTATCAGCCTCGTGAATCGCGCCAACAGCGCTCCCGATGGTGCGCATCCGTCGCCACACGTCGTCATCGAATGTGGACCCAGCTGCCTCTGTGAGTCGATCCACCGCAACCGTTTGTGGATCTCTGAGCGGGATTTCGTGATCGTCCGTCGGTAGCGATCCCTCGCGGAACCGACGCTGCCAATCGCCGTACTCCTCGTGCAGAAACGACGACACCTCCTCGTCGATCGCCTCAATGAGCCACTCGATGAACTGCTGGCCAACCCGAAGGTCGCTCGCTTTGAGCCCATCGTAATCGGAGAGCACTGATTTCGCCTGCCGTTGATGTGCCAGCGGATCGGCTCCCGGCTCACCACCTGTTCCGGACAGATACTCGCGGGCGAGCGCAATGTCTCTGTGAGCCGTCCGGAGCGCGTGCAGACTCAGCGTATCGGACAGTAAATCCCGCACACGCTCTTCGAGCATGTGCGCTTCATCGATGATGAGCACCGTTCCCTTATCGAGCACACCGGCTTTCTCTCCGGTGAGACGACGCGTCATCGGATCGAAGACGTGGTTGTAGTTACCGATGAGTACGTCGGCTTCGCTCATCAGAGACGCCATTGCCTCGTGCGGACACGTTCCCCGCGAGACGGCAGCCCGAACGATGGTCTCGCTGTCGAGCACGCTGGTCTCGCTTTCATCGAATCCGAATGGAATCCACTCTTCGTCTGCGAAAAAGCGCGCGTAGAACGGATCGAAATAGCCCGCATCGGCTGCCGGTATTTCGTCTGATGCGTAGATGTCGAGCACATCACGAGTGTGTGGCGGCGATTCGGGGTATGGTGCGGTCGCTCCAGCCGTTTCGAGACGAGGGCCATCCGACTCCGAAACGAGCTGACAGAGTGCTTTCGCACGGACTGGATCGTACCACGTAGTGTCTTCGTCGCGTTCGCTTCGGTGTTCTGGACACTCGTGTGATCCGTACGAGAGCCGATCACACCCGCTCTCGTCGCAGGTGTTGATTCGACCATCGAGATCACCGGGGGCGATATCGAGTTCGAGCATCGATTCGCGGCTGATGAGACTTGCCGTCGTTTCGCGCATGTCGCTTGCTGCATCGTGGACGCTTTTCGCGTCGGACAACTGCTCCTCGCGTGCGTACGGAAGCATATCGCGTTTCCCGACCATAACGAGCCCAGTGATCGGCGTCTCTCCATCCTCTCGGTTGTCGTTGATGGCTCGTATTTCGGTAACGAACTGCTTCAGCTGCTGTTTGACCGGCGTCACGGCCATCACACGATCCGCATCGCCGTCAAGAACCGTCTGTACTCCAGCAGCGAGCGCGATGAGCGTCTTTCCCGTCCCGCATGCACCTTCGAGAAGAAGATATCCCTGATCCCGACACACGTCCAGCGCGCGCTCTACTCCGTCGACTTGCTGTGGATACGGATCGAACGGAAACAGGTCGGCCCACTCTGCGTCAATGGACACTCGCGGAACCGTCCGGTCACCGATGCTGTCACTCACTACACGTGGTTCCCGCGTCCGAATATATAAACTGCGGGCTACGCGGCGGTGTCAGTCATCTGTTGATTTTCAGTGTATCGTGTCCTGATATGCGCTCTCTACGAAAGAGCGATAGCATCAATATGGCGATGTTTGGGTGTGAAAGACTCCCCATTCGTCACTGTGACAACGGGTTTTTCAGTGTTCATCGATTGGATGGCGGGTACACGCGTGACGTGGAATACTGATAGTGGCAGTGACGACCGCTCCATCGATCGTGATCGTTCGGCCAACCACACCACTAGTTACTCTCATTCAAGGTGATTACTGATGCGAACGTGGTTCTTCTTGGGTCTTGAAGAGACCTCTTGGTCGGAGAAAATCCTGTTCTTTGTAACGATGGCAGCAATCCTCGCGTTGGGTGTCATCGGAGTTTTCTCTCCATCGCTACTGAGCGCCACTCTCACCGGTGCGAAGGCGTGGGTTCTCACCTATTTCGGTTGGTGGTTCATCCTCCTCGGATTCGTCCTTCTCATTATCGTCTTCGTCTTTATCTTCTCTCGGTACGGGCGTCTTCGAATCGGTGGCCCGAATGCTGAACCCGAGTTCGGGCTGTTCTCGTGGCTTTCGATGGTGTTCACTGTCGGTTTCGGTGCTTCCATCCTCATTTGGGGTGTCGCCGAACCCATCTCGATCGTCCAGTCGCCGCCACCGAAGCCCTCGCCCGTCCCCGGTGCGTCCGTGGAGTCATTGGCGCTGGCGTTCATGTTCATTCATGAGGTCTTTCCCGGTCTCGCAATGTGGTATCTCCCGGTTGCGATGGCGTTCGGGATCATCGTCTACACTCACGGTGTCGACGAGTACAAAATCAGCTCGATGCTCACGGGTATCGTTGACGAAGATCGCATCCCCGGTCTCTATTGGCTGGTCGATCTAGCGGCCCTCGTCGCGACCGTCGGGGGGATCTCGACAACGCTTGGCTTCAGCGCACAGACGATGGCCGCCATCCTTAGTCGTGTTTTCCATCTAGAGGCGACACTCCTCACCTACGCTGTCTTTGCGCTCATCGGTGTCGTCTTTCTCGGTGACGTCTGGCTCGGACTCAGACAGGGAATCCGTAACGCTGCCCGTGCGACGATGGTGTTCATCGTCGCTTCGATGGCGCTGCTCGTCGTGGTCGGACCGACGCTCTACATGTTTGAGCTTGGCTTGGACGCGACAGGCGTCTGGCTCAGTGAGATGCTTCGACTGTCGCTGTACACCACACCAGGATCTGAAAGCAACTGGGCGGCCAACTGGACCGGTTTCTGGTGGGCGTGGTGGGCTGCGTGGAGCATCTTCGTTGGTAGCTTCGTTGCTCGCGTTTCGAAGGGACGTACGCTCCGAGAGATGTTCGCCGTCCTCGTCGTGGCTCCGACGTTTCTCACGTGGATTCAGCACTCGCTCATCGGTGGTTGGGTGCTTGCCCCCGGCTATCAGGGGCCTGTTAGTGAGGCGATGGCAGCAGCCGGAAAGCCAGCCGCCATCGCAAAAGCGCTCCAGATCACACCGCTCGGAACGGTGCTCGCAGTGCTATTCGTCTTCGTCATTGCAGGGTACATCGTCACGTCACTCGATTCGGCTGTCTTCATGATCTCGGCGATTACGCTTGGGAACGAGAATCCCAATCCCAGAAACCGTGCGTGGTGGGGCGCGTTGCTCGCGTTCTTCGGGATGGTATCGCTCGAACTGGAGGAGTTCAGCGCCATCGAGTCGCTCTCGGTCACAATGGCGCTTCCATTCTCGCTGTTCTTGCTCGTCATCCTCTACGGAAGCTACGCCATCATCAGCGAGCATGGACGCGACATCGATGCATACGACAGCGAACATCGCACGCTTATCACCCGCGACTCTAATTCTGATTCCGCGGCCACCGACGACGACTGAGTTCGATCGTTGCGCTGTGAAAATACGTTCCTCGATGCTGTTGCTGTTTTGGTCGCGCCCATTGCTGTTTGTCCGCATGACCGACACTCGGTGTACAATGGCTCGGTTTAGTTATACTGTTTGAGCGCGATCAGTTCGAATGTGCCATCGTCGGCTTGTACGGGTGCGAAGATCCGTCCATTGCCTACCGCCATCCCCGGACCGACATGTCGTCCGACATCGGCCGTCCAGCGTTTTGTACCGAACCGAACGCTGGAAATTCCTACTCCCCCTGACGATGCAAGCGCGAAAATGCGTGGTCCACCGACGTAGAGCGTTTCGTCGATGATTGTCGGAGCGCACGAGACGAAATCTCCCAATTTGGTCGACCACTGCGTCGATCCCTTTCGTCCGCCGAGCGCGACGACACCACGACTCGACGTTACGTAGACCGTCGACGTCGTTGCGACGAATCCGCCCTGATACAGCCGATCGACGTAGGTCTCCCACTTAATCCGGCCGGAAACTGGATGGAGCCCGTAGACATACTCGTTGTTACAGCCGACAAAGACCCATCGGTTGGAGAGAGCTGGCGGGGAATCACAGCCTTCGGGGAGCTTCGTCCGCCACAGTCCTTTGCCGTCTTCCCCAAAGCTGTACACTTCCCCGGACCGGGTCGTGGCAATGATGAACGGCGAGCGGACCGCGAGCGTGTTCGTGACGGGGCCGAACACATCCTGTTGCCAGTGTGACTCGCCGGTTTTTGCATCCAATGCGAAGATCTGTGCCGCTTTCGTTCCGAGATAGAGCCTGTTTCCGCTCGTATCGAGCGTCGGTGTCCCAGAAACGCCGCCGATTTCTTTCCCGCCGAACGTCCACAGCTGCTCACCCGTTTCCGCATCGAGCGCGACGATACTCTGTGGGCCGTTTGTAATCCCCAAATAAACGACACCATCACGCACTGTTGGTGCTGTGATCATCTGTGCATCACTGGTAGCGCTGGAATACGTCCACAACTCATCGCCTGTTGCTACGTCGTGGACGCGAAGGACAGTCCGATCGGCCATGTACACCCTGTCGTTCGCAAAGACGGGCTGGCGAACCGGTGTTTCGATCGGGAGCCGCCACGTAATCGTCGGCTTCTCTATCGGTGCGGTTCCCGTTGGCGAGTATCTCGAGTTTGCCTGATCGTGACCAACCGTCGGCCAGTCCGACTGTACGTTCGATGACGCGCTCGAATTATTGGATGATGGGTTGGACGACCCCACGCACCCAGCAAGCGCGCCACCCACACAGGTCCCAAATGTAGCGAGAAACCGTCGCCGAGAGCGCTGATCGATGGTGGGCATCTACTGTCCACCTTGCTGTAGAGATGATATAACTCCTCTCACCTGTCTCGGTAGTGCATACCAGTCACACCCAATTTCTATCGCGCGCGCACGACCATATCGCCACTTCCACAGCTCTTTTCCAGAAAAATCCTCTCGTATCACTGTGTCACGCTGCGAGACAACAGATTCTCGATGCTGTCTACGGCAATCATCACGAGTCTCGTGGCCGGACTCGATCGTTCCGACAGCAGAATAACGATTGACTGCTCCGACAATCATGTGGAATTGTTAGTGAGTCGTCGAAAAGAAACTACTGCAGCACTATCGATTGCCCTTTCCTTCCTCGTGCTATCGGCGACGAGGAATCTTCTACGGGAGCAGAGAGACGATTCTTTGTGTCCGTACTGCATAGCTACTACTGACACGAGCTGATAACGAGGGAAATACACTGTCTGTTCCTACTGATACTACCTCATTCCCACATCGATAGGGAACTCCCTGATAATAGTAAATGTATTATTGGAATTAATATTTTATGTGTCGGTTGCGTACTTCCCGGCAGAAGTGAAGCTTTGGCTTGGACCGAAATAGTCCCTAGAGTTGGAACTGTTAATACGGCTGCTCGAATGGGGAGCGAGTTCCCGCATGCTCATTAGTCGCACGGCTATCCGTCGAAGACGGACTGCATCCGCTGGCGGAAACTTGCAAGGCTATCGAGTTCTGCACGAATGCTTTCGACGTCGTCCTGTGTTGCCGTGTTGTTGTCGAGTCTCCTGACGCGCGATTGCAGTCTGGAGACATCTGAGGACACCGACTCGATGTCCGATTCGAGCGCCTCTATGTCCTCAGACAGCGTATCTGCGTACCCAGTGAGCGAATCGATATCGCTTGTAAGCGTATCGACATCCGTCGAAAGCGACCCGATGTCTGCCGAAAATTCGTCGACTCTGTTCGAAAGGTCGGCGGACAGTTCGTTGGTCTGCGTTTCGAGAGAGTTCACTCGAGGACTGAGGTTATCTAGCTCTTCTCTGAATTCGGAAAGTATCTGTTGTGCCTCACCGTTCTCATCGAGGAATCCTTGTAGTGCATCCGTATACGCGCGCAGATCACTCACATCGGCTTGGAGTCGGCGAATGCGGGCGTCCATGCTGCTATCACCCTGCGACCCACCTCCTCGCTGATCTCTCGACGGCGGGGGTCTCGTTTCGATCTTGAGGTGCTCGCGCAGTGTTTCGAGCGTCTGATCATTGACTTCACCAGCCCTAATCTCATCCGCCAACGCTTCTGCGACGCTTTCGATGGCTGGATTAGATGGTTGCGTCTGAGTCTGGTTCTGGTTCTGGGGTTGGGGCTGTGCTCTTCCACCAGCGCCCATTCCAGCGTTTGCTCCGACGCCCGCGTCCAGTCCGTGGACATCATCGCTCTCACCGGCGATCACTTCACGGACGTGCTGGCCCGTGTTGTCTCCGAGGATATCCGACGTCGGATCGAGGATTTCAACCTCTGGTTCGACGAGGAACTGGTTTGCGGTGTCTACGTAGATATGTCGAAGTCCGTAGACGGTAACGTACTCCTCGTTTGGATCGAATGGTCGCTTGAAGACCACACTGTGGTCTTCAACGGACCAGTATTCGCCACCGTGCTCGGGGTGAAAGCCGATATGAGCGGGATCCACCTCCTCGGGCAGCGTATCTTTCATCCGGAGCGTGATCGGATCATCGCGTTTCGAACTGATGGTGAACGCGATCGCCGGCACCGGGAATTCATCGGGCTCAAATCGTTTTTCTACTGTAACGCCGCCTGACTCGGCGATAACAGCCTCTGACTCTGCCGTACGCATCGTTGCTCTAATGCTACGTCTCCCTGCGCATAAATCTAGTCCGTTTCAATTAGCGCGAATTTTGCCGCCTATCCTCACTAACCACTAACACGAATCGAATCACCAATTACAGCAATTTCGAGATTGTGTGGATACGGTACTGTACTGTTATGATATTCGAGGGTCGTGGGGTCTGCTGTCAATCCCCGCCACATGTCCCAATGTGTAGGAATAAGTCGGTTGAGGTGTAACTGATTTGCCGCGTTGATGATTTCGTTCTCATCGCTGTACCACTTAGTTCGCGTGGGCTCACCAGTCTCTTTATCCGGGATCATTCCGACGCTTCCGAACGCGAGGGCACCAAGATCGATGTCGTAGGCTGCACCCACCTTCTCGAATGCTGTTCCCGGTCTGGCATCCCCCCCGTGGAAGAACGTCCATCCATCGTATTCGATGACGTACGACACCGGATGCGTTGCATCAGGATCGTTCGCTGGCTCGACGTGAACAGTAAGTCCGCCAATTTCGATCGTGTCCCCTTCATTCACTTCGACGAAGTCGCCTTCAAGTTGGTATTTCTCCTGCCAGCTTTCGTTCTCGACAACTGCGAGGCTGTCACCGGGCGCGTAAAAATTTGCCCCAGTTGCCGACAACAATGGGCCCTGACTCGGTCCGTGAACGTGATCTGTGTGTTCGTGCGTCGCAAGGACGGCATCGGCAGCACGAACCGCTGTCGGATCGAATGGGACAGGTATCATCCGTACTGTCCGAGGTGGATCTCCCGTTCCGAGATACGGATCGATGAAAACCGTCGTGTCGTCGCTTGCTTTCACGACAAACCCATTGCAACCAAGATACCAGACCGTCAGATCCTCGGGTGTCGTCGACTCGATTTCTCGGAGTAACCAATCGCCCCAATCGCTCTGTGACATACGCACTGTTGGGCCGCGTCTCGTCCTAAACGCTCCGGAATCAAAATATCGATAGCGCACTATCGCACAAGAATTTCCGAACGTCGACTCGCCGTAAACTCCGCTTTTGATACCTCTCCGATTTGCTTCTACTGCGACACGCTATAGGTGTCGATGCTGTCGGGGTGGATATCGAGGCAGATTCCTTTTCGATCTGGCGTGACTGTGTGGGTCGTCGTTGTCGTTGCACCGTACCGCAGCGAAATCGTCAGCTGGTAGGTACCGGTCATCGGAAAGACGCTCCGACACGTCAGATCTCCTCCGCGGGTGATGCTCCGCTCCGCGACGAACACCGTCTCATGCGCTTCGTCCGTGACCTCAATGGTCACATCGCGCTGCATCAGATCGTAGTTGGTAACGCGAAGGTCTGGAATCGTGCGGGTAATTGGCGGCCAGGTCCGACCCCGGCAGCCATACTGGCTCATATCTCTCTCCTCGGACCACTACGTAAATAGACTTCTGGCCGTTTTCAAAAATAAAATACAAATTTAATCTGATGAAATACATTGGCTACCCTGCTCATCACGCTTATCCACTGTTTGCTATGCATGTCTGAATGTTGGGATACGACAAACCACAAGCCAGAGACAGCTTGTATCATCACTGAAGTAAGTGTAAGAATTCGTATGTTCATCTTTTTCTTTATGCGTGTTGTTACCATGGATATGGTCGTAGATGAGAATGAAAAGACGACGACGTCGGAGGGTGGAACGACGACCGTCGCGGACGTCGAAAAGACAACATTAACTGAAACCGGGACCCCGGATGAGGAACTTGCAGCGATCATCAGAGACGGTGTCGTGGGTGCCGCCGGTGGATTGGTTGGGACGGCGCTCATGACCGTCGTCCTTTTCGTTGGAACCGCACTTGGAGGATTCGATCCATCGAGTTTCGAAACGCTTGCAGAACTCATCAATCTCGATGCGTTCGCGCCAGGGGTTCCCATAGGATATGTCATCTTTCTTGGCGGTGGGATGACGACGTGGCCGCTGCTTTTCGCATCGGTCGAAGGGTATCTGCCAGGGAAGACAATTCGCCAGCGTGGAATTCCGTTCGGTACGGTGCTCTGGACGGGCTTCGTCATCGCGTTCTACGAGGGCTATACCGGCACTGCACTGTACGTCTATCTCGTGTGCACGCTCGTTGCACACTGGGTCTACGGCTTCGGTCTCGGTGCGGTGTTTGATTACCTCGGGAACAGACCAGACACACTTGTATAATCCATCGACAAATCAATAATTTTCAATTTTCTCGCGTCCGACTGATGTTTGTACTTGACTCAAATTTCTTTCCTACAACGGCGGAATCGCTTTGATGGCGTTTTCCGACAGCAGTCACAGGTTTTCGTGAACGCTGCTTTTCGGCGGTTGGCATCCGCTCCAATTGTTCGGTGGATAGGTCATCATTCGGATGGGTTCGATACGGTTTTATTTGTCGAACGTGTTGATAATGGGTATGTATCGCCGCAGTTTCATCACTGCAACTGGTCTCACAGCCCTGACGGCCCTCGCTGGCTGTTTGTCTGATAACTCCCCTCCTCCCCGAAGATCGAACGTCATCGAACGGATTGAAGCGACCACGAATACGATTCGCATTGATCTTGCAGATCAGGGATGGGTCAAATCTCGATACGATAGTACCGGTAAACTCCGTGATCCGCCAGATCTAGACGCCCTTGCTCCGGTCGGTGTTGCAGAGGCGAAGGGTGGCATATTCGGATCCGGTGGTGGACGGGGTGCGACAGGACGTGCCGCCGGTGGGCACGCCAGTGCACCCAAAACTAGCCATGGCTGGGCGTGGTGGCACGGGGGTGTGTACGCTAATGATTGGTACGACGACCACGACGACGAGATCGAACAGTACGACGTTCACCTCCGTGAAGTCGGTGTCAGATATTTCGGATCCAATGATGAATACGAAGATGATCGTCCCGGTGCGGGACCGGTCGCGTGGGATCGCGTATACGATTCGCCGGACGATGTCGTCAAACACCCATTCGAGCTCACAGGATGGTATCGCGTTGGGGTACACATCGCCGGTACGACTGTCAATCAGGACTTTGGGTGGGAATGTTTCGATTTCGAAGTCGTTCCGGACCACCCCGGATACGAGATAGCGAACAAGTGGAAAATCTCTCCACGGATCTGACCGTGAGCGTCGATACTGTGATTCGGTTTGGTTGGCACCGATTCCGGGTCTCGGACGTGACCAATTCGCCAGCGACGCTCTGCGCTCCGATCTGACACCAGTAGTGCTACTCATCAATATATGCAGACTACCACTGACTCACGAGCGCTCGTTCTACTCGTAATCACGTTTGTCGTCTCCTTCTGCAGCTTTGCGTACGAGTTCGTCTATTCTGAACTGCTGACGGTGATGTACGGCGGGACAGTGACGCAGTACGTCATCACGGTCGGGTTGTACTTTTTCAGTCTCGGTGTTGGATCGGCGCTTTCTGACGACCTCAGCGCTGATCTGCCGTCGAATTTCTTTCGAACCGAGGTGTATCTCGCGGCTGTCGCGCCCGCAGGGTTCATGCTTATCGTCCTTCTCAACAGCATCACGATACCTGCATGGGTACCATACGGGCTCATTTGGGTGCTCGCGCGGCTCCCGGTGATCGTCGTCGGGTTCCTCTCTGGATTCGAACTTCCCTTGTTGACGCGGATGGTCGATGCGGTTGACGCTGATTCGATCGCAGACAAGCGCTCGCCGTTTGCTGCTCTGTTCGACCGCCTCTTCGCACTGGGACGGTGGTGTCTGAGTGGATTGTGGCACACTGGCACTGCGGAACCGCGAAGCGGGCTGTCTATTGTCCTCGCGATGGATTACATCGGTGGACTGGCTGGTGCGGTCATTTACGCTCGCGTCTTGTACCCTCGCCTCGGTCTCGTCCCGACGATCTTCGTGCTGGCGCTACTGAACGCAGCAACAGCTCTCGTGTTCGCCATCCGATTCGGTACACAACGGAGTGATTCACACGCGCATCCGTCTCTACCTTCGTCGTCATTTACGTCCGTCCGTCACGAATCGCGGGTCTTGCTGGTCGTCTGTTTGCTTCTCACCGCCGGCTACGCTGGGGCTGTTGTCCAGCACGAACGTCTCGATCATCAGATCACAGCGCTCTATCTCGAACAACAGTACGAATCCGAGTATCCCAATCAGGCGATGGACATCGAAATCACACATCAAGAAACGACGAAATATCAGCATCTCGTTCGCTACCAGCGGACGTGGACTGGTGCCGGCTCGAATCCGTACTTTACTGGAACGACTGAACAGTGTCTCCGTCTCGGAATGGCAGTACAACTGTGTGACAGCTGGGCTGATTCGTACCACAACGGGCTTGTGGATGTTCCCATGTCACTGTACGAGCACGCTCCTGAAACAGAGGTTCTTGTTATCGGCGGTGGCGATTGGATAGCGATCGATCACCTCAAGGCGTACAACGTCAGCGTCGATCAGGTAGACATCGACCCGCAGTTCATGCAGCACACGAAACGAACGCCATTTTTCCGTGCGCACCACGACGACGCCTACACGTACTCTCGGTTGAACACAACGGTTGCGGACGGATATTCGCATCTTCAGCAGACGAATCGAACGTACGATCTCATCCTGCTCGATATTCCAGGTGCAACCGACGATGATCTTCTCAAACTGTACTCAAAGGAGTTCTTTCAGCAGCTCAGAACCCATCTCGAAGCAGATGGAGTGGTTGGCGCGTGGGCGTACTCTTCGTATGCGTATCCCCAGCATCACAAGGCGTACGTCAACACGGTTCGTGCTGCTGGCTTCTCCCAGTGGCTCCCGTACTATGCCTTCGAGGACATCGATACCGACGGAAAGACCGAACGCATCGAACGCTTTCACCTCCTTGCTCCGGGGAATCGTCCCCCACTCAATTCTGATCGGACAGCGTACGTCCGGCAGTATTCAGAGCGCTATGAAACGGTTCGATGGCGGTCGGTCCCGCGCTATTCCGGCGTGCGGGTCAATTCGATCTTTCATCCGAACTACGACATCATCATCGACACATGACGACACCGACACCGACAGCACTGTATTTCGTCTACACACCGACCCCTCCGAACCTCGATCATTTCGAGGTAAAACGAGTAGCGTCGACCGAAATTCTCGGTCGGCCGGCCACCCTGACTGTTATCGGTGAATCACACTGCATCAGTATTCGAGCGCTCGGCGTTCACGAGCTCTGTTCGTGCAAGCCCCTCCCTGCTGAGACGATGCACTGTCTCCCCCTGACCGAAGCGTTAGCACAATCGTTCTCTGCCGAGACCGAACACTGCTCGGTCTCGACCACCATCGAGACGCATCCGCTCGACTCATTTCCAGATGAGCACAAACAAAACGCAGACGTTTCCTACCGATTCGGTCCCGACGCGTGGACGACGATCATCGTCGAGGAGGATGCCTACGAAACGTATCACACCTATCCCGAGTGTGATCTCACGCTGTATACTCAGACACGACTCCAGACCGAACCAGCTGATAATCCAGATCGTGAATGTCCTTCGATTGATGTAACTCACCAGTAGAAATAACAGATAAAAAACTAACTGATAAACCGATTAAACCCAATAGACAATCAATGAGTGATTCTTCACCACAATCGACAACATACAGCGGCGATGTCACTTTTACCGGCTCTCTCGAACCACCGATCGAGATGACAGATCCGGACGACGTGTTCATCCAGATGCACGGAGTCAGCGGCGACCTCGCTGTGAACAACGCGGAGAATGTATTTACGCATTCTTCGAATGAAAACGAGGTTGCAGTGACCGATGTCGAAACGACAGTCCGCGGTGAGCTGGAGGACGGATACGTACAGGACGATGGCATTGCGGGCGATCTCCGTCTCACAGATGGCGAAGATGTGTTCATTCCTGTCCACGCCGTGTCTGGTGCGCTCGGCATTGGCGGCGCAGAGAACATCTATTCGGAGACGGATGTCGATGTCCCCTCAGATCCGAGCGTCTACGATGCGTCCCCGACCGGGTGGCGTCAGTCCGCGACGGTCAGCGATCCCGACACGGGCGTCTACGTCACCGGCGCACGCCACACAGTTGAGGTCGATCGAACGACGAACGATATCGACATCTACGTCGTCGGCTACGGCCACGAGATAACAATCGAAGGACGAGCCGCCGCCGTAAACGTGTGCATTCTCGGATACGAGAACACCATCCGAATTGGTTCGCGCCTCTCTGTTGAAAATCGTACTGAGACTGGATTCGACAACAAGGTGATCGATGAGCCGTACCCAGTCGAGGACCTCATCGAAACCACAAAGCAAGCGGCGTACGACGACGCTGGATTCGGACGGCACAAAACAACCTATCAAATGCCAGCGAGCGACGAGGAGTGGTGTCCAAACTGCGGAGCGGCGGCCGATGCGATCGTCGAGCGCCACCATGTGGATGCGTGGTTTTTCTTTGGCTATCCGATCAAGGTCTACGGCAAGAGCATGAATCCGGCGATGGAGTGCGAACACTGCTCGATGAACGCGGTTCAGAATACACTCACCGAACAAGAACGCAAGAACGTGCTCGGATGATGCACTGACCGAATGGCCCCGATTGCTTTCAAAATGTTTTTACTATTGATTTGTTTTTCTGTGATAGTTTATGACCGAATCGGCGACCACAGACGACAGCTCACTTCTCGATCTATCGCCCGCGGAACGCGATGAATACGGGATTACTGCTGCAGACGTGCAGGAAGAACTGCTGGATGTGATCGTGCACGACTCGGCGGGCAAAACTGTTTTCGTCGATTGTACGCTCCCCCGGATCGATCTCGACTACCAAACTCTTGACAGTGAAAGCAAACACCCTGTTATTTTTCGAAACTGCACGTTTACGGACGGAATCAGCGCCGTTCATGCCGATATCAAGTTCCCGCTCCGCTTCGAGGAGTGTACAATCAGTGATGCGTCATTCGATCGAGCACGCTTCGAGTACGATCTGACAGCCACTCAGTCTACATTTGTGGGTGCTGTTACGGCGTACGAAGCTCGATTCGAGCGCACAACGGATTTCACTGAGACGACAATCAGCGGACGGATGAACTGCGATGAAGCCGCGTTCGGTGACGAGGCACGATTCACTGATGTGACGTTCGAAGGCGAGACATCGTTCCGTGCCGCCAGCTTTTCCGGACGGTCCAATGATCTCGATGACCACGCGAGCTTCGAACGGGCCGTCTTCACAGCCAAGGCCGACTTCCGGCAGTCAGACTTTCAGTTTGCGCGGTTCGATGACGCGACGTTTCACGAACGCGCGCAGTTCGAAGCCGCGCGCTTCGATGGTGATGTTGAATTTGCGACGGCCACGTTCCACGGAGAAGCGGATTTCGATGAAATTGATTTTAAGCAGGACGTTTCGTTCGACAGCGCCGAATTTCGATCCGATGCCGTCTTCCGGGGGACCGAGTTCGAGGGTGGGGCGCGCACGCTCAAAGACGACGCTCGATTCGCCGGTGTCCGATTCGATGGTGACGTGAATTTCCGAGACGCGTGGTTTCGGTACGTCAACTTCGATGGCGCTACTTTCGGTGGCCATGCGATGTTTGAGCGGGCATGGTTCGACGGGGACGCCGATTTTACGCGTGTCACACTCGAACGCGAGGCGAACTTCGATGAAGCACGGTTTCACGGAGACACTGACTTCACCGAAGCGCGCTTTGAGCGATCGACTGTTTTTCGAGGAGCTGAGTTCACCGGCGAGACGAACTACCTCAAAGCGAACGTCTCCTTCGAGCGTGCCCTGTTCGCTGCTGCTGCGGATTTCGACAACGCGAAGTTTACCTCGGCAAACTTCAGCCACACGCAGTTCGGCGGCGTCATCGACTTCTCTGGTGCGGAGTTCGCCGACAGCATCGATTTCTTGGCTGAATCGATCGACACCGACACGCACGTCGATTTCACTCGCGCGGTCATCAAAGGGGGGACGATCACCCAACCGGCGGCCAACTGGGTTGGATACGATCTCACACTGGCAAGTCTCGGCGATCTTACGCTCGAAGTTGTCGATCAGGCCCAACACCCAGACCTGCTCGATTACTTCCGATTCTGTAACACGGAGTTCGACGAATTCGATGGCAACCAGTTCGACTTTACAGCGCACACGCGATCCCTCAGCCGGAACGACTGGAAGCTACATACGTTCGAGGTCGAGGAGAACGCGATCGAGTACGAGTACGCCCTCGACATGACTCCAGACGTCGTAGAGACGACGTACCTCAAAGCGAAAAACGCGGCATCCAGTGCTGGGTACATCAAAGCAGCCGGAGAATTCCGCGTAAAGCGACAGCGATACGCCCGAAAGAAACATTTCGATATCGCCCGCACGAGCACAGAAGACGCACGAACCCGGTTCAAGAATCTGAGCCGCGCAGCAGAGAATTACTTCCTCGACATTACGTGTGGCCACGGGATGCGGCTCGTCCGGATTATCGCCGTATTCCTGATTGCACCCTTTTTCCCAGCACTCCTGTTTGCGTTTGGTGGTGAGCTGTTCCGGACGAGCGCTGGTCAGCTTGAATCGCTCCGACAGCTCACGACCCCAGAAGGCTTAGCGATTCTCTACGATAATATCCACTTTAGCTACATCACCTTCCTCACGATCGGGTACGGCGGGATCGCTCCCGAAGGAACACTCGCTCGGCTGTTTGCAGGCGTGGAGGTGTACGTGAGCGTTATTCTCGGAGGTCTCGTCCTCTATGCGCTCATCAAACGCTCTGAGCTATAGAATGAACCGAGACACACCAATGCAGTCAATCAAACAGGTGCGTGGTCTGCTGGACGTAGGCAGTGCTGTTCCAGCTTCGGACTCGGCTGATTTGACCGAGTAGATTCTCCGAAGTTTCTCTGGAGAGATCGCCGTGAACGACGAATGCTTTGAGCAGTCGTGGCGTCGTCATACAGAAGTATCACTATCCCTCGGCCAGCGATAAACGGGGGTCCGCAGTCGGATTCGGCTCTTACATCGAGTCTCCGTCTTCGATCTCGCGCAGTACTCGTTCGTGAAACGAGCGCAGCGTTTCGTATTCGTCTTCTGCGATCACCGCGTCGCTCGCCATGAGCGTTGCGAGCCCGAACGCTCGCGGCGTCGGTGAATCGACCCGCTGGCTGTGTACCATCAGTTCCTCGCGCTGTATCTGTCCGAGCACGTCCTCTATGGCTTCCACAGCGAGCTTATCCTCTATGATCTCGCGGTACGTCTCCTCCATGACGGCGAATTCCGGAAGCTGATCGGCAAAGCCGAGGAGCATCTCACTCGATACCTGCTGTTGGTTTGCCGATTTCTCGTGTCCCTTGTATCGTTTCAGGATCATCAGTGCACGCGTCGCATTGATGCGGAAATAACGCTTGAGGAGATCCGTTCCATCGAGTGCATCTCGGAGCTCAGTGCGTACCTCGTCCGGTTCAATGTGCTCGATGATCCCAACGAGATCGATCTTCCGATTCAGCGGCATCGAGAGCGTGAATCCATTGTCAGCGACAGCGCTGGCGATATCCTCTGTGGTCGTCTGTGAACACCGGTGAATAAGCAGCCGCGACAGTCCATCGTTGAACCGTCGGCCGTAGTTCGAGTGGATGTGGTAGTAGCGCCGGTACTCCTCGCGGTCGAATTCGATTTCGATGGACAGTCGTGACTCAGTGCTAATACTGTCCGGGCCAGCGTAGCGAAACTGCTGGTCGAACAGCCGTGTAATCGCTCGAACGCTGTTCTCATCGAGTGGGAACTCCCGTTTGCGGAGCCATCTGCGCACGGCCGGCGGTCCTCCCTGTTCCATCGTTTCGAGAAGCTCGTGCTGGAACGCGAGAACTTCACCCCCGAGATCGTAGGAAAGCGGGAGGCGTTCGGAGTACCACGACGGAACCGTCGGCCGCTTTCCAGTTGGATCGACGTATACCTTCGATCCGCGACGATACCGATACGCGTAGTGGGAGCCACCAAGGACGAATACATCACCCGCATCGAGTGTGTCGAGATACTCCTCGTCGAGCTGTCCGACCCACTCATCACCGTCTCTACTGACTACATTGCAGGTGAACGAGTCGGGGATCGTCCCGATGTTCGTCATGTAGATGACGCGTGCGAGCCGTCCGCGTTTGCCGATGAGTGTCTCTCCAACAGGATACTCCTCGTAATGGTATTCACCGTCGGGTGGATCATTCGTGTCGCGCCAGATCTTCGGGTAGACATTTCTGTCCTCCAACCCGTCGTATCCACTGGTGAGGTAGCGAACGAGTGACTCCCACAGTTCGTCGCTGTAGTTACGGTATGGGTACGCGCGCTGGAGGACAGCGCGGACCTCCGCTTCGGGGCGAATCTCGTTGATCGCCATGCCGTAGACGTGTTGTGTGGCGACGTCCTGTGGATTCTCTGGGATGAACACCCGATCGACGAATCCGCCTTTCGCCTTCCTGAGCATCACTGCGCATTCGATCATCTCATCTCGATCGAGCGCGATGACCCGTCCAGTAACGGTCTGTCCGAGGCGGTGTCCGGCACGCCCGACTCGCTGGAGGAGTGCAGCGACTGACTTTGGCGAACCGACCTGTACCACGAGATCGATGTCGGGCATATCAATTCCCAACTCGAGACTCGTCGATGTCGTGACTACATCGAGCGCTCCGTCCTTTAGCTTCTCCTCGATCTTCCGGCGCTTTTCTGCACCAAGCGATCCGTGGTGGCAGCCGGCATTTTCGTCGGTGTAGCCGTACCGCTCTTGCAGATTGTACAACACCCGTTCTGCCCCGGATCGAGTGTTGGTGAACACGAGAGTGTTCGTATGCGATTGAATGAGATCGTGCAACTGATCGTAGAAGCGATCCGTGAGTACGTCCGGTGAGGTAGCAGTGAGATCCGCTGTCGGACACGTGAGTTCGAGATCGAACTCGCGGACGAACCGTGCATCGACGATTTCGTACTCTCTTGGGGTGCCGTCCTCACGTCCGACGAGAAATTCGCCCATCGTCGAGAGCGGTTCGATGGTCGCAGAACACCCGATGCGCGTCGGTTGGGTCTCACACAGCTCTTCTAACCGTTCGAGACTCACCGCAAGATGGGTTCCGCGTTTGTTGCGAGCAAGACTGTGGATCTCATCGACGATGATGTATTCGACCGTTGTGAGCTTCTCTCTGAACTTCGGCGCGTTGAGCAGGATGGCGAGCGTCTCGGGTGTGGTGTTGAGGATGTGCGGCGTTTCTTTGAGCATCCGCTGGCGTTCTGCATCGTCGGTATCGCCGTGGCGAATCGCGTGACGAATCTCGATGTCGTGGTCGCTCCGTGCGGCAATCCCGTCGAGCGGTACTTCGAGGTTCCGATGGATGTCGTTTGCGAGCGAGCGCAGCGGTGAGACGTACAGACAATAAACGCTGTTTTCGAGCCCCGATTCGCGCTCGCGGCGGTATAACTCGTTGACAATGGCGGTGTGACTGGCGAGTGTCTTTCCACTCCCCGTCGGGGCGCAGATGAGCGCATTCGTTCGATCGTGGATGAGCGGAATGGCTTCCTTCTGTGGTGGCGTGAAAAATCCACCGTTGTCGGGAATGTATTCGCCAAACTGCTCGACCCACCACTCTTGAACAGCGGGCTCCAGCAGATCAAAGGCCGCCCAATCATCGATCTCGACGGCTGACGGATCAAACTCGGACTCAGACGCAGACTCGGAACCGGATTCAAATTCAAATTCGAACTCGAACTCGAATTCGTACGAGAAATCCTCGTCGGCGAACACTCGTCTCCCCATCGACTACCCGTGCTTTGAATCCTGGCGGTAAGTTGATTCGCCTCGCACTGAAACTGAAACCGTATGTACGTTACGTTCCTCGGAACGGGGAGTGCGCTCCCGACTGGCGAGCGATTCCAGACCGGTCTGTTGCTCGAACCCGACGCCACGAGCGAGCATACCACGTCTACTGGTTCTGAGCGTTCAGAGCCGCTCCTCGTTGACTGTGGGAGCGGTGTGCTCCACGCTCTCTCTCGGACCGATGTCGGCTACGAGGGCATCTCGACCGTCCTCCTCACTCACCACCACCTCGATCATGTCTCGGATCTCTTTCCGCTCATCAAGGCGCGCTGGCTCGCAGGTGAGGAGGACCTCGAGATTGTCGGCCCGCCCGGAACTGACGATCTCGTTGATGGTCTCCTCTCTGTTCACGAGTACATGCAGGATGCGGTCGATCTCACTGTCCGCGTGATCGAGCCGGGATCGTTCTCGCTCTGTGGATACGACGTGCGGGCGATGAAGACGCGACACTCCATGTACTGTCTCGCGTATCGGTTCGAGGAGAATGGTAACGTCTTCACGTTCAGCGGAGATTCGGAGGCATTCGACGATCTGGCAGCGTTCGCCGATGGATCTACTCTGCTCGCACACGACTGCTCGTTTCCCGACGAGATCGACGTATCGAACCATCCGACACCGTCGCAACTCGGAGAAACGCTGGACGGACAGGATATCGACCGCGTGTTCCTCACGCATCTCTACCCGCACACCGACGACCGACACGAAGCGATGCTCGACTCGATCGGCAAACACTACGAAGGTGAGGTTCAGTTCGCGCGTGATGGACTGCGAGTCGCTGTTCGATCACACGATTGACATCCCCCCGCCCTAAAGGGCGAGGATTCCACGAAGTGGATATTCAGGTTGCGCGTTTCCTCGGGTTCAAGTACGCTTTCGCGTGACCTGTCGAAGGTTGCCACCGAGTTGTGACCAACGGTGTGCGTTACAGCGCGTCCAGCCCTGTCAATGGGGCCTTCCTCCCTGTCATCTACAGGCGTCACCGACGGCTGGCTATTCAACCAGCGAGGTAGCACGGTTCGACTCGTCCCATTAGCCCGTGCATGGTTCTCCCTCCCGTTGTGCGATATTCTCCGAAGCGTTCAGGTCGGCGTGTCGTCCATGGTTGCACTCCGAACAGGAAAAGTAGTCGCCATCACGGGTTCTCATCGAACCACACGCCGAACATCGCTGGCTGGTGTGGTAGGCGTCAACCTTCTCGACGCGAATGCCTGCGCGTTCGGCTTTGTATGTGATGAACTGTTGGAGTTGATGGAAGTGCCATGAGTGAACGCCCGACCACGAACTATTCTCACGGACACCTTCGAGGTCTTCCATCCGAATGACGGGGTTCTCGAACTGTTCCGCGAACGTGATGAGACGACGGGAGAGTTTGTGATTCAGATCTTTGATTCGACGCTGTTCTTTGTCACCCACACGGTTGCGTGCGCGAAGCGCACCCGCTTCCGAAAGCGAATCGCGTAGGGAACGATATTTGCGTCGAACGTACTTCGCCTCACCACCCGACACCAGCATAGACTCACCTTCACCGTAGGCCGTCACAGCGAGGATATGCCGTTCACCAATATCGATACCGATGGGCGTCTCACCCGACGTGTCGGCGTCGTACTCGGCGTTGAACGTACAGTACCAGTCGTCCCCACGTCGGTACACTTGAAGCCGTGTCTTCTTGGCGTCCCCTTCGACCATTCGGTCTACGGGGTCGGCAATCTCGTCGTACACTTCGATAGGCGTGTACTATCATTGAGAGACGCACGGGAAGCCGACGACGACTGTGCCGTTTTCGGTCGTGTCGATTTCCCAATTCTGGTTGTTGACGGCGAACGGTTGACTCTCTCGGTAGCGAACCTCTCCGTCCTTGGTGTGGTCGGATTTCGCCTCTCGGATGGCTTGGTTCTGAATAGCCGAGTAGAGGTTGTTGTCGATGCTGGCAGTGGTCACGGACTTCCCGAAGTCGCCATTCTCCCATCCGTCGATACAGAATTGCTTGGTGTCACGGTAGAGGCGAGTAGCGCGTTGCCACTCTTTCCTCCGTGAGAGGGATGGGTTGTGGAACTTCGCGGTGACAGTCACCGTGACCATTACAGCTGTAATTGAATACGCTATCTTAAGAAACTATTAGAATATCAGGCCATGCTATCGACGGTGGTTCGTGGAAGGTAGTGTCGGATCCATCCCCGCGCTAAAGCACGGGGCTTTCTCCTTGCACTTCCGTAATCTCCCTTACAGTCGACTCGGTCGTGCTCGTCGTGGGTGATGACCACGTGCGACTTGTGGTGAATGACAGCAGAATACACGCCCGCGTCAGTGTTTTCCCCGCCAAGTAACATGATGCAGTATGCCAGGACCAATCTTTCTGGAGGGAGAAACGATAACCCTCCGACCGGCAGAAGAAGCAGACATCGAATTCATCCAACGCTGTATGAACGACCCTCGTGTCTGGCGTGCCGCGCTCGATATCAACCCGATGAACCGCAAGCAAGGCGCTGAGTTCTTCGAACGCGTGATCTCAGATGCAGATGGCGTGCAGTGTCTCGTCTGTGACGGTGCGGAACCGCTGGGAATCATCTCACTGACGGGATCCCAGTACGGGCCGGATGAGACGGTTCGATCGCGTGCTGCAGAACTCGCCTACTGGCTCGCGCCCGAACATCACGGCCAAGGGTACGGTTCCGACGCTGCCGCGCGTATGATACAGTACGCGTTCGAGGATCGGAATCTTCGGCGAGTGAGCGCTCGTTCTGGTAGTTTCAACGACGCTTCAATCAATCTGTTAGAGTCGCTGGGATTCGAGCACGAAGGCACACTCCGGCAGGCAGCGTGGTTCCGAGGTGAGTACCACGATATCCACTGGTACGGACTACTCCGCGAGGAGTGGCAAGAGAGAATGTAGATTCCATCTCCGCTGTCTCCTCACGCTCTTGCAGCTAAGAACCGCTCACTCCAAGCGATAGCGGAGAAGAGCAGCGATTCCTCCGAGGTTGTGCAACTGTTCACCGGGATCGAATTCACCCGAGAACACGACGATATCTCCACCTTTCTGATCGACCGTTTCGAGGAGCGCGTTGACGCTACGATCCCACTTACCGTCACCGCCGCGCTCTTCGCGCAGGCGATCATCGACGACGAGCAGCGTCTCAATTGCTCCGTACTCGGCGGCTTCGGCGACGCCATCGATCCCGTAGGTCGCCTGTGCTCCTTGCGCGATCTCCTGCATCAACTGATCGATGAGTTCGGCCTCGCGAGCGATGCGCGTCTCTGCCTGCACGTCTTCGACCGCGCCCCGTTTCAACACCTCGTGGACGCCACGGTCACCCACCGAACTCGTATCCACCATCGTGATTAGCTCCGCGAGGTCAGGTGCGTTCTCCTCGATGTGTTTGTATGCGTCCTGTTTCGTAAAGCCCGGTCCAGCGAGGATAATCGCGTCTACACTCATCCGCGATAGCACCGCTGTCAGTTCGGAGAAGAGTTCAGTCCGTGACCGTGCGTACTCTCCCTTCCCGGTTGGGCCAGTAAGGGACGTTCGCTCTTCGGCGCCGTACTGGGCGACTGTGTGGACGTGAGCCGCTCCCTCCTCGACGGTCGCAATAGCGACATCTGGGTTCTCACTCGCTTCGACGGCTTCCGTAAGCCGCTCAAGCTGGTCGGGCTTCCACCGCTTCGTGATCTCGATCTCGTTGTTCTCCTCGACGTTCAGCGTGTGGTGGAAACCGAGCTGGTCCTCACGCGAACAGTCGGAGATGGTTCCAGAGACGCGCAAACGGTTCGCAAACCGCGCAAATTCGACATCATCGACTTCGATCGTGACGTACATGTGCTCGCGCTCGCCTCCTGTATCCCGAAGCTGGTCGTCGTCGCGTCTGACGCGGCGGTGCGTGTCGCCCCCGACCGCGTCGCCGGGTTCAAGAACATTCGAGAGATGCCAGAGATCGTCGAGGCTTTCGGGCACGACCGTGATACGCTCGTGTCCACCCTCGACCCGCTGCCGGTCGGCGATTCGCATAGTGGAACTACCAGCGAGAGCATCAAGTGCTTACTGTTCTCGATACGGGTCCTTCCTCGATTCGACGATCAGCACTCGTGGAATCTGATTCGAAGAGCTGGTGCTTCCGAAAACGAGGCTGTGGTCGTCCTGATCTGCCGATCACGATTCAAATAATCATTCAATTACAAAGCCGGATCTGTGGACGAGCTGAAACATGCTACCCAATGCTCTATTGTGTTATGTCCCGCTGCGGGCAGTCTGTGGGTTGTCTGTCTTGTTGGCGTTCCCGTAGCCTCGGCCGATGAGGTAGGATGCGACGACATATGTGTAGAATATGAGGAAAAGGCCGACGATCATCCACGATAGCATGATACCGACCGTTCCAAGAACGAGTCCAACTGCCAGAAAGAGCACGAAGCCGACGAAGAATTCGCTCGTGAGTGCAGTTCTAACGACGGTCCGGAACTCGAATGCGGCTTTGAATCGGTCCTCTTCTGCGAACCTCGCTGTCGCTGCGAGTGATACGTACGCGATCAAGAAGAGAAGAAGATACGCGACCAGAACAACAGTCAGTTCAGGTGCTGAGAATTGCATATTCGACACCGCCTCCGGTGTCTGTGCATCTGTTTGGGCCGCTTGTGCTAGTTCTGGACGGAGAAGTGCGAGACAGAGTGCAGAGAACGTGAGACTGAAGAGAGCGACGATCGCGTAAATGAGCTGTATGGTGAACAGCTTCAAGCCGCTTACGAGAAGGTCACCCCATTTTTCGAACGTCGGTGGCGTTGTCTCGCCAGCAACTCCCGTCCGGATTACTCGAACAGAGTAGCCAAGAAGAAACAGTAACGGCAGCACGAAAACCGATGTAACGAACAACAATCCGCCGACTGCGATCGTTCGTAGCCATCCCTCCCGCGCCTTCGGGAACGCGATCGCATCACCCAACATGAGCCAAGACAAATACACCTCCGTTCTTAAAGATACTGAACAGGGCCGTTCCGTGGGCGATTGTTTCTGGTTTCTCCTATATTCTGGAAGGGAAACTTCAGTACAGCGCTATTCCAGCATATGATAACGACGTGCTATCAATTCGTTTCATAGAGAGATCCATAGTCGGATGGCAGTTGCGATCGCACACTGCGCCATTCGTTGCGATTGATCGCTTCTGAGAGGCTTTCGAGGACCGCCTGTACATGTCGATCGGCGTGAGCCGCATCGAGTGTCGTGTGCTCCTGTTCGTAGGTTTGGACTCGTTCGACGAATACATCAGCTGAGAACTCTTCGGCACTCTCGGTCTCGTCTGTGGTCACCGAGTCGGCGAGTTCGTCAGGGAGTCGTTTGGCGAGATTAGTTGCTTCTCCCCGAGAAATACGCTGACTGAGCGTCTGTAGCGTCGCGTCAGCGGCTGTCACTGCTTCCTTTCGTGAGTCGAGATCTGACCGGCTCTCGACGTTCTCTATGAACGCTTCGTAATTCACAGACACCGTTCGACCGACACCAAACTGATGCTTGGGCCTGCACATTCCTGCGCTCTGTTTCAACTGTGTCAGTTTGCGTCTCTCGGTGGTCCGAGAAGCAGCGCGTCCTGCACGAGGTTTCGATGTGCACGTCGGAGTCGCTCGGAGATCGCTTGGTGAGTAACATCGAGTTCGCCCGCGAGTTCGTCGATGGTCACGCTCCGTGGAATGTCGTAAAATCCGTTCTCGATCGCCGTCTGTAGCGTCTCGTGTTGTTTCTCAGTCAGCCCGAAGCGACCATGTCGGTTAGCCTCCATTTCGTGGATTGTTTTGACAGTAAATGTCAGCTCAGCGTTCTCACAGAACTCATTGGTCCGTGACAGTCCATCGTGCTTGGGAAAGAGAATTCGAAGCGTCCACCGATCTTCTCGTCCGTATGCATCCATCACGGTCGCCTCTTCTTCTGTCAGCATGTACGTAATGAGTTCAATTTTCTCAATCCAGTCCATGCGATAGAGCCACGATCCGTCGACCGTTTCCAGCAATTCAGCGTGTCTAATGCTGGGATCATTTTCGAACGCTTCGTCTACTTGATCGAGGACATCGGACGTGACCCAAATATACGGTGTCACGCTGTCACCCTCGTGTGCGGCCACACGCTCGACTTCGAATTCGATATCAGAAACAGATTCAAGCGTCTCCTGAAGCGCGAACTCGTCGGCGGGAATGTCAACAGTTATGATCGTGCTCACGTTCATAATAGAACAATCGTTCGGAAAGACGTACTGATCTGATTGCTGTGGTAGCGTGTTAGAACGTGGATTTATGCCTTGTTGCCACGTTAGATGATGGCGTATGACACACCACGATCACGGATACACCGTCGATCATCGACTGAGTGATGCGGACGAAAACATCCACAGTGTGTGGGATAACAGCCTCGATCCGGTCCTCACGGTCGAGCAGGGCGACGTCGTCCGCTTCGAGTGCCGTGACGCCGTGGATGGTCAGATCGATGTACAGACGACAGCTGCGGACGTTCCCAGCGTGAGCTTCGACCCCGTCCATCCACTGACTGGGCCGGTCGCCGTCGAAGGAGCGCAACCGGGTGACGTGCTCGCTGTCGAACTGCTCGCGTTCCAGCACAAGGGGTGGGGATACAACGTATTCTTCCCTGGAGAGATGGATCTCGGATTGCTCCCTGAGGAGTTTTCGGATCCGGGGCTTCACATTTGGGATCTTGAGGGCGACGTGGGACACTTCGTGAACGACATTGACATCCCACTCGATCCATTCCCGGGTGTGATCGGTGTCGCACCAGAGGAGGCGGGTGAACACGACACACTCCCGCCACGTTCGGTCGGGGGCAACATGGATGTGAAACATCTGACGGCTGGCTCGACACTCTACTTACCAGTCGCTGTCGATGATGCGCTCTTTTCAGTCGGAGATTGTCACGCTGCACAGGGAGATGGTGAGGTCTGCGTCACGGGCGTCGAAGCACCGATGTTCGTCACTGCACGCTTCGACATCCGATCAGACATGGATATCAGCCAACCGCAGTTCGAGACGACTGGACCGTACACACCAACCGGGATAGACGAACCGATGTACGGCACAACTGGAATTGATGAGGATCTGATGACAGCTACAAAGAAGGCTGTCCGACAGATGATCGAGCACCTCCACGACGAACGCGGGCTTTCGCGTGCCAAAGCGTATATTCTCTGCTCGGCGATTGTCGACCTCAAAATCAACGAAGTCGTTGACCAACCGAACTGGACGGTTTCGGCGTATCTTCCTGAGAGCATTTTTCCCAACTAACTCCACTCCGTTTTCACCCGAGAGCGAACAGCTCCGCTCGTTATTCTCGAACATCAGCAGAACACTTCGACCCTAAGCTATTTGCACTATCGAATATGAAAATTGAATTATTTTGATAACAATATTTAAAATATATCGTTGTGAGTTAATATTTGGTATAGCGTTGAAGTACTATATACATGAGTGACATAACTCCGAACCCAGACGACTCCACGGAACGCTCGACGCTCGATATGACGCGTCGGACATTTCTGGCAACCAGTAGTATCGCACTCCTTCCCGGACTGAGTGAATGTGGGTCGGCAGCACCGACATCGGTGACGCCGTCGATGTCCCCTGGTGATATTCCTCTCGAGGAGTATATCGAGAATCCCGAGTTGATCGAAGAGAATCAGGAATCGGGCCACGTCCCGACAGTTCCGTACCTCTCGGTTAGATCGGCACTCGCTCACGATCGAGCGAACAAATCACCGCTCCAACGGTGGCAGCAGTCCCCGTATTTCGAGTCGTTGAACGGAAATTGGAACTTCCACTGGGCGCTCAATCCAGCGAACGCACCCAGCGAATTCGACACGGTTGGTTCGTGGGACACTACCACAGTTCCCAGCGTCTGGCAAGCCGACGGCTTCGGTCACTCGATGTACCGAAACATCACCCTCGATCTCTCCCCGTACGATCCGCCGTCCGTCCCAAGCGACATCAACCCGGTTGGAACGTACCAGCGGACGTTCACAGTGCCAGATCGATGGATGGACGACCGTCGGACGTTTCTTCGCTTCGATGGCGTGAAATCCGCGTACTTCGTGTGGATCAATGGCGACTACGTCGGCTTTGACAAAGGATCGATGACTGCCGCAGAGTTCGACGTTACTGCTGCTCTTCAGTCCGGTGAGAACGAAATCGGTGTCCAAGTCTTCCGCTGGTCCGACGGAAGTTACCTCGAAAATCAAGATATGTGGCACTTTGCGGGGATCTTCCGTGACGTTTCACTGTACTCGACGCCAAACGCTCACCTCCGCGATTACTTCCTTCGTCCCAGTCTTGACGATAACTACGAGAACGGAACGCTCCACGTGGACGCCGAAGTTGCGAACTACGCTGACAGTGCGGGAACGTACAAACTTCGAACCCACCTCTTTGATCCTAACTATCGGCGCGTGAAGACGACCTCAACCACCATCGACGTGCCGGCGGGAGACAGCGTTGGCGTCTCTTTCTCGATTGATGTTGCATCCCCTTCGAAGTGGTCTGCAGAACATCCGAACTTATACCGCGTCGGGTTCGAACTCCGACAGCTCAGATCGCGGTCGTCCACTGAAGCCCAGCTTGCGAAGTTTGGATTCCGCGAATACGAGATCCTCGACGGCCAGATCCACGTCAATGGCGAACCGGTCGACTTCAAGGGCGTCAACCACCACGAACACCACCCTGAACTCGGTCGAACCATGACCGAGGAAATGCGGCGCGAAGAGCTAGAGCGGCTGAAACAGTTCAATATCAACGCACTCCGGAATTCGCACTATCCGCGCGGTCCCGAGTTCTACGAGTTCGCAGACGAACTCGGCTTCTACGTGTGTGATGAGGTCAACGTCGAAACGCACCAGAATCCCGAACTCGTCGATGAGTACCCAGCGTTTCATGCGCAGTTCATGGATCGATTCGCACGGATGATTCAGCAGTGGAAGAATCAGGCCAGCATCTTCATGTGGAGCACCGGGAACGAAGCCGGTCTCGGTCCAGCACACTTCGACATGGCCGAGTACGTCGAGGGGACTGATTTGGACAGCGACGGCGATGCGGGAAAGGGCGTCGACCCAACCAGGTTCTTATACCACCAGGCAAACAACGGTGGCGTCGCTCCCTACGCAGATGTTATCGGTCCGCGGTACATCAGCCCCTCCGATCTCGTCGACATTGCCGATGATGAAGACGAACAGCGCCCGGCCGTCATGGGCGAGTACAATCACGCGATGGGAAACAGCCTCGGTCTCGTCGAGCGATTTTGGGAAGAGATCGAGGAACACGATCAGTTGCAGGGTGGCTTCATCTGGGACTGGGTGAATCAACGGCTCGACGAGAAACACACCACTACACCCGATGCTACCGAATACGGAAATGACGGCGTCTTCCACGGTAAACCAACTGTGGTTGATGCGAAAGGAGGATCGGCAGTCGAGCTTTCGGGACTCGATGACTGGGTCGAACTGTACCGCGATCCGAGCCTCGACGTCACAGAGTCTGGGCTAACCCTCGAAATCGAGGTGCAGCCCCGGCAGCCGTGGACCGGGTCGGACGCCTTCCTCACAAAGGGTGACACTCAGTACGGATTGAAGATGAGCGATGAGTCGACACTCCAGTTCTTCGTCTACGATCCCGACGAAGAGTGGGTCACCGCCGAATCGACCGTCCCTGACGGTTGGTACGGGAACTGGCACCACGTCGCTGGCGTTCACACCGGAAGCGAACTACGTCTTTACGTGGACGGCACGCAGTTGGCATCGACCCCACACGACGGCAGTATCAATCACAATCCACGGCCGGTCAACATCGGCCGGAACGCGGACAAACACCGGGCGAACTGGGAGGGCTGGCTCTCGAACGCTCGCTACCGACGGGCAGCCATCCACGATCGAGGTCTCTCGGCCAACGAGCTGGGTAGTTCTGATCCCGGAAGCAGTGCCGTGCTCTGGCTCGATTTCGAGACGTTCGAGACCGACGGCACCTTCCGTTCGTACGGCGTCGATCCGTTCTGCTGTAACGGTCTCGTCGACGCAGACCGCGTTCCCCGGCCCGAACTCTGGCAGCTGAAAAAAGCTCATCAGCCGGTTCGGCTGCGCGGGGCTGATCTCGCTGCTGGTCTCGTGGAGGTCACCAACCGCTACAACTTTACGAATCTCTCTGCCCTCGAAACGCAGTGGCAGCTGCGCGCGGACGGTGACACTCTCCAACAGGGATCACTCGATATCGAACTTGAACCGAACGACACAACCACAGTCGAGATTCCTTTTGATCAGCCGGAACTCGAACCCGGCGCGGACTACTGGCTCGTCGTCAGCTTCCACCTCGCTGAGAATACGTGGTACGCCGATGCGGGCCATGAGATCGCCTTCGAGCAGTTCGAACTACCGTTCGACGTTCCAACCCCTGCTCTCGAACAGATCTCGGAGATGCCGGATATCTCGGTGAACAATTAATTCTGGAAACCTATGAGTACAACAGACACAATCACAGTCAGTGGATCTGGATTCGAGTACACGTTCGATAAGACGAGTGGACTCACGTCGATGAAACACGACGGACGGGAACTGCTCGTGAGTGGGCGTGGTCCTCGGTTCAACGTTTGGCGGACGCCAATCTCGAACGAAAACGTCAGCTGGGGATCGGCCGAAGTCGAAGAGTGGCGTGCTGCTGGACTCGACAGACTCGATCACACGGTGAAATCTGTCTCGGTTGAATCCATTGCCGATCAGGTACTGCGCATCCACTTCGAGACGACGGTCTCTGCGCCCGGTGAGGATGCGGCCTTTGCAACGGATTATCTCTATCACGTGCTCGGGACCGGCGATATCCTGCTGGGAGTTCGTGCAACACCGAACGATGCACTGAAAGAAGCGATTTCGAGTTGGATCGGTCGCGTGGGCGTTCAGCTCGGGCTTCAAGATTCACTCCAGCAGTTCGACTGGTACGGACGTGGCCCCCACGAAACGTATCCCGATCGGAAGACTGGGATGAAAACCGGTGTCTATGGTGGGACGGTCGAAGAGCAGTATGTCCCCTACGTCCGCCCGCAAGACTACGGAAACAAGTCGGACGTTCGGTGGGCGACCCTCACTGACGGAAGCGATGGTGTTGCTGTGTTCGGACATTCTAGTCTGAACGTCAGCACACATCACATCGCGCCCGAGAATCTCGATCGGGCGCTGTTCACGTACCAACTAGAGGATAGTGATGCCGTGACGCTCAATCTCGATCACGCTGTTACTGGCGTGGGCGGAACACCGATCCAGACGCTCCCCGAATACCGCGTCGTTCCGGATGGTCCGTTCTCGTTCGTGGTTGGTCTCCGTCCGATAACCGGCGATGAATCTCCGATGGCACTCTCGCGTCGCACTCTCCCGTACGCGTTCGCAAGTGCGGATTCGTTCGGCGACTTGACGGTCGATTTCGACGATGAAGCTGGACAGCTCGATGTGAGCGCAATCGTTCGGAACACGGGTGGCAAGCCAACAGACATCGACGTCCCGTTGAAAATCAACGACAACGTGATCGAGACTGAGACGGTCTCGCTACAGCCCGGCACGAAAACACGCGTCTCTTTCGAGCAGCGCGTTGGAGACGCCGGAATCTTCGAGGTGACTGTAGACAGCCTCCCGCCACGCTTGCTGACGGTGCCACAGATTTCGCTTGCGGGCGAGTGGCTGTTCCATCGCGGTGATGATTCGTCGTGGAAAGAACCGGGGCTCGACGACAGCGGGTGGACGTCGGTCACGCTGCCCGCGAACTGGGAAGATCACTCCGATTACACCGAAAATCAGGTGTACGGGTGGTTCCGCAAGCGCTTCTCCGTGCCAACTGAATGGAGCGGGCACGCGCTCGAACTTCCAGCCGGGAAAATCGACGACGTGGATGAGACGTTCCTCAATGGGACGAAAATCGGACAAACCGGGTCGTTCCCTGAGAACGGCTACGAGACGGCTTGGTCGGAAGCCAGACGGTACACGGCCCAGCCGGAGACGATCAATTTCGGCAGCGAGAACGTGCTCGCGGTGCGCGTCTACGACGGAGATGGTGGTGGTGGTCTCTATAGCGGTCCTGTTGGTCCGATCACTGCAACAGATTGAGACGCGACAGAGCGTTGTTGTCTTCGGATCTCTTCCGAATGAGACTGCGTGAACAGATTCGAGTCTGTTCAGAATGGCCCTGTCGAAAATATCAGTAGTTCGATACTCCAGTGGATGACGAGCGTCGGATAGATGCGTGAGTCATTATTTACATCAGGGAAACGCTAAGATAACACACTTGTTCGGTGCAATTCATCGGCTAATTCATGACAGCTGAATCTGGTCCCGCTGCGATAGATCTCCGAGAACTGCTCAGAGATGGAAAAAGAATTGCGGCTATCCTTCTCTTCTGGGGAACGCTTGCCCTCATCGGTTTCGCCGGAATCCCGAACATCGGATACTACAGTCCCGGAAGTATCCTCTGGTGGATTGGTAATATGCTTGGATGGATATTCGTGATTACAGGGATTGCTAGCATACTCATCTACACCATCGCTCGCGGCATCAAACTCTCCCGTCAATAGCTCATTTGACTGGGTGTGGCCCTGTGAGGAACAGATTGTAGTCGCCTGTATGCAACAATCACAGCGTCTGGTCGAGAGCGTAAATTCCATCGTAGATGATCTCTATTTTTCGTCACCGTCGATAGGTTCGTGTTGCTATATGATCATCTTCAGATACGTTAGAACGTGAATAATATATGGTTGATGAGATTCATATTAGTCATATGTCGCTGTCACTCAGATGGCTTGCCCTCGAAGTCAAGTATCTCGACCGAGCGCTGTCGTTCTACCAACGACACCTCGATCTTCCAGCTGTCCGCAAGACCGACACTGAAGCCGTTCTCACGGCGGGAGAGACAGAAATCGTGCTCCGGCGCCCGAGCGGTGTCCCTCGTGGCGGGTTGCACACCCACTACGCGTTCTCGACGCCGGCACACGAATACAGCGACTGGTGGAATCGCCTCTCTCAACACTTCGATCTCGCGGAATACGAATTCGGCGAGACGAAGTCACTGTACTTCTACGATACCGAAGGCAACTGCGTCGAAATCGGACAGACAGCAAATACAAACGCTGAAAGTGAAAGCAAGGGAGAGGGAACGAACGAGCGAGAACGCGAATCCGGTGTGAGTGGGCGGGGCATCACGGGTGTCTTCGAAGTTGTTTTGGAGGTCGAATCGCTCGACCGTGCCGAGTCGTTTTATACGTCGCTCGGATTCACAGTCGTCGATCGTGGGAGCGATCGCCAGCGAATACGTCTCACGACTGGCTCGTTCGATCTCGAACTCTGGGAACCACAACTGGGGATCGCCGACGCTCGGGGTGGTGTCCACGTCGACCTCGGACTCGGTACGGGCGATCAAACACCAGAAGCACTGCTCGATCGAATCGACCGACCCGCGTCTGTCGAGCGACTCGACACAGGAATTCGAGTAACGGATCCCGACGGCCACTACGTGACACTCGTGTGAACTAAAATCGAAACATGAGGGTGTGAGACGTGAACTACGTGTCCGATCTCTCTTGCTCGTGCTTCCCGTTACCCTAGTCGATCCATATCGACGTGAATACCTGGTGGAGTGACAATCAAAAACCCGCGGAAGTGAACGAGATGACCACCCATATCCTTGATCTTGCGCGCGAATTCAGCGGCGAGTTCGTTTAGGTCACCTTCGATCGCGAGAACGAGTACGAACCCTTCTCGAATGGCGCCGATCCATTCGGCAGGCGGCGTCGTTCCGTCGAGTACGTCGAGGATGATCCGATTGTCTGCATCTTCTTCGTCCAATTGATCCTCGGCAGCTAGTAGATCGAGATCGAATTCCTCCATACTCGCCACACTCGGGCGTGAAATAAAAACGCTCCCCAGACGATTGAGTCGTTTTGGTCTTCTCACGCTTGTTGTCTGTCTACGATCTCTGCTGGTTTCTCACGAAACCACATGAGTTGTTATTTGGATGTCATCTGATAGTATCCTAGTATGTGATCGGTGAGCGCGCGCCACATAGCTGATAATTAATTCCGGCAATAAAACTTTGAAAATTTAAATACGAACGCGAGGTGATGCTCGTCGATCGTCCCCATTGTAGGGATATGTATTAGGTGTTCCAACGACCTTGATGACGATTACGTCATGCGGTTTTGGTGATCTGGCACTGTGGTGTGGGAAGCAGTATTCTCCGTGAGGGATAGGCTTATATGCAGAGTCCAGTATTGGACGAATGCACATGACCCAAAGCACGGAGGACACGTCGGCGTCGCCGGCGGGTCGAGTTCTTCCAGGGCACGTTAGATTCCACTTCTGAAATCGGTCACGCACGAGTTTTCGATACGACGCTCCGTGATGGAGAGCAGTCGCCGCGCACATCGTTCTCGTACGACGACAAACGAGAGATAGCGGCGCTGTTGGACGAGATGGGGACACACGTCATCGAAGCCGGGTTCCCTGTCAACTCTGATGCGGAGTTCGAGGCCGTCCGTGACATTGCCGAAAGTACAGATACGACTGTCTGCGGGTTGGCCCGCGTCGTCGAGAAAGATATTGACGCTGCGCTCGATTCGGGCGTTGGGCTAGTCCACGTGTTTGCAAGCACGAGCGACGTGCAGTTGCAAGACTCGATGCACGCCACGCGAGAAGAAGTCCGCGAGCGTTCGATTGAGTCCGTAGAGCGCGTCTGCGACGCCGGTGCCGACGTGATGTTCTCACCGATGGACGCCACACGAACCGACGAGGCGTTCCTGATCGATATCGTCGAGGGCGTCACTGAGGCGGGTGTCGATTGGATCAATATTCCAGACACGTGTGGTGTCGCGACGCCCACTCGGTTCTACGACCTCATCGAGACCGTTTGTGCGCATACCGACGCCGAGATCGACGTGCATACGCACGACGACTTCGGGTTGGCTGCTGCGAACGCCGTCGCTGGCTACGAGGCCGGTGCGGCACAAGCACAAGTCAGCGTGAACGGCATCGGTGAACGCGCGGGTAACGCCGCCTACGAAGAGGTGGTGACCTCGTTGGAGAGTCTGTATGACGTGACGACAGGCATCGACACGACGCGCATCACTGAACTGTCCCGGATGATCGAGGGAAAAAGCGACATCACTGTTCCAGCGAACAAACCTGTCGTTGGACGCAATGCGTTCTCCCACGAATCCGGAATTCACGCGGCAGGCGTCATCGAAAATTCGGACACGTTCGAGCCGGGTGTCATGACCCCCGAGATGGTGGGTGCAAAACGAGAACTGGTGCTCGGTAAGCACACTGGGCAACATTCCGTTCGAGAACGCCTCGAAGACGAGGGGTTCCGACCAACCACCGAAGAGGTCAGCACGATCACCCGTCGCGTCAAGGACACAGGAGCCGAAAAAGAGCGCGTCACAACCGAGCGACTGCGGGAGTTCGCACGTGACGTGGGCGTTACCAAAGAGAAAGAGCAGGTGAGTGTGAACTGATGATCTCTCCTGTTTGCTCTGTCCGACAGCGACGGCACACGTACAATTGCCGCTCACGGAAGTTTTATCATCACTGCGGAGCACCGTCTGGTAATGACACTCCCTGTTGCCACACGGCGTACGGCTGCTGGGAGCGATGCGATTCTCGCGATTATTGTAGGGGCACACTAGCCCCTACACCACCTCATTTTTCGACGTTTATTGCACCGCTTTCGAACAATTACGCACAGCAGACACGTATGTACGACGCGCGACGACACGATCGCGTCGGGAGTAATATATGAGCGAGCACGCATCGACAACAGTTCCCGACACAGACGAACAGCACACGACAGATACTGCCACCAGCGAGAGTGGAACCGAAATCGAGAGTGAAAACGAGCGTACAAGCGAACGCCAGTCCGTAGTCACGACAGGAGCCGAATCGGTCGTGGCCGCATTACGGAACGTTGGCGTCGAGGATCTCTTCGGCGTGCAGGGTGGAGCGATTATGCCTGTTTACGACGCATTGTACTCTACGGGCTCCGATCTGAACCACGTCACGATGGCCCACGAGCAGGGCGCAGCCCACGCTGCTGACGCCTACGGGCAGGTCACTGGAACTCCAGGCGTTTGTATGGCCACGTCTGGTCCGGGTGCGACAAATCTCGCGACCGGAATCGCTGACGCCGACATGGACTCTGATCCGGTCATCGCTCTGACCGGGCAGGTCCCAACGAATCTCGTTGGCAACGACGCCTTTCAGGAAACGGATACGGTCGGTGTCACTCGGCCGATCACGAAGGCGAACTACTTCGCCGGCGATTCGGACACCGTCGGTGACGTGGTCGGTGAAGCGTTCATGCTCGCCCGTGAGGGAAGACCCGGGCCAACGCTCGTTGACCTTCCAAAGGATGTCACACTCGGAGACACCGACACCGACCCCGACACTGCCTCACTGCCGGAGTATCACGAAATCACCGAAGAGCCAGACGAAAAAGCGGTTCGTGAGGCTGCACGGGTGCTCGCGGACGCAGAGAAGCCGCTCATCCTCTCTGGTGGCGGCGTCATCAAAGGCGACGCGAGTGAGGCATTGCGTCGTTTCGCACGCGAGTATCAGATCCCGGTCGTCACGACGATGCCAGGTATCGGGAGTTTCCCCGAAGATCACGAGCTATCGATGGAGTGGGCCGGGATGCACGGAACAGGGTACGCGAACATGGCTATCTCACACTGTGATTGTCTGTTTGCGATCGGAACCCGGTTCGATGACCGTCTCACCGGTGGTATCGAGACGTTCGCCCCCGATGCGGAGGTCATTCACGCCGACATCGACCCTGCGGAAATCTCGAAGAACGTTCACGCCGAGTACCCACTGATCGGTGACGCAGCGCGGGTCATCGAGCAGATGCACACCGAGATGGCGTGTACGCCCGATGCCAATGAGTGGCGCGAACAGTGCGTGACGTGGAAAGAGGAGTACCCGATGACGTACGCCACGCCCGATGACGAGCCGTTGAAGCCGCAGTTCGTCGTCGAAGCGATGGACGAAATCACGCCCGATGACGCCATCGTCACGACAGGCGTCGGCCAGCATCAGATGTGGGCAGCGCAGTATTGGTCGTTCACCGAGCCGAACACGTGGATCTCCTCACACGGGCTTGGAACGATGGGCTACGGACTGCCCGCCGCGCTCGGGGCGAAGGTTGCCGCTCCGGATCGTGAGGTCGTCTGTTTCGATGGCGATGGCTCGTTCCTAATGACTGTCGAGGAACTCAGCGTGGCCGTCCGCGAGAATCTCGATATCACCGTGATCGTGCTCAACAACGAGGCGATCGGGATGGTTCGCCAGTGGCAGGATGCCTTCTTCGGGCAGCGCCGGATGGCGTCCGAATATCCGTGGATCCCCGACTTCGCAAAGTTGGCCGAGGCGTTCGGTGCGAAGGGCTTTACGCTCCGTGATTACGACGACACCGCGGACACGCTTCAGGCAGCCCGCGCGTACGATGGTCCGAGCGTCGTAGATGCATACGTCGATCCCGCAGAGAACGTCTACCCAATGGTGTCAAGTGGCGGCAACAACGCTCAATTCGCGCTTTCGGAGGATCAACTATGAGTCAAGGACTCAGCGGCCCCCGTCCCGAAGCACGGGAGATGCCCGATGGACAGCGCTCAAAGCACGGTATCCGTATCGATCCACAGACGGGTGCCAGACACGAACCAGAACGAACGGTCATCTCTGCCCTCGTCAAACACGAACCGGGAGTTCTCTCGAAGGTGTCGGGGTTAGTGAGCCGACGGCAGTTCAACATTGAGAGTCTCACCGTCGGACCGACGACGAACCCCGAGAGTGCACGCATAACCCTCGTTATCGAGGAACCTGATCCGGGTGTCCGGCAAGTCAAACGGCAGCTCAAAAAACTCATGCCGGTCATTTCGGTGCGCGAACTCGGTGATGACGCTATTCGCCGTGAATTGGTCGTCCTGAAAGTTCACGGCGATGAACCGGACAAGGTCCACGCTATCACACAGATGTACGATGGACTGACCCTCGATGCAGGACCCCGTACCATTACCGTCGAAATCACCGGTGACGAGCAGAAAATCAACGACGCAATCGATGCGTTCCAACAGTTCGGGATCCGCGAACTCGCACGCACGGGCCAGACCGCACTCGCGCGCGGTGAAGAATGGACCACGCACGCCGAAGAAGAACGCTACGAACGCGCGTGTACCGAACCTTCGAGCAACGACACAGAACCAAACACAGACACAAAATAAAACAAATTTATAATCATGTCAGAAGAACGCGCAACGATATACTACGACGAAGACGCAGACAGGAAAGCGATCGAGAACAAGACCGTAGCCGTACTCGGCTACGGTAGTCAGGGTCATGCCCACGCACAGAACTTAGACGACAGCGGTATCAACGTCGTCGTCGGTCTCCGAGAAGATTCTTCTTCGTGGGATGCCGCAGAAGATGCGGGGCTGGCGGTTGCAACGCCTGCTGAGGCTGCCGCTGAGGCCGACATCGTGTCGGTACTCGTCCCAGACACTGTCCAACCGGCGGTGTACGAGCAGATTCGTGATGGGCTGGAAGCGGGCGATACGCTCCAGTTTGCCCACGGATTCAACATCCACTACGGGCAGATTGAGCCGCCGTCGGATGTCGACGTAACGATGATCGCGCCGAAAAGCCCCGGCCATCTCGTTCGGCGGAACTACGAAGCCGGTGAGGGAACGCCCGGTCTCCTTGCGATCTACCAGGATGCAACTGGGACCGCGAAAGCGGAGGCACTCGCGTACGCGCAGGCGCTGGGCTGTGCGCGTGCCGGAGTCGTCGAAACCACGTTCCGCGAGGAAACAGAAACCGATCTGTTTGGTGAGCAAGCTGTCCTCTGTGGCGGCGTCACGAGTCTCGTCAAACACGGATACGAAACGCTCGTTGATGCGGGCTACAGCCCCGAAATGGCCTACTTCGAGTGCATGAACGAGCTGAAGCTGATTGTTGATCTGATGTACGAGGGTGGACTGGCCGAAATGTGGAACTCCGTCTCTGATACGGCCGAATACGGCGGACTGACGCGCGGTGATCAGATCGTCGACGAACACGCCCGCGATCGCATGGAAGAGACCCTTGAAGCGGTTCAGAACGGCGAATTCGCGCGTGAATGGGTCATGGAAAACCGCGCAGGAAGACCGAGCTACACCCAGCGACGACAGGCCGAAATGAACCACGATATCGAGTCAGTCGGAGCCGAGCTGCGCGAACTCTTCGCGTGGAGTGAAGAAGAAGCCGAATCAGAAGACGAAGAACAGGAACAAGAGCGGATGAGAGCGGACTAAAGACGATGACAGACGAGACACGATCGACGTTAGAGGGAATCGATCACACAAACCCATACACCGATGAGTCGTTCGGTGACGCAATGGTCTATCATCGTGGACCAGTTGTTGCTGCCGACGGAGGAGAGGAAACTCGTCGAGAAGACCAAACGGGGAGTGCAAGCGAAAACAGCAACGAAGCCAGCCAACTGCGCGGTCCTCAGTTGGCCGATGTTGATCACACTCCCCCGTTCGGAGAGGGTGTCAACCGCGTATACGAGCGCGGGACCGAAGGACGGAATGAGAGCGTATGAGCCGAGGAACGCTGTACGATAAGGTGTGGGAGCACCACAAGGTCACCGAACTCCCGAACGGTCAGGATCAGCTGTTCGTCGGTCTCCACCTCATCCACGAGGTGACCAGTCCGCAGGCGTTCGGGATGCTCCGTGAGCGTGAGCTGGAGGTCGCCCGTCCTGACCTCACACACGCAACCGTTGATCACATCGTTCCGACGACAGATCAGTCTCGGCCGTTGGGTGATGATGCGGCCGAGGAGATGATGAGCGAACTGGAGGAGAACGTCAACCAGTCGGATATCACGTTCGACCACCCAAAGACCGGTGATCAGGGAATTGTTCACGTCATCGGTCCCGAACAAGGGCTCTCCCAGCCTGGAATGACGATCGTCTGCGGCGATAGTCACACGTCGACGCACGGAGCATTCGGAGCGCTGGCATTCGGTATCGGTACCAGCCAGATCCGAGACGTGCTCGCCACACAGACGATTGCGATGAACAAAAAGAAGGTTCGACAGATCCGCGTCACTGGCCAACTGGGCGAGCACGTCACTGCCAAGGATGTCATCCTCACAATCATCCGTGAGTTAGGAACCGACGGTGGTGTCGGCTACGTCTACGAATACGCCGGTGAAGCAATCGAGTCGCTCGGTATGCAGGGGCGAATGAGCATCTGCAACATGTCTATTGAGGGTGGTGCCCGCGCGGGCTACGTCAATCCCGACGAGACAACGTACGAGTGGCTTCGGGACACCGACGAGTTTGCCGACGATCCCGAGCGCTTCGAGGAGTTGAAAGAGTATTGGGAATCCATCAGTAGCGACGCTGACGCCGAATACGACGACGTCGTTGAGATCGATGGATCGGAGATCGAACCGGTCGTCACGTGGGGAACGACGCCCGGACAGGGCGTCGGCATCACGGAGCCAGTCCCCGATCCCGCAACGCTCCCGGCGGATAAACAAGAGACGGCCCGGCGCTCACAGGAACACATGCGCGTCGAACCGGGAGACACGATGGAAGGCTACGAAATCGATGTCGCATTCCTTGGATCGTGTACAAACGCCCGACTGTCTGATCTCCGCGAAGCGGCCGGTGTCGTCGAGGGACACGAAGTCCATCCGGACGTGCGAGCGCTGGTGGTACCAGGGAGTCAGCGCGTCAAGGCTGCTGCCGAAGCCGAGGGATTGGACGACGTCTTCACCGCTGCCGGCTTCGAATGGCGCGGCGCGGGCTGTTCGATGTGTCTTGGTATGAACGACGATCAACTCGAAGGCGACGAGGCGAGCGCGAGTTCGTCCAATCGTAATTTCGTCGGCCGACAAGGGAGCAAAGACGGACGGACTGTTCTGATGAGTCCCGCGATGGTTGCTGCTGCCGCGGTCACGGGCGAAGTGACCGACGTTCGCACGCTCCCGGAGGTGACTGTCGCATGACTGATGAATCCAGTTCGGGGTCTGTCCCGTCGGTCGAATACGTTTCCGGAACGGGCATTCCCGTCCGTGGAAACGACGTTGACACGGACCAGATCATTCCAGCACGCTTCATGAAGGTCGTCACCTTCGATGGTCTCGGTGAGTACGCCTTCTTCGACCAGCGGTTTGACAGTTCCTCTGAGGGAGACGCTGCGCCTGTCGGTGATGACGATCTGAAAGAGCACCCGTTCAACGAAGAGCGGTTTCAGGGTGCCAACGTACTGGTAGTAAACGCCAACTTCGGGTGTGGTTCCTCTCGTGAGCACGCCCCACAGGCGCTCATGCGCTGGGGTATCGACGCCGTCGTTGGAGAGAGTTTTGCAGAGATATTCGCGGGCAACTGTCTCGCGCTCGGAATTCCAACCGTCACCGCAAGCGAGGAGACCATCGTAGAATTACAGAACTTCGTCGAATCGAACCCAGACGCTGACATATCCATCGACGTGACGGACGAGACGATCACATACGGAGGAGAGACTGTCGACGGACGCGTCGATGATGCGCAGCGATCGGCACTCGTAGAGGGTATCTGGGATACGACGACGCTGATGCGGATGAACAGATCGGAAATCGAATCGACAGCAACTGACCTCCCCTATATCGCTACCGATGACTGAGGAAATCGCTATCATCCCAGGGGACGGTATCGGACGCGAAGTCGTTCCCGCAGCGGTACGCGTCCTCGATACACTCGATCTCGGTCTTTCGTTCGTGACGGGCGAGGCTGGCGATGGCACGCTCGCAGAGACCGGTGAGGCACTTCCTGATGAAACCGTCTCTCTCGTCACGAACGCCGATGCAACGCTGTTCGGCGCTGCCGGCGAGACGGCAGCGGACGTCATCCTTCCCCTCCGCTCGGCCGTTGGATCGTTCGCCAACGTCCGGCCCGCTCGCGCGTATCCCGGCGTCGATGCGCTCAAACCCGAGACCGATCTCGTGTTCATCCGCGAAAATACGGAAGGAGTGTATACGGGAATCGAAAGCGAACTCTCGGCGGGCGTGACGACGCTCACGCGCGTCGTTACTGAGGATGCATCCCGCCAGATCGCACAATTTGGATTCGAGTACGCTGACGAGCGCGGAGATCGCGTGACGGTCGCCCACAAAGCAAACGTCATGCGAACGACCGATGGACAGTTCCTCGAAGGAGTTGCCGACGTGGCTGAAGAACGCGGCGTCGAGTACGATACAGCGCTGATGGACGCGCTTGCAATGCATCTCGTGATGCATCCTGATGAGTACGACGTCGTCATCTGTCCGAATCTCGCTGGCGATATGCTGTCGGATCTCGCTGCCGGTCTCGTTGGCGGACTCGGATTGCTTCCGAGCGCGAACATCGGACACGACAACGCGCTGTTCGAACCGGTCCACGGAACAGCACCAGACATCGCTGGCGACGGAATCGCCAATCCCGCTGCGGCCATCTTGAGCGCAGCGCTCCTCCTCGACCATCTCGGCTACGACGACGCCGGGAGCCGCGTCCGGACAGCTGTCGAGAAAACGCTGGAAAAAGGACCACACACTCCAGATCTCGGTGGCAACGCCTCCACAGAAGACGTGAGCAGCGCGATCACAGACCGACTCTGAGGATCGGGCGCTCCCGGCCCCTCCCCCGGCAATTTTATTGTACAACATAGTGACATATGTACATTAGCATGGGCAGAACAATGCGACCGGGGGTGAAGACGACGGATCAAAGCAGTACGGGACGCGGCCGTGTGTGGTCGTTCAAAACGATGCCGCAAACCGTGCGATTTCCACAACGATCGTCGCACCCCTCTCGACGAGCTACCCGACGCCTGTGCCGCCATACCGTGTAGAACTCAAAGCGTCTCAAACAATAATCCGCGAGGATTCAGCGGTGCTTTGCAACCAACTGCGTACCGTCTCTGTTCCTCATCGTGTACTCCGGAACTTTGGTTCGCTCAATCCCGGTGGTCGAGCACTGCCGGAAATCAAGTAGGCCCTCGAAGTGCAACTCGATTTAGAGACTCAAGCACTGCTATGATTCTGTCGCTTCGTTGTCGCTCGCAATCGTCCGGATTTCGTCCCACTTTCCACGATGTTCGAGATGCTGTTGGAGATCACTGGCGTACTCGTTGGCCAGTTGTGCTGCCCGCCTTCGTTTTTCTTCATCGACAGCGTTCCCATCACCACCGAATCCGAGAGCGTTCTTGACGGAATCGAAGATACCTCCGCTGGAACCACTGTCTTTGGTTGCTCCCATCGGTGTCATCTCCGAAATTCGATCCAGTTCGGGCATGATCGCACCGAGGTTATCGGTATCGGCGACGATACGGGCCCGGTCGGGATCGTTCGGGTGTTCGATGTCGAATTCGACGGCGGTCATCACCAGCCCCCACTCTTGTCTCGAAAATTCGGACTGCTGCAGTCGATCCTCGAACTCACTGTCGACCGACATCCGTGCGCCAACGATGCGGTCGGTCCAGTCCTGTGCCATACTGTGACGTTCGAAGTGCGGGCGTATGAGCGTTCTCGTTACACGTCCAGTGCCACAAAACACGGCGAGGATACTAGTTTTAGATTCCCGACTCAAAAACACAAATAAAAATCGATACTAACCTCTTGTTTACAGATACAGAACGTGATACTGAAGCGTACTCCGTTGCTTCGTAGAACAATCAAATACACTATGATTAATTGACTATTCGAAGCGTGCTCATTCTCGCTCGAAGCCATGGGCTTCGGGAGTCACCGAGTAGAGCGAAAGTGTCCGGTTCAGAGTGCAGTTTCGTCCATCTCGATTTCGGCGTGTAGTTCCTCGCGGAGTGCATCGTGAACGTGACAGATGTTTTCTGCGCGCTCGACGATGGCATCGAACTCCTCGTTCGAGAGGTCGGTTTCAACAGCGATGCTAAAGCGGATTGCTTCGAGGTTGTCCCGTTCGTTGGTGTCAGCTTCCGCCTCTACCTGAATCGTGCCGAGGTCGTCGAACCCGACTTTATCCCCACCGACTCGGAACGCCGGGATGAAACAAGACACATAGTCAGCAACGAGGACTTCGTTCGGTGTCGGACCCTCTTCGTTGGCCGCATCGACCGTGAGTTCGTAGTCTCCAACACGGCTAACGGACGTGTAGCCCGTTTCGGACGTGGTTGTCGATTCGATGGTTCCCATTGCACGTTTGAAGAGGTCTGGCGAGACTAAAAAGGTGGTCGTACCTCCAACGACCATCTCCAAACGGATGTAATTCACACGACATAGGCGCGCGTTTCGATTGATTCTGTCGTGTTCTGATACGCCTCAGTCGAGGGTGAACGTCTCGTCACCATCGAGAACGACGACATCAGCGTTGCTACCGGTCGACTCGACCTCACGCTTGAACTCTTCCATGTCGATTTCGATCGGTGGGAACGTATCGTAGTGCATCGGGAGCGCGTAGTCCACACCGAGCCACTCGACGGCAATGGCGGCTTGCCACGGTCCCATCGTGAAGTGATCGCCGACGGGCAGTGCGGCGGCGTCCGGTTGGAGGTACGGACCGATCACGTCGCGCATTTCGGACATCAGGCTGGTGTCCCCAGAATGATAGAACGTCGTTGTGTCTGGTTCGGAGGCTCGTGATGGCTCTGCGGTGCTGATGATGTATCCGCTCGGGATTCCCACGTCGTGCTCGTAGTTGGTCATCGCGCCATTGGTGTGATCTGCCCGGTGCATTGTCACGTAGGCGTCACCACACTCGATCGTCCCTCCAAGATTCATCCCGATGGTATCGCTCGCCCCATGTTCGTCCGCAACGAATCCAGTGAGCTCGGGTGTTCCGACGATGGTCGCATCAGTAAACTCACCAACGTGAGCGATGTGATCCGCGTGACCGTGCGTCAGAAGAACGTAGTCGGGCGTGTTGATCTTCCCCGGCGCTGTACTCGTGTGTGGATTGTCGAAGAACGGATCGATGAGGAGCGTCGTTTCACCGACCTCAACGTACCATGTTGAATGGCCGTGCCAAGTCAGTTCCATAGTACGCCGACAATCTCGCGTCAATTACTTAAATGTGAACAGAGCTGTTCCTGAACTAGCGTCGCGAAATTCAATCGACAATGGATCGATCATGGATGATCGATCGTCAGCCGTACTGCGGAAAAGCAGGGATGATTTATCGACGATTTTTTACAATTCACAACCGACGCCCACATATGTCTCTCCATGCGTTCTCTGTGCTCTTTCCCATCGCTGGTTTCGATGTAACCGTGGATATGGCCGTCGTCTTCGGTCTCGTTGCTCTCGCGCTTGTGCTGTTCGTGACCGAACCAGTTCCGGTCGACGTGACTGCTATCTTACTTATGGTGTTGCTGATGGTACTCAGTCCGTGGACGCAGATCTCACCGGCAGAGGGTCTCTCTGGATTCTCCAGTCCGGCGACGATTACGGTCCTCGCGATGCTTATCTTGAGTGCTGGGATCAGCCAGACTGGTCTCGTTCAGTGGCTGGGTCGGAAGATGGCTGCCTTTGCGGGCGATGATCCGTTCAAACAGCTCTTTGCCACCATCGGAATCGCAGGTCCGGCCTCGGGATTCATCAACAACACTCCCGTTGTGGCGATTCTTGTCCCCGTCGTCTCAGATCTCGCTCATCAGGGCAACTCTTCGCCATCGAAACTGTTGATGCCCCTCTCGTTCGCGTCGATGTTCGGGGGAATGCTGACCGTTATTGGGACATCGACAAACATTCTCGCGAGCGACGTTTCTGACCGGCTACTCGGTCGGTCAATCTCGATGTTCGAGTTCACAGAACTCGGGATCATCATCCTCTTCGTTGGAACGGCGTACTTGCTCACGATCGGGAACCGACTCCTGCCCGAACGGATTGAACCACGCGATGATCTGATCGAAGAGTACGAACTCGAAGCGTATCTGACGGAGGCCATCGTTCTGGAAAACTCACCCTTTGTCGGCTCGACTGTCGCCGAAGCAGGCGACATGATCGCCGGGTCAATGGACGTACTCCAACTCGATCGAGCGGGAGAGACGTTCGTGGAACCGTTGGCCCAGAAATCGATTCGAGCAGACGATGTCCTCACGCTCCGAACGGATCGAAACACCCTCCAGCAACTCATCTTCAGGGACGGTCTCACCATTGCTGGATCGCCAACCTCTGATGCCGAACTCGAAGTCGAGGATGGTCATCAGACACTCGTCGAAGTCATTATCCCGTCTGGATCCTCGCTCATCGGTGAGACACTTGAGAGCGTAGCATTCCGTGGACAGTACAACGCAAACGTGCTCGCGTTCCGCAGCCGCGAACAGCTCATCCAGCCTCGAATGGACGATCGAGCCCTCCGCGTTGGAGATACGCTCCTCGTTCAAGCTCCGGCAGACAGCATCGACCGCCTTTCGCGCAGTCGTGATTTCATCGTCGCGCACGAACCCGACCAACCGGAGTACCGGACCGAAAAAATACCCGTTGCGCTCTTGATTTTGGGTGGTGTTGTGTTGCTCCCAGCAGCCGGCATTCTTCCGATCGTGGTAAGCGCTCTTGGTGGGGTGGTCGCAATGGTGCTCACCGGCGTGCTCAAACCGGCCGAACTGTACGATTCGGTCGATTGGAACGTGATCTTCCTACTGGCGGGTGTGATTCCACTGGGTGTCGCGCTCGAAGAGACCGGCGCGGCAGAACTTCTCGGGCAACTCGTCGCCGCAAGCGCAACAGTGCTGCCTGCGCTTGCAGTGCTTTGGGTGTTCTATCTGGCAACGGCACTCCTCACGAACGTGATCAGCAACAACGCGAGCGTCGTGTTGATGATTCCGGTTGCGATACAAGCAGCCGAACAACTCGACGTGAACGCGTTTGCGTTCGTCATTGGCGTGACGTTTGCAGCGAGCACAGCGTTCATGACTCCGGTGGGTTATCAAACGAATCTGTTCGTCTACGGTCCCGGTGGATATCGATTCACCGACTATTTCCGGGTTGGTGCACCGCTGCAACTGCTGCTTTCGGTTGTGACTGTGGTCGGTATCGCCATGTTCTGGGGTCTCTAAGTGAGCCCACGAACAATCAGATGGGGATTTTGAACGAATCAGTGTGCATATATTTTCGTTCATATGTCCGATTACTCGGATTACGAGGGGACGGTTCGGTCAGATTTATTCGGATCGAGCGCGAGCGACACCGTATGCGAACCGTTCGATTTCGTGACCCGGCGGGGAATGTTCGCCGGGGCGAGTGGACTGGGAGGCCCGGTGAGGAGATAACCGTCCGCGAACACTATGGTGGTCGCGTCGCGTTCGGAAATGAGACGTTTTCGCCTGATACTGTCGATGTTCTTCCGCCGTGCGATCCGAGCAAGATCATTTGTATCGGATCAAGCTACGAGGATCACGTTACCGAACGGAACACATCGACTCCCAACCGCCCATCGTTTTTTATCAAACCACCGTCCACTGTCGCTGCACACAGAGAGACGATCACGCTACCGGAGGGAGATCATCGATTCAACTGCGAAGCGGCGTTCGGCGTCGTCATATCGGATCGTTGTAACAATGTTGCAGCGACAGACGCGATGAGTGTCGTTTCGGGCTACACCTGTCTCAACGACATCTCGAACCACGATGACTGCGCAGAGCAGGACTGGGTCCGTGCGACGGCGTTCGATGGTGCTGCTCCCATCGGTCCCGTCATTTCCCGTCCTGAAAACGTTCCAAGCGATGCATCCCTTCGCCTCCGCATCAATGGTGAACTGAAACAAGATTCGTCGATCGACCGACTGACCGTTCCGATCGGTGATCTCATCGAGGAGCTCACGAGTTTCATGACGCTCCAACCGGGAGATATCATCGCTACCGGAACACCTGCAGGCGTTGGTCGGCTGTCCGATGGCGACGAGGTGGAAATCGAAATCGAAGGTATCGGAACTCTCGCTCACTCCGTTCGAATTCCCTGATCTCCGATACTGTCGGCACAAATGTTATGTACCCGCCACTCGATTCTACGAGAACAGGTCGAACGATGACCACCCTACCATCCTTCTGACTGGCGTTTCGCCTTCGTGTCTAATCACTGGGTAGACGCGAGTCGCCTGATCGACAACGTAGATTGGAATGATTCGTACACGTATGTCTGGAACTCGCGTGTTCCGGATATAATGTGTATCGTTGCAACTCACATGTGATATTTCAAAACAGCAAAAATGTCTGGATACAGAATAATAATTGTAAAGCGCGTCAACGCTGGATCCGCAGAAACGGCCGAAATACGTGCACTCGCCGAGGCGGCAGGACACGAGATCGTCGGCGAACTCACACAGGTTCGCTCGGAGGACTCGACGTATAATCTCGGACAGGGGGCGATCAAACGACTCTCAGAGCGCATCGAGGCGACCGCTGCGAGCGGCGTTATCTTCGACAACGAACTCAGTCCCCAGCAGGCTCACAACATCGGTGAGATCGTTCCTGACGGAATACGACTCATCGACAGATATCGTCTCATCCTCGATATCTTTGAAGAACAGGCGGGAACCCGTGAAGCACAGCTCCAAGTCCAACTCGCGGAGTTACACTACGAACTCCCTCGTGTGCAGGAAGAAATCCGGTTGGAGAAAGAAGTTGCGAACGAGCGACGATCTCGTGGTGGACTCGGTGAAAAAGAGAACCGTCGCGTTACGGACATCAAAGAGCGCATCCAGCGCATTGAAGAACAGTTGGGATCGATCGACAGCGCCGACACGAAGCGACGTGAGCAACACCGGGATGCTGGTCTCTCGCTTGTCGCGTTGGCTGGATACACCAATGCTGGGAAATCGACGTTGCTTCGTCGACTCGCTGACGACCTCGCCGTCGACAGAGAGCAGCACACGGATCTCACCGAGACCGCTGGCACCGAAGACCGCCTGTTCAAAACGCTCGGAACGACGACCCGGCGCGCGACTCTCGACGGACGGGCGGTTCTCGTTACCGATACAATCGGGTTTATCCGAGATCTTCCGGGGTGGTTAGTACAGTCGTTCGAGTCGACACTCGGTGCGGTTCGGCACGCTGATCTCGTCTGTCTCGTGATCGACGCGAGCGATCCATTGGACGACCTCCACGAGAAAGTAGAGACTTCCCGGAACCATCTCGCTGATGATGTGCGTATTCTTCCCGTACTGAACAAAGTCGATGTCGTGGATGATAGACAGACGGCTCGTGAGGCGGTCTCTCAGTTCGAACTGCCGCCGGCCGCAATCAGCGCAGTTGAGGGGACGGGCGTCGATGACCTTTGTGCTCGTATCCGCGATGCACTTCCCGAACAACGAGCGCGGTTCGTCCTCTCGAACAGTGGTGAAACGATGCGGTTCGTCTCGTGGGCGTACGATCACGCCGATGTCAGAGCCGTGGACCACGACGGCGAGACGGTTTCTATCGAGTTAGTGGGTCACCCATCAATTGTTCGTCAGGCCAACATGCGAGCAAAGGAGCTGACACGATAGTGTTGTTGCACTTAGCCTGATTCGCCTCGTGGAGCTATCTCCGACAGAGCCGCACTCTGCGTATCGAACCGACCGACAACGCGAAGAGGACCGTTATTCGCGGGTTCGTTGGTTCAGCTTCTTTCATTTCCACATCTATTTCTTGACAACGACATCTTCGAGCACGAGGTAATCGAGACCCATTCCATAGAAGTCCTTGATCGCCTCTTGTGGTGTTGTCACGATCGGCTCACCATGATCGTTAAACGAGGTATTTAGTAGCACTGGGACGCCCGTTATTTTCTCGAACTCCCGCAAGAGTTTGGCGTAGCGTGGATTTTGATCATCATTGACGGTTTGCGGGCGCGTTGTCTCGTCAGCCGGATGGAGTACCGCTTCGAGCTCGTCGGTTCGTTCCGATGGGACCGTAGACGTGGTGATCATGAACGGGGACGATTGCTCCGTTCCAAGATACTCAGAGCTGGCAGTTTCGAGCAGCGATGGGGCAAACGGTCGCCAGCCTTCGCGGTGTTTAACGTGCTCGTTGACACGGTCACGCGAATCAGCTGTTCGGGGATCGGCGAGAATACTCCGATTTCCAAGCGCGCGCGGACCCATCTCCAACCGTCCTTGGAACCAGCCAACGAGAGAGCCTTCGGCGAGCCGCTGTGCAATGGTCCGTTCGAGTTGGTCCGGCTCGGTGTACTCGATCTTGTTCGCTTCGAGCCGCTGTTTGATCGCAGACGTCGTATACGACGGCCCGAAGTAGGTTGTGGACATCTGATCGACAGTACTTGGTGACTGATCGAGCCAGCCAGCTCCCAACGCCAAACCGGCGTCGTTTGCAACTGGTTGGATGAACACATCATCGACGATGTCGAGGTTGATGATTTGCTGGTTCATTTTGCAGTTGAGCACGACCCCACCTGCGAGTGCGACGTTGTTCGTACCGATCTTTCGACAGTACGTCTCGACGAGGTCGACGACCGTTTCTTCGAGGAGCGACTGGGCTGTGAGCGCTAAGTCTTTCTCCCACTGTGTGAACGCTCCCGATGTCTTTCGACGCGGACGGTCGAATATCGATTCTAACTGCTCGACTCCTGCGTCGGTTCCCCACTGATTCGTGAGATCAGTCACGTCGTAGTCGGCCCCTGTTTCGATCACGTCCCGGAGCGCAGATTCGATCGTACGATTCGGCCGTCCGTAGGGAGCTAAGCCCATCACCTTCCCCTCACCGTTGAACATTCGAAAGCCGAGGTATTCGGTGACAACGGCGAAAAACAATCCGAGACTGTTCGGATGCGGATACGTTCGGATCCGCTCTAAACCGTCAGGGGTCCCGTGCCAGACCGTCGTTGCGTCGTACTCACCTTTGGCATCGATGGTGAGAACGAGTGCCTCTTCAAACTCGGACGGATGGAACGCACTCGCAGCGTGACAGGCGTGATGTGGCTGGGTTGAGATCGGCGGAACTGGCGTCCCAATCGATGCGAGCTTGTTCTCGATTTGGCGTGTGGGATACATCTGCCCCCGAACCTGTGTGACAATCGTATCTCCGAGGAAAACAAACCGCTTTAGCCAGTTGTCGGCTGAGAGTGCTGTTTCAAGATAATGCGGGAGGATCTTCCACTGGAGCGACGGATCGTACGGGAGAACAATGTCATCGAGATCGCTCAACGAAAGATCTCTGTAGTCCAAACATGCCTGAATCGCGTTCCGAGGAAATGCACCGACAGCGTGCTTTCGACGACTCAATCGTTCTTCTTCAATCGCATAGACGAGCTGACCGTCTTCGAAGAGAGCTGCACTTGGATCGTGCTGACCGTAGAGACCGATAGCGGGTTTGAATGCAAGCCGATAGAAAACCATCGTGTTTAATCCGTGGTATTCTTGTCCCCCTATATATGCTTTCTAGTCTATTCTGACCCTGAATAATTATAATAGTTCTCCGAACGTGTAGGATATGAAATCATTACGAGATGGCTGGCGTTCCTGAGCTTTGTCCGATAATGTGACTGAATATGTTACTATGTCTGGAGTCGGGTCTATAGCATGTGGTTTTGAACTGGCACATACCACTGTTCAAGTCTTATTTTCGATAGTATTTTCTTACAGTTAGTAATTGCCATATTTGCATAAGTTGGTATAATTCGAATGTAATGGGGTGGAGTGTTTTTCTAACCTCGATCACAGGTTCAGATGATAGTTTCCAGAGAGGGAAGATTGACAACAGTTGAGGATCTAAACGGCCCAATGGCAAGCGCGATTGACGAGAGCACCCTCCAAACGATCGACGACGGTCGCGCCGTGCTGGGTGATATGATCGCGGGCGCACAGGCCGAGCTTCGAAAGGTATTCATTGTCTTTCTTCTCGGGTTTATCGGTGCGTTCTATGCGCTTAAATACTGGCTACTTGGAATTCTAAAAAAGAAATTACTAGTAAATGGTGCAACCCTCAACGCGCTTACTCCGTTCGATGTTATCCTTCTGCAAACGAAAGTATCACTCATCTGTGGTGGGATCGTAGGGATCATCGCAATTGCGTATGTCTCTCGTGAAACACTACGGGAACGAGGGTTACTTCCCCAGTCCCCGATTCCAATGTGGCAACTGGTTATTCTTGCAATCTCTGTCGTGCTACTCTTTATCGGGGGTGTGGTCTATTCCTACTATCTGTTTTTCCCGATGCTGTTCGAATTTCTCACGTCCAATGCGGTGCAATCCGGTCTCCAACCGCACTATTCGATCGTCGAATGGTTCCGGTTTTTGGCGCTTCTCTCGATAGCGATGGGTCTCGCTGCCGAACTCCCACTCGTGATGATGTTGCTCTCATACGCCGAGATCGTTCCCTACGCGACGCTCGTCTCGAAATGGCGCCACGCAGTCGTGGTAATTGTTGTCATCGCGTCGATTGTCAACGGCTCGCCGGATCCTTTCTCGATGTCGCTCGTCGCAGTTCCGATGCTCTGTCTGTATATGATCGGGCTTATGACCTCAAAATTCGCTGTCACAGTCAAGTACTCCCGAGAGCAGATTGGACTCGGGAGAATCATTCTTGATCACTGGCTTTCGGTGGTCGCAAGCACGCTTTTGACGGGAGGTCTCGCGTACGGAGGCGTTACGCTCGGATATGGTACGAAAGCGAACGTCTACCTCCGACAACTCCCGTACGACGTGCCAACGCTCCCATCTGTTGAGTGGCTCTTTGCGATACAAAAACCCGCTGCCACCATCGCATTCGGCGTGACAGTCGGGCTTTTGGTTGGGAGTGGGATGTTGGTTTTCCACCTGTTCCGGGATGTCGACGCGAAGGCAGTGAGTCGATCGGGTCCTTCGCCAGCAAGCACAGGTGACCCGAGTTCGCTCGATCTCTCACGGCTCGATGCAGACAGTATTGCCGTTGCACCGGACGAAGCGTTTACAGCCATGACCGAGGACGAAGCGCTCGGGCACGCGGGTGCGGCGATGGACGCGAACGATCCCGAGAAAGCGCAAGCAATCCTCGATCGGTTCGATGCCGCACAGGAGTTTGCCGACGAGCCAACCGAGGCTGGTGGCGCTGCTGTTACTGATAGCGGTCACGGCGATACGCCCGCCGACCGGCCTGCTGATCCCGATTCCGATCCCGATTCCGACTCTGAATCAGAATCGGACGAAGCGTCTTCTGAGGGTGATACCGGGGATGTCGTCACCGAGACCACGACGGGGATGATCAACGCGTTCACCGAAAAAGAGCGCTCTGAAGACGATATTGGCGGTTATTTCTACGATGTCCAGTTCATCGTCGGTAGTCTCACCTCGAAGATGTTCCGGATTGTCGGTCTGTTCATGCTCGTCATGGGTGTGATTTTCACCGTGCTGTACGAGGGAGGACTGACCGTACTGAAAGAGGACTTCCTGAGTCGTTTGCCGGCTGGCATTCGCCCCGATCAGGTCGGTGTCGTCGCGTTACACCCCGTTGAGGCACTCGTCTTCGATATGAAACTCGCGGCGGTTATTGGGTTGGCTACCACGCTCCCAGCGATCCTCTACTACGCGTGGCCAGCGCTGGCAGAGCGCGGACTCGTGGGTACTAGTGGCGGCGGTCGAGGGATCCTGTTCATGTGGTCGTTCACCTCACTTGTTGCTCTCATCGTGGGGAGTATTCTCGGCTACGCGGTCGTCGCTCCGACGGTCATCTCGTGGCTCGCGTACGACGCGATTCAGGCGAATATGCTGATCAAATACCAGATTAACGCGGCTGGTTGGTTGGTGTTCTTCACGACTGTCGGGATCGGATTGCTCGCAACGATCCCGACGACATTGTTGTTCCTCCACCGAGGCGGGTTCCTTCCGTATCGGTTGATCTTCAAGCACTGGCGCGAGGCCGTGATCATCATCATCGGCGTCATCGCGGTCGCTGCCCCTGGGGGTGTCTTTGGGATGATCATCTTCTCACTACCGGTGGTCGGGGCCTACCTGCTCGGGCTCATCTTACTCTGGCTGTACACCCTTGGTGGCCGTCGGCACGGACCGCTGACGAAATCGAGACGGATGTGAACAGGTCCATCTACGCTCGGTTTGAGTGGTTCGTCATGTATCGCTGTCTGTGCGTGTTTGACCGTCGAACACAGACAACGGGTTCTCAAACAGTCCACTCGACTTGCCACGAGCGTCCTGCACATCACGAACATTTACGATCACTCCAATGAGTGGGGGATGGCGATCGATGATTGATGCTGTCTGCTGTATTCAGGGCGTGACACCTCAACGTGTGGTGTCAGTTCCTCGATAGTTGCCGTTATTTCGACAGAGTTTTATTCTGTTGAACGAGCGTAGTATTCTATGACTTACAAAGAGATCAATCGTGAAGAGATTGAACGCCGCCGTGACCGATTACTCGATCACTTTGGCGAAACACCAATTCGAGAGCGTCACGACACACCGTCTGCTAATCGATTCGAGGAGTGGATCGAGATGTCTAATGCTGGGTATATCGGAAGTGCGTACGCTCTGATTCGTCGATCCCCGGACCAACAGGCTGAACTCACAGAGTCAATGGCTGTTGAAGGAGACGAGCGAGAGCGCGTCTTGCTGATTCTCGGACGAGAAAGCTCCGACTGGGGAGTCCCCGGTGGCGGACAGGAGAACGACGAAACCCTAGAATCAACTGTTCATCGAGAAGTAGCCGAGGAAGTTGCTATCGATATCTCTCTGCTGGGACTCAATCACCTGCGTCACGAAATTGCTACTTGTGAAGGGTACAACGAACGTCTGCACGTCCTCAGAGCTTTCTTTCAGGCTGAGTACGTGGGCGGGTCAATTTCTGTCCAGCCCGGTGAACTCAATGGTGCTGCTTGGTTTGTCAACCCGCCCATTGATGACCGACTGCTTCCGTCAACACAGCGATTACTAGACGGGTGGAATCGCTCGAATCGTAGTGATTTTGCCACAGCCCGCTACTGATCTCAACTGCTGGCTCTGTTGCGCTATCAGATCTTGTGAAGTTCTAAAAGAACAATACTTGGCTGTTCTCCGATCAGAATCAGTGCTCGCGCTCTGAACGCCGTGTGTTCCGCGTTCGGAACGGTTCGTCGTCTCGCTCGCTCGATTCGGACGTGAGGCGTTCGATTTCCCGCTCGAATTCATCTTCGTTGATCGTTCCTTCGACGTACTGCTGTTTCACCTCGTCCATCTTCTCTTCCTCTGATGGCTCTGGTGGTTCCACAAACTTGGACAATCCGAGCGTATCAAGTTTCGAGTTCCGGCGCTCCAGCCGTTCGATGAGGGGATACAACCGCTTGCCCCGGGGAAGCGATAGACGACGGAGAACTGCCCAGCCAAGAGACACGCCGGAGAGGGCAGTGACAACGAGCAAAACGGAAAGAATCACGAGAGACGGCGCGAGGCCGAGCAAGAAACTCACAGTCAATCCGCCAGACCAGAACGCCGAGGCAACGAGTAGCCCGACGTAGCCGATCACGAGAGCCGACACGATACCGGAAACGATGAACACCACCATCGAAACGGCGAAGAGATGATCACGGAGCCAACCCATTGTAGCCCGATTTGGAAGGCTATCTACCTATATGTCACGCTTATTTCGAACGAGAGGCCGAGAGTAAAGCGCTTGTGTGCGTCGGGTTCTGAATCTGACTTCACTCATTCTCGTCGTGACCGCTCAAAATGAATCAGCGTTTGCGACGCCCCACGAGCCACAGTAATCTCGTGAGAACTATTGGCGGCGCTTGATCCCGCCCTGTTCTTTCACATTCAAAATATACTTCATATTCAGATAAATGTCCTGTGGCGTTGTGTCTTCACTTTCGTCATATATATCTGACACTCTGTACAGGATGGCAGCGACCTGCTCGCTATTCGATTCGGTCTCGTCGCGTACCTCCTCGGCAATCTCCCGCAGAAACGCTGCCTTCTCCGGATCGTTTTCGACACCCATGTTCAGTTCTGTTTTCGCCGCACGATTCCGACGTTGTTCGCAACGTTCTCCGTGAACGATTGGAACGCACGCCCAGTCTCGGAGTCTTCATCGAGTACGATCGGGTCACCGTCATCGCCCCGTTCGCGCACCTTCGGATCGAGCGGAAGTTCGCCGAGGAAGGGCATATCGACCTCGTCAGCGAACGCCCGTCCGCCTCCCTCGCCGAAGATCGCGTGTGTTGACTCGCAGTCAGGACACCGGAACGAACTCATGTTTTCGACAATACCGAGTACGGGCGTGTCGTGTTTGCCGAACATGCGGAGCCCTTTTCGAGCGTCATCGATCGCGACCGTCTGTGGTGTCGTGACGATGACCGCTCCCGCAAGCGGGACACTCTGGAGGAGTGTGAGTTGCGTATCGCCCGTCCCAGGTGGAAGATCGACGACCATGTAATCGAGTGCGCCCCATTCGACATCTTCCCAGAGTTGGGTGATGATCTTATGCACCATCGGGCCGCGCCAGATGACAGGATCGTCCTCTCCGACGAGAAACGCCATGCTCATCAGCTTCACACCGAATCGCTCCGGCGGGATGATCGTTTCTTCGGCTGTGGCCTGTGGTCCCTCGTCGGCACTTACCATCCGTGGGACGTTTGGACCGTAGATATCGGCATCGAACAGACCGACGTTGGCACCGAGGTCGGCGAGTCCGGTGGCGAGATTCACCGCGACGGTGCTCTTGCCGACACCGCCTTTCCCGGACGCGACGGCGATGATGTTTTCCACGTTCGGAAGCACCTGCTCGTCGGGGGACAGTCCGGTGTCAACAGCGGCCGAGAGCGACACGTCGAGGTCCGTCTCTGCGAGGACTTCGCGCACGTCCTGTGCGATCGCGGTTTCGTTGGGCGAGTACGGAGCCCCGAGTGCGAGTGAGATGTGCACCGACTCATCTTCGATCTCGACTGAGTTGACCAATCCAAGAGATACAATATCCTCCCCAAAATCGGGGTCCTCGACCGCTTTGAGCCGGTCGAGAATATCGTCTTTGTTCATATCACCGTTATCGCTGGCCCGCGAATAAGGATTGTGACCGATCCGGTTGCAAGCAGATTCGGCACGTGAATCAATCCTCCTTTCGAGTAGTCTGTAACCGTCTGAGCATACATCAACCGAGCATGTAATCAAATATGGTTACATCTGGGTCAGTATCGCCACGGGGCTTAAGCCTGCGTAGTGGTAGTATCGAACATGCTCATCGACGGGTTCGGTCGTGCGGTCACCGGTGTTCGGGTTTCGCTCACCGATCGCTGTAATTTCGATTGTATCTACTGTCACAACGAAGGGTTGGGCGACACACGTGGCCCGATGGAGCCACAAGACGAGGAGATGAGTACCGACGACGTCGTTCAGTTCCTCGAAGTAGCTGAGGAGTTCGACGTCAATGCGGTCAAGTTCACTGGTGGCGAGCCGATGCTTCGAGATGATCTCGAAACGATCGTTCGCCGAACACCCGATTCAATGGAGGTGTCCCTCACAACCAACGGGACGTTCCTCCCGGGCCGGGCTGAAGCGCTTCTCGATGCTGGTCTCGATCGCGTAAACGTCTCTCAAGACGCGCTGGACCCAGAAGCCTTCCGTGAGGTCACACAGAGTGGTGCCTACGACGACGTCATCGAGGGCGTTCTCGCGGCGGTCGATGCAGGACTGACACCAGTCAAGCTGAACATGGTCGTGTTCGATGCGACAGCGGGCTACGTTCCCGAGATGGTCGAACACGTCGCCGAAAACGAGGGACTCCAGCTCCAACTCATCGAGTACATGCCCGAACTCGCTGGTCGGCCTGACTGGGCGATCGACATCGATCGGGTTCACGGCTGGCTCAATGAGCAGGCCGATCAAGTTGAACACCGCACTATGCACGACCGCCGACGGTACTGGATCGACGGTGGTCTGGTCGAAGTCGTCGATCCAGTCGGAAACGAGGATTTCTGCGCTAACTGTCACCGCGTACGGGTGACCCACAACGGCTACCTCAAGGGTTGTCTCAACCGAAACGACGACCTCAAGTCGATGGGTGAGATGACAAAACCCGAGATCCGAACAGCGTTTCGCGACGTCGTACACGACCGCGTGCCGTACTATGGCGAGTATATGATCAAAGACGATGATGAGTGGGTCATCAACGAGGAGTATATCGGTGCGTGACGCTGATCACCCACAGGTACCGTCCAAGTAACAATCGGTCGTTGCCGGTTTTTCATGCTTAATATAACTTTCTAATTCCAACTGAATTGGGCCACTCTGTATGGTATTCCAACACTCGATTCCCGGTCATCGGTGTATTTAAGTACGACCACCGGGTTGCTATGAGTACAATCGAATGTAGGGGTGCGGTTCCCCGAGTCCGGGTACGCCTGGGCGGTAGTATGTGTCGTGGTAGCCAAGCATGGCCCAAGGCGCTGGGTTGCTAACTCAGTGGCGTTAAGCCTCCGGGGTTCGAATCCCCGCCACGACGTCTGATCACCATCCATGAGTTCGGAAGACACCCAAGCGGATGATGAGGAGGATATCCGATATTTCGTCCGCATCGGACAAACAGATCTCGACGGAACGAAGTCCGCCGAGCGGGCGCTCAGCGAGATGAACGGTATCGGTCGACGGACTGCCCGAATCATCTGCCAGAGCGTTGGTATCGACCGCACAACCATATTCGGTCGTCTCGACGACGAGACGATCGATGCTGTCATCGACCAGGTTGAGAACTACGCCGACACCGTCCCCGAGTGGCTCACGAATCACCGCCGGAGCTACTTCACGGGATCGACGACCCACGAGACGGGCAACGATCTCGAAATGACGGTTCGACAGAACGTCAACCGTATGAAGATGATCGACTCGTATAAGGGCGTCCGCCACAAGCGCGGCCAGAAGGTTCGTGGACAGCGTACCAAGTCCACCGGCCGTACCGAAGGAACGGTCGGCGTCAACGTTGAAGCGATCAAAGAGGAGGAGGCTGAGTAATGACACTCGGGAAGAACACGAAATTTTACGAGACGCCGAATCACCCCTATCAGGGCGAACGGATCGCCGAGGAAGGAGGTCTTCTCGGTCGCTACGGCCTCCAAAACAAAGAGGAACTCTGGCGAACCCAGTCCGAACTGCGATCGTACCGACGGGAAGCCCGATCGCTTCTCGGGCGTGAACAGGGCGACGTAGAAGCTGCCGCAGAAGAGGCAACGGAGTTCTTGGACCGTCTCCGCCGAGCCGGGATTCTCGGTTCAGAAGACGGCCCCGACGACGTTCTCAGTCTCGATGAGACAGACCTTCTCGAACGCCGTCTTCAGACGATTGCGTACCGTAAGGGTCTCGGAAACACGCCGAAACAGGCGCGTCAGTTCATCACCCACGGCCACGTCACGGTCAACGGTCGCAGTGTGACAGTGCCATCTTACACCGTCCACACCCACGAAGAGGACAGTATCGCATACAACGAAACAAGCCCGCTGGCCGACGAACTTCACCCGGCTCGGGCGGAGGGTCAAGAGTAACATATCATGAGTTCGGAATCTGACGGACGATGGGGTATCGCCCATATTCACGCATCGTTCAACAACACCATCATCACCATCACGGACGAGACGGGCGCAGAGACGCTCGCTAAATCCAGTGGTGGATCAGTTGTAAAGCAAAACCGCGATGAAGCTTCGCCGTACGCAGCGATGCAGATGGCCGAAGTCGTCGCAGAGGACATCTTGGCACAAGGTCTCGACGGCGTCCATGTTCGCGTCCGTGGGCCTGGTGGCAACCTACAGAAAAATCCTGGTCCGGGCGCACAAGCAGCGATCCGAGCACTCGCCCGAGCAGGGCTCGAAATCGGCCGAATCGAAGACGTGACCCCAATCCCCCACGACGGGACTCGACCACCGAAAAACAGCGGGTTCTGATATGACAGGTGATTTCGAGGTGCAGTTCATCGATCGGGACGAGCGCAAAGCGCGCTTTGTCGTCCACGATGTCACTCCCGCGTTCGCAAATGGGATACGGCGAGCGCTCATCGCGGACGTCCCGACGCTTTCGATCGACTCCGTTCGAATCGTCGAGAACTCGTCCGTGATGTTCGACGAGCAGATCGCTCTCCGCTTGGGTCTGGTTCCACTCACGACGCCAGCAGGCGAGTTCGAGGAAGGTGACAGCGTCACGTTGGCGATGGATGTCGAGGGACCGGCAACCGCCTACTCCGGCGATCTCGTATCGAGCGACGCACTCGTGCAGCCTGCCGATAAGAACATCCCGATCATCGAATTAAAATACCCAGAGACGGCCGACTCACCGCAACGGCTCGAACTCGAAGCCGATGCCGTGATGAGTCGCGGGCGCGAGCACGCCAAGAATCAAGGTGGTGTCGCGGTTGGATATCGCCATCTCCAAACCGTCGATGTCGTCGGTGATCGAGAATCGTTCGAGGACGAACCAACCGAGCCGAATATCCTCCGCGGAATCATCAAGGAGAGTTCCGCAGAGCACGCTGTTGCTGGAAACGACGGCGTCGAACCGGCGAACGGTCAGCTCGTTGCAACCGAGACCTTCGACAACGATTTGACAAATCGCTACCCAGGAAAGGAAGTTGCGGTGCGCGACGTGCCGAACGCATTCGTGTTCCACGTCGAAAGCGACGGATCGATGAGCGTCGATGAACTGGTGCTTGCAGCCAGCGACACGCTCCACGACAGAGCAGACGAACTCGAAGAGGCAGTTTCACTATGACAACCGAGACTCTCACATCCACAACTACAACCACTACCCGAGCCACAACCACAGCGAGCGTAACGTCAGCTGATACGGTTGCGGTTACGGCTACGGGTTTGGTTGTATCGTCTCGACCGACACACGGCGAGCGCATCGAAAGTGGTATGTGGGAGTCCCGGCCAACACACACGATGAGCAGGGATAGCCAAGTTTGGCCAACGGCGCAGCGTTCAGGGCGCTGTCCTGTAGAGGTCCGCAGGTTCAAATCCTGCTCCCTGCATTTCTCAGGATCATGAATAAGACAAACCCGAGACTGAAGAGTCTCATCGCCGACTGCAAGCGGGCTGCGAGAGGCGGTGCCGCCGTATGGGGTGATGTCGCCGAGCGGCTGGAAAAGCCCCGGCGGACGCACGCCGAGGTTAACCTCGGTCGCATCGAGCGGTACGCCAAAGAGGACGAGACGGTCATCGTTCCCGGAAAAGTTCTCGGTAGTGGTGCGCTCCGAAAGGAGGTCACCGTTGCTGCCGTCGACTTCTCTGGTACGGCCCAGACCAAGATCGGTCAGGTTGGTGAGGCCATCGAACTCGAACAGGCACTTGAGCGCAATCCCGAAGGATCTAGCGTCCGGGTGATTCGATGAACGCCGCTGAATTCGACGCAGACGTGATCGTTGACGCCCGAGACTGTATTCTCGGACGCGTGGCGAGCAACGTTGCCAGTCGTGCACTCGATGGTGAACGGATCGCTGTTGTCAACGCAGAGCGAGCCGTCATCACCGGGAACGACGAGGACGTCATGTCTGTCTTCGAAAAGCGTCTGGATGTCGGCTCTGACCGGGGTCCATACTACCCAAAGCGTCCGGACCGGATCTTCAAACGCTCGATCCGTGGGATGATTCCATACAAACGTCCACGCGGGAGAGAGGCGTTCGAGAACGTCCGATGTTATATCGGGAATCCGTACGAAAGCAAAAGCGACATTGAAGTAGAGCCCGAGGTTCTCGAAGACACCTCGCTCGATCGACTATCGAACATCAAATTTGTCTCGTTGAGCGATATCAGCGAGCGACTGGGGGCAAACGTCACATGGTAACCAACACGAGTGGAAAGAAAAAGACTGCAATTGCCCGTGCCACCGTCAGCGATGGCAAAGGGCGAGTTCGCATAAACGCACAGCCCGTCGAACTAGTCGAGCCGGAACAGTCCCGATTGAAAATGCTGGAGCCGTTTCGTATCGCCGACGAAGAGCTCCGTGACGGCATCGATATCGATGTCAGCGTCTCCGGCGGTGGAATCAGCGGACAGGCCGATTCAGTTCGGACGGCCATCGCACGTGGACTCGTTGAGCACACGAACGACGCAGAACTGCGCGATGCGTTCATGAGCTTCGATCGGTCGCTGCTGGTGAACGATGTTCGACAATCCGAATCCAAGAAGTGGGGCGGTCCCGGAGCCCGCGCTCGCTACCAGAAATCTTATCGTTAAGGTGATCACGTCATGATGGTACCCGTTCGGTGTTTCACGTGTGGTAAGGTCGTCGGAGAGCACTGGGAGGAGTTCAAACAACGTACGCGTGAAGGTGATGAATCACCCGAGGTTGTGCTCGATAACCTCGGTATCGAGCGGCCGTGTTGTAGACGAATGCTCGTCTCGCACAAAGACCTCGTTGACGTCGTTTCCCCATACCAGTGATGTCGATGCAACAGCGACACAACCGATATGAGAAAGCACGCATCATCGGCGCACGAGCGCTGCAGGTAACCTTCGGGGCCCCCGTCCTCGTTGATACGACTCAGACTGAACCGATTCTCATTGCGGCCGAGGAGTACGACGCAGGAGTGTTACCCTTTACCGTAAAGCGGGGATCTGGAGATAGCGACAACAACGGCAGAGGAGAGTTACAATGACACTCATCACTGAGATTCGTCTTCGAAAGGTCCTCGATTCCCGAGGGAACGCGACTGTCGAAGCGGATGTCTCTACTGAAAGTGGTGGTTTTGGACGCGCAAGTGCCCCAAGCGGTGCGAGCACCGGTGAGTACGAGGCCATCGAACTCCCCGCGGACGAGGCTATTGCACAAGCCCGATCGCTCGCCATTCCACGGCTCGAAGGGCAAGTCTACGCTGGTGATCAGCGATCCATCGATCGAACGCTCCGTGAGGCTGATGAAACCGACAACTTCGGTGAGATCGGTGCGAACAGCGCGGTCGCAATCAGCATGGCAGCAGCAAAGGCTGGAGCGGATATGCTCGGTGCGCCGCTCTATCAGCATCTCGGTGGTGCATTCCGTGGTGGGGACTACCCGACACCGCTCGGAAACGCTATTGGTGGTGGTGAACACGCTACGGGCGGAACCGACATTCAAGAGTTCCTCGCAGCGCCAGTCGGCGCACCGAGCGTTTCGGATGCCGTCTTTGCCAACGCCAGAGTGCATCAGGCGGTCCATGACATCCTCTCAGACCGTGGGATCTCAGCCGAAAAGAGCGACGAAGGCGCGTGGTCGCCATCGATCGCTGACAGTGAGGCGTTCGAAATCATGGCCGAAGCGACCGAGACCGTCAGCGAGGAGATGGGCTTTGAGATCAGCTTCGGCATCGACGCAGCAGCATCAGAGCTGTTTGATGGGGGAAAATACCATTATTCAGACACATCACGGACGACCGACGAGCAGATCGAGTACGTTGCTGATCTCGTCACCGAGTACGGCCTCGTGTACGTCGAGGACCCATTAGAAGAGAACGACTATGACGGCTTCGAAGCGCTGACAGAACGTGTCGGTGACCAAACGCTCGTCTGTGGTGACGATCTGTTCGTGACGAACACCGATCGGCTCACAGAGGGTATCGAGCAGGATGCAGCAAACAGCATTCTCATCAAACCGAACCAGATCGGAACACTGACAGACGCATTCGATGCCGTCGAACTCGCCGTTGAAAACGGATACGCTCCGGTCATTTCACACCGGAGCGGCGAGACTGAGGACACGACCATCGCACACCTCGCCGTGGCAACCGCTGCCCCGTTCATCAAAACGGGTGCGGTTGGTGGCGAGCGAACAGCGAAACTTAACGAACTCATCCGAATCGAGACAAACGCATGAGTAACAACGAAGAAGGTCTTGAGGAGTCTGCTTCGGACGACGATCAGTCTCCCGAGACCGAGATGGAAAATACGGATATGAACACAGAATCGCTGACGGACGCAGAGAAAGAAGCAGAATCACAGACAGAAACGGCAGACGAACCCGAGCAGGCAGATGAGGTTGCCACCGAGGACGAGCCTGTTCTCGACGAGGATGTAATGCCAGATGAGGAAGCAGATCTCCTCATCCCAGTCGAGGACTATCTCGCTGCCGGTGTTCACATCGGCACCCAACAAAAAACCGAATCGATGGAGCGGTTCATCCATCGTGTTCGGACGGATGGACTGTACGTGCTCGATGTGAGCCGGACAGATTCGCGCATCCGAACGGCTGCCCAATTCATCGCTAACTACCAGCCCGACCAGATCCTCGTCGCTTCCTCGCGTCAGTATGGTCGGTTCCCTGCCGAGAAGTTCGCGACGGCCGTCGGTGCACGCGCACGAACCGGCCGGTTCATCCCAGGAACGCTCACGAATCCAAAGTACGAGGGATACATCGAACCGGACGTTGTCGTCGTAACCGACCCGATTGGCGACGCACAAGCCGTCAAGGAAGCGATTACCGTCGGCATTCCTGTCGTCGCGATGTGTGACTCGAATAACACGACCGACAACGTCGATCTCGTCGTTCCAACGAACAACAAAGGTCGTCGAGCGCTTTCTGTCGTCTACTGGCTCCTCGCCAACGAGGTTCTCGACAACCGTGGTGGCGAACCGACGTACGCGCTAGAAGACTTCGAGGAAGGTATCTGAACCGCCGCTTTTCGTCGTATCTGTGCGTTGTAACTGGCTGTTTTCCTTATGAGTGGTGACACAGTTAGTCGGTTATGCACCGTTTGTCACGCTTGTTAGCCCTCGTTCTCGATCGTAGAGCGCTTCCCGGAGGATCGGTTCGTCCGGTCAGATCCAACGAGCGAAAGCGACGCGGTTCGGATGTTTTTAGCCATCTCTCTCGGAAGGAAGAGGCATGACTGTTTCAAGCGCGCCGGGGAAGGTGTATCTTTTCGGCGAGCACGCCGTCGTGTACGGGGAACCAGCGGTTCCGTGCGCTATCGAACGCCGGGCAACAGTGACCGCCAAAGCACGCGACGACGATCGGCTTCGGGTACAGACTCAGGATCTCACGCTCGATGGATTCTCTGTTGAGTACGGTGATGGAGTCTTGAACGCAGATGTCGACGTTCCACGCCCGCTCGTCGAGGCTGCAGTGGGCTACGTTGATGGTGCGATCGATCAGGTCCGCGATGTGGCCGACGAGAACGTCGGGTTCACGATCACCATCGAAAGCGACATTCCGCTGGGGGCAGGCCTTGGTTCGTCCGCAGCTGTCGTAGTCGCAGCCATCGATGCTGCGACGCGCGAAATCGGAATCGAGCTTTCGCCCACGGAGATCGCAGACCGCGCCTATCGTGTCGAATACGATGTCCAAGACGGACAAGCCTCACGAGCAGACACATTCTGCTCGGCAATGGGTGGAGCAGTCCGTGTCGAAGGTGACGATTGCCGTCCGATCGAGAATGCTTCGAGACTTCCGTTTGTCATCGGATATGACGGCGGAACTGGCGATACAGGCGCACTCGTCTCTGGCGTGCGCTCACTCCGTGAGGAGTATGACTTCGCTGCAGATACAGTACGGACGGTTGGTGACATCGTCCGAGTAGGTGAACGGGCGCTTGCTGAGGGCGACATCCACAAAATCGGTCAGTTGATGGATTTCAATCATGGACTACTCTCAGCACTCGGTGTCTCTTCTCGCTCGCTCGATGCGATGGTGTGGGCCGCACGCGATGCCGATGCTCTCGGTGCAAAGTTGACGGGCGCAGGCGGTGGCGGCTGTATCGTTGCGCTCGATGAATCCCCAAGTACAGCGACCGCGCTCAGCTACACGCCCGGTTGTGAGGAGGCATTTCGTGCTGAATTGGATAGAGACGGTGTGCGGGTGGAGGCAGAATGACGACCGTTCTCAAGCTCGGTGGGAGTGTTATCACCGACAAGGATCAGCCCGAAACAGTCGATCGAGACGCACTTGAGCACGCGAGCGAGACGATCGCCAGACACGAGCACGCTGATCTCGTACTCGTTCACGGCGGGGGAAGCTTCGGTCACCACCACGCAACCGAACACGCCGTCAGTCGGACGGCAGGCACGCACGACACCGATGCTACCCGCGCTATCCACGAGGCGATGAAATCCCTCAATAGAATAGTCATCGATGCACTGGCTACCGAGGGAATCCCAGCGCTTCCCGTCCATCCGCTTTCTGTCGGGACTCGAACAGTCGATGGTGAGCTGCTGCTCTCAACACAGCAGGTACAGACGATGCTCGAAGAGGGATTCGTTCCTGTCCTCCATGGTGATGTCATCGCGCACGCACGCGAGGGAACCACAATCGTCAGCGGTGACGAGTTGGTTCGTGTCCTTGCCACTGATCTCGATGCTGAGCGCGTTGGACTCTGTTCTGCAGTGCCGGGTGTTCTCGATGCAGGAGCGGTCGTTCCCGACATCGACACGTTCGCGGATGTAGCCCACGCGCTCGGTGCGAGCGAATCGACAGACGTCACTGGTGGCATGGCCGCGAAAGTACGCGCGCTGTTGGCACTTGAGACACCCGCCTTCGTCTTCGACCGAGAGGGAATCGGACCGTTTCTTGAGGGTGAATCGCCTGGAACACGGATCGGATTTGAATCTGGAATGTGATCTGGAGAGTAATCGACAACCGACACGTTAGAACCGAATCTGAGAGTAGCTTGTGTCGGTGCGCTGTTTGATGTTTATCACACCTCTACATTTGGATCTTAACGAAGAATCAATGGTTATATGTCCGAATTAAATAAACCTCTATTCGAATGGAGATGTCGTCTGTCAACCTCAGACCACGGCAACCGAGTCCCTCTGACCGAAAACCAATCGATGTTGTCTCACGATACACCATCGACGTGTCAAGCATAGCACCGAGCAGAAAACGAGCCGAGGAGGTGTCTGATGAGTCTCATTGAGACATTCGGCTGGTTTCTCGTGCTCGGAATCGTTGCGTTGTTCGGTGCGTCAGCAGTTCTTCGCAAGCCCTGGTGGAAACGTCTTTGGCACCCACTATCATCATTCTACGACCGCCTGCAGGCCATTCACTGGGTTCTCGCCCCATTCGTAATGGTTGTCACATTACTGGCAGTACCTGTGGTGGCGTATACCCTTCAGTCAACGTCATTAGTGTGGCTTTGGATCTTGATGATTGTCTTGTTCACAGCGTTGTTTCTCCGGAGTATAAAACAATCTGTCCAGAGAATCTATCAAGATCGTCGGTATCGGAAAGATTTACAAAATGGTCTTGCAATAAATATTTCCATTGCAGCAACTGGTGGAAACTTCGGATTCCTCGACCGATGGGCAGGAAGTGTTTCTTTACCTCGGAGATCGATCCTCGTTGCTGGTGCTTCAGGTTCAGGAAAAACTGAAGTTGCAATACATTTTGTACAGCAGATGCTCTTCGATCACTCGTCATTGATGTTGGTATACGATCATAAGACTGACTTTCAGGATTTTTTTGATATACTCGGTGTCGAGTACATCAGCATTTCTATGGAGGATTCGACGTATATTTGGAATCTCTTTCGGGAATTCGACACGGAACAGGACATTGACGAGTTCGCGCAAGCACTGTTTCCCGAACCGAGCGGGGGTGAGAACGATTTCTTCGACGATATGGCCCGACAGGTCTTTGCTGCATGTCTGAAGCGATTGGTTCGAAAGCGCGAGGAGAGCGACGAATTCGAACTGTCGAATGCATCGGTACGCCACTATTTCCAACGGAACGGAGCAGATGAAATCTATGAACACTTGAGTGAGTATTCCGACCTGCGGGCGGCAGCGTCAGCAATCGATGTCGAAACTAGTCCCAAACAGGCACAAGGTGTCTATGCGTCGGTCCAGCGTATCGTCAATAAGGTGTTTATCGGAGATTTCGGAGCAGCCCCTCCTGATGGAGATGGTTTTTCGATTCGCGATCACGTTCGGGATCCACAGGGTGTGCCGATCGTGCTCGATTTCCCGAAGGCGACCGGTCAAAGCACAAAACCGATCTTTCGATTTCTCATCGATCACACCGCAAAGCACGCGATGCAAAACACCGATACGTATTCGTATTTCATCCTCGATGAGTTCGCACAAATTCCACATCTTCGCCAGTTAGAGGAACTCGTGAACGTCGGACGGGGCGATAAGGTCGTCACACTTGTGACATTGCAGTCGGTGCAGCAACTGTATCAGAATTATGGCCGCAACGGTGGTGAATCGATTTTAGCGGGGCTGGTTTCGATGGTGTTGTTACGCCCGAACGATTCGGAGACGGCTGAGTTCTATCGGGACGCAATCGGTACAAAGTTCGTTCAACATACCAATTATGTCGAAGAAAAATGGTATGGAAAACGGAAAGAAATGAAACAAAGTGAACAACACATATTCGCTACAGGAGATATCCGTAAGTGGGACCCAGGTGTTGGTGTCATCGTCAAGCAGGCTGGCTGGTTCTTTGGATATATCTCGATGCTGACCGGCGACACGATGGAGGTTATCGCAGACGTTCTTTCGCCAACTGAGCACGCCGGTGCGTTGCCCGAACGGAGCATAACTGGTGAAATTGAAGGTACTGCGTCCAGCGAGAATCAGGACGAATCGGACGCTTCAAGCGAGCAACACGTAGGAACCGATTGACAGACACTTCATCTTTCAGAGACTGTATCGGTGTAAGGTTGGTCAAGCTATCAGCATCTATTTGAGTCGCTCACAGTAACGTTACTCTCGCTCTCTATCGCGGTCGTCCAAATCGTGATCCGGTCTCGGATCTATTCTTGCGTCTTCTTCGGGAATGTGTTTTTCGGCCTCTTCTATATTGTCGTCCGTCTGATCGGTGACCTCCGTATCATCAGACGGGAGATGTTTCTCGTGTTCGTCGTTCTGTTTCCCACTCGTGTTTGGGTTCGGTTCAGTCGGCTGTGGCTCGTCGGTCGTGTTCTGGTCGGATTCGGGGAGATGTCGTTTGGCTGCCTCGGGCGTATCGTCCGTGCGGTCGGTCGTTCCTGCATCCCCTGACGGCAAATGCTCCTTGTGCTCGTTATTTTGCGGATCGTTCGTGTTCGAATCCCCGCCGACTGATTTCGTGCTGTTCGCCTCGGGATTCACTTCAGTTGATGGTGACCCATTCGCGTGTCCTTTATCCTGACCGTTGTTCGGACTCTGATCGGAGTTCGGGAGGTGCTTTTTTGGCTCCTCTCGGTCGTCGTGTCGGTCGTCTGCCCCTCGACCTTCGTCGGACGGGAGGTGTTTCCCGTAGTCGTCCTGCTCATCGTTCGAGCGCGAGTCTACGTCGGTAGAGTGGCCGTCCGGTTCGTTGGTCGTTGGTCCTTCTTCGTCGATCGGAGTGGTCGGTGAATCTTTGTCGTTCTCGGCGGGTTCTGGGGTTTCGCCCGCGTCTCGTTCTTTATCAGTCGCATCGTTTTCCGCCTGAGTCGTGCCGTTCCGTTCTGTCGCTCCGGCAGATGGTGCTGTTGTGCTCTCGGCACTTCTTTCAACGGCGTTGTCCTCCGCTGTGAGCACTTCCCGCTTTTTTCTCAGTGCGTTCTCCTTCGCTTGAAGTGCTTCCTCTTCTTCTTTGAGCTCTCTTTCCTCTTCCCTGAGTAATCTTCGCTCGTTTCTGAGTTCCCTTTCCTCTTCTCTGAGTGCTCTTCGTTCCTCACTGTGTGGTCGATCGTCTTCTCTGAGCGCTCTTCGTTCTTCATTAAGCGCTTTTTCATCCTCTCTGATGATTTCTCTGTCTTCTCTCAGGGTCTCTCGTTCTTCCTCGAGCGCTTTCCGCTTCTCTGCGAGTGCCTTCTCTTTTGCTCTGAGAGTCTCAGCGTCGCGCGACTCCTCCACTTCCGATTTGGTCGTTTCTTCGTCTGGATCTGGGGACGGATCGTTGGTTTCGGGCCGTTCCGGTTCGTTCTGGTCGTTGTTCCGTTCGATTGGTTCGACGGATCGATCGGGAGTGTGTGACTGGTGGTATGGGTCGCCGATCGGTTCACTTGAGCTAGCAGTATTACGTGGCTGGTCGTCCCCTAGCTCTGCTGTGGTTCTATGAGTATCAAGACGTCGTTGATTTTTTTCCGTTAGTTCTTTGTCATCGAACTTATTAGTTAATTCGTCGAGATCTACTCGCATATCCTCTACAATTCGAACCTTTTGTCTGTCATCGTTGAGTGGACAGTCTGGATCTTGACATCCAAGTCTGTCGGCGTCTTCCAGGTTATTTACTGATTCAATGCGAATAGTTTGGCTGACGGCAGCCGCTTCTGATTGGCGGTGGATGTCACTTGAGCTTTTTTTATTTGATTTTGACCTTTTTCCCCTAATATAGCCCTTGAGGCTTGCTCCAACGCCCGTCAACGATGCTTTCAACGACCCTTCTGTCCCAGATTCAACCGTGCGTTTTTTTGTCGTCTCAACAGTATTGTGTGTTTCTTCATCAGTCTGTACTGTTTGATTGCCGGTAAGTTCTAACGTTCCTTTATAGGCCGTTCCTACCAGATGTCCACATATCGGATGCTTGTCTGGCAGCCTAGTCATCGATCAGGACTGATCTGCCATCATTCTTTCAATATATTCACATGCTTCGTCGATTCCACTCGCTTCGGTCCTGTCTAGCTCCGCTCGTTCGGCCGCCCGTTCGAGTGCTGGAACGACGGCTTCCGGCTCAACGATTGCCGCCGGTTGGTCGTGCCGGAACAGCGTATAGGCCCTGATGGCTTTCCGGCGAACCTCTGCATCCTCGTCGTCCAGCCGTTCCGGAAGACGAGCGAGTCCCGTTGAGACGACATCGGGATGCGAAAGTCCGAACCGGGTGAGTGCTGTGACTGCGGCCCGTCGAACCCTAGGTTCAGGATCGTCGAGCCGATTTGCGAGTGGTTCATCAGCACGGGACGCGATGGCCTGGTCAACTTCGCCAAGTTTACCGAGAGTCGATGCTGCCGACACCCGTATGTCACGGGCTGATTTCGACGCTGCAACATTCTTATATATCAATAATTCGAGCAATCTATCGGCGATCCCCGATAGCGCTGTTGGCGATTCACTGGCAATGATCATGGCCGTCGTCGTGGCAAATGACAACACACTTGAATCGTCATCCATCAGCATCGTACGCACAACAGGCGCATGAGGAAGTACGACGCTCGGCTCGTGCGCGGCAACATTGACGAGAACCGTGGCAACGCTGAAACGGACCATCGGATCTTCGTCGTCTGCGAACGAGCAGATGGCGTCAAGATGAGTGGCGAGAATGTTCGGTTGTGAATGTGAAATATCGCGAAGAATGGATAATGCCTCTTCTTGCTCTCTCGGTGCCCCGTCTTCAAGGGTCTGGATTACGTTTTTAACGTCGATATCATCTGTCATTTAGTACACCTCTCTGGTCGGGCAAGGATTTTCAACGAAACTCATAGCGACATCACTCACCGATTCACATCTGTTAATTTTCATATGACATTTTCTATAATTCATGTTAGTTGCTTGTTCAACTGTTAAGTTATTACGCAGCCTTTATTTGTCATGATTCTTTCAATATATTCGCATACTTCGTCGATTCCACTCGTTTCGGTACTGTCTAGCTCCGCTTGTTCGATTGCTCGTTCGAACGCTGGAGCGACAATATCTGGCTTAATAATCGCATCTGGTTTGTCCCGACGGAAGAGCGTATATGCCCTGATAGCGTTGCGACGGACGTCTGAAGTCTCATCGTCCAACTGTGCTGGAAGGTGAGTCAGCGCTGTCTCGACGGATTCTGGATGCGCAAGCCCGAGTCGTGTGAGTGCTAAGACTGCAATGGCGCGCACATCCTGATCTGGATCGTCGAACAGGTCTGCAAGTGATTCATCAGCCCGAGCAGCGACGATCGGATTTGCGATTCCCATATTGCCGAGCGTTGCGGCTGCCTTCCCTCGTACATTAGCTGCTGGGCCGGTTGCACCGGCGTTTTCGTAAGTCAGCAGCTCAAGCAGCCTGTCTGTAGTGGCTGACAGTACTGTCGGTGACTCACGAGTGACAAACATGGTCGTCAACACGGTAGATGAGAGCACGAACGGATCGTCGTCTGTGAGTAGTGTGTAGATCGATTTGGTGTATGGTGCCACAGCGCTAGGATCGTGGTTGGCAATCTTCCGAAAGATAAGGGCGACATCGTGACAGATATCATGCTCCTCGCTGTCTGCGAGCGAAGCGATAACATCTATATAAGGCACGATGGCGTCCGGATGCTTCGATGAGTATTCTTTGAGCGTCTCTAATGCCATTTTTCGCTCCGTTGCTGTCCCATCTTTATTTTCAGGGATTCGAACCGCATCCTCGATTTCGGCCGTCTCCGTCATTAGTAGACCTCTCCATTCAAGCACGAATATTCGATAGAATCCATTGATATATTGTTGGGTTATTGTTTGATGGAATAAATATATTACTTTCTATGACTCATTCGGTTGCTTGCTCAACTGCTCAGTCATTATGTGTCCTTCATATTCTATTATTCTTTCAATATCTCCGCATATTCCATTGATTCCATTCGCTTCGGTCCTGTCTAGCGCCGCTCGCTCGGCCGCCCGTTCGAGGGCGGGAACGACGGCTTCCGTCCGGATCACGGTTGTCACCGGTTAGTCGTGCCGGAAGAGCGTATAGGCCCTGATGGCTTTCCGGCGAACCTTTGCATCCTCGATCCCGTAATAATCCGTCATCTCGTCCGACTTTTCTTGCATACAGTGCACACGAGACCGATCGTGTGCATTCGACCACCGATCTACTTTTTAAAGTATGTGTATAATTCATCCACGAATCGTCTCCATTCCTGTGATCGCTTTCTCGCTGTGTGAATACTATAATAGTCTACACGTAGACTTAACAGCATTCGACCACATCTCGTGTCATGGCGACAGATTCTGACGGCGTTTCATTTGCGAAAAGCGAGGAGTGGCGACTCATCGAACGGAGCCTCGACGAATTCATCGAACAGGAGGTCGATCCGATTGAATCTGATCTCGGTGAGACGTGGTCGAATCCTCGATTGCGTCACGAATCCGATGGCCGTCTCGTTTCCGACGTTCTCGAAGCAATCCAATCGATACGACAAGCGAGCGCAGAAGCTGGCTTTTATGCGATGAACATGCCCGAAGCACACGGTGGCGAAGGCATTTCGAACGTGCTGTGGTACCGAGCGAAAAAGCACGTTGCGACGCACGGAACAGGCCTTTCGGAGTTCGTGTTGGCCGGTCCGGCCGGACCAAAGCCGCTCCTCTTACAAGCAGCGGACGAGCAGATCGAGCGATATCTCGAACCCACAATCAGCGCGGAGCTATCAACTGGATTCGCTCAGACCGAACCTCATGCGGGATCGGACTCACCAGCGATGAAGACGACTGCCGAGCGAGACGGGGAGACGTGGGTGCTCAATGGAACGAAACAGTGGATCACGAACGCACCCTACGCTGATTTCCTGCAGGTGTTCGCCCGAACGACCCCACAGGAGGAAAGCGGACGCTACGGTGGTATCACATGCTTCATCGTCGAGGCAGACGAGTACGAGATCGGATCGTTGAACAACGCTGTCGGGATGGAAGGGATGCAGGCAGAGATCCACTTCGACGACGTGCGACTCGGAGACGAGCGCGTGCTCGGTGAACCAGACGCCGCTTTCTACCAAGCGATGGAGTTTCTCTCACTAGGCCGAATGGAACTCGGAGCCGAAGCGGTGGGCCACGCTGAACACCTGCTTGATCTTCAAGTTGAATACGCGAACGACCGCGAGGCGTTCGGCCGACCGATCGGGAAGTTCCAATCCATCTCGAATAAGATCGCACGCGGACGCGCGAAGAACTACGCGGCTGACGCTGCAGGGCACAAACTCGCGTGGAAGATGGATCAGGGCGACAGCGTCATCGAAGACGCCTCCATCTTCAAGTGGTTTGCAACGAACATGTTCTGGGAGATCGCTGATGACGCTGTACAAGTGCACGGTGGCAATGGTCTCAGCGAGGAGAATCCGTTCATGAATCACCTCCACCGCGCGCGTATCCTCCGCATCGTCGAAGGTACTGACGAAATACAACTCAACACAATTGCGAAACAAATGAGTGCGCGTTGATATACCTTTTATATTGAACAGACGGGAAATCTCGGTTGTGTGGTGATTGTGAAATGAGTATCCTGTCGTCGGTCCTCGTCAGTCGATTATTCTCGCGGCTGGAGCACAAAGCTAGCAGTCAATAATTTCGGTGGCTCGACGCGTCGGTCGACGACTGGAACTGACAGAAAGAGTGTCTCAGATGGCATCGCGTTCGGCCTCGATTCGCTCGGCGTAGGCGGTTGCTACTGTATCGAGAATTGTTTCCCCTGATTCGGGAGTTCCTTTGCGGGGATCACCAAGCACGCCATTTTCAGTAATCGATCTAAACCCATCGCTGAGTAGTCGCGACGTAGATATCGGTTTCTCGTGACCGACTGCAAGCTCATCCGTTCGAACGAGGGATTCGTTCGTTGCTAGAACGATCGCTGTTTCGACAGCTCCCGCGTGAATCACTGGCTCCTCGTACTCGACGCCGGCTTCGCGAAGCCCCTCATTCTGCAACGACATGAGTTCATCGAGATCTGCGAGCGCAATCACGTTTGCGTCGATGGTGCGGGCGATTTCGGGCGCGACGGTGTTGACCGGCGCAAAGTTTCCACCGTGCGTGGCGACGAGAACGATGTGCTCGAATCCGTGTTCGTCTAGCGACCGACAGTACGAGCGAATCAGGTCCATCAGCGTTTCGGCAGGAATCGTAATCGTTCCGGGAAAATCCATGTGATGGCCTGAGCAGCCGGGCCGAATCGTCGGGGCAACGAGGGCGTCGCCGAGCTTCTTGGCAATCCGTCGAGAGAGCTCATCACCAGCGAGCGTATCCATAATCAGCGGAAGATGTGGACCGTGTTGCTCGACCGATCCAACCGCTACGACCACTGTCCGTGTTCCTTCTTCGAGCGCAGTCTCGACCTCTGGCCACGTGTACTCCTCAAGGAGTACTGATGTGTGAGAAGACATCAGCCATCATACAGATGCTGAGGACATAACTCTATGGCTGCTCACCGGTCCGTTGCGTTATTTTTTGTCTCCGTAAGCAGCCCGGAGGTTTCTGGAACGAAGGTACATCCACGTGGTGTAATGCTCAAATAGTAATACCATGGGACGATTGTAGTGAGTCAGGAGAGCCGGACGAGACGGGCTGTGAGAAATGACGATAGCCGTCGATACGAACGTGCTACTCGCGTTCTCAATCGAGATCAGCATCCCAACACTGTCGAAGCGGCACTCCGAGACGCGTACACGGAGGGTTTAGTTATCATTACCCCAATCATACGTCGAGAGTGCCGTCGATGAACAGTTCGAGACTATCGGTGCGCTCGCGGCATTTCTCTCCGACGTGAATATCGATGTGACACAACCGTCTCTGAACTTCATCCTTCTCCACGCTCCTCATCTAACCAGCGTCGCTTAACTCAGAGGTTCCCGACAGCTTCCTCAGCTTCCTCTCGTGGAACTGGCGAGATCCAATCGTCCGCGATCCACGCGTACGTTGTCGTCCGGTCGTCATCGAGCACGAACACCGCACGAAATGGTGTAGACGTATTCGCCATTCCGTCGCGTTCGGTGAGCAAACCGTAGCGTTCGCTCACGGTCCCGTCTGTGTCGCTGAAGCGCCGAAACGGGCTGTCGAGTGATCGGATAAAAGCGTTCTGTGCGTACGGTCCATCCCGACTTACACCGAGAACGGGCACGTCGAACTCGTTCCACCCCGATCGCTCGTACCGCTTCCACCAGTTTTCTGCGATTGCCGAAAACGCAAACGCAGAGAACACGAGGATGCCTCCCCCGTCGAGTACCGTATCGAGTCGTCGTGAGCGAAACGTCTCACCAGTACACAAGAGCGCTTCGAAATCAGGAGCCTGCTGTCCTTCACTCAGTCGCATACACAAACCTATTCACGGAGCGAAAAAACCACTTTGCCGTCGGATATTTATTTCTTCCACCCATTCGACCAGTATGACACTCACACTCTACCGACTCGAAGGCTGCCCATTCTGCGAACTCGTCGTCGATCGCCTGAATGAACTCGATATCACGTTTGAAAGCATTTGGGTCGAAGGACTCCATTCGAAACGCGATGAGGTCAAACGCGTCTCGGGCCAGCGAGCCGTTCCCGTCCTCGTCGATGAAACACGCGGAGTCACAATGGCCGAATCAGAACGGATCCTCGAATACCTCGACACTTCGTACGAAAACTGATTGAATTTTTATTGCACAACTCAGTAAATGGATTTTTCTCTCCAACCAGGCCCATTATTTTCCTCTGACCAGATACGTAAGATATATGTGTGCGAACGAAAGTCCTTCAGGGGATGCCTGAATGCCTGAACTGTGGATCGTTTGTAACTGAGGCATATGTACGAGTATTCGCACCGACCGAAATGGAGTCTGTCCGTGTCTGTCCGAACTGTGAAGATAAGCTTCGTGACGGCGCATCGATTCGGCAAGCACGGTCTTCGCGCGGCAACTGACTCTACTGAACGTGTGCTGAAGAAGTATGGTAAAGAACCTACATCACCGAGCCTGTCGTAGCCCGAGATCGAGATCCCCACGTCTCGCATCGGGACTAGAGGGGCGTCCGGTCGGGGAACTCACTCCTCTCCATCGATAGAGTGTGGATCCAGACCGGGATCATCGATGGGGGGTGCGCCAATAGCGAGGACGATCCCTCTATCGTCGCCGATGTTTCGGTGGCCGTGGCCGGTTTTCGGTTCGGCGACCCAGAACGTTCCTGGCCCCGCTTCGACAATCTCGCTTTCACCAGACGGCCCGAGCTTGAGTGAAAACGTCCCCTGGAGGACGTAGTAGAGCTCTTCTTGCTCCGAGTGAGCGTGATACTGAATCTCCTCTCCGGGTTCGAAATACCAGAGCTTCACTTTCGAGCTCTCAGCGCCGAGCGCTTCATCGACCGCGCGAATGTCTAGGTCTGGCGGTATCTCATCGATGTTCGATAAGTCGGTTACCGGTACGTCGTCGGTGTGTACGACTTCGTATCCCATGCACCCGTGACTCACGGATGGTGTGTGTAAATAACTAGTACTCGCGCTCTGTGATCGCCCGTCGAAGGCTGGGAAGAACATCTGTCACGTCCGCACGAAAGTCATACTCCGCGCGGTCGGACAGTGGTGTTCGATCGTGAGTGACAATGATGAGTGTTGCACCTCGATTTGCAGCGAGCGAAGGGAGGCTTGCAGCAGGCTCGACCGTCAACGAGGAGCCAGCAACGAGGAAGACATCGCTGTTCTGCGCGATTGCGTGTGCGCGATAAAAGGCGTGTTCTGGCAGCTGTTCTCCGAAGAGAACCACGCTGGGCTCAAGTATTCGTTCTTCATCACACAGTTCACATCGTGGTGGCGTGTCGCCGCGCTTGACGCGTTCACGGACGGTCTTGCTGGCGTACGTGGCGCTGCAGGCAGGACAGATAACGCGTTGTCCGTTGCCGTGGAGTTCAATGACGTTCTCGCTGCCAGCAGCCTGATGCAGCCCATCGACGTTCTGCGTGATGACCGCCTCGATCTGTCCATTCTGTTCGAGCGCGGCGATTGCCTCGTGAGCAGGATTTGGATCGACTCCCTCCCCCGATAGTTCCGTGGAGATCTGAGCGTAGGTGCGCCAGAACTGTTCTGGTGCGGTCTGCAGTCGATCGATGTGAAAAGCATCTCTCTCGTAGCGCTCCCAGAGACCATTGCTGCCGCGAAAGTCGGGAAGCCCCGAGGCGGTGCTGACACCGGCTCCGCTCATCACGACGGCGGTTTCGGCGTCTGCAATGGCACCAGCAGCAAATCGGAGCTCCTTGGATTCCATACACGCTTCTCGTTGCCGACGGGCAAAAAACGCAGGATCCAACCACTGTTAAAATCATTAGATATAACTAATAAATCTTCTCTTTGGGTTGATGATCAGGCGAACAGGATGCACGTGGCTTGGAATCGTTGCTTCGTGCTGTGTGTATCCGCTTATCGATTTGAATGACTGACTACCACTTCGGATAGCAAAAACTGACTCGAAGCGAGCCCTGTTACGTCATGGAACAGACGACGCTCATATCGATCGTTGGATCAACTATCGATGTTTGATCTGGGGTAACGCTTACTCCCGGTGGCCGCAATCCTCTCGCATGAAGGTTATCGTCATCGGCGGCGGCATCGTCGGACTGGCGAGCGCGTACTTTCTCGCTCGGCGGGGGGCCGAGGTGATCGTCTGCGAGAAGGGTTCTCTCGGTGGAGGGAGCACAGAGCGCGCCGCTGGTGGGATCAGAACGCAGTTTTCGACGCCAGTGAACGTCGATCTCTCACTCGCTAGCCTCCCTACGTGGCGGTCATTCGAAGAGACGTTCGGGGTCGATATCGCGTATCGTCGCGCGGGGTATCTCTTTCTTGCCCGCGATGAAAGTACGGCGTCTGCGTTCGAGGCAAGCGTGGAGATGCAAAACGAACGCGGTGCTCGGAGCGAGTTTCTCGCGCCCGAAGCAGCCAGAGCACACTGTCCGTCGCTCCGAACCGAGCCATTCTCTGCTGCGACGTTCTCGCCGCTCGATGGATTTACCGATCCCCATCTCGCGTTGCAGGGATTTGCGGCGGGTGCGACCGAAGCCGGGGCTGACATCCGGACAAAAACGGCGGTCACTGACATCATCCCTGATTCAGGATCAGTTTGTGTCGTCGCCGATGGAACACGGATCGATGCGGATTTCGCCGTCAACGCGGCTGGTCCGTGGGCTGAGCGTGTCGGCACACTTGCGGGACTCGACCTTCCGATCGCACCGAAACGCCGCCAGATGCTCGTTGTCGATCCGGAGCGCTCCGTGCCAGAAACGGTTCCACTCACCATCGATCTCGATCGAGCATCGTACTTTCGACCGGAACGGGACGGCACGGCGCTCGTGGGCGGACACTTTGCTGTCGAAGACCCTGATCGAGACCCGGACGCGTACAGTCAGTCGTTCGATCTCGATTGGGCTGTCGAGGCGCTCGAACGCGCGGCAGACGTTGCCGACTACTTCGGCCCGGCGTCGGAGATCAGGCGAGGCTGGGCCGGACTGTACGCGGTCACACCAGACCACCACCCGATCATCGAGGAGTCGACCCCAGGCTGCATTACCGCAGCAGGGTTCTCGGGCCACGGATTCCAACACGCGCCAGCGACCGGACAGATCGTGACTGAACTCGTGTTCGAAGGCTCTGCATCACTCGTGGATATCTCGAATCTCGGTAGCGAGCGTTTCGACGGCGACGACGGTCTCACTCACGAGCGAAACGTCGCATAAGGCTCTGGTGAGATCACGTTTATGTCAACGAACATCTGCTCGATATCACCTGCAGAGAAACAGAGTACACACACTCACACGCGATCGATGCCGATACGCTGAATATCGAACGGAATACGATCCGTACACAGATCGTTCTGACGGGTTAAATTTCGTCATACGCCCCGAGTCGTGTTCCGTTCAGCAGATACGCCTGTGCGCTTTCGACGCCGGCAGGGAGAAATGGCGAGAGAAAATCCTGATCGAGATTCGTCCACGTTCCGCCAGTGAGATCGTTGAACGCCGGGCACACGACGAGTTCGCCACTGATTTCGAGTGCTGTTTCGTGGTAGGCTTCGAACGGATCGGATCGGAGCGGTCCTCGAAGCCACACCCGTTCCGTCCGACTGCCGCCGACCTCATCAATCAGGCGGACCATTGGGTGTTCGTGGCCCATCACAACGGTGTCTGCCGTGAGTACGTCGATGCTGGGCCACGTGTGTCCGTGAACGAAGCCGACTGAGCCGATCCTGATCCCTTCAGTTCCAGTGACGCGAATCTCATCATCGTCGGTTAGCTCCTCAATCGCACCGTCGTGATTTCCCTTCACGATCGTGACGGGAACACGCTCTGTGATAGCGGCAAACAGCGACTGGAGCTCAGCGCGCTCCTCACGGTTGGATGCACCAATGTCCGTGGCGATATCACCGAGAAAAACGATATGATCTGCATCCGTCCGATCGAGCAACGTGAGCAGAGCCTCCCTTCGATCCGTGTCCCTCATCGGAAGTTCGACGCCCTCGCGTCGGAGTGCAACCTCGAGCCCAGCGTGATAGTCCGCGATAACGAGCGCACGGTCCGATCCGAGATCCGCAAGCGCCGCTGGTTCGTCGGGAACCGGTTCGAACATTACAATCAAATCGGCTTCAGCTTACCACCGTTCGGTTCGTAACACTTCCCACTCATCAATGCGTCCTGAATCGTGTCATCGACAACCTCCGTCGAAACACCAGCCGACTCACTCACTTGCTCGGTGAGCTCCTCACGGTCCGCCCCGTCACCGTCATCGAAATCGTGCATCAGATCAAGTAACAACGACTCGATGTCTATCTCCTCGTCAGGTTCTGATTCCGACGCTGGCTCTGAATCAGATTCCGATTCAAATTCTAGTTCTGGTTCTGGCTCGGATTCTGGTTCTGGTTCTGGCTCGGATTCTGGTTCTGGTTCGGCGTCGGTCGTCGATGCTGTCTCGGCGGTCGTTTCCTCATCGATATCGGACTCATCGGAGAGGTCATCGAACGTGGGTTCCGCTTCTGTTTGTGTTTCGCCCGATTCGGGAGCTGCTTCGTCGGATTCTGTCACATCCGGTATATCTGGTTCGCTCGTTTCGATCCCCGCCTCACCAGGGGCATCGACCTCAGCGGCGGTCGAGAACTCGGTTCCGAACTCTTCCTCGACTTCTCGTCGGGTTTCTTCGTCGAGTTCGAACTCCTCGGGATCGAACTCCTCAGGATCATACTCTTCGGAATCGAATTCGTCTGCCTCTTCTATTGTGACGTCGGCTGTCTCTCTGTCCGCGTCTGTATCAGCTTCAGTCTCAGCGTCTGTGTCTGTCTTTGCCTCGGTTTCGACGTCCGCGTTTGTCGGTTCCTCTGTGGATTGAGCTGGAGACTGCTCCGTTCGTTCTCGCTCTGTTGTCGTGGCCGTACGATCTTCAGCAGACGCTGGGGAATCACTGTCGTCCTCAGCCGGTGTTTGATCTGGAATATCCGGCTCCGGCTCCGACTCTGGCTCTGGCTCTGAATTTGGTTCTGATTCCGGGCTGGATTTTGATTTCACTTTCTCGTCTGTCACGATCGAGAGTTCGTCCACGTCGAGTGCCGGTTTGATCGGTCCATCCCCTTGTCCGGGTGCCAGCTCGAGGCTGTCGACTGTGTCGATCTCGCCCGCAACGAGACGTGTCGCATCGAGTGCGAGGCGTTGAACGTCTGCGAGATACGCTGCTGTCGTGTCGTAGTAATCGATAGCGATCGGGATTCCGGCTGCGAGACTCGGATCGACTCCATTCTCGCGGAGTGTGTTGTGGAGTTCCTCGCCCGTCTGTCCGGTATCGAGCGCAGCAGCGGTGGTTGCGATCCGTTCGAGCGTTCGTTTGGTCGTTGAGACCGTCCAGCGGTCGCGCGTATTGCTATCGACCTCATTCATTTCCTCCGGTCGAATGGAAGTGTATACGATGTCTGAGTCTTCGGGCTGGAACGTCCGGGCCTTTCCAGTGACGGCCACGAACGCTGGTGGCTCCATGCCATCGAGAAACGCCATTGCGTCGGGTTGATACTGCCCGGCGTAGACGACGAACGCGCCGGTCGGATCTGCTATCCGTGCACGAAGCATGCTATCACCAGCCTGTGTAACTTCTGTCAGAACACCGATGACGAACAGTCGGTTGACTCGCGCACCAGTTGGGGTGACCACGTAGTTCGGAGCCCGTTCCTCGTCGCTTTCGGAGTACGAATGGCTCGCATCGTTGCACTCTGCCGCAAACAGACGATACGCGACCTCGCGATTACTGGAGGCACCACTACCACTACCACTACTACTACTGCGGTTACGCTCGCTCATCCGTCCACCTCCGCGAGAAGGGCACGAGCACGCTTTGTTGGTTCTTTGGTAACGGTCTCAAACTCGGTCGCATCGAGATTTGCGCCGTACTCATCGACGCTGAGTGAGCCGCGAACGCGGTGTCGCTTTCCGACGATATCTGATGCGATCGAAGCGGCCACGACTGCTTTGTCCATTGCATCGCGGGCACTGGTAAGTGCATCCTCAAGTGTCCCCCCGTAGACGCGCTCTGTTAGTTCTCGGTCGAGCACAACAGTCACTGTCCCGGTCCCGTCATCGAGAATCGCTTTCACACGGAGATCATCGAGGCCGTCGACATCGCCGTGGCTTCGACACTGCCCGTTCTGAATGACGCGGTTACACTCTGGACAGCGTTGAATGAGTCCAGAACCGTCACGGACCGCGAGCACGCTCCCTGTGAGTTCGATGTCGAACATACCTCCGTCGGCGACAGCCGCTCCAATCTGCTTTTTCGGTGCCGTTTCGGTCTTTTCAATTGTCCGATCCATCGGTGTGACTGTTGTGAATTCAGAGAGATTCACAGATGGGACCCCTCGGAACTCGCGGATGTAACAGTCTTCAAGCCGGATCGACGCGCCGGGTTCGATCTCGTCGTGTGGCTCCCAATCGGTGAACGGGAGGCGAGTCGTTTCGTCCGCGAGCACACCACTCAGGATGTCTGTCGGACCGTCGCGGCCATCGATCGTCCGCTCTTCGAGTTCACTCACGGTGACTTCGAGTGTGATCCCTCGATCACCAGGAGAGAGATCGACGAGCGATCGCTTCCCACCGACCGCGTACGGTACGTCGAGCGATTCTTCGGCAGTGGTAACTGATGTGTTCTCTCCAAGATTGAGTTCTGGTTCACCGTCCCACTCGCGGACGCCCGCGTTGCCGATGGTAATCGTATCTCCCGATGAAAGACCGAAATCCTCCCACGCGGTGTACGATATCGTCCCAGTTTTATCGGCGAGTTCACCCTCCGAAATGGTGAAGTCATCGCCGCTGTATCTGATGGTTCGCTTCCCAACGGTCAGGACACGAGTGGTTACTGTGACGCTTGTATCGTCTGTCGTAATGTCGCTGATATCGACGGCCGTCGGGGAAGTGCTGCCGCCACCACCGCCGCTGCCGTACTTCCGTCGGAGGCTTTGTTTTGCTTCGTCGAGTGGAACATCATAATCGATGAGATTTTCGAGATCCGCTGCGACCTCCTCTTTGTCGACACCGAGGTCGGAGGCAAGTTCCTCGGCGTGAGTGTCGGTATCCATCGCATCTTGTCCGTTGTGCGCTCGCTCACAAAAAGCGTTCGTGCCAGCGGACGACTCAGGTCTTGTACACAGAAATTACGGATAGAATATGATTTTGACTGAGATTCTCTGGATTCGTTCTCTTCATACATAGAACTATATCTATGAAAAATCATATGGGTCTGTTTATGAAAGAGTTGGGCTAACGACTATCAGATTCGCAATCGACACCACCACGTTCGGTCCTAGTAGATTTATCCCACGGCTATAGCTGTGAAAACTCTCCTTGCGTCTCTGTAACACCCAAGGTATATTTACATTAGTTTCCACTTTGTAGGTGATGGTTGAGGACGACTCTGATTCGAGCGAATTTGTCTGGGTAAACGATGCCCGTGAAAATGGCCACGGCCACGTTGTGGTGCGTGGAACGATCGGTCTGCCGTCGGATCCGGAAACGGAAGAGCACAGCACAACCGTGAAAATGCGAATTCCAGACGATCTCGTCGACGAAGTCATTTCGTTGTACGACGAACTCGATGATGTTTTCTACCAACGATACGGGGAACAATTAGAACCGAATAAACTCTTCTGGGAAAACGGCGTGCGCGTAATGCTCAACAACTCGGAGGAACTGAGAGAACAAATCGGAATCAGATAACACAGACACTACGACACCCACAGACGCTACTAATCCAAAGCGTAGCGCCGTCTATTACAATTCGATTCGGTGCAATGCAATGTGGTGTACGCGGCTCCCAGTGTCTCATATTGTCTCTTGTTTCGATTGAATTTTCGAAAATTACGACAGTAGTTTTGTTAACAGAGCCTTCTGTGCGTGGAGCCGGTTTTCGGCTTGGTCCCAGACGAGTGCGTGATCGCTTTCGATTACCGCGCCGGTGATCTCTTCTCCTCTATGTGCCGGGAGGCAGTGCAGCACCGCTTGTTCATCGAGGAGTTCCTCGTTAACCTGAAATCCTTCAAACGCCTGTAACTTCTCGTCACGCTCTTTTTCCTGTCCCATGCTCACCCAGACGTCGGTGTACACCACGTCGGCGTCAGCTACAGCTTTAGTTGGGTCATTCGTTACCGTGACGTTAGGTCCGTCGAACTGATTTGCACGGTCGATGACGCTGTCGTCGATTCCGTAGCCTTCGGGATGAGCGACTGTGAGATCGATGCCGACCATCGCGCATCCGATAACGAACGATTGAGCGACATTGTTTCCGTCTCCGACCCACGCGGCCTGCACGTCGAATGAGTCGAAATGTTCTCGTATTGTCAGCAAATCCGCGAGTGCTTGGCATGGGTGAGCATCGTCAGTGAGTCCGTTGACGATTGGTACGCTCGCATACTCGGCGAGTTCGACAGCATCAGCGTGGTTGAACACGCGAACCATGATACCGTCGACGTACCGCGAAAGCGTCCGAGCGGTGTCTGAAAGTGGCTCTCCCCGTCCAAGTTGCGTGTCGTCAGGGCCGAGGAAAATTGCGTGCCCACCGAGTTGGGTCATCCCCGTCTCGAATGACACACGCGTGCGCGTGCTCGGCTTCTCGAACAACATTGCCAGCGTTTTGTCAGGGAGTGGGGCGTGATTGTCATCGTCCCCTGTCTCTTGGCTTTTCAGCGCTTCGGCGTCGTCGAGCACGTCGTCGAGTTCTTCACGCGAGAGATCATCGACATCGAGGAAATGCTGTGTCATTGTGATCCTCCAAGCTTCTGTCCAACGGATTCGAGCACTGCCACGGAACGGTCGAACGACTCCAGTGGTAGATGCTCGTTCGGTGCGTGATCGAGATCGGAATCGCCTGGTCCGTAGGTGACCATCGGACAGTCCCACTCGCTCGCAAAGACGTTCATATCGCTCGTTCCCGTTTTGCGAAGGAGTCGGGCGTCGCCTCCGTGTTTCCGGATAGCGACCCGGAACGCGCGTGCCACATCGGTTCGCGGCTCCATCATGACAGGCGGAACTGCGTCGTACCACCTGACTGTGCCACCATTGAGCTGTGAATCGGCGATTTCGCGGATTTCGTCGACAGTGTGGTTCGGTGGAACCCTGAGCTGTACATCCATGGACGATTCCACCGAGAGCCCATCGTCGCTCGTCCCGCCTTCGACTCGAATTGGCTTACACGTCACACGCTCGAAAACCGGCGTCCACTCGTCCGGTTCGAACGCTTGCTCGACGCGTCCCCACCAGTCCATCGCGTCCTGAATCGCGTTGTTCTCCGGTCGGGACGTGTGTCCTGATTCGCTCGTCACGACGTACGTCCCGGCGAGCAGTCCACGATAGCCGAGAGTGATGCCGTTCCAACCGCTTGGCTCACCGTTGATAACAGTCTCTGGAGCGTCGCGGTTTGCAACGACGTGGCATGCTCCGCGGGAATCGACTTCTTCTCCGACAACGCCGACGAAACTCATTCCCGTTCGGACTGCAGCGACCGCCATTGCAACCAAGGGCCCCTTCGCATCGACGCTTCCGCGGCCCCAGAGTGCGGGTTCGCCCGACTGTTCGCCAGCATCGATGCGAACCGGAATCTCACCCGGTACTGTGTCGATGTGTGACGTGAAGAGGACGCTATCGTCTGCGGGCGCACGAACGTTCCCCACCTCATCGATCCACACGTTGCGGTCGTGGCTCTCGAAGTAGGCTGCGAGTCGTTCTGCACAGGCCTGTTCGTCTCCCGACACGGATGGAATGGTTACGATTTCTTTGAGCAGTTCGCGTGGTGTCATCTCTTGGGTGGATACGACGGAGTTCATCCGATCACCTCGCTGAGTGCGTTGACGACATGGTCCGCGTGATCGCGATCGATGATCAGCGGCGGAAGCAATCGGAGGACCGTTCGTCCGGCAGGAAGCGCCAGAATGTTATGTTCGAGCGCGAGTGTCGGCAACAACCGATTCGCGCCGCGCTTGACTTCGATGCCGATCATGAGCCCCCGACCACGAATGTCACGCACGTCGTCTCCGATGGCCGTTTGTAACGCATCAGTGAGATATGCGCCGATCTCCGCGGCGTGCGCTGGGAGGTCCTCGTTTGCGAGCACATCGAGTGTCGCCTGCGCAGCGGCACAGACGACTGGTCCCCCGCTGAACGTCGAGCCGTGATCGCCTGCACCGTCTGCGATCCAGTCACGACAGAGCGTCGCACCAATCGGTAATCCGCTTGCGAGTCCCTTCGCTGTCGTGAGGATGTCGGGGACAATGCCAAACTCCTCGGTCGCCCACATGGTGCCGGTGCGTCCGAGTCCCGTTTGGATCTCATCCAGCACCATCGCTGCGTCGTGGGCGGCTGTCTGTTCGCGCACGGCCTGCAGATACTCGTGCGTTGTCGGGTTGATCCCTCCTTCTCCCTGAATCGGTTCGAGGAGGACTGCCGCAGTCTCCTCATCAACTGCTGCTTCGAGCGCCTCGTGGTCGCCGTAGGGCACGAATTCGAAGTCGCCCGCGAGTGGCTCGAATGGTTTCTTGTACTTTTTCTTCCACGTCGCTGCGAGCGCGCCAAGCGTCCGTCCGTGGAATCCGTTTTTCGTGGCGACGATCTTCGAGCGTCCGGTTGCGCTCCGAGCGAACTTGATTGCGGCTTCGTTCGCCTCCGTCCCTGAATTACAGAGCCACACATTTCCGATATCGCCGGGAGCACTCGCTGCGAGCGTCGTAGAGAGGTCGTCTCTGATGTCGACCGGGTACGACGCCTGCACGTACATGAGCTGCTCAACTTGCTGTTGGACGGCAGCCACTACTTCCGGATGACAGTGACCGGTCGGCGTTACGGCGTAGCTCGCACCGAAATCGAGATACTCGGTCCCCTCCGTGTCATACAGATATGGACCCGCTCCGCTATCGATGCGAATGGGCTTTTCGTTGAAGACGAATCCAGCTTCAGTCATAGTGCCTCCGGCGTGATTGTCGTTCCGTTCGAACCGAGTGCGCCACTGATCGGCGCTTCGGTGTTCGCACTGGCGATTGTCGCGCTTTCTGCACCATCTTCGAGCGCTTCAGTCGCGGCCATCACTTTCCGAGTCATAAACCCTTCTGCGGCCGCAGTCAGCGTCTCGTACGCATCAGATGAATCGACGCGCTCGATAACCGATGACTCGTCGTCGACATCCGCGAGTACACCAGGAACGTCAGTGAGAATGACGAGCTCTGCTGAGAGCGCACCAGCAACCGCTGCCGCCGCGCGATCAGCGTCGCTGTTCACCGCCACTCCGTCGTCCGCCAACATCGGGACGGTCACGACGGGCGTGTATCCGCTTTCGAGCAGCGTCTCCAGCAAATCACCGTTTACGCGCTCGATACGCCCCGAGTGATCGCCACGACGGATCTTCTTCTTCCCATCTTCGACGACTCGAACAGCGGACTTCCGTGAACCCGAGAGCAACTGCCCATCGATACCCGAGAGTCCGATTGCGTCGACACCCTCGTTCTGTAATCCGACCACGAGATCGGTGTTGAGTTTCCCGGGAAGAACCATCGAAAACACCTCCATCGTGCGTTCGTCGGTGAACCGTCCAACGACGCCCGACGGCGTCTCGACGTACTCCGGTGTCTCCCCGAGCGCTTCGAGCGTGTCGTCTACGGCAGTTGATCCACCGTGAACGACGACCACCTGCTCGTCGTTGTCGATGAGCGCCGAAACGTCTGCAAGCGCGTCTTTCGGATCGACAGCGCGCGCGCCGCCGACCTTGACGACAACCGTCACAGGGCCCACCTCCCACTGTGCCAACAGCACCTCATGGTGCCCCCACGGGATGTAATCCCTGAAACGCTAATCCAGCAGTCTCCTCGAAACCGAGCGCGATGTTTGCCGCGTGGATCGCTTGTCCAGCAGATCCCTTCATCATGTTGTCGATGGCCGAGAACACGATGATCCGCTTGTTCGATGGATCGAGTTCGAAGCCGACTTCGGCGTAGTTCGTCCCCGCAACAGCCTTCGGTTCGGGGTAGCGATACACGCCGCCGCCTGCAACTGTGCGCACAAACGGCTCCTCGTCGTACTGTTCCCGATAGGCTCCCCAGAGATCCCGCTTTGTGACTGGATCGTTCGGGAAGATGTGACACGTCGCACTCGCGCCACGAATCATATCGACCGCGTGGGCGGTGAAGCTCACTGGACCGAGGAACTGCTCGATCTCAGCCTCGTGGCGATGGCCCGCAGGCGCGTACGGACGGACGACGCCCGAGCGCTCGGCGTGTGAGGAAGCTGTTCCGCCACCAGCACCACCCTCAGAAGAACCAACTTTCACGTCAACGATGGTCTGCTCCGTTCCATCGAGGATACCGTCTTCGAATAATGGTAGTAGCCCAAGGATGGTGGCGGTCGCGTTGCAACCGCCCGCTGCGATCAACTCTGCACCGGGTAGATCCTCGCGTGTGAGTTCGGGAAGCGCGTACACCGATTCCGAGAGAAACTCTGGACGCGTGTGTCCGTCGTACCACTCGTCGTACTGCCCTTCGCTGTCGAGGCGGAAATCCGCACTCAGATCCACAATCGTGTCCGCTGCCTCTTGGAAGGCGTCGATGTGATCCATGGAGACACCGTGTGGCGTCGCTGCGAACAACACGTCGACGCTTTCCAGATCGTCGGGAGCACTGAATCGCAGATCGACCCCGCGGAGATTCGGATGAACACGACCGATCGTCTTGCGCTCGTACTGGCGGCTCGTTGCCTGTGCGATCTCGAATTTGGGGTGACCAGCGAGCAACCGAAGGAGCTCGCCTCCCGTGAACCCACTCGCACCGACAACCGTTGCTGTCAAGGTACTCATGCGATCACCTCCTGCGTGGCTTTCGTTTCGAGCCAGTCGACGACCGCCGCTGGCACGTCGACCGTTGTCGCCTCATCGAGCGCCTTGAATTCGACCGTGTGGTTCACCTCGTGGACAGTGTACTCGGCCTCCGATTCTGAGCCGGATTTGATCTCCATCAGATCGACACCGAGCAGACCACCACCAACCGCGTCGCTCGCGCGGGCGACGAGATCACGAGCCGTATCGTCGAGCTCGAATTCGCGCGTCGTTGCTCCCTTCGCGGCGTTCGTCAGCCAGTGCTCCGAAGAACGGACCATCGATGCGATCGGCTCGCCGTCGATAGCAAGGACGCGGATGTCGCGGTCGGGTTTTTCGACGAACTCCTGGATGTAGAACACCTTGTGCTCGTAGTGACCGAGAGTCGCCTTGTGCTCTAAAATGGCTTCGGCGGCGCTCTCGGAGTCGATTTTCGCCATCAATCGCCCCCACGACCCGACGACGGGCTTTAGTACGCATGGGTAGCCGAACTTCTCGATGATCTCCATCGCGGCGTCTTTCGTGAACGCGACTTCCGTCCGTGGTGTCGGAATATCCGCTTGCGCGAGTGCGAGACTATTCTTCGCCTTGTCGGCACACACCGCTGCCGTCTCCGGTCCGTTCACGACTGGAATCCCGTACCTGTCGATGAACTGCGTTGCGTAGACGCTCCGACTCGTAGCGAGGCACCGATCAAGAACGATATCACACGCTGTGAGTGCTTCCGGCGGTTCCGAAAGGTCGAACTGCAACGTGCGAACGTCGAGTTTCGTGACCTCGTGTCCACGCTCTCGCAGTTCGGACAACAGGAGCTTCTCGTCGCGGCGAATCCGGGAATAGAGTACACCGATATTCATGATTGTATGTATGTGCCGACTGCTCCCATCGCCTTACTCGCCCCAATCCTCTTCGAGCTCAGGCGCGGTATCGAGCACCACAGGAGCTGTTTCGAGGACCTCTAATTCGGCACCGCATGTCCCACAATCAATGATCTCTCCTTCTTCGATGTCGTCGTGCAGGGTTACGTCAGCCCCGCATTCGATGCATTCTGCCATGTACCTCAATCTCGTCGTGGGATCATCTTAAAACCATCGAAAGTATCATAAAAATTTAACAACCCAAACAAGGCTCTATTGGTGTGTTAGCGTCCAATACAGCGATCCATGATAATGTACATCATAGTTTTGTTATTTGTCCCCGAGGGGGGACGGGATCGGTAGTCGTGGTCGTCGTCGCTCAAGCATAGCGATGTACCACCTCTGTGAGCGTTTTGTGCGCGGATTCGATGTTCGCCTGCTGATTCGTGAGCGCTTCTCGATCCGATTCGAGGGATTTCGTAACCGAATCGAGCTGTGCGTCGATCGCTGAGGGTGCCGGTCCGCCGCGCGAATCGCGGCTCGCTACGCTCTGAATGGGATCGAGTGTGGCCTGTATCTCTTCGTTGGAGATGTAGGCACCGAGTGGTTCATCGAGTATTTCCTCAGCTGCGGATTCGATAGCAGCAGCGTCTGCTCCCTCCTGTGCGGCCTTAGCGAGGATTTCGTGGGCCGTCCGGAAGGGTATTCCACACATTGCAAGCTTGTCTGCAATTCCCGTTGCGGTCGAAAAGCCACTCCCAGCCGCATCAGCGAGAGCGACGGTGTTCCACGCTGTCGTCGTGATTGCTCCACTGGCGACAGCGGTTCCCTCGGTGACGGCATCGACTGTTGACCACACGTGCGTGGTCGCCCGCTGGAGATCGCGGTTGTACGCTCGTGGCAGCCCTTTGAGTGTCGTGAGCAAGCCGTTGAGCCCCGCACTTGCCGATCCGGCTGTTGCTCGAACGAGTTCGAGCGTGTCGGGGTTTTTCTTCTGTGGCATGATCGAGGACGTCGAGGAGTACTCATCCGAGAGTTCGACGTACCCCTTGTTCGAGAAGAGGATCAGATCCTCTGCGAGTCCTGACAGCGTCGTCGCTAGTCCCGCGAGCGCTGCCGCACTGTCGAAGAGGAAGTCTCGCGCCGAGGCAGCGTCCATCGAGTTCTCGACGATCCCATCAAAACCGAGCAGTTCGGCGGTGCGTTCGCGGTCGATCGAGAAGGGCGTTCCCGCGAACGCGGCCGCACCGAGTGGTGAGCGGTTCGTCCGACTGTAGGCCGAATACAGGCGATCCGTATCGCGCTGAAGCGCCTGTTCATACGAGAGCACCCAGTGGGCGACCGTCGTCGGTTGGGCGGGCTGTAAGTGCGTGAATCCAGGCATCACCGTCTCTTGGTGCTCACTTGCGACGCCCGCCAACGCCTCGCGTAGCCCGATAGCCGCGTCGATGCTATCGATGAGATCATCACGCAGGCGGTAGCGAATGCACGCTGCCACCTCGTCGTTCCGGCTCCGGGCGGTGTGCATCTTCCCGCCAGTTGGACCGACTGCGTCGATGACAGCCGACTCGATGGCCTCGTGGACATCTTCGCCGTCGGGCAGGGATTCGTGTCCCTCGACTTCGATCACATCGAGCGCCGCGAGGATCTGTCCGATCTCATCCGTTGGGACGATTCCCTGCTCTGCAAGCATCACGCTGTGTGCGCGATCAACAGCGATGTCGGCGGCAAAGATCCGCTCGTCCGCGGCAAGGGATGAGAGGAACTCACGCGCGGGACCACCACTGAAGCGATCACCGCGGACGGCTGCACCGGATCTGATCTCCTTGTCCATTGCTTACTCCTCTGTTCCGCCGTCCATGAGGGCCTCGGGCGCGTCGTCTGTCGCTGTCGTGACGCGTGCGAGCCGGTCCTGATAACCGTGGTACTTCGCAACGCCCGTCGCGTCCTCCTGTTTGATGCCGTCGACGGTCTCGGTGTTGAATGACGCCGCCGATTCGGAGTACACCGCGTACTCGCTTTTGCGCGCGACTGGCCGTGCGTGTCCGACTTCGAGCTTGACCGTTACGGTCCCCGTGACGCGCTGTTGCGTCGCATCGATGAATCCCGAGAGGGCATCGACCAGTGGTGCAGAAAGGAGCCCTTCGTAGGCTTTCTCGCTCCACTGTTGGTCGATGTGTGCTTTCGACGAGCGCTCTTCTTGGGTCAGCACGAGACCTTCGAGCGCCTCGTGGGCAGTGAGGAGCACGGTTGCAGCCGGGTGTTCGTAGTTTTCACGAACTTTCAGCCCGAGCATCCGATCTTCCATCATGTCTGTGCGTCCGATTCCGTGCGCTCCTGCGAGCGTGTTCAGCTTCTCGATGAGCGCGATCGGTTCGAGTGATTCGCCGTCAATACTCACGGCGTACCCGTCTTCGAACCCGATTGCAATGGTCTCGGTATCGAGTGTCTCTGGTAGATCAGTCCATTCGTAGATGTCTTCCGGTGGCACGTACCCGGGATCTTCGAGGTCGTCGCCCTCAATGGAGCGACTCCAGAGGTTCGTATCGATGCTCCACGCCCCCTCGTTACCGCTCTCGACTGGTAGATCGCGCTCGGCCGCGTATTCGATCTCGAATTCGCGTGTCAACCCGAGCTCGCGCACTGGCGCGATGACTTCGAGGTCGGAGTCACGCCAGACGGCCTCGAACCGGAGCTGGTCGTTCCCCTTTCCAGTACAGCCGTGAGCGATGGCACTGCAGCCTTCTTTGGTCGCCACTTCGAGAATTGCCTCTGCAATAACGGGACGAGCGAGTGCTGTACCGAGTGGATATCCTTGATAGTCTGCGTTCGCACGAACCGATTGGAGACAGAGCGACGCAAACTCTTCACGAGCGTCTACGACGAAGTGCTCAATGCCGAGTGCGTCGGCTGTTTCCGTTGCTTCTGCGAACTCTTCGTCGGGTTGCCCGACATCGACGGTGACGCCGATAACATCATCGTAGCCGTATTCCTCTTCGAGTAGTGGAACGCACACTGTCGTGTCGAGTCCACCGGAAAACGCAAGCGCAACTGTATCATTTCCTGTCATATTTTTGTCTTATTTTCGATGTTTTTGGTTGTATGGTAGCTTCTCGGGGTCGTTTGAAAGCGAGGCAAATCCGGTCAGAAAAGTAGTATAGTCGGGCCTAGCGGCCCGGTCGTCGTCGTCGGAGAACGAGGGCGGACCCGCGGGTCATTGCAAGCGAGCAGTGATCGCGGGGTTTCGTTTGCATGTACTCCGGCATAGATTCAGCAGGGTATTAAACTCTTCCGGAGCGGCAAGAATTCTGTGAGGTATGGTGGCACAGTGTGCGGATTACGAAGCTAAAATATGGCTAATAAACCTTACAACGCAGGTACGTGAACGACCATTGTCTGGGACTTCGATGAGGAACGTGCATTCGTCGCTTTCGATGGCTACGGTGGTGTGATTAGTGATTCCTTCGCTTAGCAATGTATCGAGCCAACTGGACGTGGGATTAAGTAGCGGAGCCACAACGGTAGAGTAGAGATGCGAGCGCGACACGTCGCTGTTGTCGCACTTTTGATTGGTCTCGTAGTACTAGCGTTGCCTGTCGAGACTGGTCTTTTTACAGTGGCTGATGATCACGCGACTTCGGTCGATTCGATAGAAACGTCCGGCTCCCTCGAATCGAACGCTATGCAGAGCGCACCGCCTGATCCGAACACAGATACACTCGGTTGGGAAAGCGGATACTGGTATAACGAATCGATCACCGTCGACCAGAGTGATGGTCTCTCTGAGTCGGAACTCGATGCGTTCCTCGCGCGTAGCATGGCCCGCGTCGAGCACATCCGGCGACTCGAATTCACCGAACAGGTCGAGATCGAGTTCGTTCGTCCCGAAAATCTCGATCCCCCCCGAAACGACACGTTCGGACTTACGTCGAACGAGCAGCTCTGGGAAGCGCTGTTTTTCTACGGTGAGTCTACGAACGCCTCACGCGCTATTCAGCGTGCCCAACAGGGGGGTGTTCTCGGATTCGCTGCCGAGGAAGGCAGTGATCGCATCGTCATCGTAGGAGATCCCTCGAAGCCGACGGTGGATGGCGCGACGATGATTCACGAACTCGCGCACATGCTTCAAGACCAGCAGTTCGACCTCCAACAGCAGCGGTATCGACACTCAACGCTCGATGGCGAGTTCGCTAAGGACGGTCTCGTCGAAGGGGAAGCTGCGTACATCACTGAACGATACCGGCAAAACTGCCAAGATGGCTGGAATTGTATCGATAATCCAACGAGTGGAAACAACGCAGATCGAACTGCAACGTTCCGTTTCTATCGGTTTACGTACTTCCCATACGCGGCTGGTGAGGTGTATGTCCGGACGCTCTTTGGGAACGGCGGCTGGACGGCGATCAATGATGCACACACCCAGCTGCCGACATCGACCGCAACCGTGATTCATCCGGGGCGTCCCGACGAACCATCGAATCAATCGTTCACCGACCGCTCTCGGAACGGTTGGAATCGCATTGAGAACGACACCGTCGGTGAGGCTGGTATCTACACGCTGTTCTGGCGTCAATCGGCTTCAGATTCACCGATACGTGAGGAGAATCTCTCGCGCTCGGATTCGTCGGCCGACGTCTACAACTACGTCAGCCGTCCCTCCTCTGGCTGGAGGAGCGACGGCCTGTACACCTACGCGAAGGGCGATAAGCGTGGATACGTCTGGAAGACGAGCTGGGACTCAGAGCGCGATGCTCGTGAATTCCGTAATGCATACATCGAGATCCTCGAAACAGAGGGCGCTACAAAGCAAGGCGTGCACACGTGGCGTATCAACAATGGAGCGTTCGCGGACGCGTTCTCCGTCAGACGCACTGGAACGACGGTGACAATCGTGAACGGACCGACGATCGATGCGCTGGACGATATTGATTCGAAAGCTGATGCTACGACGGAAGAGCAATCGACTCACACAACGAATACCGAGGACACAACGACAACGACGACGACGAGTGGTCCTGGTTTCGGCGGACTCATCGCCATTGCAGGGATTGTACTCCTCAGTGTCATGCTCCAACCCCGACAGTGACCGGGTCGATCAGGGTGTAGGTGGTGCACCGACCCACGCGTCCATATCCGTATAAAAATTCAACAGACCGAATCTGAGCTTCTCCGGTTCGATGTCGATCGTTTCGGTCCGTTCCTCGGGAGGAAACGTCTCCACGACGCTGTATTTCTGCATTTCTCGTCTGGCACGCATCGTGTAGCGTTCATCGACAAGGAGACGAGCACCGAAATCCTCCGGCGAGCGGACGACTCGCCCGAGCGCCTGTCTGGTTTTCCGAACCGTTGGTACTTCTACAGCGTACTCCCATCCCGGATCGTCGCTGTCGTTGTCGTTACCATCGAACGCCATCGAGTACGCCGATTGGACCGCTTCCATCCGGTCATCGAGCCGGGGATATGGGACACCAACGACCACCACTGTCCGCGCGTCGTCGCCATCGAAACTGACTCCCTCCGTGAGTGTTCCCCACAACGAGGTGAAGAACACACCGTTTGAACTGCCTGTGAACTCCCGTTTGCGTTCCTCGACGCTCGCTCCTGGCTCGTCGAGGTACAACGTCGCATCCACATCGATCAACGCCTGATAGCGTTCTGCTTCACGATAGCTCGGAAAGAAACAGAGCACGTTACCCGGTGTGAACTCGATCGCGTCTTCGAGAACGCCGGTGATTTTGCGCTGAATATCGTGTTCCTCGCGTCGGCTGGCGAAGAGTGCGGGCGTATCGACCGCGTATGTCCGTCGACGCTCTTCCGGAAACTGTGCTCCGTAGGCCATCGTCACTGGACCGTCCTGTTCGTCGTCGTCACCGACGTATCCAGTGATCCCGAGCACGTCGGACAGCACATCGAACGGCCGCAGCGTCGCGCTCATCAATACACTCGCGTGTAGCTCCTCGAACAACGGTTCCGTGACCTGCCGAGGAATACACGTATACAGCTCAGACCGACCGTACACCGAATCATTTCCTCCATCCCGGCGCACGCTCACCACCGGATACATTTCATTATGATCGCTATCACGAAGCCAGTCGTCGATGAACGACGCTGACTGCAGGATGCGACACTCTTTTCGCGTTCGTGTTTCACCGTTTTTGTACTCCTGTTGGTACGATCGATCGAGCGAATTTCCGAGGTCGAGGCTCCGGTCGAGGTCGTTGTGGATCCCCGCGCCCGTGTACGCATCGAGGAATGAAAGCGTGAGCTCATCGCGGCCGGTTTCGTTCGTGATCGAGAGATCGTACCACTCGTCTCCGATGGTCTCGCGCTCTCCGAACGCCAGTGCGTCGTCGTAGGTCGAAGTGAGTGCGGTGTAGAACGCTTCGATGACGTTTTCAGCACTCGTTGTTCTCCTATCTTCGACCGATTCAAGTTCGGAGAGCGCGCTTTCGAGCGTCGATTCGGTGAGCGTCCGGGTCGCGTGATCACGGGCTGCGTCTTCGATGTTGTGGGCCTCATCGAAAACGACGACGACGTCTTCTGGATCACGCCCCAACCACCGGAAGAACTGCTCGCGGATCATCGGATCGAGCACGTGGTGATAGTTACATACCACGAGGTCGACGCCCTCCATCCCTTCTTTCAGGAGTTCGTACCCGCACAGGCCCGCGTTGTGAGCGTACTCGTAGATCTCTTCGGGTGTCCGCACGTCCGCGAATAGCCACTCGTAGAAGGCGTCCGTCTCCTCGGTTACGTTGCGGTAGTAGTACTCACACGTCGCCTGCTCTTGAAGCTCTTCGAGGGTATCATCGAGTTCATCGAGTTCCTCCATGACGGCGTTTCGACCCTCGGCTGCTTGATCCGCGTTGGCACCCTCTCGGGCTCGGGATTCATCGAGCAACGTGCGCTCCGTTTCGGCCAGTTCAGCTCGTTCTTGTTCTGTCTCGGCCAGTTCACGCGTCGTGTCTCGAAGCGCCTGACACTCCTCATAGCCCACATCGATGTGACACATATCGAGTTTTCCCTTGAACACGACCGCTTGAATCGACTCCTGTCGGGTGATAGCGCGTGCTTCCTCGATGAATTGGCGAGTCTGCTGGTGGACGTTCGTCGTAATGACGACGGTCTTGTTCGCCTCGCGGGCGTACTCTAATGCGGGCACGAGCGCAGCAAGCGTCTTTCCCGTTCCACATGCGCCTTCGAAGAGAACGTCCCGTCCACCAGAGAGCGCCTCGCCAATCGTTTCCATCGCCTCCCGCTGGTGGTCGTACGGGTCTTCGTACGGGAAAAACCGAAGATACGGCGGGTTTGGCACTGTCGATCCTTATCCGTTACCCGTGAAAAATCTTCGGCGTTCGGTGGCGCACGCTTTTGTTGTGCTGTGCGCTCGCCGAATCCACTCGGACAACATCGGAGATCTAGTTTTCACGTTGGATGGGTGAGTCATTATTTGTCGAACGGACATACGTCTGCTATGGACGCCGATCCGAATCCAACCCGTTTTCGCCAGCTCATGCTCGGCAGTGAGCCGACGTTCGCAGATGTTCTCTCGTGTGTCTTCGACATGCGACAGCACGAGAGCACGACGTATCTCATGCTCCTCGATACGTCCGGGTGTACGGTCGCAGAACTTGCTGACGGGCTCGACCGCGATCGGAGCAACGTCAGCCGATCGCTCACGACTCTCCGAGAAAAAGAGCTCGTTGCACGCGAACGTCAGCTACTCGATGGTGGTGGGCAGGTTTACCAATACACCGCGACACCACTCGACGAGACGAAAGAACTCATGCACGAGACACTCGACGCGTGGGCAGCGTACGTCCACGAACGAATCGACGAGTATGGCGAAGACGAAAGTCGAGCGTAGTGAACTGACCGAATTGGAACGTTTCCATGATGTATATCCTGTAAAACCGAGATAGACTCACTGACTGTGTCGGTTGTCCACGCTCGTGATGTAGAAGTTCTAAAAGCGAGCAGGCGACACTCACGTCATGGGAAACGAGATCGATCGTACTGCACGAATTGTCGATTCGACCGTTGGAAGCACAGAAATACGGGAATACGTCACTGTTCACGATTCCGACATCGGTGACGAATGTCAAATCTACGAGCGGACTTCGATCAAGAAGTGCAGCATAGGAGATACGATCGATATCAACGCGGGCTGTTACATCGAGAACGCCGAAATTGGAGATCACGTCCAGATTGGACCGAACTGTAGCATTGTCGGCGTGACGCACGAACTGAGTGAGGACGGAATGACGTTTCAAAACGATATCTTCGAGCGAATAATTTTGCATCACGGCGTCTTCATCGGTGCAGGAGCTGTCGTCGGTCCGGGCGTCGAAATCGGTGAACGAACGGTTCTCTCGGCTGGATCGACGGTAGTCGACGATGTCGGCTCCGAAAAAATTGTTCTCGGTTCCCCCCCGGCACAGCACGTTGTCGATCTACACGACTGGATGACTGAGTAATACTTCCTGTGTCCGCATTTTCACCGTGGTGAGAGTAGTGCCGGATAATCCGAAATGAGTCCGTCGACGCCTGCAGCAGCCAGTTGTTCGGCTTGGTACCACGTACCGATCGTGTAGACGTTCACTGCTCGGTCTTCGGCGTGGGCCACCTCAACGAGGTCGATGTCGGCGAACGGCCCGCTCGTGTAGTATTCGTCCTCGAAGAATGGCGTATCCTGAATCATGTTCCACGGTGGATGCACTGCTTCGCAGTCGTATCTTCGGGTTACGGTCAACCCCTCCTCGATCGAATCCCAGAACAAGAACGCGATCGGGAGCGTCGGGTCGGCCTCACGGACGGTCGCAAGCGCTGCCTCGTAGAACGACGAAATGAGAATTGGGTTCTCGTACTCCGATGCGATCGCAAGTGCGTCTTCGGTAAATGACTCCCAGATCTCCTTTTGCTGTTCGAGTTCGTCATTCGAGAGGGCTGTTGCGAACTGTAGGTCGAACGAGCCGGGATTCTTGAGCTCGATATTCACACCGACGTGCTTTGGGATGGCGTCCATCACGTCGCTCAGACGGGGAACAGTCTCACCGCTTTCGAGTACTTCCGCCGCAAGCACTTCCTCGCTCGGTGTCTCCCAGACAACGCCCGACGCGTCGGTTAGCCCCCGCTCGCCACCGTCGCGTCCGGACAGACGATCGTCGTGAAAAACGACGATATCGCCGTCCGCTGTGGGCACTATATCGATCTCGATCATGTCGGCACCGAGGCTGGCACGGCCCGCTTTGCCCGTCTCTCTCCGTCTTTTCGAGGTGTGTGAAGCGAGTCGGGCTGCTCGAACTGTGTTCTCGGGATACACACCAGCAAAGCCGCGGTGAGCGATAACCGATGGAGCCGTCTCGTCGTCTTTCTCACGGGTTACTGCCGAGACGGTACCGACGCCACCGAAGGCCGACCCTGCTGTCATGCTCGCTCCGATTACGAACTGCCGCCGGTTCAAACTCGTCATTTCCATGCTTCAACTACGTCGTAATTACTTATAAACTGTTATATTTTGTATTAATATTAGTACTTTATCTATGGCTGTCTCCGGAGATCTCTGTATTGCCTGATGTATCTCGAACTTACGGCAGCGTTCGGAGGGACCGCCCGGTTTTTATCTCTCATGCGCCAACCGTCGACCAATGGCAAACCTACAGCTTTCAAAACACGTGCCTCCTGAGGCAGCAGACGGCATCTGGTTGGAGTGTATCGAAACCGGCGAGACGTACGCTCCGTTCGACGGAGTTCGCTATACGAGTGACGCGGATGGCTTGCTCGAAGTTCGCTACGCCGAGTATCCAACGTTTGATGCGTTCTCTGGTTCGGGCGTCTGGCGATACGCGGCCGCACTCCCGTTCGATGATGGTGTCTCACTCCCTGAGGGGGCCACGCCGTTGTACTACGCACCTCGGTTAGAGAACGACATCGGCGTTCGAACGCTTCGCATCAAACACGAGGGGATGAATCCGACGGGAAGCTTCAAGGATCGAGGGATGACCGTCGGCGTTCGGGTGGCCCAAGAGCTCGGTGTCGAACGGTTGGTGTGTGCGAGCACAGGGAACACGAGCGCAGCACTCGCAGCGTACGGTGCTCGCGCCGGGATGGAGACGCTTGTCTTATTGCCTGCGGGGAAGGTTGCTGCGGGAAAAGTCGCACAGGCGAGTCTCCACGGAGCGCGCATTCTGGAGGTTGACGGCAACTTCGATGACTGTCTCGACATCGTCCGTGATCTCGCAGACCGTGGCGAGGCGTATCTGCTGAACTCACTCAATCCATTCAGATTAGAGGGACAGAAGACCATCGGACACGAAATTCTGGAGCGCCATTACCGGGACGAAGGTCGATTCCCCGATCGTATCGTTCTCCCGGTCGGCAACGCTGGCAACACGTCTGCACTGTACAAGACGTTCCGCGAACTCGTCGCCTCGGGGGCGCTCACGCCTGAGGAGGTGCCAAAGCTGACAGGCGTCCAAGCCGAAGGCGCTGCACCGATCGTCGAAGCAATCGAAAGCGACGAGCCGGTTCGTCGATGGGACGAGGTCGAGACGAAGGCAACAGCCATCCGGATCGGCAACCCCGTCAACGCACCGAAAGCAGTACCGGGTATCCGCGAAACGAACGGGACTGCCGTCGCTGTCAGCGACAGAGAAATCACACAAGCACAGCGAGATCTTGCTGGCGAAGGGATTGGCGTCGAACCCGCGAGTGCTGCAAGCGTTGCTGGTCTCAGAAAGCTTCGCAAACAGGACATCGTACAGTCTGACGAAGATGTTGTCTGTCTCACAACCGGCCACCTGCTGAAAGATCCTGACGCGGCTGCTGTTGCCGGGAACGACCCCGAACCCGTTCCAAACGACACTGACGCTGTGCTCGCACACGTCTCAGAAGAGTAGCGCAGAAGAGAGTAGAAGAGAATCGAAGACGTTACTCTACGAGGTTGATTTCATCATCGCCTGTTGGCACGGCACAAATGAACGCGCCTTGCTCGTCGCCGTCGTTCCGATACCAGTGAACGACGTCAGCAGGAATGAACAGCGAATCGCCAGCCGACACCGTATATTCCTCGTCATCAATACCGACGACGTACTCCCCTGCGAGAACGTACTGCTCGTGCTCGATTTCGTTTGTGTGCTTTGGGACCGTTGCGCCGGGTTCGAGCGAGAATCGTCGGATAGCGAGGTTCGGTGCACCGTGCTCTGGACCGATGAGGACACCCTTGTCCATACCGTCGGCAGCCGCGACCGTTTCGTACTCGATCTCTTCTGCGCGACGGACGAGTGGCTGTTGTGTCTGATCACTCATACGAATCTACACAGTGTTCTTCGTCCTCGGTGTTAAGAGGACTGATACCGTAGCACGAAGTATGCGGAGTTTCCGTATCGGGAGCGCGTTTGGTATCCCCATTAAACTTGACCTGACGTTCCTGCTCGTCCTGCCGTTGTTCGCGTATCTCATCGGCAGTGAGGTGAACATCTGGGTCGGTATCCTCAACCAATACTTTGCGGTAGATATCGTTTCTTCGGCACTTTCTGGAGATGTTGTTCCGTTTGTCGTTGGGTTGGTCGCTGCCATTGGGTTGTTCGCCAGCGTCCTCCTCCACGAGCTCGGACACTCTCTCGTAGCGAGGCGCTATGGGTATCCTATCTCCTCCATCACGCTGTGGCTGTTCGGTGGTATCGCTCAACTGAGTGAAATGCCCGAAGAGTGGGAACAGGAACTGTACATTGCGATTGCGGGTCCTCTCGTGAGTATCGGTCTCGGTATCGGACTGTTTGGCGTCTTCTTGACGACCCCCTCGATTCTTCCGGCTGGTGCCGTCGGCGTCGGTTCGGCTGCGTTATTATTTGTTCTCGGTTATCTCGCTATTACGAATCTCGCACTGGCCGCATTCAATCTCCTGCCGGGGTTTCCAATGGACGGGGGACGAATCCTTCGTGCGTTGCTCGCTATTAACCGTCCGTACGCGCGGGCGACCGAAATCGCTGCCGAGGTGGGGAAGTTCTTTGCGATCCTGCTCGGTCTCGTTGGGCTATTCGTCGGATTCAACATCTTCCTCGTCGGTATCGCCTTTTTCATCTACCTCGGGGCGACTTCCGAAGCACAACAGACGATGATGAGCGCCGCCTTCGAGGGTGTCAGTGTGCGAGATGTCATGACACCTGCGGAAAATGTCAACACCGTCGATGCGAAATCGAGCGTCTCCGAACTCCTCGAGTACATGTTCCAGAAGCGCCACACTGGCTATCCAGTGCTCCGTGATGGTCATCTTGTTGGACTCGTCACGCTCGAAGACGCAAAGAGCGTCAATGAAGTCGAACAGGACGCCTACCGCGTTGAGGAGATCATGAGTACGGATCTCGTCACTGTGGATGTCAATGAGGACGCGTTAGAGGCACTCACGATGATGCAAGAGGAGAACATCGGTCGACTCCTTGTCATGGACGATGAGGAGTTCGCTGGGTTGCTCACTCGATCGGATCTGATGACTGCGCTCGCAGTCATTCGTTCGAGCGGTTCGCTGGAACCGCGGACCGGATCGCAGTCGGACCACTCGACCGGCTATCCGCGTGAAGCACGCTGATCGGATTACTCCTCAACCACGGTAACTCGATCGCGCAACCACGACTCGGCTGTTTCGAGCGCGCTTTTGTCCGTTCCACTGAGTTTCAGTCTGTTGTGTCCTGCATCCCGGTTGGGATAGCACCCGACGCCTACGTCGAAGCGATCGCGTGCGTCCGTGAGCGTACCGACGAGATTCGACTCCGGATCGTTGGTGTAGAGAACTCTCGTCTGAACTTCACCAGCGAACTCGTCTGCAACTGATGTAAACATCGATCGCATCTCTTCTGGAATGCCTGGGAGCACGTAGACCGTCTCGAGTACACATCCTGGTGAAAGCCCAGCGTCGTTGATGAGCGGTCGTGCATTCTCCGGGATTGCTGCCTCTGTCTCAATTTCGATGTCGAATGAAAGATTCGGGCGACGTTCAGCGAGTGCAGCGACTGTCTGCTCGATATCAGCTCGAGCCAGTTCGTTCGGTTGTAACGATCGATCGAACGCGCGGGCAACACCGTCCATCGTCACGTCGTCTGGTGTTCGACCGAGTCCACCGGTGACGAGCGTCGCATCGAACGCCGTGCTGTACTTACTGACGTGTTCTGCAATAACGGATACCTCATCTGGTACGACCGCGATTCGTTTCACCGCAACGCCGCGCCCTGAAAGCTGGCGAGCAAGCCACGTCGCATTCGTGTTCTCCGTGTCCCCCGAAAGGAGTTCGTCACCGACCGTTAGAAGAGCCACCTGCATACATCGACAGTCGTAGTTCCCGAAAATATGCGTTGCCCCTTCTATCAACTACCACCATCCTGAAGGCCGGGATTCCCTGTTTGTTCGAGATGGAAATCATCTCATCCGGACGGCTCGTGAGTGCATGTTCCGTCCTTCACGCGTGCGTCTTTTCATTCTCAGACGCAATGGTGTCGCTTTGGTGGGCCACACTCCGACAGGCTGACCGGTGATCACCACGCTTTGCACGTTTCAGCGATTGCTAGCGCCCCGGGAGCACCCGTGAACTCACGCTATTCACGTCGTTTGTGTGTGTACGTATTCTCAGAACTGACGGAACGTCTTTAGACTACGCTTGAAGCCATCTTGGGGTGGAGCAAAAGTGCAAAACGCGCACGCGGTAAAAGAGGACTGTGTTCCAGTGGTCGACAGATGCACTGCTCGCGCTTCTCACGCAGTACGGATACCTCGCGTTTTTTCTGTTCATGTTCGGTGAGTCGTCGATGGTGTTTCCATTCGTTCCGAGCGAAGTCGTCGTCCCGGCCGCTGCAGAACTGCTCGTCACAGGTGTGACGTCGTTCTGTGCGTTCGTTCTCGTGGGGACTGCGGGTGCGACTCTCGGTAGTCTGTTCGCGTACTACGTCTTCGGTGCGACAAGCCACGAGGCTCTCAACCACTATGGTCGATACGTCCGGGTTTCTGAACGTGACATCGACCGGGCGCGCTACTGGTTTCAACGCTGGGGAGAGCAGACCGTGTTCTGGGGGCGGTTACTCCCGGCCGTGCGCTCGCTTATCTCGATCCCGGCCGGTTTCGCTGGGATGAACCGTCGAAAGTTCGTTGCCTACTCCGCCGCTGGTAGTGCGCTGTTCACCGCAGCCGCTGCAGTGTTCGTCACCACCGTCACAGCACCGCTGACTATCTCCATCGCCACGTTGACTTTACTCCCCACGATATATTGAAACATAGATGTAGCTGTTGGGTTATGACAATTCAATTTATTGCTATGGCGGTCAAAATTCACCAAACGGACTTTGTACGATATTCCGTACAGTCTATGTTTTGACGTATCCTCGACTCACATCGAGGAAGAACAGAAGCTCACTGATTGGTCGATCTGGGCTCACTTTGGAGAGTCCGTGCGGTCGGAACCCTTCTTCGTATCCTAAAACGTCGTTGACCGTCTCGGGGGAGAGATCGAGTGAATCATCATAATCGTCGACAGTAAAAATACTAGCAGCTGACTCGTCTCCCCAGTACGTTTTTCCAAAGTACGTCGTCTCTGCTTTCTGTCCGACTCGACCAAATCCAATGTAGCGTTCTAAATCCGTACGGTAAATCAACAACGGATCCTCTGAATCCATTGTCTCCCAGTACTGCCGATTGCGTTTCCAGACATTCTCCTCTGAACCAGTCCGAATACCGAGGACACGAGCGAAAAACGGAAATTCAATTGTTCGTCCATCCCACTCGGTCAAATTCACTGGTGATTCGAGCGTGTGCCAGAGCATTGCATCCACCGGAACTATCCACATCACCATGGTAATTATACCAATTCCCTCCTTAAAAAATACTAGTAATGTGGACTCGAAACTAGGATAGAATGGACATGGATTATATCTATCTGTACGTGAAATGGTTGTTTTGAGACTAGATCCACAACTAAACTGAATTATATGTAGCCAGTAGGTATGCATATGTTTCTAATAGACATTAGACGAAATAATTTTGAATGTAGCAGATGAGTACTTTTTTAATCATATCTAGTTCACGGTAGACTGTTTCGTCGTTTGGTAGTGATGTTCCCTGTTTTATCCGACAGGAACATACAGTGCTCTTTCAAAATATTCGACTGGAGATTTCTGTTCTGAATCGCATTGTTCGTGGATTCAGGAAACACGCACACCACACAATCGTATCACACTCCATCAAAGATGAAGAGGATCTCAGGAAAGACGACGTTGGTGAATAACAACAGACACACATACAGCACGAGTCCCGCGAGCCAGAGAACGGTCGACGCCTCATGACGTTCTTTGTGGAGGAGTTGGGACAGTGAAATGCAGATCAGCCCACCGCCAGCCAAGAGCGCGAGTTGCCCGTTGCCGTTCCGTAGAAAGTACACCGTACATAGGACAGAGAAGCCGAAAAACGCCCGCTCAGCCATTTTCTTCCACGGCTTTTTGAACAACGATCGTTGGTACTTACTAAAATCCATAACAGATCTCTGTAGTATGTCAGTACAACGATTACGTGCAAAAGTATGGTGACCGTCGACGTTGTTCGACTGTTGGATCGATCATCACTCGGGATCCGAATCACACCCGGGGCGTCCCGGGCGTTGCGAGACAGACTCGCCAGTTTGATGGCTCGAAACTAGCGTGTCGTTGATTGGATATGAGGTACCACTCGATAGCTGCAGTCTGAGCGATGTCTCGCGTACTATCGATCGTATCGTTATTTCTGACCTACACGCTCTCTCAGTAGCGATACTCACCAATTAGCATCGAGAGAAAACAGGTCCGGGTGCGAGAATTGAACCCGCGTCTCAGGCTCCACAAGCCTGAAGGATGACCATTACCCCAACCCGGACACATTCAGTAGTACCCGATGGTGATTTGATATAGGTTACGACTCTTCGCCGCCCAGTGCTGTTGCCATTTTCTCGATTGGGTGTGGTGGTTTCTTACCGACGTGGTCGTCGAGCTGTGCGCGACACGACGCACCGGGTGCAACGACGGTGTCACCAGTGCTTTCGTCAACTTGGTCGTATAGAATTCGAGCGATGGCTTTACTCATCGAGTAGTGTTCGGACTCGTAGCCGAAGCTCCCAGCCATTCCACAGCAGCCACTGTCGAGTGGATCGACGGAAAAACCCGCTCGACGGAGCACACCGACAGCGTGATGATCCTTTTTCGTGGCCTTTTGATGGCAGTGCCCGTGGTAGGTCAGGGCTTCATCGGGCGCATCGAACGCCATCGATTCGTCCAGTCTGTGGGTGTCGAGATACTCCATCACGCCGTATGTGTTCTCTGCGATCAGTTCGGTGGTCGGTCCGGGGAGAAGATCGAGATAGTCCAACTGGAACATCACCGCATCAGACGGTTCGACGACGATGACGTCCCAGCAGTCCTCGACCATCGGTGCAAGCGCGGTGACGTTTCGTTGGGCTACCCTGCGCGCTTGATCGATAAATCCTTTCGAGTACGGTGGTCGACCGCTCCCCGTAACGTCGGGAACCTGAAGATGAACACCCGCTGCCTCCAGCACGCGGACGGCCGCCCTCCCAGACGCTGGATGGTTGTAGTTCGTGTACGTATCGGGGAACAGCAACGCCTTCCGCGTTGCATCGGTGGCAGGGACGCGCGGACCGCGCTGTTCGAACCAGTCTGTGAAGCTCTCGTAACGAAAGGCAGGAAGCTCGCGTTCGCGGGCGATACCAACTGTCGCTTCGGCAAGCCAGCCCGCACCCGGCATCCGCATCGCCACGTTCGAGAGCGGAGCGAGCGCACTCCCAAGCGCCGAGAGCGACTCGATATTCGCAAAGAGCCGATCGCGCAGGCTTGCACCGTTGCGCTGGTGATACTCGTGTGTGACCTCGGCTTTCAACTTCGCCATGTCCACCTCGCTCGGACAGTCTCTCGCACAGCCTTTACAGCCGATACACATATCGAGCACTTCGTGGATGAACTCGTCAGTGAACTGTTCTTCTGGATCGAGCTGTCCGCTCATCGCTGCACGGAGCATGTTCGCTCGTCCTCGGGTGGATTGGATCTCCTCGTGAGCCGCCCGGTACGTCGGACACATGACGCCTCCTGTAGTCGATTGATGGCCCCGACAGCCGCCACAGCCGTGACAGAGTTCGGCCATTCCCTGAAATCCGTTCTCTGTCGGCCATTCGAGCGACGGCTCGAATCCCGCGTCGAACTCGTAGTCGGGGTCGAATCGGAGATTTTGTGTCATGTCGTGATCGCCACAAATGTTTCCGGGGTTGAGCAGCCAATCCGGATCAAACGCGGTTTTGAGGTCACGAAACACGCCCCAGAGACGATCGCCGTAGAGCTTTCGATTCCACTGTGTACGAGCGTGACCATCTCCGTGCTCACCAGAGACGCTTCCACCGTACTCGACGACAAGATCCGTCATTTCGTCTGCGATGGCGGCCATCTCTTCGACGCCTTCGATCGTTTTTGTGTTGACAAGCGGACGGATGTGGAGGACACCCGGACCAGCGTGAGCGTAGTAGCTGGCGAACGTATCGTGCTCATCGAGGATGGATTGTACGTCAGCAACGTATCCACGAAGGTTTTCAGCGGGAACAGCAGTGTCCTCGATGTACGCGATATGCTTTTCATCAGTCGTGCGCGAGAGGAGAATCGGCAGCCCCGACTTGCGCATTTTCCAGAACTTGGCGCGCATTTCCGCTTCGTGTGCTTCCAGTGCGTGGCGCGCGCGTTTCATATCGCTTTGCTCGGCTACCGCGTCGTGGTTGTCCGTCGTCCGAACGCGGTCGGCGATGAGGTCTTCGACCTTTCGACGGCCATCCTCGTTGCTGTCCGCGTAGAACTCGACCAGTAGCACCGAATCAGTTCCTTCGGGGAGTAACCCAACGACGTTGGAGAACTCTTCTGTCGCGCGCGCGAGATCCAACAAAACGTCGTCCATCACCTCGACTGCCGCGGGATCGTGATCGAGAATCGGATCAACATCCGCTACCGCATCGAGGACAGAGTCGTACGTCAGCAACGCGACCGACTTCGTTTCCGGTATCGGTTCGAGCGAGACCGTCGCCTCCGTGACGATCGCCAGCGTTCCTTCACTTCCCGCCAGTAGTCGCGCGAGGTTCACAGTCGCCGGTGTTTCATCATTCGTCGCGTGCTCCTCTCGCGCTTCCTCGATGAGCCGATCGAGGTTGTACCCCGAGACGTTCCGTTTCAGATCTGGATAGCGGCGGTCGACTTCCTCTGCTTCCTCGTCGATGATTCGGAGAACGGCAGCGTAGATTTGTGCGCGTAGTTCGTCGGCGGTCGGGTCCGCTCTCTCGCGTAGCGTATCGACCGAAATCTCTCCAAAGCGTGTGGCTGTACCATCCGCGAGCACAACCTCACACGCTTCGATGTAGGCGTCGGTCTTTCCGTACTTCAGCGAGTGTGCTCCCGTCGAATTGTTGCCGATGGCCCCTCCAAGAGCACTCTTATCACCCCACGCGGGATCTGGCGCAAACTTCAATCCGTGCGGTTCGAGCTGCTCGTCGATATCGCCGAGAATCGCACCAGGCTGGGCGGTTGCTGTACGAGACTCGGGATCGACCGAAAGCAGCCCATCCATATGCTTCGTAAAATCGAGAACGACCGCTTCGTTGACTGCCTGTCCCCCGAGGCTCGTTCCGCCGCCGCGGGGCAACACCGGGATTCCATGCTCGGCACAGTACTCCACGACCGCAGCCACGTCGTCACTCGATCGTGGAAAGACGATGCCGATTGGCAACACCGCGTAAGCGCTGGCATCGGTCGCATACAACTGTCTGGAGTACGTATCGAACCGAACATCGTCATCGTCATCGACGAGCCGTTTGAGGTCATTGAGGAGGTCTGGTCGAGCAATATCGTCGCTCACGTAGTCGTAGTTCGCCCGATCGGTTGATGGGTCGAAGTTGATCTCACTTTCGCCGAGTGACATTGTATTCGTCTTCGTATCCGAAGGTTAAGCGCTCTGTGACATATGGTCGCACAAACCGACTGTATTATTTCTCGGTGTTCTACGGTCCGAGCGGAGGAAAATGCAGTGCAGTATGATCTGATTCGATCCGCTGAGATCACGAGTCAGATGGTTGGACACCGGTTTCCGAATCTTCGACGCGTCGGTTTGTTCCGGTTCGTTTAATCGGCCTGCCGTCGTTTGTCCACTAATGAGTGAAAATGAGCCACCACGGGACGAATCGGCGTCGGGTAAACGGTACGTTGAGGGTGAAGATGCAGGAACGTCCGGTACGGAGGCGACCAATCCGAATGGGATGACTGACGATGAGTATTCGGATTCTGGCTCGGGTGAAACGACCGAGGGGAGCTTTGAGGAACCATCTGATGATCTCGTTGAGCGCATTGCAGACAGCGACCCCAACCAACTAGCACGAGAGATCGAATCGTTCCGAGCGAAAGCCGATGAACAACAAGATACGATCGACGAACTGGAGTCCACCATCGACGATCTTGAATCACGTCTTAAACGCACGCAGGCGGATTTCCAAAACTACAAGAAACGAATGGAAAAACGCCGCAAGCAAGAGCGAAAACGTGCTACCGAAGACCTCATCACGCGCATCATCGACGTTCGAGACAATTTAAAACGTGGACTCGAACAGGACGGCGAGATCAGAGAAGGAATCGAGACCACGCTCCGACAGTTCGATCGGACTCTCGAACAAGAGAACGTCGCCGAAATCACGCCGGAACCGGGCGAGGATATCGACCCACAGCGCCACGAAGTATTGATGCGCGTCGACTCAGATCAACCCGAAGACACCATCGATGCCGTTCATCGACCGGGGTACGAGATGGCTGATAAGGTCATCCGTGAAGCGCAAGTCACCGTTAGCGATGGGAAAGCGGATAGTAAGTAGGAGAGAACGTAACAATTCTTTACATCTTGAACAGCGACAACCGATCGGCAGAACGAATAACACCTCTGTTTAATAGATCTCCGATGGCGACCGAACGACATACGAACGTCACCGCGCGACAATCGCTGGTAGAGTACGCCCCGTAGTATGCCATCTGATGAGCGAGTGGCCCGTCACGGCTTGGACGAAAACCGGAACTATCTCGCGGACATCCTCGGGAAATTCGTTCCACAATCAATCGCCCAACGCGCTGTGCACGTTGCTGTCGAAACCGACAAACAGCAGTATGATCCCGGCGAAGCAGTCGAAATCACCGCGAAATTCATGAACCAACTCCCGGTACCGATCACGGTGCAAACACCGCGCCAGCGTCTCTGGGGTTGGCGGGTCGACGGAGAACTCGAAGCAAGCGATGAGGCTCGGTACACCCGTTCGACACCGAACAGCTTTTCGTTTCGTCCCCGCGAGCGAAAACAGATCGACTGGCAATGGAACGGCCGATTCGGACGAACTGACGAAGGTCGATGGGTGACAGCTGAACCACGGGAGTACGTTATCGACGTATTCATCGCCACCGCAGATTCATCACCATCGGCGACGACAACGGTGCAGATCGGTTGAGACGAACACTACGAACGGAGTGCCTTACACCGATTGTTTACTCCCGGTGGAGATGACAGGCTGCGAAGTGGCGATCCGAACCATATTCCGGCGCAACCTCGTACGCTGGCTCTTCTCGCGCACAGATACTCTTCTGTGCGAAGCCCTCATCGAGTAGTTGATTCGCTTCATCCCACTCTCCTTCAAGAACACGGCTGATTGCTTGGTCGACGATGTCCGCTGCATCTCCTCTAAGCGAAATATCCCCGAAGAACCGCTCACGCAGTGTGTGCTCGGTCTCTGGCTCGAACGTGCGTCGATCTACTGCCCGTACGAATGCCCGCACGCTACTCCACTGCCTCTCGTTCAAATTGTACTCAGACGGACAGATCAGCTCTGGACAACGGGTCCGGAATCGACATCCAGAGGGCGGATCGATCGGACTCGGCACGTCACCTTCGAGTACTCCACGCTGTCCTTTTGCGCGCGGGTCGGGAACCGGAATCGACGACAACAGCGCCCGTGTGTACGGGTGTTGTGGGTTCTCGAATAGGTCTTCTTTCTCAGCGAGTTCGACGATCCGTCCCAGATACATCACCGCAACGCGGTCACTAATATGACGTATGACGGAGAGATCGTGTGCGATGAAGAGATATGTGAGGCCGAACTCCTCTTGGAGCGCACTCATCGTGTTCAGCACTTGAGCTTGGATCGAGACATCGAGTGAACTCACGGGTTCGTCACAGACAATGAAATCGGGGTTCACCGACAGCGCCCGTGCGAGATTGATCCGCTGACGCTGTCCGCCAGAGAACTGGTGTGGATAGCGGTTGTAGTGGTGTGGATCCAGCCCGACTTTTTCGAGTAGCTCCCGGGCGCGCGCCTCACGACTCTCTTCGTTGAGTCCGTGGGCACGCATCGGTTCCTCGACGATCGGACCAACCTTCATTCGAGGATCGAGACTCGACTGTGGATCTTGAAAGATCATCTGCATATCCCGACGCTGTGCGCGGAGATCCTCGCCGTCCAGTTCAGTCAAGTCTCGCCCTTTGAAGCGAACTTCGCCGTCGGTCGGTTTGACGAGTTGAAGGATAGTCCGTGCAAGCGTGCTCTTTCCACATCCGGATTCACCAACCAGCCCGAGAGTTTCGCCCGGCTTAATCTTGAATGAGACATCTTCGACAGCGCGTACCTCATCACTGTCAAGAAACCCGCTCAGAAAGCCACTCCCTTGATCGAAGTGTTTCGTCAACCCATTGACTTCGAGCAGTGCGTCGTCTGACTGTTTCCGTGTCTCTTCGGATGTAGCGTTACTCATCGTGTTTACTCCCTCCAGCACCGTTGTCGCGGTCGTGGTTGTGGTCGTGGCCGTGTTTGTGTTTGTCGCTGCCGTTACTGCTGTTGTCGTTGTCACCGCTTCTATCGACGCCACGGATTCCGCCATCGGTTTTTTGAACACCGCCTCCCCGCTCATCGTTGAGGAGTCCTTCGCCAAAGCCTCCTTTCGCGTCTGCGGTGATCGGGTCGCTCTTCCAGTATCCTGCCTCGAAGGCGTCGTGCATGAAACAGGCAGCGTGATGTGGAGACGCAGCTGGATCAGCAACGTTCCGAGTGTCAGGATGTGCGTGGACACAGACCTCACGTGCGTCAGGACAACGGGTGTGGAACCGACAACCGCTCGGTGGGTTGATCGCCTCTGGCATGACGCCTTCGATCGGGTCGAGTTCAGTGACCGTCTCGTCTGGCCGTGGGATCGACTCCAGCAGTGCCTGCGTGTAGGGGTGGTTGGTGTTGTGAAAGAGATCGTCAACGTCGGCTTGTTCGACGATCTCACCGAGATACATCACGTTCACGCGGTCGCATATCTCCGCGACCACGCCCATGTCGTGTGTTACCCAGATGAAGCTCGTGCCATACTTCTCCTGAAGATCGGCGACGAGATCGAGGATCTGCCCTTCGACCGTGACGTCCAGCGCTGTTGTCGGCTCGTCGGCGATGATGAGGCTCGGCTCACACGAGAGTGCCATTGCGATGAGGACGCGCTGGCGCATCCCACCAGAAAACTGGTGTGGGTAGTCATCATAGCGCTTTTCCGGTTCGGGAATTCCAACCTCCCGAAGCATGTCGATGGCTTCACGCTTTGCTTCGCTCTTATCGAGGTCGCGGTTGAGCTCAATGAACTCACGGAGTTGGCCACCAATGGTAAAGACCGGGTTGAGGCTCTCCATCGGATCTTGGAAGATGATGGCAATTTCCTGACCGCGGATTCGCTTTCGCATCGCCGTTTCAGAGAGCATCTCCGGAGATTTCTGGAGTTCACTCCCCGATTGCTCTTCGAGACCGAACAGCGTCTCACCCTTAAAGGTGATTTCGCCGCCTACGATCTCACCGGGTCTCTCAACAAGTCTGAGGATGCTGGAGGCTGCGACACTCTTTCCAGCGCCGCTTTCCCCGACAAGGCCGACAATTTCGCTCTGGTTCACGTCGAATGAGATGCCGTCAACCGCACGGACGACGCCCGATTCGGTGAAAAACTGTGTCTTCAGATCGTTAACGCGGAGAAGTGGTTCCTGAGTCATGTCAATCATTGATACGCGGATCGAGTGCATCTCTGAGGCCGTCTCCGAAGAGGTTGAATCCGACGACAGTAACGAGGATAGCGAGTCCAGGCCAGAGGCTGAACCAGAGGCTTTCGAGCATGTAATTGCGTGACTGAGACAACATCTGACCCCACGACGGGGTTGGCGGCTGGACACCAAAGCCAAGGAAAGAGAGGCCAGCGACGATGATGATACTCAGACCGACTTGCAAGGTTGCCTGAACGAGTACAGGCGCGAAACTGTTCGGAATCACGTGACGGAGAATGATATTCCGATCTCGCACACCCGCTGCCCGGGCAGCCTCGACGTAGTCTTCTTCACGGACGCTGAGCACGCGTGAGCGGATCAGCCGTGCGAAGACTGGGATTGAGGCGATCCCGACACCAATCATCGCGAATATGAGATTTCGTCCGAAGACGGACATAAACGCGATGACGAGGATGAGAAACGGAATCGCATAGAGTGTCTCAACGGCACGCATCAGTACATCGTCCACCCATCCACCGTAGTAGCCAGAGACAGCTCCCACGAGAGCGCCTCCCACGAGACCAAACGCCGTCGAAATGAATCCGACTTGAATGGCGATTCGCGTCCCATAGAACAGTCGCACGAGGATGTCTCGGCCACGGTTGTCTGTTCCGAGTGGGTGTTTCCACGTACCAGTACCGAACGTGTTTTCGGCACTGACCGGCGGTAGTAGCGCGTTGACGACCTGTGGGTCGTTTGCCGGATTAACCCAGTACGTGTTTGCGAACCAGTATCCGAGGAATTTCGCGTCGACGTACGCGAAGATGGCGATGGCTGTCATGAATCCAATGATGAACAGCCCGGTAAGGGCGGTCGGATCACGCCTAATCTGTGTGAGGGTGTAGCGCCAGCCCACCCGAGATACGCCCTCGTACTCCTGCTTTTCTCTCTCCTCGGAGCCATCAGTGCGATCTGAGGAGAGTAGTTCGTCTGAGTTTGTGGTCATGATCAGTTCCCTTCGTCGTATGAGACACGCGGATCGACGTACGCGTAGGAGAGATCGGTGAGGATTACTCCTATCACGAATGCCAATCCGAAGACAATTGTCGTTCCCATTATCAGTTGATAGTCTTGGTTGTAAACAGCGGTGATGATGAGCGTTCCCATCCCGTTGATACTGAAGACAGTCTCGGTCAGCACTGCTCCCCCGATCGCCGTCGATAGGTTGAGTCCGAGTACCGTCAGCACCGGTAGCTGTGCGTTTCGGAAGGCGTGCTTTCTGAGAATTGTCGATTCGGAGACGCCATACGCGCGTGCAAGTTTGACGTACTCCTTCGAGAGCACCTCCAACATCGACGACCGCTCGATGCGAGTGATCGCCGCCATCTGGAGTGTTCCGAGCGACAGCGTCGGCAACACGAGATGCTTCATCGACATGATGAGAACATCAACGCGTGTCTGTGCCCCTTCGATCCGCAGTGGATGGGTCCACGGTAAGATGAGGTTCGTCGCCGGTAACCACCCGAGCTTGAACGCGAAGATGATAATGAGCATCAGCCCGATCCAGAACGAGGGTGTGCTCACACCGACCAGCGCAACAATCCGTGCAACGTGATCAGTCGGTTTGTTGCGCCGCTTCGCGGAAATAACGCCCAGTGGGATCGACGCGATTATAGCGAACGTGAAACTCGACAGTAAGAGGAGCAGTGTCACTGGGAGCCGTTCGGCGATTTTCTGCGTGACGGGAACCTGATAGTAGAGGCTCTGTCCAAGATCACCTTGGACGACACCAGCAAGGTAGTTGAGATATCGGACATACAACGGCTGGTTGAGACCGTACTTCGCGCGGATCGCCTCCGCTTGCCCAGCGCTTGGAGTCGGTCCGAGCATGATACTGACCGGGTCGCCAGGAATGGCGTCCGTAAGGACGAATGTGATCGTCACAATACCGAGTACCACCGGTATCGCCTGTACCAACCGCCGGACGGTATAGCGCGCTAATCCCACACAATCACCTCTCTCTCCGAATGGGCAGATCGTATCGATCGGATCTACGCGCGGCTCTCCGTCGCCGATGAATCGTCGTGTCTGTCATGTATGACGTCGATTGTACGGTCGAGTCACTTTTCGACTGAGACGTTGTTGTAACCACTAACCATACTGAAGCTGCTCACTGGGTGGGCCGTGAAGTCCTTGACGTAGCTTTTTACGCCGAAGCTGTTTTTGAGGTTGTACGCTGGTAGATGGGCACGATCTTCGAGGAGCGTCGTGATTGCCTTCTCGTACAGCTTGCGGCGCTTATTCTGATCTGTCGAGCGGCGCGCATCCGTGATTGCCTTCTCGACGGTATCGTTTCGATAGAACGTTCCATTGCCCACGCCCTCTTCCTTCTGGGAGAAGAGGAAGTACATGAACGAGTCCGGATCGGGTGAGCCAGACCACCCGAGCGTGTACATGTTGTAGTCGTTTGGATCGCCGCTGACGTACTTATCGAGGAATGCTCCCCAGTCGAGTCGCTGGACGCTCGCGTTGTAGCCGGCCTCCTTCAGGCCGCTGGCTACCGTGGTACCGAGTTGTTCACGCTTATCGTCCGGCGGGACGATGATATTCGCATTCCAGTTGTCGGGGACGTTATCGGAGTCATCGAGCATCGACTTCGCTTTGTCAATGTTCTTGTCGTGGGGGATTTCCTTCCATTTCTTGACGGGCATATCCCACTCGCTGGCGAGGGCTTCGGGGAGTGGACTGTACTGACGGATTCCCGTCGGTTCGACGAAGTTCGATACCGCTTGATCCATCGAGAAGGTGTAATCGACCGCCTCGCGGACCTTCGGATCGGCTGTCGGTCCTTTATTACAGTTAAATGCGAGGTAGAAATACCCAACACCTGGAACAGAATTGATCGATGCACCACTGATACTCTTGACGGTATTCCAGGATTTAGGCGGTATCTCCTCGATGATGTCGTTCTCACCGGACTTGAGCGTCGTAACTCTGGTCGTTCCTTCCTCAACGGGAACGAATTTGATTTCGGAGAGATTTGGTTTCTGATCGCCCCAGTAGTCGTCCCAGCGCTCGACACGGACGAAGTTTCCTTCTTTCCACCCGGCGAACTTGAATGGTCCGGCACCGATTGGCTGTTTCGTATTGAACTTCTTCTTATCGTTCTCACGGACTGACTTCGGGACGATATCTGCGGCGAGATACGAGTCGAACGCGCCAAACGGATATTTCAGATCGAACTGGACCGTCGAATCGTCGACTGTCTTGACAGTCTTGATCGAGCTGAAGTCACCAGCGTTTTCTGTCTCCTCTTTGACCGGCGCAGTGAAGGTATACTTCACATCCTCCGGTGTTACTGGGTCGCCGTTCTGGAACGTTGCATCCGTATTGAGCTCGACAATGTATCGCTTGCCTCCTTTTTCGACTTCTGGCTTCTTGGCTGCAACCCTCGGAACGAGATTGGTCCCTCCTTTGTCAAACTGGTACAGTGGATCGAAGACGAGCGAGGCGACCTGATCCGAAGGGACGTCGTTGAGGACGACCGGATCGAACTCAACGGGACTTTTCACCTGTGCAAACGTGAGCAATCCTTCTGAGCCCCCGCCAGAGTTGTTTCCGCCGCTGCTTCCGTTATCACTGTTGTTGCTGGGAGCGTTGAAGCTGTCGAGACACCCAGCGAGCCCGGTGGCAACCCCAGCTCCGACTCCAGCGATGAATTTCCGGCGATCGATACGACCAATACGTTTCGGTTGATCACTATCTGTCATTGGTATGTGGTTTATTGACTTCTATTGTCTGCCATTCTCTCCCAACCTCAGTGATAGTTACTACAGTAAAGTTATTATGGTATGTAAAATCCATCTTTCAGTTACACTTTGTTATTATCTCACATTCCGGGGTACGGGCAGGATCGACAGCCCCAAACCCATCGACTGCAAAGCACTCATTGATGGCTGGGGATAGGGTCGACCCGAGTGAGATCGGTGAGCACGACGCTCCACCCGTAGACGAAAAGCCGTACAAGATTATCTTCGAGGCGAATCTATGCATTGCGGCGGGCAAGTGTGCAGAGGTTTCCGAGAACTGGGAGATGGATCTGATGAGCGGGATCGCCGCTCCCAAAACGTACTTTTTCGACGAAGCGGACCTTGAGCACAACGTTCGCGCCGCAGAGGTGTGCCCAGCCAAGAAGGGACGCGGTGTCATCCACGTCATTGACCGGCAGACTGACGAGGAGATCGCACCGGATCCGAACGGTGATGGAACGCTGAGCGTCGAGTGGTAAACCACCTACTCGGATCGAAACCACTTTCGGTGAGACTGACGATATCCAAACGCGCGGAGGTGGCCGAGTCTGGACAAAGGCGGCGGACTTAAGATCCGCTCTCGAAGGAGTCCGTGGGTTCGAATCCCTCCCTCCGCATTCTTTTAGAACGAATCAGCGGGTGGTAACGATCGATTTGCTCTGGAGAACAGCATCTGGTGAGATGGCACCAGCCCGCCGTATTCGTCTTAGTGCGTAACGCGGGCGAGGAGTCGACGAGAGAGCACGGACGCTGAAATCGATCCGCCGATATACCAGACGATCCAGACTTTGAGCGGACCGATGAGCGTCGCCGAGAGCGCGATCTGTCCGACGACCGGGAGAGTAAGAGCGACCGGAATTGCGGCCGCGGTCGGTGCCATTACTGCCCACCGAAGCCAGAGAAATACTGGAACTGTGACGATCATGCTCCACACCATCGGGCGGAACTGCAGCTTCATCATCGTTATCGTACTGTTCACGAGTTCCTGTTGCTCTTCGGTCACCGCATCGATCGCTTCATCGTCGTTCTGTCCGGCAGCTATCTTCTCTTGCAGTTCCGTTATTCTGGACTGGAGGCGATCGAGCCGGTCATTATCGAGGAGGAGGTGTCGCAGCGCGGTCGCGGAAATGCCAGTCACACCGGACAGTCCAAGCAAGAACAACGAGAGAGGGATGAGCGTCGCAAGCGGACTGAGTACGAGATTGAGCGTCGTGGCGACGGCGATTTGGATGGGCGCAAAAGCGTACCCAGACAGCAGAGCAAGCGCGAACACGCTGGCTGCTGTATCGTACGCTGTCCACCCACTACTTTCGAGGACCATGCACGCTCATACAACGAACACTGACTAATGGTTTTCGTAGCTGTCTCCCGTGTCGTTTGTAGTTCTCACGTGATCAGTGGAGACACAGTGCGCTTTTCTTCTCGATCACCCAACGTAGGATATGACCGAGCCACTGGAAAACGCTCGACAGGCATTCGAGCGTCACACCGCCTACTCGACCGAAGACGGCGGGTACGTTCTGGGAACAACGGCGTTCGACAGCCGCGTTGTAGCATCCGAGAGCGACGCTGATTCGTGGATGCTCCTGTATAGACTCACAGTCCGAACACCGACGCTTGCCAGTGCCGTCGAGGAAGACGTTGGCCCGAGTCTTCGTGCGGGTTGGTTCGAGACGTTCGAACGCCGGCTCGAAGACGCACCAGGAGCCGTTCGTGAGGATATCACGCTTGATGATTTCTCCGCCCGATCGGACGATGGAGAAGCAATCGTCGAGTTCGCGTTCCAGTTCGGAAATAGCGATCGGGCACCCGACGTGGCGAAAGCGATAGCCGAGTACGTCGAAGGAACATACGTAGAGGGCATCGTCCCGGGCTATACGTACCGCCCACCCGTCTCAGAACTGCTCAGCAATGCCCATCAGGGAAACAATGATGAAGTGAGCGGTGGACCAACCCCGCTGTAACACACCGCAGTCCAGATCTACAGACAGCGTTGCAACGCGGGATAAAAATGAGATACTGCGGCTGTGACTTCCGGTTGCATCAGACTGCTGCGGCTTGGCTGTCGCTTTCGCCAACGATGATGCGGCGGACATCGGCGAGGACATCGAAGTTAGCAATAACGACAAGCCGATCGCCGAGTTCGAGCGATTCATCTTCGGCAGGGAGGTGGATCGAATCGCCTGCTTTACCGAACCCGAGGAGACGTGAGTTGGCTGGGAGCTCAAGTTCTGAGAGAGTGTACCCCCGCATCGGCGATTCTTCAGTCACCGTCAGCTCAACGAGCTGAATCTCTTGAGCAATATCTGCGATAGCGCGGATGCTGCCGCCTAAAAGAGCGTTCTTGGCAGCGATGGCACCGAGCCGTTCTGGGTAGATCACTTCGTCGATCTCAGTCGCGTATTTGCGACACAGGTACTCGTAGTAATCACTATCGACACGAAGCACGGTTCGGCAATCGTAGCTTTTGGCGATCAGACAGGCGATGACGTTAACAGTAAGACTTCCCGTGAGTGCAGCGACGCCATCTGCGCTATCGAGATCGAGTCCGAGAAGTTCGCTCTCCTCGCTGCCGTCCCCCTGTACGGCGTCGAATCCTTCTTTGCGGAGTCGATCGACCCGCTCGGCACTCGATTCGAGGATCGACACATCGTAGCCTTCCCCTTCGAGAACACGGGCTGTCCGCTTTCCGACACGCCCGCCGCCGATGATAACAAAGCGCATGAGTACTCTAAACCAAGCGAGACACATAACTCTGCTCACCGGATCAGTGACTGCCGGTGTCTCTCGTAGCGGACACTGATGGTAGTTTTGTATACGGAAATCCAACAAAACATCATGGACGAAATGGAACGCGTCTGGCTCGTTGAACGCACATACTCCGACGACGAACAGAACCTCATCATTCTCACCTACGCAACGATGGACGGCCGGTACGAATTCCGCAAAGAGCGAGCAGTGACGAGTTTCAGCGGTTCAGAGCGGGAGACAAGTGCAAGCCTCCTCGTCGAACAGGATAATCTCGCACTTGTAGATGAAAAAACCCGGAAACAGTACGCGGACGAAGTCACCCGGATGAAGGAAAAACACGATCCTGATGACGCGATCTAACGGGTTAATGCCCACGAATTTTTGAGCTGTTCTGGTTATCGTGATTGGATCGACGCTCGTTGCTCTCGGAGCCGCGGCGTGAGATCTGCGTAGACGAAGTCGAAGACATCGGACGGATCTGTCGTCTCGGTCTCTTCGATTGTCGAGACAGCGTCGCTGATCTCGTCACGAACTTCGTTTTCGACGGTGGGAATGAACTCGTCGTCGATAGCGTCTTGTTCGCGGAGATACGTCCCGAAGCGTTCGATCGGATCGGCGGTACGCCATTCAGGGAGATCGACGTCATCACGATATCGGTCTGGGTCGTCGCTCGTCGAATGCGCTCCTTGACGGTACGTGAGACTCTCAATGAGGATTGGACTGCCTGCTCGGGCGGTTTCGAGCGCGCTCTCGACGGACGATCGCACAGCAAGTGGATCGTTGCCATCAACCTGCTTGCCCTCGAATCCGTACGCCTCGGCTTTGATAGCGATACTGTCCGCTGCTGTCTGGCGATTGCGGGGCAGACTGATGGCCCAGTGGTTGTTCTCACAGAAGAAAACGACTGGAGCGTCGAATACGCCCGCGAAATTGAGCGCTTCGTGGAAATCCCCCTCACTCGTTGCACCGTCACCGAGGTAGCAGAGAACAGCGTGGGCATCGTCTCCGTGTCGATAGTTTCGAGCCATTCCAATACCGACAGCGTGGAGTGTCTGTGTGGCAATCGGGACCGCCTGTGGAAAGATGGGAATCTGATGATCTGAATGGTACTCGGGATGTCCCCGACGGAAGCGAAGGATATCGCTCGGTGGAACACCACGGGCGAGTTGCATCGCGTTCGATCGGTACGTCGGCACGAGCCAATCGTTTTCGCCCATCGCGTGGGCGGCTCCGACCTGTGACGCTTCCTGACCACGGAAAGGTGGATATCCACTCATCCATCCTCGCCGTTGGAGCGAGAGCGCCCGATCGTCGAACGTTCGTGCACGAACCATGTCTCTCAAGAGCGCGCGTGCCTCCTCAATATCGAACGACGTTGACGCAAGATCCCCCTCGTCAATGACCCGGTGCATGCAAGCGAATCGGCACAAACGCTGAAAGACGTTGCGGTGGCCTTCGACACGACAAAGAGGACAGAAATCAAACCACACATATGGTTTCGGTCGTCGATGTCATTCAACTACTCGTCATGATCGGCGTCAATACCGCCATTACGGCGCTGATGACTCGCTTTTTCCGCGTCCGACTCAAAACGAGTTGGGGTCCGGTGGTGTTCGCCCTCTTAATCATCCCTCCGGTTCTCGTGATCCTTACGCAAATCATGAGCGCAGCCGGCTTTGGATTCGATATCGGAAGTCCACGACTCGTGATCGGCCTCCTCGTTGTACTGCCGGTTACTATCGGAATCGCGTTCGATTACTTCTGGATGCCCGCACCCGAGGAGGTTACGCTACCAACGAAATAGTAACACGAACGATAGCAAGTGAGCAAGTGCTTCAGGAGGACTTTGTGCTCGCCCTCCGAGCACGTCGACTGATACAATTAAACACACGTTTTGATTTATAAATACATTTGATATACAGAAAAATTATGTGTCGGGGGATAATTGAGACGAATATGGGAGAAGATGAGAGAAAACGGGTGCACATCGAACTGACGGAGGACGAATACGAGTCTCTCCGACAGATCGCTATCGAGCGCGGTGTAACCGTGGAGGAAGTCGCATCCGAAGCAGTCGATCGACTGCTTGTACGGCAACACCGTGCGATTGACGATACATTCTCTATCCTTGATGATCGTCGAGACGGCGTCACTCTCACCGACGGCGGCTACAGACGCTGAGGTGATCGAGAGCGTCGAGGAGTGGGTAGTGTCGCGTTCGTATTCATAGAGGATTCTTGGGGACAAACGACAAGAAGCCCTGTTACCCTTCTAGCAGCCGTTCGATCGCTCGTTCGACATCCTCGATGACCGCTTCAGGCGAGCGTTCGGCATTGATCCGAATGAAGCGATCGGGATCGTATCCGATCAGTCGCTCGTAGTTTTCCTGAACGGCTGTGAGATAGCCCGCTTGTTCGAATTTATCACTCGCACCCGCGCGCTTTGCACCTTCTTCTGGGGAGATATCGAGGTAGATCGTAGCGTCTGGCGGACGAGTGAATGGTTGATGAATCCCACGTATGTACTCCATCGGTCGCGGAACGACACCCTCCAAACTGGCTCCCTGATACGCATATCGTGAGTCCGAGTAGCGATCTGAGATAACGACTTCACCCTGATCGAGTGCTGGACGAATTACCCGAGCGAGATGATCTGCGTGATCTGCCGTATAGAGAAACAGTTCGGCGAGTGGATCCGCCTCGTTGTCAGCCAACGACCGAGCGACGCTTTCTCCGTACCACGAGCTAGTTGGTTCCCCTGTGAATACGGCGTCGACAGTCGCTTCAAGCGCCTCTTGCACTGTCGTCTTACCGGCTCCATCGATACCTTCGAGCGTGATAAGCATACTTCGGATACGAGGGTCTCATAGTAAGACAGTACGGTCTCAGAACTGCCTCTCTGAGAGAACATGCAACTGAGTTTCATGCATTCCCGTATTGCTACTCTGTACAACAGTCTTCTCAGTAGACTGAAACCGATTGTATTCGCACGATAGTTTTACGTCTTTATCGAACAAATATGATACTATGAGTGTGCTAGTCGTCGGTGGGAGCGGCTTTATCGGGACGGCGTTGTGCAATGAACTAGACTCGCGCGGTCATGACGTGATCGCACTCTCGCGCACTCCAAGTGAGACAAATCTTTCCGACGGCGTCGAGACGGCGATGGGTGATGTCACTGCGTACGATTCAATCGCGCCTGCGTTCGATGGGATGGATGTTGTCGTCAATTTGGTCGCCCTCTCGCCGCTGTTCAAACCGAGTGGCGGCGACAGAAAGCACTTTGACGTCCATCTCGGCGGGACCGAAAACATCGTTCGCGCGGCACAAGAGAACGACGTTGGTCGGATCGTTCAGATGAGCGCACTCGGGGCGGACCCGAACGGCGACACAGCATACATCAAAGCGAAGGGTCAGGCCGAAGCCGTCATCAGAAATGCCACTCTCGACCACGTCATCATTCGTCCGTCAATCGTGTTTGGTGACGGTGGAGAATTTGTCTCGTTCACAAAACAACTCACCACGCCGTTTGTAACGGGACTGCCAGGCGGGGGGACGCGTACTCGGTTCCAGCCCATCTGGGTTGGTGACCTCGTCCCGATACTCGCTGATGCGATCGAAGACGACGCGTTCGACGGGACCTACGAAATTGCCGGCCCGGAAATGCTCACACTCGCGGACGTTACCAAACTCGTCTACCGAGCGAGTGGACAGTCGGTGACGATCGTTCCGATCCCGATGCAGCTCGTCGATATCGGTCTCACTGTCGTCGGTCCGCTTCCGGGCGCCCCAATGGGTGCCGACCAAGCGAAATCACTCCGTATGGACAACACCACCGATTCGAACGACATTGAGGCGTTCGGTGTCGCTCTAGAGAGTCTGACGACGTTTGAATCGTACCTCGATCTCGACGCCCGTCTCTGATGAACGGTGCATCGAGTTCGGGACAGTCAAATAGCCCCGCCGGGTAGTAGGGTCCGTGTCTCAGCAGGTTTCGGCGGTCGACACCCTGTTCCTCCACGAACGGTCCGACGATTACACTGTCGTCGTTACCCGTGATAACGAGCGGCTGCTGCAGGCGATTCTTGAGCTGAAAGAGACGAATGCCGGACCTCGTCCGGCTCGGTTTCGTGTGAGTGAAGGGTCGGGTGAAGACCTCCGTCGGCCCGAGGAGTTCGTCGACATCGCACGACGCGCGACGCGCATCCGTATCTCCGAGCAGACATCACGGAACGGACGCGATCAGATTCGATCGATGCTGGACGGCTATCAGCTCGGTGCAAAGGTCGTTCGGACGTGCCGATACTGCGCGAGCGCGGGTCGATACTCACCGCTAACGAGTGAGACGGATATTCGTGCCGACGGTGAACACATCTGTCTCGATTGTGCAAAGCGCGAACTCGAACGGGAGCTCAACTACCGGAGTCTCCAGTCCGGTGCCCGCGAGCGTCTCGAAGATCTGTTAGTCGAGATCGGCGATCTCGATCGGATAGTGAACCTCTTGAAAGGCCGTCTCGACCCCGAACTTACGAAGTTTGATGAGATTAGCTCCACGGTCGATGCGGTCGATCCCGTCCCGACTGATGCGCTTGATCTCAATCCGAAGCTCGCATCGCTCATCACCGAACAGTTTGAGCAGCTCCTCCCAGTCCAGAGTCTCGCGGTCAGAAACGGCGTCCTCTCGGGACGCGATCAGCTCGTCGTGAGTGCGACCGCGACAGGGAAGACGCTTATCGGTGAACTCGCCGGTATCGATCGTATCCTCTCTGGGGAGGGAAAGATGCTCTTTCTCGTCCCACTCGTCGCGCTGGCGAACCAGAAACACGAACAGTTCGACGAAGCGTACGGCTCTCTCGTAGACGTGACAATTCGGGTTGGGGCGAGCCGTATCCGTGATGGTGGTGCGGGCTTCAATCCCGGTGCGGACGTTATTGTCGGGACCTACGAGGGGATCGACCACGCTCTTCGCACCGGGAAGGATCTCGGTGATATCGGCACTGTCGTCATTGACGAAGTTCACACCCTTGGGGAAACCGAACGCGGTCACCGTCTCGATGGCCTCATTTCCCGCTTGAAACACTACTGTGAGCAGGACAAGGGGGACACGCAGTGGGTGTATCTCTCCGCGACTGTAGGCAACCCCAAACAGCTCGCGGGCGCGCTCGATGCGACACTCATTGAGTTCGAGGAGCGACCAGTTCCTATTGAGCGCCACGTTACGTTCACGGACGGGCACGATAAATCGGATATCGAGAACAAGCTCGTTAGACGTGCATTCGATACGAAATCGTCGAAAGACTATCGCGGCCAGACCATCATCTTCACCAATTCACGGCGGCGCTGTCACTCCATCAGTCGGTCGCTGGAGTACGATAGTGCGCCGTATCACGCTGGGCTGGACTATAAGCGCCGAAAGACGGTCGAGCGGAAATTCGCAGATCAGGAGCTCGCTGCCGTTGTGACGACCGCCGCGCTCGCCGCTGGCGTCGACTTTCCTGCATCGCAGGTCATTTTCGACTCGCTTGCAATGGGCATCGAGTGGCTTTCGGTGCAGGAGTTCAGTCAGATGCTCGGACGCGCGGGACGTCCTGACTTCCACGACGAAGGTACCGTCTACCTCCTCGTCGAACCCGATGGCACGTACCATAACTCCATGGGAATGACCGAGGATGAGGTAGCGTTCAAACTTCTTAAAGGAGAGATGGAGTCAGTCGTGACGCCCTACGACGAGTCAGCGGCCGTCGAAGAGACGCTTGCGAACATCGTTGTTGCCGGTCGAGGTGCAAAGCGTCTCAACGACCGAATGATCGGAGATGTGCCGACGAAACACGCGCTCGGAAAACTCATCCAGTACGACTTCATCGACGGGGCGACCGCGACGCCACTCGGAAGAGTGATCTGTCGGCACTTCCTCGCACCGAAAGCGGCGTTCGTCATGTTGGAAGGAATTCGTGCAGGAGACGATCCCTACGATATCGTCGGGGATATCGAACTGCTCGAGTCGGAGATCTGATTGTTAGTTAGCTTTCGGCTTGTGCCTCCTCGACCCACGCGGGTTCGGTAACCGTCGTGGTATCGGCGCCGTTGAACCGGATCGAACCCGTCCTGCTGTGTGTCTCTCCTTCACTGGTCGTATACGTTATTTCGTACGTACTTGATCGAACTAACCCATCGGAGTCGACCAACGCGGTCATGGTGAAGTTCTCGACTGTTGATTCGGACACCATCGGAGGAATCATACTGGTCTTTGCGTATTCACCCAAGAGATTGAATAACTGGCCGTCTAAGGGCTTATTATGAGTACACAAGCGACCCGACAGCGAGAACGAGCATTTGAGGCGTTCGCGCAGGGAGCGAAGGAAGTACTCGGGGATGATATTCACGAAATTATCCTCTACGGGAGTACAGCACGAGGCGAGGCGACCGAACATTCCGATGTCGATATTCTTGTGATTCTTACAACGACTGAGGAGGCGGAGACGCTCTACGCCCTAGCGTTCGACATCGGTCTCGAACACGGCGTTGTGATAAGTCCACACATCAAAACGAGAGAGAAATTTGAGTCTCGGAAGGATTTTCCATTTCTGCGAAACGTACGGAGAGAGGGTCGATTATATGGATGAGTACACGACAGAGGAATTCGAGCGGGCCAACGAGGCGTTGGCTGATGCCACCAAGCTTCGACAGACCGGCGGAACAGATCGAGCGATCGTAAATCGACTCTACTACGCTTGTTTTCACGCAGCAATAGCCGTACTCCATACGCGAGGATTCGATCCGACGACACACAACGGAGTCGTATCTGATTTCTGAGAAGAGATCGTAATGGAAAACGAAGCAAGCCGCGATGATGGCCGCTTTCTAAACGCGATGAGAACGCGACGACAGACAGCGGACTACGAACACGATCCGATCGAAGGTGATCTCGATGAGATGTTCGAGAACACAGAACAGTTTGTGGAAGACATGAAAGCGCTAGTATAGTGTACAAAGCTATACTCAATCGATAGATCCCATCTCACGAAGCTACCGGCGCTACGCCAACGGCGTTCGCTCGACGACGGTTCCGTTCACAGTCGGGTACTGCTCAACGACTTCGCCACGTCCCGCATCGCCTTCTTCGATGAGCTCCTCTAAAAGCCACCACGCGAGCTCGACGTGGTCCGTCTTCACCGTATAGTACTCTTCAGGGACACCGAGTGCTTGCAGTTCTGCTTCTGTCAACCACGTCTTCCCATAGACGAGGGTTCCATCGTCTGTTATCTCATCGAACGGCCGTTGAACATTGCGCGCCATTCGTTTCAGACGATTGCGGTGTTGGGCAGCGTCCTTGAACACGCTGGTACAAAAGTAGACGCGCTCGTGCTCGCCCATCTCTTCGAGCACATCGTGACTCCCTTCGACGGCACTCATGTGGCCATCGCGGAGTTCATAGCCCTGTTCTTTCATTCGTTGTGCGTTTCCGTCGCTCATCTCGAACTCGTTGATGTTACAGAACTCCGCTGCGCCCTCATCGAGAAACGTGAGGAACTCCGATTCGGCCCGAATGCCGGGAATCTCGAACGCGGGTGTGAGTCCTTCTTCACGGGCAATGTACAGGATATCCTCCCACTCGGTCCCGTGGAGATCGCCCCACAGTTCGTACGGTGGGTGGAACCTGATCTCGTCGAGACCGGCGGACGCGAGCCGACGCATGTTCTCCCGACCGCCCGTAATACCAGTATACAGGTGCGTGTGATGATCCTCTCCGAATTCATCTTTCAATAGAGACAGGTATCGGCAGGTACGGTTGAGGACTTCTTGTGGTTCTCCTCCGGTGATCGATGTTCCGAGGGCGTCCATGCGCTTTGCCTCGCGGATTATGTCCTCGTCTTCTTCGATCAGCCGTTCGTTGGCGTACACGTCCATGACGTTCTTGCGATTCTCACCGAGCGGGCAGTAAAAGCAATCACGCTGGTCACAGTATCCGTAGACGAACAGCACCATCTTGCCGCCCTCGGCACACTGTTCACAGCCCTTTGAGATCATCCGTTACGTTCGATATCCGGTCGACGCTGAAAAGTCGTGCGTTCTTTCCCGAATTGCAGACCGCATCGTGTGCTGTCTCTATTTGGCTTATCGATCGAATGTTCCTATCAGCGTCGTTTCCCCGATGAGTTCACTCTGGATGGCCGATTCGAGTGCTGGGCGCTTCGCTCCAGGAGCTACGTCGATCGTTGATCGGAGTGAATACAGCGTAAATTCGTAGGTATATGGCGGTTCTTCTGGTGGGGGACACGGACCACGATATCCTATTTCACCGAACCCATTGGTTCCCTGATGTACCGGCCCAGTCGTTCCGGTGACGGTCGCAGGGAATCCGGGATCAGTTCCACGTTCGGAAAGTTCGACTCGTGGTTGTTGTGGAATACCCTCTGGAAGTGTCGTCGTGTTTGCTGGGATGTTCCAGATAAGCCAATGGACGAACGGCTTCGAACCGGACGCATCGACAGTATCCATAATAAGCGCGAACGCCTCAGTGTCAAAGGAAACATCTGAAAATTCGAGTTCTGGTGAAATATCTCCACCTGCACAGGTGTACTGCTCTGGGATAGATCGGTCAGAAAATTCAGGGGCGAACAGCCCTGCTCCGCCGCTCTGTCTGTCTGCTCGACTGGCACAGCCAGCGAGCGCCGTCACCGTACCGAGCGCACCGAGCGTACCGAGCACCTGACGCCTCGTTCGCATGGTTGCTTGCACGGTCGCCGGAGGGATATACTGTCCGTTGTCGGTCGCCGTAGATCGTACAACCGTTCGATCGGCTGATCATAGATTCGCACTGCACACATCCGGGATTCGATTCGTGCCCGATAAGTTCGTTACCCCGGGGGCTGTACCGTCGAGTGATGTTGCTGGTGCTGTGTGTCGACCTTGACGACGATCTTGGACGCAAGACTGGACTACAGACGCCAGTCGTCGGGCGCGAGTCTGTAGAAGAAGCAGCTGTTGCACTCGCTACCGCAGATCCCGAGGATTCGGATGTCAACGTGGTGTTCGAAGGGATACACCTCTACGACCACATCGATGACGAGACAGTTGAGGTAGCGGTCGTCACTGGAACGAATGGGAGCGATGTCGCCGCAAACCGAAAAGTCGGTGAAGAGGTCGATACCGTTCTCGCCTCGTTATCAACCGGCGAAGACGTACACGCTATCGTCGTCACTGATGGTGCACAAGACGAGAGCGTCATCCCGGTCATCCGTTCCCGTGTCCCAATAGATAGTGTTCAGCGGGTCGTTGTCCGGCAGGCACAAGATCTCGAATCGATGTACTATACGATTAAGCAGGTGCTTGATGACCCCGAGACGCGTGGTACCATCCTTATTCCACTTGGCGTCCTCTTGCTCGTCTACCCGCTCGTCGAAGTGGCAAATCATTTTAATCTCCCTGGTGCGACGCTCGGGGCACTGAGTGGCTCTCTTGGGGCTTATCTCCTCTTCCGTGGACTCGGGCTTGACCGGGTTCTCGACACTGCCGTCAAGCGTGCCCGAACGAGCCTCTACACTGGTCGAGTAACGATTGTGACGTACGTCGTTGCAGCCGCACTGATCGTAATTGGCAGTGTAAACGGCGTTGACACGCTTTCCAGCCTCCGATCGGGCGCTCCGGTTGGTATTCTCACGACTGGTGCTGCGCTCGTCTACGGCGCTGTATACTGGCTTGCCGCTGCTGGAGTCACAGCGAGTCTCGGCCACATTACAGACGAGTATCTCCACGACACCTTCCGGTGGCGTCACCTCAACGCTCCCTTCTATGTACTGGCCATCGCAGCCGTTCTCTACGGCGTGAGCGCGCACGTACTCTCATATGTTAATCTCTCATTTCTCGCTATTGTCCTCACCGCAAGCACGTTGCTCGGTGTGTTCAGCACACTCGCATTCGCAATCGCGGAATCGCGGTTCTCAGCAGAGCGAAAAACGACGGCATAAAAAAAATATGTTGATAAACGGAACAATCTGATGTCGGATGATTCATTCGGAATGGCGTAAATCCTGTACTATGTCATCTTCAAGCGTTCGGAGACGACCGTGTTCCCGACGAACTGTCGTCGGTGCTGTTTGTCTCGGTGTCCTCTCGGCCACATCTGGATGTCTCGGACAGCTCTTCGGGATGGACATGCCCAAACGGAACCGGAACGTTGTCGTCGAAAACCTCGGTGACTCAGCACGTAATGTGACAGTTACCATTGACAATCCTGACGAGAAACACCTCTTTCGATTTCAGTACCAAATCAAATCGAATGCGACCACCGTCGCTGGCACGTTTCGTGGCCCAGCGCACACGATTACCATTCATGTTGATGAGAGCGACCCACGCACGGCTGAGTACGTCCCTCCAAACGGTAACTGTGACACAGAAACAATCGTAATCGAAATCCGTGACGATGGTGCTCCACAAATACGATCTCACTGCGGCGGTGTGTCTGGAAGCAGAACCAACGATACGAGTTGATCCGCGTTCACTCTTGTCGATTCATCTTATTGTTTTCATTGCGGTGTTTGGTGGCGTGTCTGTTCAGGTGTCGGACTAGCCTGCTTGCTCATCAGCACTCTCAATTCTGACTGTCGAAGCAAATCTCCAGCACGAACAGCTTGCACCACCGAATCAAATACGATGGCTCACTCCGAAACGTAGTGGAACCACTCATCGTGGTCGCTCACGCGTCGCTCGACGAGATCGAAGAACGCCGACTGCACGTCTTCAGTGATAGGTCCACGCGTTCCGTCACCGATCTGAACGTCGTCAACCAAACGAATTGGCGTGATTTCGGCAGCACTTCCAGTGAAGAAGAGCTCGTCAGCGGTGTACAGCTCACCACGGCTGATCGTCGCTTCATCGTGAACCGTATACCCCTGTTCGCGGGCGAGCGTGATGGCAGTTCTGCGTGTGATACCGTCCAAGATGCTCTCTGCGAGTCCTGGTGTGTAGATCTCGCCGTCACGCACGACGAAGATGTTCTCACCTGGTCCCTCGGCAACGTTTCCTTCCTTATTCAGAACAATGGCTTCGACGTAGCCGTTTCGTCGCGCTTCTTCGCCAGCGAGAAGGCTGTTGACATACAGTCCAGTGGTTTTGGCGTTCGTCGGGATCTGACTCGATGCGTGCTTGCGCCACGAGGAAACCATCACGTCAACGCCCTCTTCGAGCGCCTGCTCGCCCAGATACGTCCCCCATGGCCAGCAGGCGATAGCGACCTGTGTCGGACAGCCTTCCGGACTCACACCGAGGCTGTCGTATCCATAAAACGCGAGCGGTCTGATATAACACGACGCGAGATCTTGACGGCGGATGAGCTCAACCGTCGCCTCGGTAAGTTCTTCTTTGGTATACTCGATGTCGAGTCCGTAGGGCTTTGCGGAATTGTATAGCCGTTCGAGATGTTCCTCCCACCGGAAGATAGCTGGACCATGCTCGGTCGCATAGCAGCGGACCCCCTCGAAGACACCGCTTCCGTAGTGGAGTCCGTGCGTGAGGACGTGTATCTGTGCTTCATCCCAGTCGACGAACTCGCCATCCATCCAAATAGTGTCGATGTCCATCTCGGCGAAACTCATAGTGGAGTCTCTCTCTGGGGGGTAATGAGTCTTGGCGGTTTTTGCCGCACAATGAATACGCTCGGAAAATCCATGTCCATTTTTATTTTGATATTCATTTCATCGCTACTATTGTTGTTATTTCTATCACTACCCTTCCGTCGTCGATCTCGCTGTCATCAGTCATCATTGGCCATGAGTGTCATCACTTTCACTCGACCAACGGCGTCGAAATCTCTGAGCTCATACACGAGTTCACGAACACGTGGAGCCGACCCACGACAGAACACTCCTTCGAGACACCAGTCTCCCTGATGTGCGTGGCTGGTCGCGCTGATAACGTCCTGAAACTCGTGTTGGACTGTATGGAGCGGTTCGATGACTGCGTGGTGTTCGTAATCGAACGCGAGAAGAGCAACGACCTCGCCAGTCGTCTCTTCGAGGCGTGCGTGGGCTTCCGTGTACTCTCGAATGGCCTCTCGAACCGCACGCGAACGCGAGTCGTAGCCTTCCGATTGCCAGACTGCATCGAATGCCGCGAGATCCTCTTTGGGAATATTCAGGCTCGTACGCATGGCGGATATTCGATCTCTCCAGCAAAGATGTCCCGGTTATTACGATATCCCCATTCCGATCATAACAACCATCTTATCAATGGCTGTTCTGTCTTCTGATATGCTTGATGGGTCGCTCTCGGTGTTTGTCGGTGCGGTGGCTCTCGGACTCATCCACGGAGCCGAACCGGGTCACGGCTGGCCAGTCGCAGCAGTGTACGCTATTGACACATCAAATCGGTGGATTTTCGGGTTCATTTCCGGTCTTCTTATTGGCATCGGACATCTCATCAGCTCTATCGCTGTCGTCGGTCTCTTTTTCCTCCTCAAAACGTACAGCGGAATCGGACAATTCGATGGACTGAACTACGTTGCTGGTGTGCTCCTCATCTTACTCGGCATCTACGAGTATCGGAATGGCCACTCACACACTCATGCTCAGAGCGAGAACGAAAAAAATCACGATCACGATCACGACCACGATCATGATCACGAGCATGATTATGACCATGATCATGACGATCACGACCACAGCGAGCTATCGCCTGATGATTCGCGTGGGTTGTGGGGAATCACGAGTGCCGCGTTTTTCCTCGGATTTGCGCACGAGGAGGAGTTCGAGATCATTGCGATGTGTACCGGTTCGTCGTACTGTCTCGAACTGATGCTCGTCTATGCACTTGCTGTGATCCTTGCGCTCGTTGCACTGACCATGTTATTTATTGCTGGTTTCGAACGGTACGAAGAACGTGCCGAGCGCTACGCCGAATACTTCCCGACGATCTCAGCAGCCGTTCTGATTCTGATGGGCCTTGGATTCATCACCGGCGTGTTGTAATTCTGGGTGTGTGCTGTGTTGCTGTGACGCCGACACAGTATCTGGCGTGTGTGTACATCGAGTAACGCAGAGCTTTTCTGTCTCCTCGGTTGCGCGAGTTGCAACACCTAAATGGCCCGCCTCCAATACCCGAGTAATGAATGGAAACGAGTTTGGTCGGCTCTTTCGCGTCACCAGTTATGGTGAGAGTCACGGGCCGGCGATGGGTGTCACGGTCTCTGGATGTCCGGCGGGTCTCGAACTCTCTGAAGAGGACGTTCAGCACGAACTTGATCGGCGCAAGCCCGGCCAATCGATGATCACGACCAGCCGCGACGAACCCGACGCTGTCGAGATTCACAGCGGTCTGCAGGACGGCTATACGACGGGAACGCCGATCGGGATGGGGATTCAGAACAAAGACCCTCGTTCGGGGAAATACGAACCGTTCATTACCGCACCCCGTCCGAGTCACGGAGATTTCACCTACTCTGCGAAGTTCGGGACGCGAAACTGGGGTGGTGGTGGTCGTTCGAGCGCTCGCGAGACCGTTAATTGGGTCGCTGCTGGAGCAATCGCGCAGAAACTCCTCGAACGCGAGGGAATTCAGGTCAAAGCACACGTCAATCAGATCGGTGACATCGAGTCTCCTGATGTATCGTTCGATGAACTCCTCGAACATACAGAGGAAAACGAGGTGCGGTGTGCTCATCCTGAGACGGCAGAACGGATGCGCGAGCGCATCCAAACATACCAGCAGGAGGGCGATTCGATCGGTGGTTCAATCTACTTTGAGGCGCGTGGTGTGCCACGCGGACTGGGAGCTCCGCGATTCGATTCAGTTACCGCACGCCTCGGACAGGCGATGATGGCCGTTCCCGCCGCTACAGGATTCGAGTTCGGATTGGGTCGGACAGCGCGCGAACAGACCGGGAGCGAGCGCAACGAAGACTGGACCTTCGATGAGGACGGCGATCCCATCCCCGTCGGTAACGACCACGGCGGCCTGCAGGGCGGCATCACGACCGGCCAGCCGATCTACGGGGAAGTGACGCTGCATGCCCCCACATCCATCCCGAAAACACAGACGACAGTCGACTGGGAGACGGGCGAGGAAAAAGAGATTCAAGTTATTGGTCGACACGATCCCGTTCTCCCGCCTCGGGGCGTCCCAGTCGTTGAGGCAATGGTCAACCTCACAATCGTCGACTTCATGCTCCTCGGTGGCTACCTCAATCCGGACCGTCTCGACGACCGTCCCGGTGAATACGAGACGGAGTACCACCCACGGAGCCCGGAGAACAGAGACCGAGAAGAATAACGCTCCTCCACGCACCACTGAACTATTTTCAGTTATTGATTCACCAGTACGGATTCGAGAGAAATCGGCTTGACAACACACCAGTACCAACGCTTGCAGCGATGCTTGCACTGAGGAGCAAGAGAGCAAGTATCACTGGAATCACGTACGATCCAGCCAGCAGTCGAGCAACGAATGAAAAGAGCGCACCCACCACGCCAACAACAGTCGTGAGGACAGCGAGCACGCCGACCGTTCGTGTCAAATCCATACCACCGCTTCCAAAGCCGGGATGATAAAGGTCGCGCCCCACCCAGTACTCGTATGACCACGATTGCCGTTCTCTGTGATCCACCCCGCGATGGTCTCGTTCTCACCGCTCTTCCCGAAACATCGCCGCTTTCGACCACCGAAGCGACCGAACTCTACACCGCGATGCTGCAAGATGCCTGTCGTGCTGTCGAAGCGAGCGGGGGTGAGTTGCTCGTCAACTACCGGCCGGACGATGCACTTCCCGAACACGACGGACAAACCAAAACCGTCGAATCAGAATTAGAGTCAGAGCCAAAATCAGAATCTAAAGACGAAGCTGAAGCCCACGTTCGGGCAGTTGTTGACAACACGCTCGACGATCCCGATGTGGCTCGTTTCGAGCGTCAGGTTGGTGAGACGTTTTCGGGACGGGCTGGCAATACGGCGACGCATCTCCTCGAACGAGAGGGTGTAGGAACGGTCGCCATCGTGAAACCGAACGCACCGTTTCTCTCTCGCCAGCAGATTGACACCGCCGCGATGAAACTCCGACGGTCTCCTGTCATTCTCGGACCATCGACCGACGGTCGAGTCTACTACGCTGGATTCAGAGAGACGATTGATTACGCTGACGCGTACACCGCTCCTGCTGTCGAAACACTGACTGATCGAGCAATCGACGCTGGCCACGAGGTTGATTTCCTCCCACAGTTTCCTGTCGTCGAATCCGGGACTGATCTCGCTGAGGCGCTTGCACTCATCCGTGCCCGTCGACGCGCCGGCCGCCTCGTTCCCGAGCACACAACCGCGTTCCTCGACAGCCTCGGACTGTCTATCGTCGAATGCGAACACGGACTGGATCTGACGCGCTGATCGTTAGAATTTAAACAGAGGCGGGAATATAGGAGAACGCAGGTGGGGTGGCGGAGTGGACTAACGCGCCTGTCTTGAAAACAGGTGGCCTATGGCCTCATGGGTTCGAATCCCATCCCCACCGCTGACAACGGATTTTCTATGCCCTCTGTTTCGTCAACACTACCTTCGTAACTTCTCGTATGGACACTGTATAGCGTTCTGCAATTTCGATTCGTGTCACTGTGCTATGGGAATCAAAATTTGAATATCGCCACGATTCGGCGCGGCGTTTTGTAGTCGGAACGCATCGCTTCATCTATGGAACAGCCGACATCGAATAGACGCCTCGTCACGCTTGGCATGATGCTTGGGATATTTCTCGCTGGGATCGACGGCACGATCGTGAGCACAGCGATGCCGACGGTCGTGGCGTCGATCGGTGGGCTTAGTCTCTACTCGTGGGTGTTTGCTGCGTACATGTTGTTTGCGGCGATCAGTATGCCGTTGTTCGGTCGGCTGTCAGATATTTATGGCCGAAAGCGGTTCTTTTACATCGGTGTCGTCGTCTTCGTACTTGCGAGCGCGCTCGCTGGGGCGGCCCAATCGATGGACCAGCTCATCGTATTTCGAGCCGTTCAGGGCATCGGAGCGGGTGCAATGTACGCAATTCCGTACACCATTCTCGGTGTGATCTATCCGCCTGATCAGAGAGGAAAAGCAATCGGTTACGGGAGCGCAGTCTGGGGTGTTTCGAGCGTCATCGGCCCATTACTCGGCTATCTCATCGTCGTGACTCTGGACTGGCGGTGGGTGTTCTATCTCAGTGTTCCCGTCGGTATCGTGGCTATCGTGCTGGTCTCCCGATCACTCGAAGAGACAACTGGTGAGGTCGAGCGACAGGTCGACTACGGTGGTGCGCTTGCTCTCTCAGCTAGTGTCGGGGCGATTCTCCTTGCGCTGGAACTGTCCGAGTCCTCGATCGCACTGACCGGAGGTCTGCTCGTGGTTGGTCTCGGGAGCGTGCTCGCGTTCATCCGCATCGAGCGTTCGGTTCGGGTTCCCATTCTCCCGCTCTCGTTATTCGAGGATCGAGTGTTCCTTATCACCAACGCTGTCGGCTTCTTCAGTAGCTTCGTCATCTTTGCAGCCCTCACTTACGTGCCCTTGTTCGTCCAGAGCGTCTACGGCGGGGCTGCAAGCGCAGCACTCGCGGTCTTTCCGATCTCGATCGGATGGTCGGGAATGAGCTTTGTCTCCGGACGACAGGTGAACAGGTTCGGCGAGCGTCGGCTCATTGTGACCGGCGCGGCTATAATGACAGCGAGCTTCGTGGCTGGCGCGTTCTGGACGGCATCGCTCTCTCTCCTCGCTATCCTCGTGAACGTCTTCGTGATGGGTGTCGGGATGGGGATGATTACACCACCATTGTTGACGACGATCCAGAATCGGCTCGGTACCGAACAGATGGGGCTTGCGACCTCATCACAACAGTTTTTCCGAAATCTCGGTGGCACGATCGGTGTCACAGTGCTCGGCATCGTGATGACTCTCGTGATGAACGATCAGCTTGATGCGGTACCAGGAGTATCGGATCTTGGTGACCTCCAGCGCGTGCTGCTTGATTCGTCCACCCCACCGGACGGCCTCACCCTCGTGTTGACGGAGGGCCTAACGACTGTCTTTGCCGTGTCGTTCGTCATCTGTCTTCTCACGTTTGGACTGTCCGTGTATCTCCCGCCAGCTCATGCCCAAGCACAAGACGTGCCGTCCGGGGACGACTAGATATCTCTAGTTCTCTAATTCTGTCAACCCCTGCCATGTGAGTGAACGCACCGTTTCATCCCACAACACCCGCGTGTGCGTGGGTTTTTGACGACAGGGTTCGATACACAGATATGCGAGTCGGTATTGTCGCACAGCAGGATAACCCACGGGCGGCGGCGTTGGCAGGCGACATCCGCAGTTCCGTGAGTGCTGATGTCGTCGTCGATGAGACAACAGCCAAATCCCTCGACGTACCTGGTGTATCGATCGAAGGAATGGCCGGATGTGACCTCGTCGTGAGTATCGGTGGCGACGGCACGTTTCTTTATGCCGTGCGCGGGATTGGTTCGACGCCGATCATGGGTGTGAATCTCGGTGAGGTTGGATTTTTGAACGCAACACCACCAGAAAACGCTGTGTCGGCCGTCGAACGAACGATTTCAGAACTCAGTGACGGGACGGTCAAGATTCGGGAGGTCCCACGACTAACGGCCACGGGTGAGGACTGGACGCTCTCTCCTGCGTTGAACGAAGTGGTCATCATGGGCCCCCAACGCGGTCCTGGAAATGGTATCGACATCGAGATTCGACTCGACGGCTCGTTGTACACTGGTGGACACGCAGATGGCGTCCTTGTCTCCACGCCGACTGGCAGCACTGCCTACAATCTCAGTGAAGGTGGGCCGCTTGTCCACACCGACGTTTCGGCACTTGTCGTCAACGAAATGTGTGCCACAGAAGGGATGCCACCACTGCTGGTTGGTTCGGACACCGACGTGACCGTCCGCGTCGATGGAGCCGAGCAGGCTGTTGCTGTTAGTGACGGTCGAGTCAAGCGAGAACTCAATCCGCCGGTGACTATTTCACTCTCGACCGAAGCGCCGCCTGTTCGGATTGCTGGTCCGGATATCGACTTCTTTGCGGCGCTCGGAAAATTGCAATTGGGATGAGCGTTCGAATGCCGTTTCGTCTCCAACGGTCACTACTTTGCTACTAATCGTTCGATTGTGACTGAGACGACGAGTACGAGGAAGCTATCTCCTCACATGAGAATCAGGGTACGAACGGAACGCTCACCTCAAACTCACGGCGTCGAAATCAAACACGAGGGATCCATATCGATCGTTTTTGTTGCTGTGTAATGAGAGATGATCAGTTTTCAGTTGGTGATAGCTGGCCGGGTTCGTCATCGTACTTTTCGCTGAACTCACCAATGAGCTGTCCCATCTTCGCATACCAGTCGTTGAGCATCCGCTGCATCTCTTGTGTAATGTCTTCGGCGGCCCGCGGATGGTAGACGTGATAGTAACCTCCTTGTTCGTAGTTGATCTGCTCTTTCTGAATGAATCCAGCCTGCAGCAGTCGCTGTACCGAGCGGTAGGCGGTCGACCGCTCACGGTCGATTTTATCTGCAATTCCGTCGACAGTGAGTGATTCATCTGTCTCGTTCAGCAATCGAAACACATCCTTGTCGATTTCTTTGAGGTTGTGGAAACACTCCAACAGTCCCTCACATTGCATATCCTGCCGGAGCATTTCGCTCATCGAGTCGGCCATCGGTTACTCGTGGTTAGCGATACACATTCAAAAGAATTTGCATAGTTAGCACAATACCGTGCCCATCTCAATTCGTTAGTGGTGATTCGCTCGCTGCGCAATTATTCGGGCCCAGTTCGAGTTCGAACGCTTCTTCGTCGTCAGGTGATTCCTCGCCAAGGTTGGTAGCGATGATCGCCTCATAGTTAGCGGGTCGAGGCGGCATGCTCGAAACGATGAACTCGACGAACGGCTCTTTATCCATCGACAGTACGTCCATTGTTTCCGTGAGTTCACCGAGTATAGCGGTGTAGGTGCCATCTTCGCACTGACTTGCGGAATCGCTAACGTGTGCAGGTGCGATGATCGTGTCGTCGGGCAGTGTCAGGATCTCCTCGGTGAGTGATTCGTACAGCGTCGCAGCTGCGTCCGTGGCCGCCGCTGGATCTTCGAGATCGGGTCGTGCGACGCTTTCTGTGAACAGCCCGTCGCCGGTGAACAGTACGTTTTCGACCTTGTACGCGGTCATTCCCGATGTGTGGCCGGGCGTGTGGATAACGTCGATCTCTACCTCACCAACGGTGAGGCTATCCCCGTTTCGAACCGTCTCGTATGGTTGATCGTAATCGACACCACGCTCTGTGGCAGCCGCGGGCATAACTGCAGTCGCACCTGTCTGATCAGCGAGCGATCGAATGCCTGAGATGTGATCTGCATGGATATGCGTATCGAGCGCGTAAACCAGTTCAGCACCGAGGTTTCGCACGTCTTGTGCATACTGAGCAGTAAACGCGTGGAGTGGGTCGATAACAGCGGCCTCGCTGTCCGAGACGATGAGGTACGCGAGACAGCCACTCGACGGTCGATGATACTGTGCGATCGTTACGTCACTCTGGACCGTGAGCTCGGTGTATTCGTAGATCCGTGCCCAGCCCTTCATCCCGCGCTCGAGATGATCGACATCGTAGTCCTCTTGTTGGAGGTTTTCGGCGACCAGCTCGCTGGAACCACCCTTCGCGCATAATACGGTGAGCTTCTGTTCCTCGGGAAGTTTTGTGAGTAACTCCTCAGGAATTCCATCGAGCAGCGTGAAATACGGATGATTCACGATCTCGACGTTCTCATCGCTGATGTGCCACTCCTCGAAGTCATTTTCTGCTCGGATATCGAGGATAAACACGTCCTCGTCTCTGTCGATACGTTCTTTCAGCTCTTTCGGCGGGATCGAGTTGATATCATCCTCCGAATGGTACTCTCCGTCGGTCATTGTCATTCGCTTCTACAAACGGCTCGCCAATAAGATTTTGCATAGTAATTCTATATCCACACAATACTAATAAGGGAGAAAGTGACTAATAGGCCATGATAGTAGATAATACGGGGAGCATGGGGGACTAGTTGTGTTCAAAATAAGGTCTACTATCGGTACGTTTTTACGGTCCTCTCCAATATTGTGCGATGTAGTCACTATTATGACCACACACAAAACTGCCGAGGTACTCGACACAACGGGACAGAACTGTCCCATGCCAGTCGTCAAGACAAAGCAGACTATCGATCAACTCGAAGAAGGAGCGATTCTGGAAGTTCTCGCGACCGATCCCGGAAGTATGAGTGATCTCGCTGGTTGGGCAGCTGCAACCAGCGACGTCGAACTCATTGAGCAGGACGAGCGTAGCGAGATATTCACGCATTACATCCGCAAGACGGACTCATAGAATGAGTACTGACACTCCGCAAACGCCAGAGTCCGACGAGCGCTTGACTCATGAAGAGCTCGAAGAGCGAGTCGTCGCTCTTGAGGACCGGGTTGCTGACGTAGAGAGCCGTGATAAGCAGCCGAAAATATCGATTATCGCAACGAAGGGGACGCTCGATATGGCCTATCCCCCGCTCATTCTTGCAAGCACCGCCGCAGCGTTCGGGTACGAAGTCACAGTTTTTCACACGTTCTGGGGGCTGGACATCCTTCATAAGGAGAAATCGAAGAATCTGAAGCTGAGTTCGGTCGGAAATCCTAATATGTCAGTTCCGAACGCAATCGCGGCATTTCCGGGAATGGATCGAATCGTAACGAAGATGATGGAAAAGCAGATTGCAGACAACGACACAGCCACGATCGAGGAACTTCTTGACACTTCTCTCGATATGGGAGTCGAATTCCAAGCCTGTCAGATGACAATCGATCTCATGGGATATGACGAAGACAACTTCTATGACGGCATTACCGTCGGTGTTGGTGCGGCGACAGCCATTCGAGACATGGCTGAGTCAGATATCCAACTTCTCATTTAGCGCACTATTTTGTAGATTAGGTGTGTCTGATGCGCCAGAGCGGTTTCTCATACTGGATCCAGCCCAGTCCACCATTGCGTATTCTCAGAGACGGCAAAGGAGACCGTCGTTCTAAGACGCTGTTTTCCACCGTGTTTCAGCAATTGCAATCCTCAGTCACTTCTGTGATGAGTGTGGAGTCGGTACAGAATTTCGTGGCCAGTCGCCGTGCGCTGTTGGTTCCAATTCATTGGCTCGCTTCGATACGATTGGTATCGTCTGGTTGAACGTTTGTGGAAACCCCGATACGAAGTTCCGGGCAACAAAAACCGTACGAACGAATTGTGAGAAATTCATGTGGGTTTCGGAACCCATATTCGGGTCTGGCTCATTTCTCGAAATAATGAGCCAGCAGCTGCCGGACGTGCAGGCGTCGAGTCCGACCGTCAGTATCGGGCTTAACCGCGTCGGCGTGACCGGGGTCGAGAAGCTCGTCAAGATCGATCGGGATGATCGCAGACCCATCGTACTGATGGCTGAATTCGAAGTGTTCGTCGATCTGCCAAAGTGGCGGAAGGGTGCGGACATGAGCCGGAACATGGAAGTCATTGACGAGACACTTGAGATCGCGGTCAGTGATACTACCTCCGGCGTCGAAGACGTCTGTGGTACCGCTGCCGAGCGTCTCCTCGAAAAGCACGACTATACGACGAAAGCCGAAGTCCACATGGAGGCGACATACGCTGTCCACGATCAGACGCCCGAGTCAGACCGCCTCACCCAGTCGACTGCGGATATCATCGCGAGTGCCACAGCAACCGAAGACGGCACTCGTGAAGAGATTGGTGCGCGCGTCGTTGGGATGACCGTCTGTCCCTGTTCGCAAGGAATGTCTGCCGCCCGCGCCCGAGAAACGCTCCTCGACCTCGGTGTCGAGGACGGAGTCATCGAGCAGTTCCTCGATACGGTTCCACAGCCAGGTCACTCCCAGCGCGGACACGCTACACTCACCATCGAAGCGGCGGGCGAACCAAACGTTGATGTCACCGACGTCATCGAAGTTGCCCGTGATTCGATGAGTGCACGGATCTACAACCTCGCAAAACGGCCCGACGAAGACCACATGACCTACTCGTCTCACACGGACGCGAAATTTGTCGAGGACTGTGTCCGTGCCATGGCCGAAGGAGTCGTCAACCAGTTCTCGGACCTCCCGGATGATGCGATCATCACGATGAAACAGTCGAACGACGAATCGATCCACCAACATAACGCTCACGCCGAACGCGTCGCAAAGATGAGTGCCCTCCGGTCCGAGCTGAACGGATCGTAAGCGAGCGTTGCTCCCTTGTTGGTGCGTCTTTTACTTATCAGATATTTTTGAAATTGGTCGCTGAGTGTCACCCACTGCCTGCATTTGGAATTTAAACTCACCGCAGTACTCGTCGCTCAGCGCATGAATCGAGTAACCCAGTTTTGAGTGTAGAGTGGCAAATGGCCACAGCACTGGGATCGGTTGTATCGTGGTTCTTAGAACGTTAGTGCTTCCGCCTCGGCCCAGCGCGGTTCGAACTCTGAATGAACATCCGATGCGAAGCCTCTGTCTTTGAGGTTGATCATCGCAAATGTATCCATCTCTCGGAGTGGGTGAGAGACTTCGATACAGACCTCAACATCGTCGACGATGGTGAACGTGCCGCTGACGTTGTCGCTCGTTCGACAGTCGAAATTCCGGTGTGGTGAGAGACTAGTCCGATAGCGCTTCCCGACTGTGGGGGGAAGTGCATCGACGAGCGCAGGACGCATGAGCAGTGACACCTCGACGCCACGATCGAGTGCTGCTTCGAGGGAAGCGGACACCCGATCGCCGAGATCGTCGAGATCAAACTGCTGTGAGACTGTCGAGGCAACCATCACGACTCGTTCATCGGCCACGGAAATTCGCTCAACGAGCAGATCGACAACCTCTTCGGGGCCGACCGCGGCCGTCCAGAACGTTTCCTCGTGTGGCTCTGTGCTGTCGAGGGAGGTGACGAGTTCGTCGACAATCTCCTCATACTGGTTCTCCTTTTCAGCGAGCTCGCGCTTTTTATCCTCCAACAGGCGACTGAGTGCAGTCGAGGGTTCGACAGCGACGTATTTTTTCGGCCGCGAAGCGGTCTGTGAGCGAACGAGATTATACTGCTCAATGCTGTTCAACACGTCATAGATCCGCCCCATCGGCACGTCGCTAACTTGTGACAACTCCTTTGCGGTTGTCGGTCCCGTCTGAAGGAGCGCTCGATAGGCGCGCGCTTCGTACTCCGAAAGGCCGAGGTCTCTGAGGTTTGCCATTATGTACTCTAATTTTGTTGCGACGATAAAAACACATCGGGAGTTTACGCATCCTCGATGAGCGAAACGAGTGCGTCAGGGGTTGTTACTGGACCCGTCTGTCCACTTTCGTCGAGTACGGTCGCTTTCCCGTCTGATTCCCCTGTGAGAACGACGATTTTCTCGTGATCGGCAACGCGAAGTGCTGCTCGGTGGAGATCGCTCCCGGGTTCGTCAGCGATTTCGATCACGAGTGGCGTGTTCACGACGCGGGCGACGGCACTCGCATAGTTCGCCACCGTGACGCCCATCCGGTCGTGTGCTCCAGCAAACGATTCGAGTGCTGTCCGAGCGACTGATCGATATTCCGTGTTCTGGGTCAGAACCGCGAGGTCGATCAGTGCGTCTGCGAGTTCGACCGTCGTATCGAGCGGCTGGAGTGGTCGATCGAGCAGAGCGGGACCGTCGGATCCATCGACGAAGGCTCCGTCTCGTTCTCGGTGCTCAATCGTCCAATCTGCGACCGTCTGCGCTGGGACAATGTACTTTTGATCGAGTATCTGGGCGGCCGTGGTGAGTGCCTGAAGAACTCGTGCCTGATCGAGGAGCAGTCCTTCGGAACCACCGTCGAAGTGACAAACCGTCCCTGCACTATTGACGAGTGTTTCGAGCACGTGAGAAAGCGCACGCTCTGCGTAGCGCCGCGCGCCCTCGTTGTCGGTGACTGCGTAGAACCGACAGAGCGCATCGACAGCGAGCGACGTCCGATCGGCAAACACTGTCTCGTCGACGAAGGGTGGCTCTTGACTCTCGCGTTCGGTTGGTTCGAGGGTGTAGTACTCACCCGCGGCTTGACTGCCCGCGAAGGCATCGCCCGTCCAGAGCGTCGTCGTGAGGTACTCGATGGTCTCCTGTGCTGGCTCTCGATAGCGGTCCTCACCAGTGTAGAGGTATGCGGTTGTGAATGCGCGACAGATTGCAGCGTTCGTATCGAGCACTTTCTCTCGGTGGAGATCACTCCAATCACGCGATCCAGCATAGCGAAAGAACCCTCCGTCGTACGTATCGTAGAGATGTGTAGCGATCGCTTCGAGCGTTCGGAGCGCAGAAGATCGATCCCGCTTCAGCGCGAACTCTATCGTCCGCGGGAGCGGGAACTTCGGACCGTCTCCCCAGCCGCCGAATTCGTCGTCGAAGGCCGCTTGCACCTGTTGTTCCATGTGCGTCACGATACGCTCATCGAGCGTGTCACGGGGCAACTCGGTGTCGCGGAGCGCACGGGGAATGCTGCCTCCGTCGTTCTCAGTCCACGTCTCCCGGACTCGTTCGAGAACGGACCGGAGACTTTCTGTTTCCATGTACGTCGCACCGGTGATCACCTCTCCCTCCGGGGTGAGAAACACTGTCGATGGAAAACCACCCATCGTGTATCGATCTCGGACTCGTGGATGTCGGTCCGCATCGATACGGATCGGAATAAAATCGTCGTGGATATTCGCCGCGACAGCGGGGTTCGAGAACGCCTCGCGGTCCATCGTGGCACACCACTCACACCAGGGCGCAGAGATCGAGAGCAAGACTGGACGAGTGGCGGCGCGTGCCTCCTCGAACGGAGCCGGTCCCCAGTCACGCCAATTGATGAGTGTTTCGGGGCACATCGTTGTATTATCTCCCGTTGGCGCGACAGATGCGTGTTGCGGATGCCTGATGAGAGCCGGAACACGTTTGCATCTAGGGTAAATACGTACCGATATGAAGCGGCTCATCGCTCTGTTATTGCTCATCCCCCTTGCCGATATCGTCATCCTCTTTTTGGTGTCGCAAGTGATCGGCTGGGTTGCCACAGTCGCACTCGTCGTACTGACGGCACTCATTGGGATGCTTCTCGTTCGTGCAGAGGGACGCCACACCATCAGTCGAGTTGAACGGAAACTGCGAACAGGTGAGGTTCCCCAAGATGAACTCGTCGACGGTGCACTCCTCATAGCGTCCGGCGTGTTCTTTCTCACTCCCGGGCTAGTGACGGATCTCACTGGGCTGATCCTCGTGTTGCCTCCGACACGTTATCCAGTCCGATTGCTAGCAAAACGATACGTCATCACGCCGTATCTCGACGGCAAAACCGACGGATTCGTCACTGGAACGATCTATACATCGGGCTTTCCTAACCAAAATCAGGACAACGCGACGTACAATCTCGGTGATGATGAATACAGCGTCAAAGGAGACGGGAGTGACAAATGAATACTCCGGCAGAACGATTGAGAGTCGGTCACTCGCGGCCGACAAAAAGAAACGCTTAAACAGAACAGGGCAGTACGACAGAGTACGTTCAGCGGGCCGATAGCTCAGTTAGGTTGAGCGCTCGGCTGATAACCGGGAGGTCCGCGGTTCAAATCCGCGTCGGCCCATACTACATTTCTGCCGATTATTTCACATTGACGGAACGGATCTCTGTTCTGTCGATTACTCACACCATCTCTAGATGGGAATCTAAAATAATTCTGGATGGATTTGTGCCGTTCTGTGTCTTCAACCGTTGAAATCGGATTTCATAGACTGACTCAAACGATTGGAGTGGGAGCCACATTCAGTACCTCCGAGCGATCCCCTCCCCTCGATTCATGGAAGTTCTTGCTGGACGAAGCACCGTAGTCTGCTGTTTGAAATACAAATATATGATGTTAAGCCTGTTGCCTCTGATTCGTATTCGATGATGGATCCCGCTCAGTGGAGTAGTGAGAAGAAGGAAACACGCCTCCAGCAGATGTTTGAAGAAGCACAACAGAGAATCGGTGACGGACCTGGGTTCATGAACGTAACGTTTGAGGGCGATATTCCAATGTACCAATATCGGTCAGGATGTCACACCGTTACGAAGGTGGACGATAGGAAGGATGCTGCAATGTTGAATGTGAGTGAAAGACATGGTCTTGAAATACCAGCTAATTATACCGACCCCGATTTTCCAAATTCGATGGTTTTACGAGTTCTGTATTGGGCAGTTGACCGATTATTCTCATTGAAGCAGCCGTCTTCCGACGTAGAGTGTGTTATGGCCTGCCATAGCCAACCCGTGAATGCTTCTGACGAATATATCATATTTGAAGACATATGTAAAATAGTATATGGATGTACCGTCGATACTGTGTCGGATGTAACTATTCACGTAACTGATATTGGAATATTCTCGGACGATGAAGAAGTGATATCTTGGACAGAGGTGTGATTACAGGGATACGTATTGGATTCCGAAGATTCCCTCGTGATCAGTCGATTGATGCTTGAAATGTTCCATTCGATTTCGGTGGTTGGACAGAAACTTTGCTGTAAACCGACGGAGTTCCATTGTCCAAGTTCTCGGAGTCATCGACGACGCTTGTCTGGTAAGCGGACGATCTCCCCATCGATACCACGACATCAGAGTCCCAGCGAGACATCCTGTGTCTGCGATCGTTCCCGCTGGTTCGTCTGTTCCAACGACTCGGAGAGATCTTCTTCGGGTTTGTGCTTGGTATGGGCATCGGGGGTCTCGATCGCATAGAGGAAGTCTTGGTGTGCGCCGGGGGTCTCTCGGAGGTGGTGACACAACGTTTCACTCGTTTCAGCAGTGTCGACAGCCTCGTCAGCGGCGTCTTCGGCCGCAAGGAGCCGCTCGTCGATGACGATTCCTCTCTTGTCGCGCTTTTTGGCTGCGGGAGAATGTTGAACAGCCCGTGGGACCTCCTCGACCTTTCGGGGACCATCGATATCGTCGGGTGAAGGAACATCTGCCAGCGGATGCTCGATCCCCCCGAATCGGTTGGGGAGGTTTGCCCGAAGTCGCGTGTGCAGTGGGAGCCGCTTGTAGGCGTCTTCTGCCCGTTTGGCGCTGAAAAACGCCTCCCGGTTCCGGTTCACGTCTGCTCTGGTCGTCACGTGTTCGTCTCGATCGGCTTGCACGCTCGTTTGGAGCTGATCGTGCGCGTCCGGCGTTGGATCGAGCGTCTGTCGGAGATCCTCAACGGATTCGCCGTTCGCAATCGCTTCGTCCAAGATCTCTTCGGTCGACTCGACCATCATCGGTGCGGCGTCGGCTACCCACGCGGACGTTTCTTCAGGCAAATGGTCTGGGGTAAGTGCCACGATCTGTTCCGGTGAGACGTCGTGTTCCCGGCAGTAGTATTTCAGCGCGGCCACATCGGCGGCGTTGGTCGTTTCGAGATCGGTCGTTGGCTCCGGGTGGGCAGCCTCTGTGTCTAGGTCGGTCCGGAGTGTTCCGTGACCCGGCGTCCAGTAGACATCGATACCCCGATCGTGCAGTCGCTTGAGAGTCGCATCGTGGGGATGAGCGTCGTGCTGGTTCTCGCTCGTGTGCTTATTGTGTAGACCACTCGAAATTACTGCTACCTCTGGATCGACTCGCTCGAGGAATTCTGTGCTGGTCGCGTTATCTGAACCGTGATGCGAGACCACGAGGATGTCGGCGTCGAGATCAACCTCGCTTTCCTCACTATCGTGTTGGTGCATCACCTGACTTTCGCCGTTGAGTCCGCCGGTGTCCTCGACATCCCCCATGAACAACACCGACTGCTCGCCCTCCGTTTTGAGAGCAATACTGTTTGCGTTCGCACCGGTCGGTTTGAGGGTGTTTTTCCGCCCAGTCTCTGGGCTGGTGAATGTGATCGTGCCTGAATCACTGGGTGGAGCCAGAACTTGACTGTCTATATCTGAGGAGAGAGAATCACCCATTGAGACCTGTTTGATGGTATCTGGGTCATGCTTTTTCAACGCACGGGCGTACGTCATCTTGACAGCCACTTTCACGCCTTTCCTTGGCTTTCTGGTCTCCCGGTCACGCATCGTATACCGATCTTCGTCAGGCTGGATAGCATGTTGTATTTCGTAGCCGTGGTCATACAATTCCTGCACACCTCTCGAATGATCGTCATGAAAATGTGTCAGAACGAACGTCTCGATCGGAACACGTCCGGTATCTGTCTGTGGCGTTTCCCGTCCGGCTAAGATGGTGTCAAGTTCGTCAGCAGCCCTCTCTTTATCTGCATCTATGAGGGCGATTTTTCCATCTTCTGTGATAATCGCATGCGAATCCGCTTGCTCAACGTTCAGTGTGTATACTTCTCGTTTCCCATTAGACAGCGGTTCGCCGGGCATATCTTAGTTATCTTCCAACATCTCATTGTACCATTCAAGCGCGTCTTGGTGTTCCTCAAATGTTTGTTCAGTGAGTTCCTCGTCATAATGCAGTGCGACGAGTTCACCATCCTCGAACTCCGGTTGATATTGATCTCCGGGTTCTGCACCGTCTGGCATATCCTCTACATCCCAGTAGAAATCTTCCTTGATTTCCTCACCTTCAAACAATAACAGTGTTGCGACACCATCCTCAAGGTCTTGATACGAAAGACGGCGCTCTATCATTATCTGTGACAATCACTGGCATCGAACTTAATTATGCCGGGACTGAATAGTTGCCACGGACGGTGGTTTCAATTCCCCGTCGTTCCCTCTTTCCATTTCTATTTGTTCGAAACGCACAACCTGATCGAGCGCATACGTCACCCCATGCCTGAGAGCGATTCAATCCCCCAGACCGACGAGGAGTGGCGCGAGGTTCTCTCCGATGAGGAGTACCAAATTCTCCGCGAGAAGGGGACCGAGCCGCGATTCAGTGGAGAGCACATCAGTACGAACGAAGAGGGAACATACCAGTGTGCGGCCTGTGGAGTCGAGCTATTCGATTCCGAAACGAAATTCGGGACCAACACGGGCTGGCCGAGCTTTTACGATGCGATGGAGGATGCGATCGAACTCCACCGCGATACGAGCCACGGAATGAATCGAACAGAGGTCGTCTGTGCGCGCTGTGGCGGCCATCTTGGGCACGTGTTCGACGACGGTCCGGATCCGACTGGCAAACGCTACTGCATCAACTCTGTTTCGCTCGATTTCGAAACCGAGGAAGAGTAGCGCCCTTCTGTTTCGCTCGTCACTTACCGTTCATCGACGTGACGGACTTCGACCGCGATTCCTCGTGTACTCGTCGTCATTTCAGGTCCACTCATCGACGCTCGTCCGACGGCGAACGCCTTTGGTCCCTCAATAACGACTTCATCACCAACGCGGATGTCCGCGCTAGCGTCCACGATACCGGGAGCGAGGACGCTTCCTTGCGGTACGAATGGATCAATTTCGACGCGCTTGGTCGGGACGCTGCTATCGAGCCATCGGCGTGCGCCAGCGAGCGTGAACGCGAGCGTTCCGTACTGAGGGACAATCGTCGCCAATTGCCCCTTGTCGTGGACACGCAGCGACGGTAGCCATCCGTCCACGGAGATCTCTGTTCCAAACAGTTCGGTCCCAGCGTCAGGTCCGAGCTGGTAGTCCGCGATTGCACGAACAGTGTTATGCTCGCGCTCGCGCTTCAGATACTTCGATTCGCCGCTGAGTGTCTCTCGGAGATTCGCCAACGATTCGGCTGTCGTCGGATGATCGCTGACAGTGTACTCGAACTCAATTCCAGTACGTTTCTCGACACGTTCACAGATCTCTCGGTAGCCACCCGGCGGAACGTGCGCGATGTAGCGAGGGTACTCGTTCTGTTCGAGATACTCTGTCAGCACGCGGGCGACGAAGTCGATCTCCTCTGCTGACCACCGCCCTGTCACGACGCTGTCGTAGTGTTGTGCGGGGTACGTATACTCCAGCTCCTGGGGAACGACGCCGATCGGCGATGTCATCGACACCTTGTGCGCGCGATAGTGGATCGCGTCGTGGAACTGACCGTGGCTCTGTGATTCGCTGTAGGGTTTTCGGGCCGAACAGGGGACAAGTGCAAGTGGCTGTTCGAAGCGGTTTCGATAGCGTGTGCACACACGATCTGCAAAACGCTGGATTTCGACTCGTCGCATGCTGTCGTCACTCGCAGCGAGCAGCGTGCTCTGGCGTAAGAGGGGCGTGTGTTGTTCGAGATAGCTGTATTGCTGGTCGAGTCGTCTGAATGCCGCTGTCAGCCACGCGTCGTGGCGGGCTTGTCCTTCGAGATAATCTCGGAGTCGACCAGCACGAATGCGTTCGCGGACGCGTGCCAACTCCGTTTCGATGGCGGCCACGTTGTGCTCAGCGCAGTGCTCCCGGTCGAATGCATCCCGTCCTCGCTGGCAGGCCGGACAGGAACACGGAAGCTCAGTCAGATCTTCGAGGAACTCCTCACCGTCTGCCGTCAGATAGAATCCTTCCAATCCACGGACGTACGCGCGATTGCTGTCGAAGAGATCAACACCCGCGTAGGCCAGCGTGGCGGCGTTCGCCGGTGTCGCCACCCCCGAGAGGAGGAGTGCGGTATCAGCCGGAATCGATGTTCGAACATCGACGATTGTGTCGACGAACTTCGATGCATGCCCCACGATACCGGAGGCAGAAGAGAGGATGTACGCATCACTCCCGTGATCTCCTGCTGTCTCACGAGAGATGACAGCCGCACTCGGGAACTCGACAGTCGGATACTCAACTGCGAACGCCTCCTCGACCTCCGTGTCGGTCCCTGCTGGAAAGCTTCGGTGGGGAAGGACAGTCAGCGCCGTCTCGTCCCCCACTGGTGTCGTCCGTTCCTCGGACCAGAGACTCCCCGCGTCTTCAATGCTGTCGTCGATGAGTGCGGGCGTATGAATCGAATCAGCGAGGCGGAGTTCCCCAATCCGAGCCGGTCCGTCGCGCTCGTGAACTTCGAAATAATCGGTCATTGGTCGTCTTCTGGCGTCGACACAGAACTACGTTGGCTTGTGTCTTCGAGAGTCATGAGAGTTCAGTGACTGTTACTGCGTTCGGTAGTCGTGTGAGTGCGCTCTTGGGCCATTCCCGGTGTGCGAGCGTGAACGAGGTATCGGGGTTTGTCTCGACGAGCGCACGGATGCCGTCTGCGGCCATTTCGTAGCTCTTCCGGCTCATTCGCTCGGGAACTTCTACGGTCAGTGGGTACGTCTCCGAGAGCGACCGAGGGAACGGACCGAACGGCGGGACGACACGCCACGTCTCGTCGAACGCTTCGTTGACTCCTCCTTCTGAAAGCAACACGTCTCCATCGACGCTCAGTCGTTCGAGTCGTGAGTGGTGACGCATGACCTCTGGTCTGCGGACGCACTCGCTCGAAACGTGAAACACCGCGTCCTTCGAGACCGGATCCGATCGCTCCAACTGCTCGCTGTGATCGAATAGCGTCCGATAGCCATCGAGCAGCTTTGGGTGTCCTCGTGCCCGTGCATCGACGAGTTCGAGCAGATTGCCACGACGGATCGCCTGTTTCACCCGGCGTAGCTCCGCGAACGTGACGTGGAGGTTGTGGCGTGCAAGCAACTCCTCTCTTGTCTCGTCGTCGCACCTCCGGATCTCGTCTGGTGTATGATTGGTACAGATCGAACACGAACACGGAAAGTACGCGAGGTCGTCGAGATGTTCCGTCCCGCGAACGGTGAGATAGCGGTCGTCGCGCGCGTAGATTGCGTACGCCGCCGAATCGAACACGTCGCACCCAAGCGCAACTGCGAGCGCGAGCATCATCGGATGGCCCGCTCCGAACAGATGAACAGGCGCGTCGACGCCCAATCCACGCTTTGCGGCCGCAACCACATCAACCATATCCGAGTATCGATAGGCGTTCAACAACGGCACGACTCCACCGACGGGATAGACGTCGAGCTTCGTCTGGTAGGCGTGGCGCGCGGCCTGCTCACGCAGGTCGAGTTGGGTTGATCCTTGGACTGGAGCGGTGATGAGCATCTCACTGTCCATCTTCTGACCGACGCGTTCGGCGGTTTTGAGGCGCTCCTGTGTCGTCTGAAGCTCCTCGTTTGCCTGCGCTCTACTTACGTCCGGTGGAGTCGGGATATCGACCGGCGTTCCGATATCCGAGCCGATATCCCGTTGGAATTGGAGTATTTCCTCGGTCGTCACCTCGATATCGCCGTACTCGGCCAGTTGAAACGAGCCTGAGTCGGTCATGATGACACCGGGGAAATCGAGCAGTGTGTGCACTCCTTCAGAAAGCACCCGGTCGCGCAGGTCATCGCTTCGGTTGAGGATGTAACTGTTCGTAATGAGCATCTCGACCCCGAATTCGCTGGCCAAATCAGCTGGATCGATCGTCCCGATGTGCGGATTCACGACGGGAAGCAGCGCTGGCGTCTCGACGGTGAGACCGGCCCGAGGAACGGTCAACTCCCCGATACGGCCTGCGGCGTCGAACGATCGGACTTCAAAAATCTCTCCCATTGCGTCCCGTTGCCCGAGCGCACCACTAAGAATTGCGTTCGGCTCCTGTCCTCAAACCGTATCTCCCGGAACGTATCGGAGAGACAATTACTACTCATCTGGACAGCGCAGATAGGCTTATGCATTCACAACTTCATAGCTATTTTAGTCATGGAGTTTTTCAAATCACAACATCGCTGTGATTGGGTATGAGCACCACCGAGAACGAACCGAAGCAATTCATCGTCGATCTGGACGCAGTCGATCCGGAACGGGAGCGTTTCGGTGGAAAAGGAGCGACGCTTGGCGCACTCATCGAAGCCGGATTCAACGTTCCGGGAGGTTTCTGTGTCACCACCGATGCCTACGAAATCCTGCTGAACAACGAAATGAGAGATGCAATCCAGTCTCTCGATGATCGTTCTGCAGAGAACCGAACCGAACTCGAACGGCGCACAGAAGAAATTCGTTCGTCCTTTCGAACGCGAGAGCTGCCAGATGAACTGCACAGCCAACTGCGAGAGGCAATCGAGACACACGGAGCCGCCTCGTATGCGGTCCGATCCAGCGCGACAGCAGAGGATCTCCCATCTGCCTCGTTCGCCGGACAGCACGAGACGTATCTGGGGGTTAGCCCCGACGATGTCGCAGATCGTGTGCTGGATTGTCTTGCGAGTCTATTCACTGAGAGAGCTGTTACATACCGAAACCAGAACAACATCCCGAACGCTGATGTTGCACTCGCTGTCGTCGTCCAACGGATGGTCGACGCCGAGGCAGCGGGTGTCCTGTTCACCGCAGATCCCGACAGTGGCAACCGGACGATTGCGTCCGTCGACGCTGCGTTCGGGCTTGGAGAAACGATCGTCGCCGGTGAGGTCGAAGCAGATAACGCCCACGTAGAGAAATCGACGGGGGAAGTGCTGTCGTACGATGTCGGCACCAAGCAGATACGACTCTCGTTGGAAGAGAACGACCCCAACCGCGTTACACTCGATGAAACTGAGCAACGTGCTCGCGTGCTCTCGGACGATAACCTCTCTGATCTCGTTCGATTGGGTGTCAGAATCGAATCGCACCTCGAAAGTCCACAGGACATCGAGTGGGCGCTCGTCGATGGCGAGTTCGTGATACTCCAATCACGACCGATCACCGCACTGTTTCCGCTCCCCGAACCGATGCCGACTGACGGGCGTCTGCACGTCTATCTCAGCGTGGGTCACACCCAAGCGATGGCAGAAGCGATGCCGCCACTCGCTGTGGATCTGTGGACCGCGGTGATCGAAGAGATGCTCGCTGAGTTCGACACTGCAGGTGAACGTGGCAGATGGGCAGCTCACGCGGGTGGACGGGTGTACGAAGATATTACGCCGTTCCTGCGTCAGTCTCTCTTTCGGGGGACAATCGTAACGGGACTCATCTCGATGGTCGAGCACGCAGCTCTCGGATTGAAAGAGCTGACCGAGCGACGCGAATCGGAGTTCGAGGGGGGAGTCTCGCCTTCGATCGTTCCCTCGCTCGGGCGTGATGCGTTTCAGCTGATTCGTACCGTCGCACCAATCATTCCGGGTATCGTCTCGGGCTACTGTCTATCGTTTATCCGCGCGGGAGAGGATATGCCCCACCTCCGGCAATGGTATCGTGAGTGGGGTGAGCAGGCCGCCACAGAGATACTCGAACCGGACGATGGAGAACAACTGGCACGGACGGTTTTCGATGGGCTCCCATACGATACGGTTTCTCTCATGCGGGAGGTCTACCCTCGATTCATGCCTCTCATGGCTGGAATGACAGCAGGAAAGGCACTGAAGAAGCTCTTTCCCGAGGAGCACGCTACTGTCGATGCTGCGGGGAGAGGCTCTAGTGATGAGGTGGGCACCCGGATGAATCTCGGTCTTGATGACCTCGAAGCAGTCGCGCACGAGTATCCTGCTGTCGGAGAAGCTCTCCGTGATGGGCGAACGCTGGCCGAGATTGCCACTGTTGATGGTGGTGACGCGTTCGTCAGCGAACTTGAGACGTTCCTCGAAGACTTCGGTCACAGAACAACCGGTGAGATCGATGTCAGTCGTCCTCGATGGCGAGACGATCCCGCTGGCGTGCTGCAAATCGTTCGGAGTAATCTCCGTGCAGGGGACGAGGAAACGTATCGGAGCCATCTTCGTGCTCGACAGCAAGCAGCCAAGCAAGCCGTAGACGATCTTCTGCGGAAGGCGGGACAGGGTGTTCTCGGCCCGCTCCGACGACCCCTCGTTCGTCGGTTACTACGCGTCTATCGTGGCTACATTCCGTTACGGGACGAACCGAAACAGGGATCCGCCCATCTGTTCGCGGCTTGGCACGAGGGACTTCAGCACGCCGGAGAACAGCTCGCTGCGAACGACCAGTTGCGAGATCCAGACGATGTCTGGTATCTTCGAAAAGAGGAGCTGTTCGAACTGTTTGAATCGGGAGCCGCCGCGAATATCGACGTGGATAGTCGTCGACGCGAACACGAACGATTCGCCCGACTGGACGCACCAGCACTGCTGACGAGCGAAGGAGAGGCACTCACTACTCGGACTGACCAGTGTCTCGACGGCGCTCTCGTCGGGACAGGGGTTTCGTCGGGTGTCATCGAGGGAACTGCACGCGTCATCCACAATCCGAGTGAATCCACGCTTGAGAAGGGTGAGATACTCGTTGCACCATCCTGTGATCCGGGATGGACACCACTGTTTCTTAATGCGTCTGGGTTGGTGACAGATGTGGGAGGGCGGATGACACACGGTGCGCTGGTCGCACGCGAATATGGTCTCCCAGCCGTTATGTCCGTCCCGCGTGCGACAAAACGCATCGAGACTGGACAACGACTCCGTGTCGATGGAAGCCGTGGGACTGTCGAACGACTCGATTAATCGGGTTTGGAAGCTCTCGTGGCTTGTATGTTGGTTTCTGCTTCAGATGTCAATCATCCGAGAGTGCAGTGATAAGCAGGTCTCATGTCTGCTCGTAAAATTCCGCTCTGTACGCTTCGAACTCGTCTTTGTACAGGACCAGCAGGATTGTTCCCTTGACGCCGAGAACCGTTTTGGGACCGTGTTCCGCGAGGTGCCCTGTACTCTGTTCTTGGAGAGTCTCGATGAACGGCGTCGTGTGTTCGAACTTCTTCGATCGGGTTTTTCCCGTTTCTGATGAGATATTATAAAGCACCTCCCGGTAGTCGCGCTGGATGACCATCTGCTGGATGAACGGATCGTCTTCGGCGATCTCCCTGTAGTTCCTGAACAGCGACTCTAATCCCTCACGTGGTTCTTCGACCTGCTCTAACTCATCACGAAGGTTCTCGCGGTACTCCTCCATTTCGCGGCGAAGTATTTCGAGATACAACTCTTCCTTGGAGTCGAAGAAGAGATAGAATGAACTCTTAGCGATACCAACTGCTCGACGATGTTCGTCTTTTTTGGCCCGTAAATGAGGAGCAACTCGCGTCCCGATTCAACTAGTTGTTTCCAAATCTATTCACGTTCCTTATCACCGAACCCACGCATGGTGGCTAGCCAGTTTGAAACTGAATAACGATTCCGGTCATGAAATCCTCGATGGTCTTCGTCTGTCGGTGGATGGCGGTACTTCACGCAGTGGATTATATCATCAACGGAATAGTTTCTTCGGACAGCTACTCGACAGCAGTGGTGTGGACGGACGACTGGACTCTGTTTCGTTTACCACGTCACCCAGAGGAGCGATGCGATCCACACCAGTTGGATCGGCAGGCGAATCCAGAGAGGTGTCGGTGGTTTTCCGTGGATTGCTACTTCGTTTCGTACAGCCACGATATTAGCGGGGAACAACACCACGAGCAACGCGGCGAGTCCGAATCCCGCGATCCGGTCGGTGACAGGCCAGAGCAATCCAACCGCGCCGACGAGCTCAGCGATGCCTGTCACCGTTACTACTTGCTTTGGATACGGCACGCTGTGAGGTACCATGCGCACGAGTGCGTCTCGATTGCTAGTGAAATGAGTCGTACTCGTGAAAATGAACATCACAGCCAACGCTACCCTGACGGAAGTATGCCACGAATCCACCGTTTCCACACCGAGTGTGCCCAGCGCACGAAGAATGAAGCATGTCACTAAGAATATCAGGAACGGCATCACGAGATACGGACTTTTTGAATCGGTGTTGTTGGTGGCATTTGCTGTTGCTCCCGGTTTCTGGATGCTGTCTGGGGTCTGCCTCTCGTTGCTCTCTTTTTGATGATTTCTCTCGCCCATTCTATTTAGTAAGTGCTTACTCAGACATCACAGTATCGGTTCATTGTTTATGAATGGATGGTAGATAGGGGGTAAAACACATTCTGCTCGGAGAACTGATTAGCGGACAGCGAGAGAGTTCTTGTCTTGATTTTCTAACACTGTTCAGCAAGAATCGAGTCAGAACCAGTCGATTCCAATAGCTGGTGGCAATTGACGTTCGGATACCCGCTTACAACCTTAGATCGGGAGCGACGAAGCAAGACTACTAGCTGTATGAAATACGATTGTACTGTCTCCCGAAACCGTGGCACAAGATATTGCGATATGCGCTATATCGGCTGTTATAGGTTGTGTATAATGAGACTGTCTTGAAATACTGCCTGTTAAACACATATAGCCATAGCCACGCCCGTTGGCCACTTCGAGGACGTGCTGACTGTCGAATTCTCGATCGATGAGGGCGCGATCGATACGAACAAAGTTCTCGGCCGATTCGGGGTGATCCGTGATGATCCGACGAGCGTCTCGCCCTCTTGGATGGATCGGTGTCGAGCATTATCCGTGGTCCCCATCCAGTGGTCTGGATGCTCATCCACTGCTAAGCGTCCTCGTTTTCTTCCTCTTTCGTGCCGATGGTCCAACGATTCTACAACAGCAGTGGATCATCCGGGAATGGAGTCTCTTCGATAGCCACTTGCACTGCTACGGGGGATTACTCGCAGCGTTCAGCGGGTCGTAGGAGCCTGCATGATAGGCAACACGCCATAATTTGAGAACAGCACGAGTGACAAGTGCTTCGACAGACTGCTCGATGCAGGACTGCTCGACGTCGTCAGAATCAGCGGTGGCGTCAGGAGGTGGATGATAGTGCCCAAATTCGTGGACGTGGATGTAGTCACCGTCGTGTGGATGTTTCCCCCAGCGGAAATTCACGTCGTCAACATCCGTGTAGTGAAATTTGTAGTCTGCTTGGGTCGTCCACTGAACGTCAATCCGGGCGGATTCGGCACGACAGAGGCCGTCGTCAAGCAGGACTTCGAGAACCGTTGGATTGAGATAGTCATCCAGCGATGGCGCTGCGAGCGGTTCTTCTCTCTCGATGATGGTACGAATCGTAAGGAGTGCTGACCGGTCGATCGGCCCTCGTAGCGAGTGAGACTCATCTGTCTCGTTTCTGCCCGTCATTTGCTAGACGGGGACACTATCATCAGTTGTTCGTGCGTCACCGTCAACAAATCGTTCGGCGTTCGCAATTGAGAGTGCGGCATTCGCAAATGCGAGATTTCGCCGTGTCGTCTGCCAGTCTTGGAGCGTTTCAGCGTCGACATCGGATTGGTCTGAGTCGGTCTCAGCGAGGCTGTGATTTGTCTGTTCGATGGTCAACTCTTCGGGTGAGTCGACGCCGTATTCTGCCCGGTAGTCATTGAGTTGATCACGCATTTCTGTGATGCGTGTAACAAGTTCATCAGTTGAGATGTGTTTGAGTATGTCTGCGGCCTGCTCAACGACGAGTGACTCTGATGACCGCTGATAGATCGTCCCACCATGCTTCCCCGTTGTGGTACCAACGAACCCCTCGTCAGCGAGTGCGTTCAGATGCTTCCGTGCTGTCTTCGGTGAAGTCTGTGCCTCTTCGGCGACAGTCTCGGCCGACGCAGGTGAATAGGTGTGGGCGATAACGTGACGAACGCGCTCGTAGGGTGTTGTCTCTGACTCCCACTCATCGCTAACCACCTTGTTGATGTCCTCGAAGTTGTCCGAGGGGGTGTCGTCAGTCATGTCTTCATCAACGAGGTGAAGGAGTATAGTTCTTTGCCAGCGTAGTATTCTACTCTCGATTGCGCAGCCTAATGACAATTTATTGTCGTATCGGGCATACATCGATGCCGATAGAGGTGAGTGCAGGTGATGGTGCTATGAGTGCTGAGAGTTCACCCTAACAGATATACCCAATAGCGAAGCAACGCAGCGTGTCCAGTCAGTTCCAATACCGTTCCGAATTTTTACCTGTGATACCCAATTCAAGCTATCCGAACGTTGTGACGGACATCACCGTAGATATCCTATGACGTAATCCTCTCAAGCACGGTTCAGAGTCCGCCACGGTAGATACGAAGACACATGAAATCTGCTATTATGATTGGAGGCGGATACGAGAACGGGGGTGCCCACTGGCTGATAATTCAACCACCGTACATCGGTCGCACACGACGTTTTCCTGTGATCTCTTTCGCTAACGGCCAACTGACCCCGCAGCATACATTTGATAGTAAAGAACACCGAGTACAGCGCGGCCATCTTGTACCTCATCGGTCGAAATGGCGTTCAGAAGTTTATCGATCGTCGTTGTCCGTACTCGAATTGATTCGTTGAAGTCGAGTTCCTGTTCGCTAGTTGATTCACAATCGTGGGCAACGAAGTAGTGAAGGACCGAATTTGCGATCCCGTTCGCCGGTTCGATAGAGCACAACTGTTCCATCCGATCCGCCTCGTAACCGGTCTCTTCACGGAGTTCTCGGCGGGCGGCGGCTTCGAGATTCTCATCGTCTGGCTCGACGCCTCCCGTTGGCAGGCTCCGGTTGACGCGACTGACCGCCTGTCGCCACTCATCGATGATGACTACCTCTGCATCGGTTGTGAACGGGAGTACGACAACAGCCGCAGGTTCGGTCAGGTAGTCAAAATCCGATTCGGTACCGTCAGGGAGTCGCACCGATTCGTTCGTAATGGTGAATCCCGGGCACTCATACGCTGTGCGCGCATCGAGTGTCTCCCACGCGAGATCGTCGCTGTTGGTCATGTAGGTTGAATTACTGGGGACTAATGAAAAGCGCGACGCTGCGTGATGAGTCGAATTTCCCTGCTGACTCGTATTCTGGATCGGAACCATCGATAGCTGATATACCGGAACCGATCGATATCGATGCTTCCTGCACCGAATGAGCAATGTAACGAATCTCGATGTTCGACCCCGCGAAGAGAGGTGATAGATTTTTTGCTACTACGTTTCGGACAGTAGCGTGTGCAACGACTATCACTCATCTGTCGGACGCGGTTGTAACGATGCAGGTTCTCGTTCCCTATCGCGTCGACGAGCCGAAAACACGGCTCGCCCCCGTACTCGACGACGAGGAGCGACGCGAATTCTCTCGCCTCATGCTCGCGGATGTCCTCGCTGCCGTCCGCAGCGCGGGCTACGACCCGACGGTTCTATCGACGGCACCGCTTTCTGGTGGGGACTGCGTCGATGAGCGTCCATTGACGGTTGCAGTGAACAGTCATCTCGAACCGAATACGGCGGTCGTGATGGCGGATCTTGCGCTCGCAACTCCGTCAGTGCTTGGAGAACTCTTCGAAACGAACGAAGACGTGGTTCTCGCTCCCGGACGTGGTGGTGGAACGAACGCGATCGTCGCTCGCCATCCCCAATTCCGGGTCGATTATCACGGTGCTTCGTACCGTGATCACGTGGAGATCTGTAAAGCGATCGGAGCCAGCGTGCGGACGATTGACTCGTATCGCCTCGGTACCGATATCGACGAACCGGCTGATCTCGCGGAAGTGCTCTTACACGGTGACGGACGGGCGGCCGACTGGCTCGACGACCGGTTCGAACTGAGCACCTCGAACGGACGAACTGGTGTCAAACGATACTGAATTCTGAATAATGATTGCCTGAAGCTGGAGGGGACGGGTCACTATTTAATTCGAGTGATTTGGTGAGATGGCATAATGGCGAAAAATGTGATACTAGCTCTGGATAATTGGGAGAGAATTGGGACAAAGCATATATCATGTTACCACATACCATGTCATGCGGGGTCAGTCAACATGGGTTACGGGCTGTCCACCGCAGACAAAGCTACGTATCGAGGCTGTCGCAAATGGGCATGGTATACCCAAGACTATGGCTGGTCTAAGGGGTGGCAGTCTTTTTTACTGTTGATGAAAACATTATAGTGTGACACACGTGGAGGACGAGGACGGCATCGACGGCGGTGGTGTACATGGAGTTAAATTTGATGAGTCGGCTGTCGATCGTCTGCTGTCGGTCACTCCCGCCGATGTCGAGCCAGCACCCGCGTTGAGTTTTGCGCGGAACGTCTTCATTCCACTCACGACAGCGTGTCGGTACACCTGCACGTACTGTACGTACTACGATCCACCGGGACAGGCCTCGCTCATGAGTCCAGAGGAGATCCGTCGCACTGTCCGCATGGGTGCAGACGCCGGTTGTACCGAGGCACTGTTCACGTTTGGTGACGACCCTGACGATCGATACACACAGATCCACGAGCAGTTGACCGAATGGGGACACGAGTCAATCCACTCGTATCTGCACGAAGCGTGTGAAATCGCACTTGAGGAGGGACTCCTCCCTCACTCGAATCCCGGCGACCAGACACGAGCGCAGATGGCCACCGTCGCGGATGTGAACGCGAGTATGGGCGTTATGCTGGAAACAACGGCGGACGTACAAGTCCACGGCGGTTCACGAGCGAAATCACCGGAACAACGGCTGAACACGATCCGTGTCGCTGGCGAACTCGGCGTTCCATTTACCACTGGCATCCTCGTCGGTATCGGGGAGACGTGGCGCGACCGAGCTGAGAGCCTTCTTGCAATTCGAACATTGCACGAGCAGTACGGACACGTTCAGGAAGTCCTCGTCCAGAACGTTGTGCCAAACGAGCGTTGGCGTAACGATCCTGTTCCGGTAGCAACGATGCGCCGTGCCGTTGCGATGGCGCGTGTTGCCCTTCCGGAGACTGTGAGTATACAAGTTCCACCGAACCTTTCGCCCGTTCGGGAACTGCTTGATTGCGGTGTTGATGATCTTGGTGGCGTATCGCCCGTCACGGACGATTACATCAACCCAGATTATGCGTGGCCCGCGCTGGCAGAGTTGCGTGATATCGCAAACGAAGCCGGTGTCCCACTCGACGAACGGCTACCAGTGTACGAACGATACGTCGATGATGGGTGGCTTTCCTCGACGATCGAAACGGCGATCAACGCTGAAAACGAAGCAGGTGAACGATTCCGAGACGTGATGCGGAATTGAGTCCTTTTGCGCCTAGGAACGCGGGAGTCCGGAGTCAAGCGAATAATTAAAGAGACGATCAGTGATCTGTAACTGAGATGGGACTCTCTCGAATGGTACAGAAAAACTAATTCATAGGTGAATACGGCACCAACACAGGTGAAAAGAATATTCTCGATAGTGGATAAATACTTGAGATAGTTCACACCCTTTTGGAGTTAACTTCAGGACTGTAAGAAGATTACCGTTGATCTCCGAATTTACTATCGTCGTCCGCCGCTGTCCATAGCGAAAAAGCACGGACGACCGTGATCCGTAACAATTCTCTGTGAATTACTCTCGTCTCGGCTGCGTATGAAGTATCCATTCGAGACGGCGTCGGACGATGTATAAGACTGTTAGCACCGTTGGGAGGAAAAACAACGCAACAAGCGATCTCTGTTGGGTAAGAGTGAGCGTCGAAGCGCCGAGTGGTATACTGATCGTAGGAACGCCTTCGAGAACCATCCACGTGACGACGACGAACGGGCCGGCAACCAGCAAATTCCACGTCCCGGGTCTGATGCGGTATCCGTAATCGAATCGGTCAGTCCACGGTGCAGCGGTCAAGTACCGAAACATCGCGTACATACTCCAGAGAACACACGAATACATCGTGATCCCAACGACAAAGTTCACAAACAATCCCAGATAGATCGGTCCGATTGTGAAGCTCTGAATCCACGGTGAGGATGTCGTCATTGCCCACGAATCCAGTAGATTAGGCGTCTGTATCCCCCACTGGGTAAATACGACGATCACGACCCCGATCGCTGCCGTTATACTCAGCAAACGGTGCACATCGCTGACTACGTATGTGAGTATCTTCGTCGTTCTCTGAAACCGTACCGTCGGTAGCAGCACACCACTGTAGATCAACAGTGGAACGACGAACGGAAAGAGCAACACTCCAGTGAATACGACACCTCCAGTTGGTGCGTCACTGACGATCGCACCAGCAACGAGGCTGACACCGAGTAGATTTGTTACAGCAATCGGCCAAATACGCCGGCTACCACTCGAGGAGTGTTGCTCCTGCGGTTGCACTCGCGTCCGTGTCCGTGTCCGTTTTCGATTTCGTGTCCGTTTCTGTATCTGTGATCCGTAGTTTGGATGTGAGACGAGAAGCTCGTATCCAGCATAGCTCCCGATAAGCGCGATAAGGAGGAGCATGAGACCGAGTGACGGCGATTCATTCGGTGAATATCCGAACAATCGAACACCGATACTGAGCACGAATACGAACGCGATCGTTGTTCCGAGACGAACACCTGTTGGCGAGGTGATGAGTGAACGGAGCAGTACACGATCTACCGAACGAACGCTTGGACACCGAACCATTCTCAGAAATGTTCGTCCTGTCCGGTGGACGCTCTCGATCAATGTTATCACCCATTCTAGGATCGGAGCAGAAGCACCATGCTGTGAATAACCAGTTCTCGCCGATGCACGATTGCGTCGACGCTTGCGGTCTGGTTCATTTCTATTGTCTGCTTGGTTGCTCGTTCGTGTCCGTGATTGATACGATTTGGATCGTCGTTTCTCGTCGCTGTACTGTCTCTGCCAATCTTCTTGTTGGTGACGGTGTTGCTGTGGCTCTTGATTTTGGCTCTGCTGACGATCATCGTGCGCTTGATCCTGTTCTCGATTCGTATCTTGTGTTTGTTTCTCGGTATTTGATGTGCGGCGTTGGTCGTACTGAGCCCGCTTTATCGGATCCATCAACACCGCCCGTGCCTCCTGCACCCGCATGAATCGATCTTTAGTATCGGAACTGTCGCTCTTGTCCGGATGTATTTGTTTCACCACTTCGCGGTAGGCTGCCTCGATCTCCGCTTCAGAAGCATCCGGTTCGACGCCGAGACAGTCATAATACGAATCAGACATATGGTTTTTGTGTGTCAAATACTATGATCTATGGTGTCTTTCTCTGCCTATCGAATTTTTGGAAGCTCCCATATCATCGTCTCGTGCTCTGATCGTGTGAAGTCGATTACTGATTTGATCTCAGTAGCTGAAATGTCAACCATGAATGGTTGAATCGGCCCGGTCTTGTACTCATCGAGTGGCTCGTTCTCAATTATGTTCCGTCCCATGTTCTTATTTTTATTCCCGTTTTGATCTACATTTCAGGCACTGTCTCGACTTTGCTTTCGTTATCTCGGTCGGTGATCTGTGCTCGGATCTCACTGCTCGTCGCTGTCGGGCGGTAAAGCAAGCGGAGACGGAAAGGCGGAGTGGTTGATTCGACGGTCAGTTTCGCCGGATTCCCGCATCAGCAGCTTGCGGAACCCTTCGCTTACGTGCAATCAATCATCAGCCACTACGCTGTAGTCGTCAAGTAGTGGTGTTCCGTCGGCCGCTGGGCCGAGCATCGGCCCCATCGGTCGCTCCTCGGGATCGATAATCCGTTGTTTGCGGTAGTCTGTCGAGCGCTCAACGGGGATACGGCCGATTGAGGTGATCATCTCCACGTACTCGCTGACGGATCGGAACTCACCGAATTGGCCGCCAGCACGTTTCGTGATTTCTTCGGAGAGAATGGTGCCCATGAAGTCGTTTGCACCGCATGAGAGGAGCTTCAGACCAAGCTCATCGCCAAACTTCACCCACGATGACTGGATGTTTTCGATGGAGTCGAGATACAGGCGCGAGACGGCGATCATCAGCTCGTCCTCGTCTCTCGTTGCACCCGCAGTCACCATCCCTTCATCGTACAACGGCGTATCGTAGTGGATGAACGAGAGCGGGACAAATTCGGTAATCGCACCGGTGCGATCCTGTAGCTCGCGTACTCGATCGAGATGCATGATGCGGTGCATCTCGTTTTCGACGTGTCCGTACATGATGGTCGCAGTTGTGTCCAGTCCGACCGACGCGCTTGCACTCATCGCAGCGAGCCAATCGTCCGTATTGATCTTGTTCGGACAGATGACATCGCGCACCTCGTCGACGAGAATTTCTGCTGCGGTCCCCGGCACAGAATCGAGACCAGCATCACACAATCGCTTGTAGACGTGTTCGTACGACCACTCGGTGCCACGCTTTGCGTGGGCGGCTTCCTCTGGTGTCATCGAGTGGACGTGGATATCACCCACACTCATTGCCGAAATCTGCTCGATATACGTCGTTGGGTCGATCCGGTACGCACTGGCTGGTTTGTAGTTTGGCCCACCGTTTGCTTTGAGGATCTCTCGGTGCTCCGCATCGAGTGCGAGCGCGGGATGGAGCCCACTGACTGAACAGACTTCGTAGATCCCACGGTCGATTGCGTTTTCGACGATGCGACGCGACTCATCAGGCGTCTTTGTGAAGCCGTCCGTTCTTCTGTCTCCTTCGGACTCGAACTCACCAGCTGGATCTTTGAAATTGCAAAACAGACAGCCGGTGTTACACGCAGTGGTTACGTTGTTGTTGAGATTTGCCACAAACGTCACCTCTTCTCCGACGACTTCGGCTCGGCGACGATCTGCGGCTTCGAGAACACGCTCTTTTCGCTCCAGATCGATGCCGTCGAACTCCGTACCGGTCGTGAGAAGCTCGACACCGTCATCGATAGAGAGACGCTCGCCACTCCGGGCCTTTTCGAGGGCGTTTTCGAATGACTGATCGGTTTCAGCCCTGTACGCAAAGTCGAACTCGTTTGGGTCCGGAACGTTCGTCGGTCTGTTCTCAACCATTGCTGACGATGGTTCCCCGAATGACTAAAACCCCTCTGAACTACGGACACTCGGCTCCGGTTCGAGCATCTTCAGATCACGCACTAGTGGTGAAGGCATCAGTTCATGGCAGATAATCTATTCTTATCATTCTAACGCACACCATGTCCTCTCCCGTCAGCAGCCAATCGATCTCGTTATTCCACACACGAAACTATCTGGAGATAACACTTATCGCGCACTGATGCGTTTGAACGATAGAAATCGATTAGTGATTCCCGATAAAAGGATCGGTATGACGAGCGTTAAGGATTTCCGCGTCGACAAGGCGGCGACGCCGGACCGCCTCGGACGCGGGTGGTTCGTCTTCACCGACGACTATTCAGTCTTCGATTGGGGAACGATGCCCGACCAGATCCCAGAGAAGGGCGAGAGCCTTTGTGTGATGGGTGCGGCTACCTTCGAACTGCTTGAGGCTGACGGCATCGAGACCCATTATCGTGGCGTGCTCGATAAGGGTGGGCCATCGAGTCTCGATACGGTCACCCGTCCTCCGCGAGAGATGGCCATTGATCTCACCCGTGTTCCTGAATTACCTCATGAAGGCCAGCAGTACGACTACGATGCGTTCCACGCAGCAGCAGGAGAGAACTACCTCATACCGTTAGAAATCGTCTTCCGAAATCGGGTACCTGTCGGATCGAGTCTCCGATCGAGAACCACACCAGAGGAAGTCGGTCTCGATCAGGAACAGTGGCCCGATGAGTCGGTTGATCTCCCCGAACCGGTCATCGAATTTACGACAAAATACGAGGAGTCGGATCGACAGCTCTCACAGGAGGAAGCCGATCACATCGCGGGACAAGCAGATGTTGACGATCTCGAATCGATCGCACAAGACGTAAACGAGATCATCACACAACACGCCAGCGAAGTAGGGCTTCACCACGAGGACGGGAAGATCGAGTGTCTGTATTACGACGGCGAGATCCGCGTTGCCGATGTCGCTGGAACGTTTGATGAGAATCGCTTTTCCTACGAGGAACAGCAACTCTCGAAAGAGGTGCTCCGACAGTACCACAAACGTACACAGTCCGACTGGATCGATGCTGTCAATCAGGCAAAACAAGATGCGATCGACCGCGATATCGCCGATTGGCGGACGATCTGCAGCGTCGAACCACAACCGCTCGAACAGGACGTCATCGATGCGGTCTCTGATCTCTACACTGCAGGAGCAAACCGCTATCTCGATCGGGAATTGTTCGATGCACCACCGCTTTCAGCGGCTATCGAAACGATCGAAGAACTGTGACGGTGGCTCAGTAGACAATGTTCTCCAACTGTTGTAGTCGGGAGACGCACGTATAATCACACAAAATCATCGATCTTTATCATATTCTATCAATGATTCATTTGCTTATTCCATTTAGTTACTACAATTCAACCATTTACACACCTATTCACAAAGTTTTAAGGCTGTGTTGGTAGAATTATTCCTATATGCCAGGGGCACGGCACGGTAGACGGGCATTCTTAGCAACAGCAGCCGCAGTCGGAGCCGGAATCGTGAGTGTCAGTCGGGTGAAGGCAACGGGTGCTGGAGGACTCAAAAATGCGTGTACTCGCCGTGATAAGGGTACAAAAGAGCACACACTGCCGATCGATCTCCCAGATCTGTCCAATGCGATCGATGTTGATCTCGACATTGAGATCATTGACAGCGGTGTGGAGGGACCAACAGCGTTCGTTGTTGGTGGTCTTCATGGGGATGAGGAGGCTGGAGTCATTGCGTCACACAGTATTACGAACTGGAGTCCAGATGCCGGACAGATCGTAGTACTTCCCGAAGCAAATCCGGTTGCTATCGAGAACAACACTCGTGGGAACGATCTCGGTGACCTGAACCGGAAATTCAGATTCGGTCAACTTCCGTCCACGAAGCTCGCGCAATCGATCTGGAATGCGGTTTCTGCGGCTGATCCAGATATTTTGTTGACGCTTCAGGAATCGCGCGGTATCCGTAACAAATACCCATCGGGTGTGGGACAAACAGTCTTCAGCTCGCCCGGACGAAACACCTCTGATGCCGCTTCGTTGGGTCTCAAGCGTGCGAACAGAACAATCGGTAGTCAGAAACTCAAGTTTGGTACTGGGCCTATCAGTGGGCCAAATCGCGCGCCGAACGGACTGCTCGCGGAAAAGGCCGCCTATGAGGCAGGAATTCCGTCGTTCATCGTTGAGACATTCGAAAACGTAAACAAGAAGGCACGAGTCAGCTGGCAGAAGAAGATTGTCGGTGGCATTCTGGACTACTACGACATCTACGATTAACCCTCTGATGGGTCGGCACCGACTTCTCCAGTCACTGATCGACAGTACTGATGTTAGTGGATTTGTAGTGACCGCACATCGTTGTTTTCTGTGTTTAGTGGCTGCTAGTCGGTTCGGTTCGTCTTACTGGAAGACTCGACGGAGAGATGGCAATCCATTTGACCCATCATCACCGAGTCGTATCCAATGGCCGCGTATACGGCGACTGTGACCGTCCGTCTCAAGCGGGGTGTCCTCGATCCAGAGGCAGAGACAACGAAACGTGCGCTTTCCCGTCTCGGGTTCGAGTTAGAGGAGCTTCGCACTGCGGACCGATTCGAAATCGATCTCGAAGCTGAATCGAGTGAGGCTGCTGTCAGACGTGCCGAGGAGATGGCGGAGCGTCTCCTTGCGAATCCCACCATTCACGACTACGAAGCTGTGGTCGAGGAGCGATGATTGCTGTCTTGCAGTTCGGTGGGAGCAACTGCGATCGTGATGCCGTCCGAGCGCTTTCACAGCTCGGGTTGACGGCCAAACGTGTCTGGCACGAAGATGAACTCCCCGACGAAACCGATGGAATCCTCCTTCCGGGTGGATTTTCCTACGGCGATTACCTCCGTGCCGGTGCGATGGCTGCTCGCTCTCCCGCGATGAGTGCTGTCCGAGAACAGGCCGAGAATGGTGTCCCTGTCCTTGGTATCTGCAATGGCGCACAAATCGGCTGTGAGACGGGATTGACGCCTGGAGCGTTCACCACGAACGAGAGCGCGCGTTTTCAGTGCGAGCGCGTTCATCTCCGGATCGAGAACGACCAGACGCCGTGGACGAGCGCGTTTGAGCAGGGTGACGTTATCTCTCTCCCAATCGCTCACGGTGAGGGTCGTTTCGAGATCACGGACGACCGGCTAGCGGAGCTAAAAGACGAGAATCGAATCCTCTTTCGGTACTGTGACGCGGACGGAGCGGTCACCGACAGTGCAAATCCGAATGGGTCGACCGACAACGTCGCTGGTGTCAGTGGCAAGCGCGACACCACGGCGGTGTTGATGCCTCACCCTGAGCGTGCAGCGCTCCCAGAACTGCATGGAACTGATGGACAAGGCGTCCTCAACGGATTCAAGGTAGCCAGTACGCCATCGTGAAACTGCTGTGCTAACAGTATCTCAGTAGGTTTATCGGTCTTCGTCCAACATCGTCTTCGCTTCTCCGCTGTCGAATCCTGTTTTTTCGACGAGCTCGGCCGCTGTCTCGCGATATTCGAGTACTGCATCCATATCATCGAGCGCGGTAGCGACGTTGGCGAGATGGTGGCACGTCTCGATAGCGTCGGGAATCGCTCCGATATCACGGAACATCGAGAGTGCGGTTTCGTAGCGCTCTTGGGCACGTTCGAAGTTCTGTCGTTCCTCGGCAACTATTCCCTGTTGTGTGAGTGTTCGGGCTTCACCAATTCTGTCACCGCTTTCGTGTGTCCGTTCGAGGCTCGCAGCGAGTTGCGCCTCGGCCGTCTCAAACCGGCTCTTATCACGGTTTATTGTGCCGAGTAGTCGGAGACAGTTGGCCACACCGCGCACGTCACCGCGTTCTTGATAACACTCGAGGCTGCGCTCGATGTGGTCCACGGCGGTATCGAGGTGTCCTTCGAGGCGCGCAACGGATCCAAGATTGAAAAGCGACTCAGCGACTCCGAGACGATCTCCGATGTCGCACCGGAGATCGTGGCTGCGTTCGTAGCGTCGTCTGGCGGCCGCGAGATCACCCCGCTGGCGGTCGACGGTGCCGCGGTCGTTGAGGCATTGTGCCATTCCCTGCGTGTCGCCGAGCTCCTGATAGCGTTCGAGACTACGTTCGTGGAATTCGATCGAACGGTCGAATTCGCCGCGGAGTTGGACAACGTGCCCGAGACTGTGTAAGCTGTTCGCCTCTCCAACATCGTCGCCAATATCCCGGTACGTATCGAGTGCCTGTTTGAGACAGCGTTCTGCCGCGTCTAAGTCGGCGCGCTTTCGATTGAGGACACCGAGGTTGTTGAGTGTATCCGCTTCTGAACGATGGTTCCCGATCGATCGGTAGTAGTCGAGACAGGCGCGATAGTGATCGACAGCAGCATCGAGATCACCTTTCGAATCGAGTACCGTTGCGAGATTGAATCGCGCGTCCGTTTCGGCGCTGTGGTTGTCTAGTTCACGATAGCGATCGAGACACGTCTGGAGATACGTTTTCGCTTCGTCGAGATCACCACGCGACCACGCGATGATTCCGAGATTGTTGATCGCATCGAGCTCACCCTGTTCATCGCCGGCCGCGAGATACGCCGAATAACTCCGTTCGTAAAACTGCTCGGCTTCGTCGAACTCACTCCGACGAAATGCGACCGTTCCCCTGTGTTTGAGGCTCCTTGCGTGGAGTGTTTCGGTCGTGTCCCTCGTTTCATCACTCGCAAGGTCAGCGAGATGCTCGAATTCGCGGTCGGCATCGTCGAAGTTGCCAGCATACAGAGACATTTTTCCTCGCCACTCGGTGCAGTGAATCTCCATCTCGTCCGAGCAGACCTCTGGGAGGTTGATTTTCGTGTCAGAGCCCGCACCGAACAACGGAACGAGCGTGGAGTGAGAGAGACCGAGGGAAAATAGCCGCTCGATCGTCGTGTCTGCCCATCCTTGTGGATCAGCAGAGATCTCTTTGATGACTGGTGATGTCCCAGCGAATTCCCAGTCAATACGCACGCGGCGAGTTTCGTCATCGGCCAACGATAAAAGAGCGGTAACGACGCGGTCGAACCGTTCTGTTGCTCGTTGTTTTTGCTGTTCGTGACCTCTGTTGTACAGTTGTTGGAGGAACAGTACAGACCACGACTCGTGAACCGTGCGGTACGGTCGTGTTCCATCCTCTGAATCGGATGGTTCGAAAACGACGCGCCCTTTTAACAACGACAGTGCCTCTTCAATTATCTCCTGATTACGATCATGATCGTCAGCTGTGAGCGCGTAAACGAAGCCGGGATAAACGCCGATGTCAGCTGCATTGAGGAGAGAAACGAGCACTCCGACATCAAGCGCACAGTCACCGAGTGACAGAAGATCGTCATAGGTCTGTAGTACGTCTTCTGTGAGCGTTGTCGAGGTCATCGCTCTGAACGATGCGAGTGGATCGACGGAGAGAGCAAGACGGTGCAACACTACGAGGAGAGCCGCTGGATCGTCGTCATCCTCGTGTCCATCGAGTAGATCTGAGGCATCGAGATCGATTCGCCGTCCGGTCACGGTCTCGAAGTGGCTGATGAGTCGATCACATTCGGTCACGTCAAGAGCAGGCATTTCGACGCGTGCGATCGTTTCTTTCCAGTTGGTATCGATGTGTGTCTCCTGCTCGGGGACCGAAGGATTGTCCCACTCGTGTTCACGCGATTCGAGGAGGAAGGTCACTGTCGGATCGTCACGATACGCTTCGATCACGCGGAAGATGGCGTTCGCTTCTGCTGAGAGCGCATCTTCGATGACAATGAGTGTGTGTCCATCACACTCGCGCAAACGGTTGCAGAGTGCGGTTGCACTATCGAACACCTGTCCCATTCCCTCCTTTCGATACAGTGTGGTTCCGTAGCCAGCTTCGTACCAGCGGTAGGCGACCGTCTTACAGACGGTGCTTTTTCCCGAACCAGGATGTCCAATGAGTGCGTGATCGTTGCCTTCTTTGAGTCCATTGAGGATTGTACCGACGAGCGACTGGCGTTCGCCATTTCGTTCACGTGTCCGTTCTACGGCGTGGTCCGCCGCGATTTCTGCAAGGTCGATACCGGTTCGCCAGCTGGTCGTCGGTGGCCCGGGTGCGCGTGACTCAAAAAACTCCTCTGTCAGCTCGACGAATCCCTCCCGTTCGAGGACGACCTGCCCGTGATGTTCGGTAACCGTGGTTTGTGCCACCGGAAGACGCTGTTGCACTGCTGAACCAGAAGTATTCGTTGTTGTCTCTTCTGTGACATCCGTCGCTGACTCGATGACGGAGGTTACGTACTCCTGCGCCTGCGCAAACGCAATGGCGGTGTCGTTTCGGAATATTCCGGCACGAGTGTCGCCGTCGTATGCGATAGCAATGGCTTCGTTTTCACCCGACGACCGTTCCACGACGAAAAGAGAGCACGGTGGTGATCGGTCGGCACGCATGAGCGTTCCCCCGTGATCGGCTAACTGTCCGAGTGTTCCCGGAAAGCGCTGGTGAAGTGTTTCATAGAGATCTGGCCCGACGACGAGATCGAGATCGAGAGTATCCTCTACCACACGTGACTGACACAGCCCGAGCAAGAGCGGATCCGCAAGAACAGGGAGAAAGGCGGTGAGCTGGTCGGCTGATTCAATCACAGACCGAACCGCCGTTGGAATATCGAACGAACTCTGTGCGTCGGTCGGAACACGCTCGACGCCTGTTAACACTTCAAGCGGAATGCGGGTATCCCGGGGAAAGGTTTCAACGAGAGGTGATGCAACGAGAACATTATTGACCCGATCGACGAACTCGTCGTACTCGATGGTGGCCAGTCGACCGGCCAGCGTCGTTACATATCCATCTCCCGTCCGCTCGACAAAGCCTGCCTGCTCGAGTTCACGGAGCGCGCGGTCGACAGTCGAACGCGACCACTCGAGCGCCTCGACGACCTCCGGTTTCTGATGAGGTGACGATTCGAGACACCGCAGAAACTCTACTCGTCGCTCCAGTAAGCGGATGAGATCATCAGTACTACCGGACGTGACCATCTATAACAGCAATTTCAATCGGAAAAACTTAAATCTGATAGTTCTACAATTGTGATCACTCACCGCGATAATGGCATTCCGTAGCTCGTTTCTCGCTCCATAATCGCATCCCACGTCAGCTCACATTCACACGATACTTGATCGAACACTGTTGGGTCTTGGCGTAGGTTGAAATCTTTGATGGCGGTTTGTACACGATCATCGCACTCGCCGCAGTTGTGTGATCCGCGGTCGCTGCCATGCCCGACTGGATCAGAGACAACGATGGCGTCGGCGTCCGTGGTGTCCTGCAACACTTCTGCGACTGACCAGAGCCACGGTGGGCGGTACCCGCCGTCGTGGTACAGCTCTTCGACCATCGTGTAGCGTTGGACGTTCGTCGGGTTCATCGAGACAGTGTGGGCGTATTCGGCACAGCGCCTGATGGAACGTTTCATGTCTTCGACGGCTTCTGGCTCGCTGAGGAAGGGAGGCTTCATGAGAAGATACGCCTTGATGCCCGCTCCCGCCGCGTCGGCTGCGTCGCTTGCCTTGATGAAGTCATCGAAGTCGAAATACTTGTTCACGCAGTCGTGTCGAACGCGGTCGGTTGCTGTTTCGAGACCGACGGCGACATCCACGTCGAGACCGACCTCGGTGAAGTCTGTGAGCTTTTCTCGCTCGACGAAATCAGGGAGACTCTCGACGACAATGCGCTCTCGATCGGAAAACGTCGATGCGATAGCTTGACGCGTTGTCGCGGGGACTTCGCGCTCGTCGAGGAACGATCCGGACGTATAGATCTTGATGAGATCGGACGATTCGTCTCCTGCGTTCTCACGTTCGTGTTCGAGGCACGCGTCGATCTGTTCCATCAGCAGCTCGTGAGAGACGGTGCCGCCTTCGACTGATTCGGCGACGTATCCACACATCGTACAGCCTCCGGCACGAGCCCATCGACAGCCGCCTGTGTTGAGGATAATCGTGAGTGACTGATAGACACCATCGGGTGTGTTGTCCTCATCGAGCCAGACACGGGTCGGTTCGGATGGATCGTAGGTGCGCTGATTGCGCGCACGAATATCGCGCATCACTTGATTGTGCGCGTCCATCCCGCGTCCCTGTTCATACACGTCGGGATTAGGCGTACTCATGGTCGTATCCAGCGATAACCGACTGGCGCGTAAAACGCTCGCGGTCATCTGCTACGCAGAATTCATACCGACTGACACCAGTTCAACATCCTGACTCGCCGAGATCAGTACGGAATAATGTTGAACCCTTGTGGGATCAGAAAGCCGAAGATGAGAAACAGCACTGCAGCGATCGTCGCGGTGATCAGCGCATACGGGATCTGAGTACGGACGTGAACCATGTGGTCGCTTCCGCTCGTCGAGGAAGAAAGCACGGTCGTATCGCTGATCGGTGAGCAGTGATCACCGAAGATACCACCACTGAAAACGGCTCCGAGAACCAACGGGAGATTCGCTCCCGTGACAAACACGATCGGAATCGCAATTGGGAACATGATCCCGTAGGTTGCCCACGAACTCCCGTCAGAGAAGCTGATGAAACTCGTTGCAATGAAGAGACTAACTGGAACGATCGACGCTGGCACACCTTGGAACCAGTTGGTGACGAACTTCGATATCCCGAGCAGTGAAACGCTATTCTGGATGGAGCTTGCAAGAGTGAGGATGACTGCAGCGAGGAGAATTCCTTTGAAACCACGGACGATCGCGTCTGTCGCGTCCGTGTTCGTTGGGATATCCCCACGGATTCGATAGAGAACGAACGCGACGACCAATCCCGCAGTGGCGGCCAGTCCGAGCCGGACACCGCCGATATCGAACGACCACTGTCCACCAGACGGGAGGATCAGTGAATACCCTCCGGCAGAGAACAGCGTAGACATCTGTGGCGCTTGAATGACCGGATTTGCCCGCCAGAACATCGCCATGACGGCGATGAGTATCATTGTCGCAATTGGGACCACGAAGTTGCGCCAATCGGGAGTGGCAGCCTCTGACATCTCGTACTGATTCATCTCTTCGGATATCATCGGGTCGGCGTCCGGGCCAACAACACCGTTACCCGAGCGTGCGCGTTCTTCTTCGCGCTTCATCATCCCGATGTTCGGGATGATTTGCCACGCGACCAACGCCGCGATGATAAGCGCGATCCATGAGTAAAACCCGAAAAAGAGACTGTTGAAAAACAGCGGCCAGATTTCGGCGGTGACTGCGCTCGCCTGCTGGCCAGATCCTTGCACGTAGTTGCTCATACTTGCCGGCAACTCACCGTTCTGCTGTGCTCGGACAAGTCCTCCGCCGATGAAACCGATGAGTGCGACTCCCCACGTCGAGTAAAACGCGAGTCTCGCAGCCGGACTGCCAGCACTGTCAACGTAGTACGCGAGCTTGGCCCGCGAAACGTTGTAGCGATCTGTGAGTGGTCGCATCATCGATCCGACCACAAGACAGTTGAAATAATCGTCGATGTGGACGATCATACCAGCGAAAAACGACGCCCGCTCGGCATCTGCTGGTGAATCGACACGTGCGGCCAGTGCTTCGAGAACACCTTGGATTGCCCCAGCACGAATCATCAGGCCAATCATTCCGCCAATCATGAAGATTGCAAGTAGTACGTTTTCGACGTACCATGCGTCGTTGAACAGCGGCGCAGTTGCAATGAGGGTCGGGACGACGGTTAGTCCCATCACGCCACCGAGGATGGTCCCAGTAATACTCCCTGTGAGGCCCGATGGAACTCCGACAGTGGCCGGACTAAACGCTCCGTAGACGATGCCTGCACCGATAACGCCAACAAACAAACCAATGAGGGCATCGCGGGTGGTCCACGCTAACCCAATCGCGAGAATCGCGGGGACGAGTGCCCATACACCGGCGTTGATGGTCTCAAGCGACATGGATGCGACGTACATATGTGTCAGCACATAAAAATGCCCGGATTTAACACGGTCTATCATGACTGTGTTGTGATGTATTCGTAGTAGTCATGCGGTGTTACGATCCACTACATTGTGGTCATCGTACGTACATGAACAGACGTGCCGCTCTTTAGAACTGAATCAGCCAAAAACTGCATGGACCATGCTCGTCCGCTTCAGACGTAGAGGAGGGCGTCGTCTTCGAAGACGGCGTAGCCGATGGCTTCGGGGACGTGTTCGACTTCGGTGTCAGCACTCTGTTCTTCCTCGACAGCGACGGTTGCACCAGTTCCGTCGATATCGCTCACGCGGGTGGTGGCGGTGTTGTGCCCGGCGAGTGTCTGCATGTCGGCGAGGCAGATGGGTGAGTCGTAGTCGTTTGCGAACTCGAGTGGGTACTCGTCGTGCGTGACGGTCTGGGTGGTGGCGTCGACTTCGAAGCCGCCGAGGATCGAATCGAGCTTGCCAAGCGGCGGATCGAGGATGCCCTCACCGGGTTCGAGGGCGATGTAGCCAACCGTTTCCGAGCGGTGGAACTGTCGGTATCGCTCCTGTTCTTGGAGTTTGACGGTGAACTGGTTGGTGCCCGCGACGTCGACGCGGGTGGTGATGGAATCGCCCTTGCCGGCGGCATCGCCGCGGCGGCCATTATGCGTCTGTGCTTGTGCGAAGACGGTGGGGCGCTGGGAGAACGACTGCGTGAAGGAGACGCTCTGTGCAGTGGTGTTAGCGGCGACGAAGCCGGCTTCGGCGTTGAGGAGTGCGCCGACGAGTTCGTGGACACCGCGTGCCATCGCAAGGAAGTGTAGTTCTTCGGCGGCGTGCTCGCCGTCTTGGTAATCCCACTCTTCGAGGCGGAACTCAAAGCCGTTCCGGGTAACCTTCCGGATGTGGACATCGACGGGGGCCGTCTCGTTTGCGGTGACGGGGTTCATGATAACGACGGGGGTGAGTGCAAACGGGATATCAAATGAGACACGGGCCCAGCGGTCAGGATCGCTCTGACCAGCGACGATTCGGCCAGTTTGGCCGATGACCGAGGGACCACCGACGGCAGGCAGTGCCCGCCCTCGGGTAGTTGCGATACGACTAACTCCGGCTGATGTTGCACCAGCAGCCGCCAATTGCAAAAATCGGCGACGAGACTTGTCTCGGACCATAGCGGACTACCCTGTGAGTAACAACCAATTAAGTGTTGCTATATTATCCGCAACTACAAAACTAATTGCAAATTAACACTATCTTTATTACCAACTATTATCCCACCCCATCCAATTTGTGGACAGGAATACGATGGGATGGGGTAGATGGGAGATGTCCCATCACGGGTTACTCTCATGGCGGAGAGGCTGCCGGAAAATGCCTCCGAAAGAGCGGAAGATGCGCTGACTCCCGCTGTAACAGCCTCGTCTAGGCTGCATTGAGGCTATCATATAAATCCCTGTCAGACGTATTATTCAAAGATAATTGGAAGATTACAATACAATTATTATATGACTTGATGATTATCTCAGACAAACGTCTTCGAATACGTGCGATGTTCACTCACAACATTAGTTGGTGAAGATTATCTACAAAGATGTCTATCGAACTGCGCTTTGAAGATCTGATTTGGGCAAACAGGATCATGCCTGCCTGCCACGTGGACCATGATATCGTAGAAACGGCAGAGGTGTCAGAGAGGCTGTTACTGACCCTCATCTGTTATCTTACGTGCTTGCTATGCGATGCAGTGGTAGCGCTAAGCACTACGTATTCCCGTATTCAACAAACGGTTAAAAACATTATTATAGTTTCTCGCATACCGCTGTCCAAATGAGGTATCGCTATGGATCTCTACGTGGGAAATGTAGTGTACAAATACAATTTATCTGGTTGTCATAATTTGGATAAGATATTTGATAGCATTCCTTCGTGCGGTATCGACTGAATTGGAACCGGGTTGTGTGACTACTCACTCACGAATCTCGTTGACGATGCAGATCGCTTATTGACCGTCTCTGCCGTCTTGCTATCTGCTTTCGGGAGATCGATCGAAACGATACTGCCGTGTGGATCATTATCCTCAAACGCTACGTCACCGCCCGAGTCAACGACGATCCAACTAATGAGCCACAGTCCCAAGCCAAGCGAATGCTTTAGCTGTGTTTCTGTCCCCTCCTGTAGGACCTGTCGTTCTCGATCAGGAAGTCCCGGACCATTGTCTGCTATTTCGACGGTAGTGAAGGTGTGCGTGCTCGTAATCGTTATTGTGACAGTTGGGGTTGTAGCATCGTTGTGCTCAATGGCGTTCTCGATCACATTATCGAACACTAAGTCAATCTGATCATTTGCCCACACAGCCATGTTCTCATTCGAGGGTATCTCGGTCCTAATATCGGCTTCTGGGTACTCATTGCGAGCGCGCCTGACACATTCATCGAGTACTTCAGGCAGAGAGACTGTCTCTGTCGTCTCGTTGTTGCGATCGAGTGCGTGCTCTATCTGCTGGACTGTATCGCCTAACTCGACGAGCTTATTGGCTGTATCCCGTATTGTTTCTGCTCGGGTTGTTTCCGATAATTTGTCGATCAGCAGGTCAGCGTTGCCAATAATGACCCCAGCATGGTTGCGCAGATCGTGTCGCAGGACACGGTTTAGAACCTCTAATCGTCTCACGTGCTGTTTATTCTCGGTAACATCTGTTGCGATGATGTGTCCAGTTCCGTCTGTCGTAGCGACTGCTGGCGGGATGACAATCAGTTGAAAATCGCGGATACCTGCTGATGTCTTCAGTCGAATTTCGTGTTGTAGCGTCTTGTCGGAGTGGAGATCAGTATCGAGATCGATGGCTGCGCGCTCCTGATTAGGGGGAACGACGACTTCACTGATCTGAATTCCGTCGACAGTCGCACCATCAGCATCGAATACCCGATCGAATGCTGGATTAACGGCGCGAATTGTCGGTGTACCGTCCACATGCTCGTACTGGATGACTGGATCTGGGAGATTATCGAGTAGTGCTACGAATCGGTCGCGTTCTTGTTCTAACCGGCGTTGATACCGATCTAACTGCAATGTTCGGCGCTTGATCCGAGTTGCGTACAATCCGAAGGCGAAGCCAATAGCCATTCCTCCCGTCGCGCTGTCTATGAGTATGAACACGCGGTCGCTCATCATGACGCCTTGTGCCTGCTGATATTGAATTATCAACAAACCCGAGATAATGAACACCACTGCCCCCATGGTGCTCCAGCTGACGATTCTGGTGACTTGTTTGTCCGTTATATTGCTCCGCACGAGCCACCATCCAGAACCAGCCATCGCCAGCGAAAGACACAACGGGAGAACAATACCACTGATGGTTGCGAGGAGCGAATTAGGACCATCGGTAATGAAGTGATAGGTGTGAACCGAACCAGTCACTACTCCGATCCCACCGACGAGTGCTGCGCTCAGATACCTGTGAGCAGCACCTCTTGGCTCCCTTTTCATGATTTGCTTTCTGTTTATTGGATCGGCGATTGTGTGACGGTATGCATGGTGATGCGCTTGTGCCCGTACTCACTGATATCGAACCTCCCCGGTTTGGAGGATGTTCCCTCCGTCACAGGGCTTTCGTGGTTCGATAATGTGTTTGTTAAGGCTCATCTTAATCATACGTAATAATTGTTTACCTGTCTGTTGACGGCTTTTATAAGAGGTGGTGGTCCATTTCTTCTGTAAATGATGAATGTACGTACTCACATCTGTTCATAGTATTAAATGGTGCGAAAATGAATGATAACTGTTCTATATGGACTCTGTCGTCATCGTTTACATCTCTGGTTCGATGTAGACCTTCTCGATTTGTGGATTGTGTTCTATGAGCGCGTTCTCGATAGCCGTTATCTGTTCGTCGATCGACTCTGTGTCCATCGTATCTTCGAAACTGATGTCGGCAGTTACGAGGAGTTGTTCGGGTCCGAAAAAGACCGTTCGGAAGTCGTCAATATGTCGAACAGTGTCCCACTGAGTGACGATCGCTCTCAGCTGTCGTTCGTCTCCGGACGGAAGACTCTCTCCGAGCAGGAGGCGCTTGTTCTCCCACGCGAGTGCGAGTGCAAAGCCCATCAACAAGAGTCCGATGAAGACTGACGCAGCAGCATCGTAGAAGGGATTGCCTGTGATTCGTGAGAGGTAGATTCCGAAGAGGGCAATCCCGGCACCAGCGACAGCGACGAAATCTTCGGTGAGCGCCGTCAGCGTCGTCACATCGCTGGTTTTCCGGAATGCTTCTGAAAGGCTCTCCCAGTTGTGTTCTTTCATCTGCCGGGAAATGCCCAGATACGCTTTCCAGAGTGCGTAAGTCTCGAAGGCGATTGCCCCGATGAGCACCGTGTAGTTGACCCAGTGAGAGGGAAATTGGTAGCCAAACAGCGTTTCCGTGGAGGTCGTGACTGGATGTGGGTGCATGATTGAGTGGTATCCGTGCGTCACGCTCTCCCAGCCAGCGATGCCGAACAACAGGACTGCGACGAGGAACGAGTAGAAGAACTGTGCCTTTCCGTAGCCGAAGGGATGCTTATCGTCTGCTTCTCGGCCGCTGTAGCGAATACCAATGAGAAGAAACACCTGATTACCCGTATCAGAGACCGAATGATATGTTTCTGAGAGCATCGCTGGGCTTCCTGTCAGGAGGAACCCAGCGAATTTTAAAACCGTAATCGCTGCGTTTGCGAATAACGCTGCAATGACGACTGATTTACTACTTGCCATTACTCTACCAAACCAGAGGATAAACGAAATGCCTACCGCTCGTACTCTCGTATGCGGTTGATAACCATCATTCCATGATCACTGTCGTTTCTGACACCCATGGCCGTGACTCCCATCGACTGACTGATCACGCGCTCAGCGCTATCCGCGAGGCCACCCTCGTGCTTCACGCAGGTGATTTCGTCACAGAATCCGTTCTCGATGCCTTCGAAGCCGAAAGCACACGATTTGCTGGCGTTACCGGTAACAACGATTCATCCACGCTTCGTGAGCGGCTTCCAGTGGCACAGACCGTCGAGTACGAAGGAACTCGTATCGCTCTAGTACACGGTCACGAACATACGGACACTGGACTCGCGCTGTTCGGACAGCAGGAAAACGCGGACCTCCTCGTTGTCGGACACTCTCACAGACCTTCCTTTCGCTATATCGGTGATCTCCCTGTTCTCAATCCGGGAAGTCACGCCGATCCGCGATGGTATCGTCCCGCGTACGCAGAACTCGAACTCGATCCGTTTCGAGGACGGCTCATCGAACCGGACGGAACGCTCATCGATACATTCACAGTGTAATCGCTCCGCGACACCCCGTTCCTCGACAGAGTGAGAACGGCACATCGGTCGGCTGATCGCTGCAGCAGGAGGCTGATCTCTCCACACTGGATGACACTGCTTGTCGCCTGTCATTCCATCGATGAGGTCTTTACAGCCCTCCAGAAGGATTACCACAGTTCGTCGCAAACCCAGACGCGCTCTTCAGTAGCACATCGATGTTCATAATGGTCGAGTTTGATCCACTACCGTTCGATCCGCCCATCGCAATGAAAACGAGAACGAACACATTTCGAAGTGAAATGGACGCGCGAACACACTCCAAATAAGGCCAGCACACGCCATACACACGATGAATCATCCATCATCTTCATGCACACTGGGGAGATGGAGTGAACGGTTGGTGATGAGGTATTTCACGCGAGATCAGGTGATACGATCATCGCTCCTGTTGGCACTGAGCATAAATTCGGGGTCGTTGGGGAGAGCCTCTCGAACCCGTCGTGTCTGATCGCTCTTGTACAGATAGCCGACGAACGGAACCCTTCCGGAATGCACGCAATCACGACTCCCGGCGAACACTAACTCAGAGTCCAGCCCAATTCTAACCGCTCTGTGAATGGTTTCCTTTGCCTACTAACAAGCCTCTCAAGAGCAGTAACGAACGACGAAATTGTTTTGTTGTATGGGCATGGAATAGAGGCATGGTGCTCGGTATTAACGATCCCGTACTCGCCGTTTTCCTTATTGCTGGCGCGTTGTTCATCTTCGGGCTGTACTTACTGTTCCGACGAACAATGCTTGCTTTCCAAGAAGGGGCCCAAGGGAGAAACCGCTAGCTCTTTTCGATGACCTTAGTGATCCGCTCAATAGCCGTTTCGATGTCTGCTCGATCAATATCCCAGTGAGTGGTGAATCGTACGAGATGATCGTCGAATTCGACACCGCCAACGCCAGCATCGGCACACCGAGTGAGAAAGTCACTCGCTTTGGAGTGGGTCTCGACGAGAACGATATTTGTCTCCGGTTCGTGGGCGGTGAGTCCTTGGAGCGCATCGAGTGACTGAGCAAGCAGACGGGCGTTCTCGTGATCTGTTTCGAGGCGTTCGACGTTTTCGAGCGCGAGCATACCGGGCGCAGCAATGATGCCCGCCTGTCGCATCCCCCCACCGAGGAGCTTCCGTCCCCGTCTAGCGCGATCGATGAACGCCGACGATCCTGCAAGCATCGAACCAATAGGAGCACCGAGTCCTTTCGAGAGACACATCATAACGGAGTCGACTTCTCGTGTCATCCGAGAGAGCGCAACGTCGTGAGCGACAGCAGCGTTAGCGAGGCGTGCACCATCGAGATGGACCGGAACTCCAAGATCGTGAGCGGTTTTTGCAGCTGCGTCGATGGTCTTGGGCGAGATGGCCGTCCCGCCTTTCGCATTGTGTGTGTTTTCGAGCGCGAGGAGGCCCGTACCGGGACGGTGGTCGTTGGCGCGGACGTGCCCTTCGCGGACAGCTCCAGAGGTGATGACGCCGCGCTTACCGCCGTCGATCGGTCGCGTTTGGAGTGATGCGTGTTGGGCGAGTCCAGCACATTCCCACCGGTAGATGTGGCTATCGCGTTCGAGGAGAATCTCCTGTCCGCGGTCCGTGTGTGTCCGCGCCGCAACTTGGTTTCCCATTGTCCCAGAAGGAACGAACAGCGCGTCTTCGAACCCCAGCCGATCGGCTACACGACGTTCGAGTTCGTTGACTGTCGGATCCTCGTGATACACATCATCACCAACCTCAGCGTCACGCGCGCTCTCACGCATCGCGTCGTTCGGTCGTGTGACGGTGTCACTTCGAAGGTCGATCATGGAGTGAACAATCATGATGCGAAAATAAATACACCTCGATCAGAACAGCCGAATCAGCAGGCAACGAAATCGCCGTGACCGAAGCGAGCATGACACTGATGACAAGGAACGTCGCCGAATAACCAGACACCAACTCGACTTCGAAAGCTGTTTTTCCGGCAAAATCAGTCACTAACCATGGATCCACGAATCCGTCAGCACGCGGCGACCATCGTGAATCATTCCGTCGATCTCCAACCTGGCGAGAACGTCGTTATCAGTACACCATCTGTCGCAGAAGATCTCGCTGTTGCTCTCCACGAAGTAGTCGGTGACATCGGTGGTGTTCCTGTGTACTTAGCCGACAGCGACCGTGCTGATCGGGCGTATCTCCGAGCGGCCGGTGCAGATGGGATCGAGACGCCAGAGCACCTAGCAGCACTGTACGAGAATGTGGACGTGCTCATCCGAGTGCGTGGTGGTCAAAACGTCACTGAAACGAGTGATGTCACGCCCGAGACGATGGCCGCGAACGAGCGCGCGAAAAAGCCTATCAGCGATATTGCACTCTCGAAACGGTGGTGTCTCACCCAGTTCCCGTGCGCGAGCTTCGCTCAGCTCGCAGGGATGAGCACCGAAGCGTACGAGGATTTCGTTTGGGATGCGATCGATAAGGATTGGGACGCCCAACGCGAGCACCAACAGCGAATGGTCGATATTCTCGACCCGGCGAGTGAGATACGCATCAAGAGCGGTGACACGACCGACATCACCATGTCCATCGATGGAATGCACACCCAGAACGACTACGCAGAGTACAATCTCCCGGGCGGTGAGGTGTTCACCGCACCCGTCCCCGACTCCGTTGAGGGCGAAGTGCTGTTCGATATGCCTCTCTACCATCAAGGCCGCGAAGTCGAGAACGCACATCTCGTCTTCGAGGACGGCGTGGTCGTCGAACACAGCGCCGAGACGAACGAAAACGTGCTGACGTCGGTGCTCGAAACCGACGAGGGTGCACGACGGCTCGGGGAGTTGGGCATCGGGATGAACCGCGACATCGATCGGTTCACGTACAATATGCTCTTCGATGAGAAGATGGGCGACACCGTCCACATGGCCGTCGGAAACGCCTACGGCGACACTGTCGGTCCGAACCGCGAGCGCAACGAGAGCGCAGCACACGTCGATATGATCGTTGATATGAGCGAAGAGTCGGTCATCGAAGTCGATGGAGACGTGGTACAGCGAAATGGTCGATTCGTCTTCGAAGACGAATTCGAATCATAAAAAATCAGATCGGATAGAAGACGGCGGGACGCTCTGTATTCGCTTGTTTCAGCGAGTACACTGATCGTTCTCGAACAGAGAGTACTCGAACGAGGTCACTCGATCGATAGTTGTTGAATATCGTTTAGCCGGTGGTACTCAGATCTCCCCCGTTCCGATCTGTGACTCGTTTCTACTTCCCTTCGAATTCAGGGTCGCCATCGCCCATGAAGGCCGTAATTCCTTCCATGAGGTCGTCGGTACCGATGAGGTGACCGAACGCCTGTGCTTCGATTTCGAGACCGGCATCCGTGTCCTCCCAGCCGCGTAGCATCGCTTTCTTGACGAACTGTGTCGCAATCGGTGGTCCGGCAGCGAGATCGGCAGCGAGTTCGAACGCCTCGGACGCCAGTTCGTCGTTCGAGACGACGTCATTCAGGAATCCGTAGTCGGCCATCGTCTCCGCGTCGTAGCGGTCTGCGGTCAGGATGATCTCCTTCGCTCGACCCTCACCAACGATGTGCTGGAGCCGTTGCGTGCCACCCCATCCCGGTAGCAGACCAAGGTTGAGTTCGGGTTGGCCGAGTTCAGAACGCTCAGAGGCGATACGCATGTCAGCGCACATCGAGAGTTCCATCCCGCCACCGAGACAGTAGCCATCGATACCAGCGACGACTGGCATCGAACACGATTCGAGTTTACCGTAGGTCTGTTGTCCCGTCCGCGAGAGTTCGATTGCCTGAAGCGGCTCTGCGCTCGTGGCCATCGATTGCACGTCCGCTCCAGCAGAGAACGCCTTCTCGCCCTCGCCCGTAATGAGGATCGCGCGGACGTCGTCGTCGGATTCGAACGCATCGATGGCTGCTCCCAATTCGTCGAGCAGTTCGATGTTGATGGTGTTCATCCGGTGTGGACGATCGATGACGATCTGCCCAACCATCTCGCCCGGGTACTCGACGCGGATCATCTCGTATTCGACTGTGTCGTCGTCAGCTTCCTCGTCGTAAAATCCTCCTTCTTGGGCTCGATCGCGGAGGTAGTCCGAAGCCTCATACCGCGATGCGCCGTTCTGTTCGAGCCGTTCATCGAGTGTCTCGACGAGCGTTTCGAGTCCCGTTTCGTCGGCGAGTTTCCCTGGCCCTTCTGGGAACCCGGCCCCGAGCATCACGGCCTCGTCGATGTCCTCGACCGGTGCAACCTCGTTGCCGACGAGATTGCCGACTTCGTTTGCCATCACGGCGAGCAGACGGTGCTTGATCTCGCTGCTGCCAACATCGGTGGGGATCTGTGCCCCATCGCCGTTCTTGTAGTCGTAGAAGCCTTCACCGCTCTTTTTCCCGTAGCGTTCTTCCTCAACAACTTCCTCAAGCAACGGTGCAGGAGCGTACGCCTCGCCGAGTACGTCGTTCATGTATTCGAGGACGTGATAGGTGACATCGTTACCGACCTGATCGCCGAGTTCGAATGCACCCATCGGGAGACCGAGGTCGAACTTGACTGTGCTGTCGACTTCTTCTTTGGTCGCATCGTCCTCGGAGACGATCCAGCACGCCTCGTTCATCAGCGGAACGAGAATCCGGTTCACGATGAAACCAGGCGTATCCTTTCGCACGCGAACAGGAGACTTATCGAACGAATCTGCGAGCTGTTCGGTCACAGAAAGCGTCTCTTCTGCGGTGTGTTCGCCTGAGATGACCTCAACGAGCTGCATGCGCACTGGTGGGTTGAAGAAATGCATCCCACAGAACTGCTCGGGCCGTTCGGTCACTTCCGAGAGATCGGTGATCGAAAGCGACGACGTGTTCGATGCGAGAATCGTGTGCTCTGGGGCGTGTTCTTGTACCTCGCTGTACACGTCCTTTTTGATCTCCATCTGCTCGGGGACTGCTTCGATGATGAAATCGGCGTCACTAACGGCAGCCTCCATGTCGACGAGTGGCGTGATCTGTTCGAGCGCGTTGTCTGCGTCCTCCTCGCTGATTCGATCGTTCTCCGCGAGCTTTCCGAGACTCCACTCAATCTGATCGTAGCCGTTCTGAACGAACTCCTCGTTGATATCGCGGAGCGTGACCTCGTAGCCGGAGAGTGCGGCCACCTCGGCGATCCCGTGACCCATGTTCCCGGCACCGAGCACCGCGATACTATCGATATCATCTACATCCATGACAATTAGTGAGTCTCTCGGAGAGGTGTTCAACGTTTCCCATTGGGCCTATAACAACCGTTTACGGGTTTATCGCTTGCGCAAAATCGTTATGGTTTAACACCGATGAAAATGAGCATGGATTTCGAATTATCCGACGAGCAGACACAAATCAGAGATGAGGTCCGTCGTTTTGCGGAGAATGAGATTGCACCTGTCGCCCAAGAGTACGACGTTGAGGAGAAGTTCCCATTCGAAGTCCTAGAGACCGCAACGGAGATGGGCTTGACCGGAGCGAACATTCCGATGGAGTACGGCGGCGCTGAGTACAGCGCGCTCGATACGGCCATCATCATCGAGGAGCTGTTCGCCGTCGATCCCGGTATTGCTCTCTCGATCACAGCAACCACGTTCGGGAGCGACGCTATCATCGAATACGGAACAGAAGAGCAAAAAGAGAAGTTCCTCGCCCCGATTGCGAGCGGCGAGGCGATCATGGGTGCGGCAATCTCCGAACCCGACACTGGCTCCGACGTGTCCTCGGTGTCAACCAATGCCGAAAAAGACGGCGACGAGTGGGTCATCAACGGCAACAAGATGTGGATCACCAACGGCTCTGTGGGTGATTTCTTCGTTGTCATGTGTGAGACCGACCCCGACGCCGAAGGTCGATACAACGGATTCTCTCAGATCGTCGTCGAGTCCGACCGCGACGGATTTACGAGCGAGAAGATCACGGGGAAACTCGGAATCCGAGCAAGCGATACGGCCGAACTCATCTTCGATGACGTGCGTGTCCCCGAAGAGAACCTCGTCGGTACGCGTGGGATGGGCTTCCTCCAGCTCATGCAGTTCTTCGACATCACACGGACGATGGTAGCTGCACAGGGCGTGGGAATCGCGAAAGGTGCTGCAGAACGGTCACTGGAATACGCACAAGAACGCGAGCAGTTCGGCCGTCCGATCGGCGACTTCCAGTCCATCCAGCATAAGATCGCCGACATGCACACTCGAACCGAAGCAGCCAGACAGCTCACGTACAAGTCCGCGTGGAGCGTCGAACACTCGGACGAACAGCTGACGACGCTTGCTTCGATGGCAAAGGAGTTTGCCTCCCGCGTCGCTGTCGACTGTGCAAACGAAGCCGTCCAGATCCACGGCGGATCGGGCTACGTCAACGACTTCGATGTCGAACGTCTCTACCGTGACGCCAAGATCACACAGATCTACGAAGGAACGACCGAAATCCAGAAGAACATCATCGCCCGCGAACTGATGGACAAAGGATTCTAAATTCCAAATCCGAGAATAACAACGAATCTGTTAGGCGTCGAGCCGAGCGCGATCGAATCACTCGATCGCAGCTATCGATTAGCTCTCATTGACTGATCCATCCAGAGAGCCATCCTCTTCATCGATCTGTGTCGTTTTGGATCCATTTTCACTTTCGCTTTGCTCTCGTTTCTGTTCTGCTGGGTTGTCTGATGTGTGTCTGCCGTCTGCGTCCATCATGGCTGGCGAGAGGGCATTCGAAGACGGAAACACGAGTGTGGGATCCGTTTGTGTCGTCGGCTCATCACGGAGTAGTTCGGGGAGCACCAATCGCGCGAAGTGATACGCAAACACGAGGAGTATCGGTCCGAGAAAGAGTCCGTACCAGCCGAACAGCAGCGGACCAAATATGTATGCGAACATGACCGTCCCGACGTGGAGATTTCGTCCCGAGACGTACGGCCGAAGAACGAAGTCAGGGAGTGTGTCCACGATGAAAAACGAGATGACGAAGAACAGCCCGACGAACACAAGCGATCCCGACTGTGTGAACTGTTGAGCGAGGAGGTAGAGCGTGACTGGGACGTAGACGAGCTTCATGCCGACGACTGGAATGAGACTGGCGACGCCCGTCAACAGTCCCAGTAGTTCCGGATATGGGATCGTTCCACCAGACGCCATCCGATTCAGTGCAGAATACGAGATTGCACCAATGAGTCCTGTCATGACGGCGTTCAGGATATTTCCGAAGAAGACGCTCGCAAAATCGGTGTCGACTGCACGCAGATACTCTTCGAGAAGGCCCCGTTCGTCGCCGAATCGTTCGAGGAGCCATCGAGAGGCTCGGGGTCCATCGCGCAAGAGGTAGAATGCGAGCGCGAGCATAATGAACAAATGAAGGAGCATGTTACCGAGGAATCCGAGATACTTGCCTACCTCGTTGAGGAGCTTCTGTACTGGGGCGAGTGTGCTGAAATCGAAGTTCGAAAGTTGTTGTATATCTACCCGCTGAGAGATCAGTTGTGGATTCCGAACGAGGGTTGAAACGTCGATGTACGGTCCGATGACTTCCTGAAATGGTCCGAGATTGATGTTTTGTGTCACGGAACCAAATTGTTGGAGGCCGATGGCAGCGAGGTACGCGAACAGAAGAATCGCTGGGAGAGCAAGCGCAAGAATAGAAACTGCTGCTGCGAGGCTTTTCGGATAGATGTACCGTTCCAGTCGCTGATACATCGGTCGTGTAGCGTAGTAGATGAAAACACCGAAGACGAACGTGCCAATGAACGAATGCAGCACGAACAACAACGCGAGGCCAAGCGTCGCTCCAATAACTGCCCACCCTGCGCGCCGCCAGCTAATTCTGGACATACGGCGCAATGCGACCCGTAGAGCAAAAAACCCCGTTGACACCGAATCACTTAATATATAGCGCTATGTTCGGTAACATATGGCATTAGAGCTCTCGGTTCCAGACCCCGTTCTCATGCGTCTCATTCTCGCAGGGGCGTTGGGGTTGTTTCTCGGTCTGGAACGAGAGTGGTCACACCGATCGGCGGGCATTCGGACGTTCTCACTGATCACGCTCCTCGGAGCGTTGTTCACGGTGCTTAATCGACAGTGGCTGCTCGTCCTCGGGGGTGTACTAATCGTTGTACAGGGGGTCGTGCTCGCTTTCCGTGGGCTCCTCATTGACGGCGAGGGATTATCTCTGACGACGGCGGTGTCTATGCTCGTGGCGTACGGAGTTGGCGTACTCGTTGGAACGGGGATGCTTCTTGAGGGCGTGACGGTCACAATACTTTCATCACTCCTCCTCGTTTTGAAACGCGAACTGCACGATTTCGCGTGGGGCCTCACCAAAGCGGAGTTGCGTTCGGCAGCAGAGTTCGGCGTCCTCGCGTTCGTTATCTATCCGATACTCCCAGGTGGGTCGATGACAGTGACACTCATCGGTCTCTCTATCGAGATCGAACCCCGAGTGGTGTGGTTGCTCGTTGTCAGTGTTGCTGCTATCGGCATCGTCAACTACGCAATTGTCAGATCGTATGGCGGCCGTGGCATCGTCGTTACCGGCTTCTTCGGAGGATTGGCATCCTCAACAGCCGTCGTCGGCGCAATGTTGGATCACGTCCGACAGCGATCTGATGCGGTCTCGTACGCCGTTGCGGCAATTCTCCTTGCGGATGCGGCAATGGCGCTGCGCAATCTGACGATCGTGCTGGTGTTTGCCGACAACCGTCAGCCGATGATCGGTCTCGTGCTACCGTTGAGCGCTATTATTCTTGGGAGTCTCGTGGTCGCTGGACTTACTGCAGACTGGTCTGAACAGATCGATCTCGATCTCGATAGTCCGTTTTCTCTCCGAAACGCCCTCAGCTTCGGTGCACTGTTCGCTGTGGTGCTTCTCGGAAGCGCGATCGCGAAAGCGTTGTACGGGAATGCTGGCTTTCTGCTCGCGGCCGCACTCAGTGGTTTCGTTTCGAGCGCTGGTGCGACAACCTCGGCAATTGTCCTCTACAACGGGAACGTGATTAGCCCGAACACGGCTATTCTTGGCGTAATGATTGCGACAATCACGAGCATCGGCGTGAAAGCCGCGCTTGCGCTCGTTAGCCCGACGAGATCGTTTGGCTACCGCGTCGCCGCGTGGAGCGCCGGCTTGGCAACCGTCGCAACAGGTATCGCCATCCTCATCCTCATTTGATATATAACTAGAACATTATCGACGTGGTATTGGATGTTCTATGGATATGAGTGGGGATATTCATATTTCGATGATGGTTTACTGTGCTCGTCGTGGACACGTTGCTGTCGTAAATACTGCACCGAACACAATTCATTATTTACCCCCGGGGGATCTACGCGGGGCATGAACCGGGATACGACGACTCCGACGGTTCGGTCAATGCCAGGTGAGCGCGCCCGCGATCGATCGAGACAGCATCGCGAGCATGCTGCGAAGAGCACCTACGTCTATGATTTCGTTTGGGACCTTTCGGAAGAGGCAGATGGTCCATTCTGTACCGATGTTGACGGTAACATTCTCATGGACTTTACGAGCCACGTCGGTGCCGCGCCGCTCGGCTACAACAACCCCATGATTGTGGACCGACTGCGCGAGTTTGATCTCGTTGATCCGCTACGAATTGCTGGGCAGGACTTCTACGTCAGTGGTGAGAACGCTGTCGACGGAGGGCTTCCAGGTCCAACAGAACTGATGGACCGACTCACAGACATCACGAGTCACTACGGAATGGACACTGTCTTCCTCTCGAACTCGGGTGCAGAAGCGGTCGAAAATGCGATTAAAATCGCGTATGACCACACGCGAGGAGAGTATGGTATCACGTTCGAAGGGGCGTTCCACGGCCGAACACTTGGTGCGCTTTCACTCAATCGATCGAAGACTGTCCACCGGAAGCACTACCCAGCGATTTCGAACATCCACGACGTACCGTTCTGTACTCACAACGATACGCAGTCCTCCCAAGGCTGTGGCTGTGGCTTTTTCACGTCAGACGGTTCGAAGCTCCGGGAACTGCTCGATCCCGAGCGCGGCCACGTTGCTGGCGATGATGTCGCCTATCTCATCATCGAACCCGTACAGGGAGAGGGGGGCTATCGAATCCCGAGCGCGGATTTCATGGACGAGATCGCATCACTCTGTGACGAACACAACCTCCTCCTCGTCGCTGACGAGATCCAGTCAGGGATCGGCCGTACTGGTGAGATGTGGGCTGCTGACCACTTCCCAATCGAACCAGACGTCATTGCGAGCGCGAAGGCACTCCGCGTCGGAGCAACAATCTCCCGCAAAGAGGTTTTCCCCGACGAGAAAGCCCGGATCTCATCGACGTGGGGAGCAGGCGATATCCTTGCTTCGGCACAAGGAGTACTCACCATCGACGCAATCGAGGAACACAACCTGCTCCAGAATGCGACCGAGCGCGGTCGACAGGCCACAGAACGCCTTCAAGACGCCAATCTGGATGGTATCGTAGACGTTCGCGGTCTTGGGCTAATGCTCGCTGTCGAGTTCGAGACGAACGCGCTGCGCGAGGCAGTCGTCGACGCTGCGCTCAAACGTGGACTGCTCACTCTCGGCTGTGGTTACAAAACGCTCCGATTGCTACCACCACTCGACGTAACCGAACGCGAAATTGACCTCGCGTGCGATCTCCTGATTGAAGCCGTCACTGACGCCCAGTGACCAGGCCGAAAATACGGCTGCAAGAATAATGCGATAACCGACGACTCTACTTTACTCTCCGCCGCCGCCACCGCCACCATCGCCACCGCCGAAGCCGCCGTCTCCTCCGAACCCACCGAATCCACCGCCGCCATCACCACCGTCACCATCGCTTTCTCCGTCGAACACCCCAGTCGTGTGGGTTTTGGACGATCTGCGTTTCTTCGATGACGAACTGTACGAAAGGAGGGCGCGTATGATTATTATTCCTACGAATAAGAGCACGAGGGCCAATTCGTTCATGCTAACGCTGAATAATTGTATTGGAATAAGTTTTGTGTAATATGATGAATTACTATGAGCGTATTTCGTCGGCGCGTTCGGCAGACAGGAGTTCAGAACTGATATCGTCGGCCATCGTTGTCGGGTGGTTGTGGTGCGCCCGTCATCTCCTGAAAGGTCATACCTGAGAGATACTCATCGTAGGTAACGTTGTAGCCACGACGGAGATGAAAATCGAGCGACCCAGTTTCGACTTTCGTTTGAAAGAGCATGTGAATGGCTCGACGAACGAGTTCATCGGGATCGTCGGGATCGAGGACGGTCTGTAATACGGCCAGTTCGTTTCGCGTCTCACGATCGAGTGAAACCGGGAGTGTTTCATCGAAGTCGCTGTAGGCAGTTTCTACGTCCTCTGAAAGATCGTCGAGGCTCATAGTGGCGTCACGATAGCGCCCCGGATACAACTTACGAGACCATGCTACGATTGACGAACGTCGTATCGATTGGCTATCTGATTGAACGTCATGATGGTTCACCCCGAACCGCTCTGGGAAAACAGAACTCTGACACCCTATCGCCACCCCTAAACGTCCGTGCTCGTAGCTGGAACTGATGACTGATGCGCGCGCGTTTCCCACTGCTGCCGTTCGAACGGCGCTCATCGAGTGGTACGAATCTGGCCACCGAGAGTTTCCGTGGCGGCGCACGACTGACCCGTACGAAATCCTCGTCTCGGAGGTGATGAGTCAACAGACGCAACTTGGGCGGGTCGAGACGGCGTGGGAAGCCTTTCTCGATCGTTGGCCGACTGTCGCTGCTCTTGCTCGGGAAGATCGGGCTGCTGTGGTTGGATTTTGGTCAGAGCACCGGCTTGGATACAACAACCGAGCGAAATATCTTCACACTGCGGCCCAGCAGGTAATGGACGACTACGACGGTGAAATCCCCCAAACACCAGAAACATTACAGACGCTCCAAGGCGTTGGACCGTACACCGCAAACGCTGTTGCGAGCTTTGCGTTCAACGCGGGTGACGCTGTCGTCGATACGAACGTCAAACGCGTGCTCTACCGAGCGTTCGATGTCCCTGACGATGATAGCGTATTCGAGCAGTGTGCGAGTGATCTCATGCCCGAAGACAAATCGCGTGTGTGGAACAACGCCATCATGGAACTCGGTGGTGTTGCTTGTGAGAAGACGCCACGGTGTGACAGTGAGAGTTGTCCGTGGCGCAAGTGGTGTCACGCCTACGAAACAGGCGATTTCACCGCGCCCGATGTTCCTACACAGCCCGAGTTCACCGGGAGTCGTCGGCAGTTCCGTGGTCGCATCGTGAACGTTCTGGGGAAATACGACGAACTAGCGATCGATGACTTGGGTCACAGAATCCGTGTTGATTACACACCGGATGGAGAACACGGCCGCGAGTGGCTTCGTGGGCTGCTCTCTGATCTTGCGGCGGATGGGCTTGTAACCGTCGAGGACGACCGAGTACGGCTCCAGCAATGAGTCATCGACTATCGAACCAGTAGACCGCGCACAACCGAGACGGCATGTTTTTCTTTACCTATTGATTACAGTACGTATGAATTCTCCACACGTTGTCGCTGTCTGCGGCAGCCTCCGGGAAGGGAGCTACACGAGAATCGCACTCGATCACGCGCTCGATCACGCGGACGATATCGGTGCGACAACTGATCACATCGATCTCCGTGCGCTCGATCTCCCTGTTTACGACGCGGATGGCAACGATGCGGGTGATGCAACAGAGCTCCGTCGACGGGTTCGAGAAGCAAACAGCGTACTCCTTGGGTCTCCGATGTATCACGGATCGTTCTCCGCGCCGTTGAAAAACGCACTCGATTACTGTGGTTTCGATGAGTTCGAGAACACGACGGTTGGTCTCCTCGCTGTCTCCGGTGGTTCGTTTACCGTCACAACGCTCGATCACATGCGGTCTGTCTGTCGTGCGCTGAACGCGTGGGTAATCCCGCATCAGGCCGCAATTCCAAAGGCGAGAACGCAGTTCGATGACGGTGAATTCAGCAACACGGATATTGCAGAGCGCGTGGAAACGCTGGGACAGCGTGCCGTCGAGTACGCCTCGATCGAGCCCGATCCGTACACAGTCGAAAGCGCCGAGAACGTCGGCGCGGACGACTAACGAGGAACGTCCCGGAACGCTCTTTTCTGTGCCGTGACTCTCTCGTAGTGTGACGACGTGGATCGAAAGTCCGGGTGGTGGTCGCCAGCGAGGACTGCTGGGTCTCGTTCGGGCGTGGATAACAGTGATCGTTCGTCCACGGCGCTTTTTTCGTGATAATATCGCAGCAGGCGATCAGGCACCGGGTCTCGTGTTTGCAATTGCCGTCACGCTAATTCACACTGCAACTCGATTCGCGTTTGCTTCCCCGTCTGAGACACGCTCTGTCCCCGTGCTTGCACTCATTCTCCTTTTGGTGGCACTGTTAGTAACGCCAGTCGCGCTGCATCTCGTTGCTGCGCTTGAGACTGCATTGCTCATCCCCCTCGCCAAATCGCGCGGTGGTGTGAGCCAGACGGTTCAGGTAATTGCCTACGCTGTTGCACCATGCGCGCTGTCTGGTGTTTCTCTTCGTACGCTGTGTGTACTGCCTGATACGGCCCTCTGTTCGCTGTCCGGTGTCATTGTCCCCGTGTTGTGGCTTACCACTGCGGTCTACGGCGCCGCTCTTCTCGTGATCGGAACTGTCGTTGTCCACGACACATCTGTCCCACGAGCCGTCGTGGTGACAGCCCTCCCGTCACTACTCGTGTTCGGATACGGCTTTCGCGGTATCCATGCACTGGAACTGCTCAGCACAAGCGCGGTTCTTTGAGCGTCAGGATTTGGGGTAGTGTTTGCATCGTGAACATTTGACCGAACAAATCTACCATCAATACAGCGCGAAGCGTACAGTATGGCACCGCGTGGACCGATTGGTTCCTGTAATTGTCTTCCGAACAGAGTGAAGTGATTTCGACAACCGTTTCAAGCCGGACCGGTTCGTGTTCATATGAGCGAGCAGATCGTCACCGGTAACTCCCTGGAGGACCAGATCGGTAACCTCCACAAGGAGGATGTCGTTCTCGATTTCGCCGGGAAGCGGCCTGATCAACTTATTGTTGGTTGCTACTATCGCGGTACTGTTGATGGCTACGCCGATTTCGGTGTATTCGTGAATCTCGGAGAGCACGTAACTGGTCTCCTCCATCGGAGTGAACTTCCGACTCGGCTCGAAAGTCTCGACTGGGATATCGGCGACAGTGTTTACGCGCAGGTGAAAAACGTCCGTGACAACGGAAATGTCGATCTCGGTTGGTCACTCCGCCGCGCGGAGTCCGAGTTCCGTGGGAACTTCGTCCACGATCCGGAAGGAACACTCGATCCCAAAGATCTCGATGACTCCACAGAGACAGCGAAACTACAATCAAAGCCAGAATCAGAATCAGAATCAGAATCAGAATCGGAGACCGACGACCGTGCAATGGCTGATGCATCAGTTGATTCACGAGCTGATTCGGTTCAAGAAGCACACGCATCAGAAGCGATCGTCAAAACGGAGCAAGAACAAGAACAGGGACCGGAACCTGACGTAGAGCGGAAACGAGCGCAGAGTTCATCAGCTGATCTCAAGCGCGCAGAGATTGAAGCCCTCGAAGAGAACGTTGGCAACGTCGTTCGTCTCGAAGGGATCGTCACGGACGCTCGACAGACCAGCGGTCCAACTGTCTTCTCATTGCAAGACGAGACGGGAACTGTCGACTGTGCGGCGTTCGAGGGTGCTGGAGTCCGCGCTTACCCCGGGGTCGACGCGGGCGATTACGTTTGTATCGATGGTGAAGTGCGCGAGCGGCGTGGTGAGCTACAGATCGAGACCGAGCAACTCGTTGTTCTTGAGGACGAGGCAGCCGCTACGGTATCCGACCGGATGGAAGATGCTATCATGGCCGAAGCAGCGGTCGACACCGTCGAACCGCTCGTTCCGGATCCGGCTGTCGAAGCGGTGCTCGATACAGTCCGTGAAGCCGCAACGGCCATCCGACGGGCTGTCATCGAATCCCGTCCGATCGTCGTCCGCCACGAGGCGACTGTCGACGGCTATCTCGCCGGTGCAGCGATCGAGCGTGCGGTATTACCGCTCATCAAAAATGAACAGACATCGGCTGATGCGGTCTATCACCACTTCGATCGGCGGCCACTCGACGGTGCGTACGACATGGACGATGCAACCAACGACGTCACCTCGTTGCTCGCTGCCCACGACCGCCACCAGCAGAAACACCCCCTATTCGTTTTCGCTGCAACTGGGAGCACTCGTGACTCTCTCGATGGGTTCGAGTTGCTTCGGATCTACGACGCCGACGCGATCGTCGTCGACGGCGAAACTGGTGATGCGGCCGTCGCTGATGCGGTTCGTACCATCGCGAATCCGGAGTTGGCTGGGAGTGATGCCGAGACAAGTTCCACTGCAATTGCAACAGCTATCGCTGCACACGTCAATACTGATGTACGAGACGATCTCGGACATTTACCCGCAGCGAGTTTCTGGGAGAACACACCGGATGTGTACGCCGATCTCGCGGACGAACGAGGCTACAACGCAGAGGAGACGAAGAACCTCCGTGAAGCCATAGCACTCGAAGCGTACTACCAGTCCTACGATGGCAAACGGGAACTCGTCTCAGATCTCCTGTTCGCAGACGATACGTCGGGGCTTAGAGAGAAGGTGAGCGAACAGTTCCGAGAAAAACTCGCACGCGAAGTGGAGACAGCCGAGGAGAATCTCGATCGTCGCTCCGAGGGCGGTGTTGCCTTTGCGGTTCTCGATACCAACTCATTCACCCACAGGTTCGACTTCCCGTCGACTGAACTCCTCCTCGATGAAGTCCACCGTCGTAACCGCGATGGCACGTTTGTCACGCTCGGCGTCGGTGAAGACGAAATCACCATTCGGAGTACCACCCCCGTCGATATCTCTGATGTCGTCCAACAACTCGAAGACGCTGTTCCGAACGCCGGCGTCACCGCCCGCGACGGACACGGCCGGATTGAGTTCGTCGTCGGTGAACGCAAACGTGTCCTCGAAGCCGCGATCGACGCCATCGCAAACGCGGTCTAAGACGAACAAGTAGTATTCTGTGCATACAGAGACACATGTAAACCACGTTATGTTTCTATGTTCTGTTGAAATTCGCCTGCGAGAATCGTTTTAGCTCTGAATCACACGGAGCGGTACCAGCGCTGTTCAGTTTAGAATGAGAGCAGCCCAACCGACCAATTCGTATCCCAAAATCAGATTCAGATTCAGATTCGGATTCGGATTCGGATTCGGATTCGATTTTGGTTTCGGGTTTAGATTTGAATTCGAACGCTGATCTGTCACGCGCTGTTCGGTGATCGATTGTGCATCTAGGTGGATTGTTTAGCTGCTAGTGTACTCGACAGTGCCACTCCACGTCCCGTAGATGTCATCGTGTTTGTGGTCTTCATCGTAGAGTGTGGCACTGACTTTGAGGGTGCCGGAATCGAACTGTTCGAGTGCTCCCGGTCGGACATCGATCGTGAACGAACCGTCTTTTCGGAGATTGACTTCATCCCGTGCGACGATCTCGCCGTTGATCTCAACGACGATGTACGGTTCACCATCCACACTTGGCGTTGGGTCAATATTATCGAACAAGGTGTTGGCGTTCACTTGAACATCGAAGTCAGTGTAGCCGTTTCCGTCGGATGCTTTCTTCTTATTGATGATTTTCGCACTTTTGATGCGATTGTCGTTTTTATCTTCCGGAGCCTTTGGTGTCGCAGGTTCTGTCCACGTTCCCGTGGGTCTTGCTGTCGCCGTTGGAGCTGGTGTCTTGACGACTTGGGTAGACGTAGCGGTCGGTGTCGAAGTTTCTGTGGCAGTCGCCGTCTCGGTCTCGGTTGCTGTCGATTCAGCTTCCGTCGGTGTTGAAGATCCAGTTAGCGAGTCGATACTACTACAGCCCGCCAGTAAAACAGTTATGACGAGTGCGAGCGCGATTACGCGATTGCCGTTCACACTCCCGAAACAACGCAGAATGAAATAACTGTTGGGTCTTGGTCGCGCTCGAACCGTAGGCTCTTATTCGTGCGCCGCCATATTCCGATATCGTAATGAGTACGCATCCGACCGAAACCGACGCGTTCGAGCGAGTGTGTGAGGCGTTAGTCGAACGTATTCTCGCTGGCGAGGTCGGGCGTGAAGACCTCGAATCGGCCAAGCTCGATGTTTGTTCTGAGTACTCTGCTCCGAAAGTTCCGAAGAACTCTGAACTACTAGATTTCGTCGGAAATGAGCGACGTGAAGAACTCGAACCCGTTCTCCGTCGAAAGCCTGTCAGAACTGCTTCCGGTGTCTCACCGGTTGCGATTATGACATCACCGCACATGTGCCCGCACGGGAAGTGTCTCTACTGTCCCGGTGGGCCTGCCTCGGAGTTCTCCTCCTCACAAAGTTATACGGGCCACGAACCCGCGGCTGCCCGCGGTGTACAGAACGACTACGACCCGTACGGACAGGTTACGCTCCGACTGGAACAGTTGCGTCAGATCGGTCATCCTGTCGATAAGGTCGAACTCATCTTGATGGGTGGAACGATGACCGCTCGCTCACACGACTACCAAGAATGGTTCGTCAAACGCGCGCTTGAGGCGATGAACGACTACGACGTGACCAAAGAGCCGGAACCGGCAGAGGATGTGAGCTTCGCGCAGGATCCTGACGAATACGAGTTCCGGTATCTCGAAGATGTCATCGCCGAGAATGAGACGACAGACGTCCGAAACATCGGAACCACATTCGAAACCAAGCCCGACTGGTGTGATCCCGAACAGATCGACCGGATGCTCGCGCTCGGGGGGACGAAAGTCGAACTCGGAGTACAGACGACGTACGAACGCATTAATCGAGAGATGCACCGCGGCCACGGCATTCAAGCCTCGATCGATGCCAACCGTCGCCTGCGGAACGCGGGCTTCAAAGTCGGGTTCCACATGATGCCCGGTCAACCGGGGATGACGATGGAAATGTGTCGCGAGGACTTCCGACAACTCTTCGACAGCCCAGAGTGGCGACCCGACTACCTGAAGATCTATCCGACACTCGTCGTCAGAGACACGATAACGTATGACATGTGGCGTCGTGACGAGTATGACCCGCTGACTAACGATCAGGCGGCGGATCTCGTCGCAGAAATCAAGTCGATGATTCCGAAATACACTCGCCTCCAACGAGTCCAACGCGACATCCCCGCAGACTTCATCGACGCGGGCGTCTGGAAGTCGAATCTCCGCCAATTGGCCCGCAAGCGTATGGACGAACACGGCTGGACGTGCGATTGTATCCGCTGTCGTGAGGTCGGGATGAACGACGAAGATCCGGACCAAATCGAACGTGACGTGATGACCTACGAGGCAAGCGCCGGAACCGAGCACTTCATCAGCTACGAAGATCCCGAAAACGACCTCCTGATCGGATTCTGTCGGCTCCGTTTCCCTGAGAATACCGTTCGCAACGAACTGCAAGACGCGGCACTCGTCCGAGAGCTACACGTCTACGGCAATGAGATCGGTGTTGGGAAAGAAAACGAGAGCGAGGAGTACCAACACAAAGGCTACGGCAGAAAACTCCTTCAACACGCAGAACGCATGGCCCACGATGCTGGCTACGAGAAACTGAGTGTCATCAGCGGTATCGGTGTTCGACAGTACTACCGCGAGAAGCTCGGATACTATCAAGACGGTCCATACGTCTCGAAACAGATCTGAAGCTGAGCCCGATCGAACTGTTTTGCTTTTATCGTTAATCGATCACGAAAGGACGGTCAACGGTTGCCGACGAATACGAAACTGGAATTCCAAAAGACATGAAGATGATATCGTCGGCTGGTGTGATCTCTCGTGTTGGAACTGTGTTGTTGGACAGACGTAACCGCAACTGAGTGGGATACTATAGTATAACGTAATATATCGTAGCGTTCCATCTGCCGTGAACGTTAAACGCGCCACGAACGATACATATCATGATGCGACGTCTCCGCGCTGACGTCTGGTTGCTTGAGCTCGGTTGGGCTGCACCCCTCGGTTCGAACGCATATCTCATCGATGACGGTATCGATCCAGAGACCGGCGAGCGTAGCGAGAGAATGGATTCGGGTACGAGTGATAACGAGCGTGGGGGTGGTGGGGATGAGGGTGAAGTCACACTCATCGACACTGGACTTCGGTACAGCCGTCGATCGCTGCGCGAAGAGCTCGCTGCTGCAGGATACGAGCCTGCAGACATTGACCGTGTGCTTCTCACTCACTACGATCTCGATCACACGGGCGGTCTCGATACGATATCGGTCGACTGCCCGGTTTATCTCGGAGAGCGCGATATTGCGTTGCTAGAAGGTGAGCGGCCGCTTCCTCTCGCTCATCACAAAGGTCTCTTCCATCGGTTTGCCCGCCGATTCTTCCCTCTCCCTGCGGACATCGATCTTCGAAGCGTCAGTGATGGTGAGCGCATTGGTCGTTTTACGGCCTATCACACGCCGGGACACAATCCGGGCCACATGGTGTACATTCACGACGCTGGTGCGGCCTTTCTCGGTGATCTTGTTTGGGAAAATGATGGCGAACTGACGACACCATTTTGGGGTGATTCGTACGACATGCGACGGCTTCGTGAGAGCGTCAAGAAACTCGCCCGCGACAGCTCTTCGTTCGATCTCATCTGCACTGGTCATGGAGCGCCGTTCACCGAGGATGGTCACGACAAGCTGCAGGAGCTTGCAGACCAGTTGTAGCAGTTTTGCAAACGAGTAGCTGGGTCAGGGCTGTTTTTCTACAGTCGAACCGTAGAGTGGGCATGGAACGAGTTGCCATCATCGGTGCCGGTGTGGCAGGCGCCGGCGTCGTATTTTCCCTACAAAGAACTGGTAATTCTACTTCAGTCTTCGAAAAGTCCTCCACCATCGGTGGGCGTGCGGCAACCCACAGCATGAACGACTGTTCCTACGATTTCGGTGCGAACTACGTCAAGAGTGATGACCCGATTGCCGAGGAGCTCATCACTGAAACACTTGATACCGACGGTCTCGTGGACATCGATGCGCCGGTGTGGACGTTCAGTGCGGATGGAACCATCTCGCAGGGAGATGAGAGGGACGAACACAAATGGACCTACGAGGATGGCATTGAACAGCTCCCACAACGATTGTTCGCACAGACAGATGCGACAATATTCCGAGACACACCGGTCCAAACGGTCGCCCACGAACAGGGGCGTTGGTCACTCGCCTCCGAATCGGGCGAGGATCTCGGCACGTTCGATACGCTTGTGCTTACTCCCCCGGCTCCACGCTCGGCCGAACTCATCGAGGAAATGCACTGGGACCACACTCTCCGTGATGAACTCGCGACAACCATTGGCGACATCGAGTACCGAACGATCTACAGTGTGCTCTTACACTACCCATTCGAGTTGGAGCGACCGTATTACGCTCTCATCAACACCGACCGAGAGCACGAAATCGGATGGGTGTCACGCGAGGAATGCAAATCCAACCACATCCCTGACGGCGAATCCCTCCTCGTCGTCCAGATGGCACCGGACTGGTCTGCCCGACGGATGAACAGTGCATCAGTCTCGGATTCAGATTCAGATTCAAATTCTGAGATGAACGCACTCACTGTCGCTGAACTCACTGCTGATCTGTTGGATGACGACCGACTCGCATCGCCCGACTGGACTGATGCGCGAAACTGGCAACACGCGCTTCCCGACACCGACCCCGGTGCCGATCTTGATTCAAATTCTGAAACCAGCGCTCGGAGCCGTGCGGAGCGGCACGGACTCTATCTCGCTGGTGACTGGCTGGCTGGCGACGGACGCATCCACCTCGCTCTGAATAGCGGTCTCGAAACGGGTGAGCGGATTGATCTTTAGATTTGGTGCATCGCTCGGGGTGACTCCGTTCGATTGATCCGCTTTACGGCACACTGGCGACGAATTCTGTGACGATCCGCAACCATCAGAACGGAGATAATCCACCGATTTTATCTCAATCGACGAAGCCACCGACGTACGCTTCGAGTGTGTCTCGTGCATTCTCCGTCACCGAGGATCCGTGGTAGACGAGGCCGACCTCGAACTCGTAATCGAGGAGCTTCCCCACGCTTTCTTCGGCGAGAATCAGGTCCTCCGAATACATTCCCGGTGGAAGATGAAAGTATCCGGCAGGAAGTCCTCGTTGATCCGCACCGCTCACCGCATCACCAAGGACAGCGATTTCCCGTGTTTCGTTCACCAAGACGTGCTGGTGAGAGCGGTGGCCGGGCATGTGTAGGGCCACGAATCCGCTGATTTTGTCACCCTCACTATACACTGTGTCTGTACGCTCGCCAGCCAGTTCGCTCCCGGCGGGGAGGTACGTCTCGACGCCGTACTTCTCAATTACGGCAGCGAGACCACCGATGTGATCCTGATCGGTGTGCGTGATGACGAGCCGTTCAGGCGTGATGGCTGTCGCGTCAATGCCCTCGATGAGTGCCTCGGTCGAATCGGGAAGACCACTGTCAAACAGCGTCGGATGAGTGCCGTCGACGAGATACGCGCGGATGTGTCCGTTGGGCGTTTCAGCGCAAGTGATTTCGTATACGTCGTCTACGAGTTCGGTCGGCATCGTGTGTACGAGACGCTTTGGGCGACTAATCGTTTCGGGCATGCGGAGCGACATCCCTTTTCACCTGCTCCAATTGTATTCGGTATGGATAGGAAGCGCGAGTTGAGCAGTATCGACCTCAGTGCGCTCACCACGGAGCTACAGTCCTTTGAGGGCGCTAAGGTCGATAAGGCCTATCTCTACGACGATTCGTTGGTGCGGCTTCGGATGCGTGATTTCGATCGCGGTCGCGTCGAGCTGTTGATCGAGGTTGGCGACCCAAAGCGGATACACGTCGCTGACCCAGCGAACGTCTCCGATGCACCAGGGCGTCCGCCACACTTTGCGATGATGCTCCGGAACCGTATTTCTGGTGCGGATTTTGCGGGCGTCGAACAGTACGAATTCGACCGCATCGTAACGCTCCGGTTCGAGCGTCCAGATGGCGACACCCTCGTTGTCGCCGAACTGTTCGGGGATGGTAACGTTGCTGTCTGCAACGCAGAGCACGAGATCCTCGGCTGTTTGGAGACGATTCGACTTTCCTCTCGGACCGTCGCGCCTGGTGCCCGCTATGAGTATCCCCAATCGCGGTTCGATCCGTTGGATGCGACCAAAGACCAGTTCATGCGGCAGATGGATGAGTCTGATACCGACATCGTGCGAACGCTCGCAACACAACTCAACCTCGGTGGATTCTGGGCGGAAGAGCTGTGTACGCGCGCAGGGATCGAGAAAACGAAATCGATTGAGGACGCAGACGAAGCGGAGTATCACGACCTCTTTCGCGTTGTCGACGATCTCCGAGAGACCCTTTCTTCGGGCCGGTTCGATCCACACGTCTACTACGAGGACGGTGATCCAATCGATGCGACGCCAGTCCCGCTCTCAGAGCGTGAGGGCCAAGAGTGCGAGCAGTTCGACTCGTTCAACATGGCGCTCGATGCGTATTTCGCCCAGCTCGAGGAAGCGGGAGAAGAGACAGCCGCACACGAGGAACCTGAACGCCCCGACTTCGAAGGTGAGATCGAGAAGTTCGAACGGATCGTCGAACAACAACAGGGTGCGATCGAGAGCTTCGAAGCGGACGCCAACCAGGAACGTCGGAAAGCTGAACTGCTGTATGAGCGCTACGATCTCGTAGACGAGGTACTCACGGCAGTCCAACACGCCCGGAGTGAGGATCGATCGTGGGACGAGATTGAAGAACGATTCGAAGCGGGAGCCGAACGGGATATTCCCGCCGCGAATGCTATCGAGGACGTAGACGGGACAGACGCAACAGTGACACTTGATCTCGGTGAGCTGTCCGTTACCGTCGATACGACAATCAATATCGAGAAGAACGCGGATCAGCTCTACAAGGAAGCAAAACGGATCGAGGAGAAACGAGAAGGCGCGCTGGAGGCGATCGAAGACACACGCGAGCAACTCGAAGCGGTCAAACAGCGCCGTGAATCGTGGGGGACGGATGACGGGCCCAACGTCCAAAAAGAATCAGACGAGACTGAATCGATCGATTGGCTCTCTCGGTCATCGATCCCGATCCGGCGCGACGAGCAGTGGTACGAGCGTTTCCGTTGGTTCCACACGAGCGATGGATTTCTCGTCATCGGTGGTCGAAACGCCGATCAGAACGAAGAATTAGTCAAGAAATACATGGAACGCGGCGATCTCTTCTTTCACGCGCAGGCCCACGGCGCGCCCGTGACAATCCTGAAAGCGACTGGGCCGAGCGAGGCAGCACGGGATGTCGACATCCCCGAACAGAGCCGAGAAGAAGCCGCCCAGTTCGCCGTTTCCTACTCCTCCGTCTGGAAAGATGGGCACTACAGCGGTGATGTGTATATGGCAGAGCCCGATCAGGTGTCGAAAACACCAGAAAGTGGTGAGTTCATCGAAAAAGGATCATTCGTTATCAGAGGAGAGCGGACCTACTACAACGACACCGCTGTCGGCATCTCTGTTGGTATCACCTGCGAACCACAGACGCGTGTCATCGGCGGGCCCCCGTCTGCTATTGAATCCAGAGCTGTGACGAAGATCGATCTGGAACCCGGACGGTATGCCCAAAACGACATCGCAAAGCGCCTCTATCGACAGTTCGGCGATCGATTCGAAGATCAGTCTTTCCTCAGAAAAGTAGCAAGCCCCGATCAGATACAGGAGTGTTGTCCCACTGGTGGGAGTAGAATTGTTGAGTAACGATACACCTCCTCCAGGATCGTGACCATGCCGGTAATGGCAGGCTCTCGATAGTACTGATCGGCTGGACGATTCGTGGTTTGTTTGGTGTCTTGTGCCGATACACTCTCCTCAGCTTCGGGACAGTTATATCCGTTACACACGAAAGTGTGTGCTGTGATCCGTGAGGCGTTGAACTATCCACCGTCGGGAAAGCACGGTTCAAGAGCAGTTGTTGTTGGCGGACTTTTCTTTGCCGTGCTCGCTGTGGCTATCGTCACTTCCGGGTATCTTCTCAGCAGGGAGCTATCTGCCGAATTTCCAACGTCAGAAGCTACAGAACAGGCGCTTGTGACCGACGAACTGTTCGTCATTCTCATCGCTGTTGCTCTTTTTTATCTCAGTATCCACCTCTTGGTTCGGGGCTATTACGTCGCTGTCTTGCGGACAGTCGTTGGTGTAGCGAATCCTGTTGCTCCCCGGTTTCGAATCCGTGCATTAGTTGATGGCATCAAATCGGCTCTTATCTTGTTCGGCTATCTCGTCCCAGCACTCGTATTAGGAGGTCTTGGTCTATTCATACGACGACCATCTACTCCAGAAACGGAAAACGCGGTGATCAACACAGTGGGTGCGTTCGCGTTCTTACTCGGACTGTTCGCTCTTATCGCTGCTGCGTATCTCGTTCCCGCAGCAACTGCCTTGTTTGCACAGCAAAACTCAGTTCGAGCAGCGTTCGAATTTTCAAGAGTCCGTACCTGTGTTTTCACCGAGGATTACGCTGTTGGTTGGGTGTTTGCCGGTGTCATGCGGCTCATCGTCGTCCCGATTGCAATCCTCCTCGAGTTTATTCTCGTCGGCTTTTTCTTGCGGTTCTATCTGCACGTTTCTATACAACATCTGTACGCGATCGCCGTCACGAGTGCGCTTGGACTCACTGCAGACGATTCAAACAACGGTGGAGACACGCCAGCTGAGGACCCGCTTCACCCATCGGTTGGATGACGATACGGAGAACGAGTATTCACACGCTGATTGAGTGGCTCATCGTATATTAGACCAATTAGTGGCGACTGCCTGCTGTCAACTCCTGGTGTCATTTTGAGCACTAGCCATAGCAATTCATATATAGAACTTTATTGTATTAAAAATTGAGCGACTAATTAAACAACGACTATGTGAAAATACATCGTTAGGAATATATATGGCCAATAACAATCGGTTGGTACTTATGAATGATCTTACTGCATTCCAGCGTGATCTTCTCGTAGTGATCGCGGGTATCGGTGAAGAACATCCTCACGGCTTGGCGATCAAAGAAGCCCTCGATAAATACTACGACTCTCCGATCCAGCACGGCCATCTCTATCCAAATCTTGACGCGCTCGCTGACCGGGGTTTCATTGAGAAAGGGAAACTCGACAAACGTTCGAACTACTACGCACTCACTGACGGAGGGTGGGAAGAACTCACCAACCGGTATCAGTGGGTAGGACAGCAAATCGAACAGCACATGAGTGAAGCGCCAATGAACTGATCAAATTTCAGAGTTGATGGCGGCGATTCTCGGACACGCTTTATGGATTCTGCGGCCGAAATCACAACGATGACACTGAAAGAATCGGGGCCGACTCAGTTAGAAGAGATCGACCGGTGGGATGGTGGAGTCGGCTGGATTGCTTATCCAAACGAACAGATGCAACGCGCGAGCCACGCTCTCATGGGACGTGACAGTGACGGTAATGATGGAGTTTGGCTCGTCGATCCTGTCGATTCGGATACTCTCGATGAGCTGTTATCTGAATCCGGTCCAGTGCTCGGCGTACTCGTTTTGCTTGATCGACACAAGCGAGATGCGGCGGCGATTGCCCGTCGTCACGATGTCTCGGTTCACCGTCCATCGTGGATGCGTACGATCGACGATTCGATCGACGCTCCTGTGAGGACACTTGGAAGTGAGCTCGGAGACACTGGATACAGTGTTCGCAAACGGATCGATCTCCCAGTCTGGAAGGAAGCAGTGCTATATCGACCCGATGATGGAACACTCCTCGTTCCCGAGTCGCTCGGAACTGTCAGATATTTTTGTGCGCCTGGAGAGCGTCTGGGAGTTCATCCGATCCTCCGTTTTACTCCACCGACGGACCTCACGGAGCTGTCGGTAGAGCGTCTCTTCGTTGGTCACGGCTCCGGCGTCACCGAGAACGCGACTGCAGCGATCAGAGACGCCGTCACAGGTTCGCGTTCCCGTGCGCCGTCACTCTATCTGAATACGCTTAAAGAGAGTGTCCTCTCGTAGCAATTTGAAACGGTGAACAGCTAACTATTCTCCAGACACAATCGGATGGTGCACGCCGCGGGAGTTCAGTCCCGTACGTTGTTGGATCGAATGGGATCCTTGTCACTCTTCGTTGCGTGTGAATGCGCGCCACGCTATTAGTCCGATTCCACCGAGGGCGGACGCTACCCCAAACCCCGGACCGTCTGTCGCCGTTGTCTGCTCCGACGCCGTGCTGACTGTCGGGCTCGGGTCTGACGGGTTCGAGTCTGTTGGGGACGGGACAGCGGTTGCGGGCGCTGACGTCTCAGATGATGGGGCTGTTGTGGACAGCGTTCCTGTTTCCGTATTCCTTTCTGTTGTCGTGGATGGTGGTTCGGTCGTAGTGGTACCGACCTGAAGCGTTTCTGTTGGTGGTGATGGTTCGGGCTGTTCGGTTGTGCCGCTCAGCACGATGAGTTTATCACCGCCAATGTACACACGGCCCCCGGCGACCGCGCGTAAGGAATAGCCGAATATCCACGGTCCGGGTATTGCATGCGTCCACGCAACGGACCCGTCTGTAGGGTTCAGGGCGGCCCCACCGACGTAGAGGAGAGAACCGACTCGTGCGACTCCGTCTGTCGGGACGTTCATGACGGGCCCTTCGTCTTGTTCGGGGGGTTGTGGTATGGATGCCCGCCAACGCTCGCTGCCGTCGTTCCGGCTGAGAGCAATGATATCGGCGTCGCTTTTGTGAATCTGAATGTATACGTGCTCGTCGTCTACCGCACCGACGTCCAGACTGGGATAGTCGTCAGATGACGGATAGGCAGTGCGCCAGTATTCGTCTCCTGTCGCTGCGTCGAGTGCGATGAGCGTCATCCCCGGCGGATTTTCCTCGGTGACAAACAGCGTTCCATCGGACACGATTGGGGTGGACGTGGTGTTTACCCGAGGTAGTGCCGTCCAGACGGTTTTGCCAGTCGCCGTATCGAGTGCTTGCACACCCTTCTCACGAGGAAGGTACAATCGACCATCGGCGACGGGGAGCGTCTCCTTGGTATCTGTTTTGAGCGGCCGTCGCCAGCGGACGGTTCCATCGTCCCCGTCAAACGCATACCACCAGTTCTTCGTCCCGCCGTCAATGTCTGGACCGCTCGTGAAGATTGCTCCATCGGCGGCAACGACCGGTGAGAATAATCCACTAGACAGCCCATCTGAGTCGACCCGCCAGCGTTTTTCGCCGGTTTCCGCGTCGACAGCGATCAATGCAGTGTGCTGTGCGTCACCAGCGTCGTACACCCCGATTCGGACCGATGCGTACACCGTCCCATCCATAACGGCGGGAGACTGCACTTCCGGAGTGTTCCCTGCGTCGTGGTACTCGAGGTCTGGGACGGTCGGATCGAACGACCAGCGCTCGGCCCCGTCAGCGACATTCAGTGCCCGTAACGGTCCACCACCAGTGTAGACTGTGTCATCGACGACTGCCACCCCGTCGTTGTTGTTACCGCGGCTGAGAGAATGATCCCACGCTTTCGTGATGTCTCCTGTCGGACCGACATCTTCGGGGAGATACCCGGAATGGCCAGCGGTCGCTCCAGGATGTGTCCAATTACCAGCCGTTGTGGATGTCTCCCCTCGTGCAAACCCACCCGAATCACGAGTGAATAAACCAAAACTAGTCAATATTGAGGTAGTTCCTGCAAGAAACGAACGCCGATTGACCGCTACATCGCGGCTATTCATAGATACCGATACGATCGGTGAAATTGGTATATGTCTTCTGGCCATCAACAAGACGCTGTAATTACTTGTCTGGTGAGCAGTAGATGGGCTTTCCGCACACAATTTATGTTTATAATTTGGTGAGTTGGTCGGTATCCATTCAATAGAACCGCATGTAGCGATCGAGTTATCCGACCGTAGCTACTACTATGGGGTGTGTACATTACTCGCGGACTCGTGTCGGTGTTACTCGATTTCGCCCGCGAGCGGGATCCGGACCCAATCTCTATCGGTCTCACTGTGACACGGGCAGAAGAGCTCACGGGCGATGCTGACTCGCTCGCGTCCGATACCCCGGTGTTCACCCACTTCTACCTCCCTGAGGCAGGACAATCGGTGAATGCCGTCTTCGGCGTTGATCTCGGAACGCCACGGACGCAGGGTCGTTTTATTTCCCATCCAGACGGGCATCGCGATCTCCGACGGACGGATGATCTCCACGAAGTCGTGTTCGTTGCGATTCCACCGTGGAGTGAGATCACCGCGTTCGATCGGAGTGGACAGCAACTATCAGTGACGACACTTGATGCAGAGCCGCCAGTCGAATCAGTCTCGTAGATAACCGAGATCGCGCAACTGACTAGCTATTTCCTCAAATTCTGCCTCTGTGAGGCTCCCAGATCGCTGGTGCTGAATGACGATACTCCGGAGGAGGAACCGAACGAGGTCGCTGGTGCTTGAAAAACTCGTTCCCTCGATCGTCTCATCAACACGGTCTGCTAGATCCTTCGGAATGGACACAGTAGTATACTCCGTCATGGTATATACAAATCAATCCAGCCAGATATATCATCCGCCGTTTTCTTTCTATCTTATCTCATTCTGAAAGTAGTCGGTACGCCACGTGTGATTGAGTGACGGAACTGAGCGTCCGAGGATCGCTAAAGGGTCCTTTTCAGACAGGTCGCCGTCGATGGACAGAGATCGCTGAATTCGCTCGTCTGTTGAATCGATCTTGGAACAGTGTCTCGATCGACGTTCTTGAATTCAAGCTGGCGAAAGAACTCATCCGCAGTCGTCGTCAAGAGATACATCGTTGCGACGCCCTTTCTACGGGCCACTGCGAGCAACTGCTCACAGAGTAGTTTCCCGTAGCCCTTGTTGCGTTCTGCTTCTTCAATCGCCACCGAACGGAGGAGTGCGTCCTGACCGTACTGTTCGAATCCACCAACCCCAACTCGTTTCCCGTCGATAGTGCAAACGGAGAGACTGTCGAATACGTCTGGGATATCATCTACCGGGAGTCCGTTCTCTCTGAGAAGTGATTTGAGATAACCAATATCATCCCGCTTAGCCGCTCGCAAATCTATCTCGTCGGTCATGCACACTAATTGCGTTCCATCAATATATGATCGGGTGCTCTCGTAACTGCGATTGGAGTGTGTGCTGTGACAAAATGTTGGATTGAGTACGGTCTACGCACCGAACCTGATCGATACAACGGCAAATCTGGCCGCTCGCTACTAATAGCGAATCACTCAGACGACCCTGTGATGACTCGACGAACGGAGAGCACACAGCAAGAAACCACAACCAGGTTATAATAACTCTCAAATGAATTGAAATTTGTTGGTTCAAAACACATCAATAGATGGAAGAGGGAGTAGCTTTTCAATCGCGGGGACAGTATCGTTTCCAATGGCGGTTCGTCCACCCACAGGCAATACTGGCGAGGAACCAGATACGATCGCATTTGGCATCGCTGCGCTCGATTCGTATCTCGATGAGGAAGACATCTCGTTCCCGACGACCAAAGAATCACTTCGGGATTCGCTCGGCACCGTCGGCATTCCTTACAATGCCGCTGGAAGTACGATGCCACTCGATGAAGCGATCGAACAGGTTCCAAAGCAACGCTTCGAGAGCAAACGAGAACTACTGAACGCCTTGCATCCGGTTTTCGAGGAACGCCGTGAGGCCGGGCCAACTAAGATTCTTGATCGGATCCGATCATTTATTCCGTTCTAATCGTCGATTCCAACCGCCTGATCGGGTTTCTCTTCACGTTCGGAGCTTCGGCTTTTTTGTTCGCTCTGTGTTTGCTCGATAGTTTCATCCCAGTCGGCATGAATCTCTGATTCGGTTTCGGGTTCGATGAGCTGGGTAGCGAGCTCTTCGACCTGTCGGGTGTGTTCTCTATTCACCGCAATGACCATATCGGAGAGTACACCGAACATGAACAGCTGTACCCCAAGAAGGATAGCAAACGCCGAGACGATTGCCAGCGCTTCGTGAGAAACGTGATGTACGTACCATTCATAGCCAATGAACGCACCGATTGCAATCCCAGAAACTATACTTACGCTTCCAACGCTTCCAAAGTAAAATAGCGGATTGTTCGTTCGAGCGAGGCTGTAGAGCGTGTGGATGATACGACCTCCGTCGCGGAACGGATCGAGATTCGTCTCTGATGATTCTGGTCGCGGGTGGTACTGTACTGGGACAATAGCCGTCGGAATCCGGTGTTTGACGCACGCAACGGCGAGTTCGGTTTCGATCGTGAACCCATCAGCTGTAAGGACGAATCGCTCGAGCGATTCACGAGTGAACGCCCGGTACCCGCTGAGAATATCGCCGAAATCACGTCCGTGGATCATCGCAAACGTCCCGTTGATGACCCGGTTGCCGAACTGATTGAGTCGGTTCATTGCCTGTTCGTCCATATTGGCGAATCGATTGCCGATGACGTGTTCTGCCCGTCCCTCAACCAGCGGGTTGAGGAGCTGGTCTGCGTCTGCTGGGTCGTAGGTCGCATCCCCGTCGATCATGAGGATGTACGACGACTCGATGTATTCGAGCCCCTCACGAACCGCTTGTCCCTTTCCAGAACGCCGCTGTTCGATGACGCGTGCACCGTGCTCTGTGGCGATTTCTTGGGTGCCATCGGTCGAACGGCCATCGATAACGAGGACGTTCGTGTATCCTTGATCAGTAAATCCGTCGATGACACCACCGATGGTTGAAGCCTCGTTAAATGTCGGAATGAGGATACATACATCCGTGATAGCCATTATCCACACCTCGCTTCCCGACGCGCAAAAATCTCACTTTCTATTCTCATAATAGATCACCGAGTATCTGAATACATTCCGGCTTCTGTACTTCAAACCATCAATCGCTCAATCATGTCCTTGATCGTCGTCATCTCGGAGCTCACGCTTGATCGTATCGAGCTCGTCGTCGACGCTTAGCTCGTCAGTGTCTTCATTCTCATCACTGTCTGTCTCTTCTTCAACGTCGATCGTGATGACGCCATCGTCTTCTTGACCTTGAGACTGTTCTCGGTCTTGATCTTGATCTCGGTCTCTACTGTTCGAACGACTTTGTTCTGTCCTCGCGCCAGTGAGCTGTGTATCAATCTCCTCGCGGAGTGCACGGGCATCATCTAAGAGAGTGCGGGCTTCGGAGTCAGTTGGTTCTCCGTCTAATGCGCCTTGCAGATCCGAAAGGGCATCATCCAGTGTATCGAGCGTGCGACGGCCAGTCGTTCGAACACGCCGACTGGTTTTGAATGGCGTCGAATCAGATTGCCGTCCATCGTCGCGGCCATTGACGAGTCGAAGCAATCCTTGGAGAAGTTCGAGCGCGCGAATATTCGTCTCCAGAAGTGAGATGAGCGTTGGAATCGTGTGCTCTTCGGTAAATCGAAGAAACCGTCTCGGTGATGGCGGACGACGTCGCTCCCGTGCCTGGTGCTGATCACGGGGCTGACGGTGGCGTTCTTCATCAGCGAGAACGTCTTGTAACTCCGAGAGTGTCCCCGAGAGCTCCGAGAGCAGTTCGTCGAGATCATCATCGTGACGCCGGCTCATACAGGTACTCTACTCCCCGAAGTGAAACACGTATCGGAAGTGCGACTTTGATGCTTCCAGAAAGTTTATAATATATACAGGTAGTACTGTGTATCATTAGGATGGATGGGGAGAATGAAACAAGAGCATTCGCTCGTTCGCTTTCGGCCCTCAAGCAGCGCGGGTGTAATCTGCTCATCGCCGGCCCGGTTCGTGATGGGACGCACCTCGAACTCTCTCGCCAGTTGATGGGGACTGCAGACGCTGAATCCCGATGGCGATTGGTCGTTGCGACCGACAGCTACGGGGTCGGTACCCGATGTTCAGAGACGACTGATGCGGACACCTATCGGGTCATCGATCATCGTCCTGCAATGCGCAGCGCCGCAATCAGTGCAAACGCATCGAGTCCACTGGACGTCTCAGCGTTAGAGAGAGAGATGCTCAGTGCAATTGATGACTTTGACGCTGCTGCGGAGGGACTCTCGCCGGGAGAACTGCGCGTCTGTGTCGATTCGCTCCGACCCCTCGTCGACATGTACGGGACAAATGGAATTGAGTCGTTTCTCGATACCGTCACCGAACGAATCGGCGAGACCAATGGAATGGGACATTTTCACCTCCCGGTCGAACTTGAGTGTGAGGTTGTTTCGGAACTCATGCCCCAGTTCGATATTCTCATCGAACTCAGTCCCGGGAAACACCGTTGGCATCTCACGGAGGACGATATTCTCACAGATTGGCTTCCGGTCTAGGCCAACCAAAACGTTTTTGACTTTAGGCCAGCCTAATCACCGATAATGGCCACTCTGCCGACGGCTGACGACACCGAGGCTATCATCACTACACACGCTACCGCACCGGAGAAGACCGTTTTCGTCGAATCGGGCAATCACGATGCGTGGATCGCGACGGATCTCGTCGTTGACCTCGAACGATGAGTTCGTAGCCTCGATGTTCTCATATTACTAAGGAACGAACCGAAACCGCAAACAACCCGAGAAGAAATCGATCCGTGGTCTGGCAACTACTGTCTCTCAGTGAGTTGCTTCTTCGAGGACGAGGGTGTCGTCTTCGAGGTAGTGTTCGATGTGGTGTGCATCCTCTTCGACCTCGACGAGAATCTCGCGCAACATCTCACTCGTCGCGAAGTCGCCAAGATTGTCACTGAGTTCGATGTGATCGCGGAGTGACTCGATGATGTCACCGTATATCTCAAGATCGTTTCTGAGCGACAGTCGAACGTCGTACACGTCTTCCCCTTCGAACGTGACCGTCGCGCGCTCTTCTTGTGCAGATGGTCCTGCAACCGGAACCCCACCAAGAGCCTGAGCACGCTCTGCAATCTCGTCTGCTCCTTCTTCGACCGTTTCGTACGCTTCTTCGAGGAAGCGGTGCAGTTCGAGGAACTCTGCACCTTCGACGTTCCAGTGGTGCTTTTTTAGCTGGTGGTATAGAACGTACGAGTTTGCTAGGTCTGTGTTGAGCGCGTCGATGATCTGCTCTGCGCGATCTGTGTCGATGCGCAGTGCATTCTCTTCGACGTCACCCTTCTTCTGACGAATTCGCTCTTCTTGGGTGCTCATTACACCTCTGAATACTCACGCTTCCTACTTAAAGATTCTCAAACTGGGAAATATTTTTTGGCCAACCAAAAGACCGATTCGCATCAAATAATCTTTTACCAATCAAATTCGAACTAGCTTGTGTTATATCGAAAATCGGTCAATTCAGATCTGCAGCAATGGAGTTATGATCGTCGTTTGCTCATGGCTTCCTTGCCATTGTGGACGACGACGACTCGGTTTGGAAGCTCGTCTTCGAAGGTGCACGTGGTGTTATATTCGATATTTGATAGGCACATCGAACAGAGTTCGTTGTTCTTATTCTCGAACGACCGAATCCTCACGGTCAGGGTATCCTGTTCGAGTGTTACATCCTTCAGCTCAGCTGTATAGCAGGAGTTCGATCCACTGATTGTTCCTGTAACCTGAACAGTGCGCCCCTCGAACGAGGCGTTGGTCTCTATTTTTTCCTTCCCACACCCACTCGAGACAACGTTGAACGATTTTTTTGCAAGTGTCGATTGCTGCTTTCCTGATTGGGTTCCATCAGAATCGGTATCAGTACCGGATCCCTCGTTCTCAGTTCGGTTTTCGTGGTCAGTTTTGTCTTCCGAGTTGTTCGTCGTCTCGTTTCCATTGGTTGCATCGGTGCTGCTCTGACGAGCAATACATCCCGCTAGTCCGAGTGTGACGCCCCCAGCAACACTTTTGAGAAGTTTGCGTCGGTTCATGTGTTTAATTGTGTGGCCACGACAAAAATGGGTTAGGAAATAACATATGGTTGTTTGATCGATACGTGGGTGATCGAACGAATCTGTATCCCGGTTCGATTAGTCGTCTGATTGTGGTGAACCAAGTGTCACGCGCTCGTGGATTGGTCCCTCACGGGCTTTGAGGTGTCGCGGTGCCCGGTTATTATCAACTACAAGTAGCTCTGAAACAATGCTGTGGGCTATTTGGTACGGAGTATCACCACCGAGGTCGAGTCCGGCGGGAGTGTAGAGATTCTGTAGTTCGTTGGGAGTCTTGGCCTGTTCCTCTTCGGCGAAATCGTCTTGCATCTCCTCGAAACGTTCGCGTGGCCCCATGAGACCGATGTACGGAACGTTTGTCGAGAGTAGTTCGTCCACAGTCAGACGATCATCAATAAAGTTGTGTGTCATTACGACAGCGTAGGTGTTTTCATTGAAGGTGAGATCCTCTCGGAGTCGTCCCGGAGACGTTGACACCACACGATCGGCAGCCGGGAACCGATCTTCGGTCGCACTTGCGCCACGAAATCCGACCACTGTCACGCGAAAGTCCGCATTTTTCGCTAGTTCACAGACTGGCTCAACGTCGTGACCGGTGCCGAACACGAACAGCTCTGGTGGTGCGGCCACACCGTCGATGAACACTGTCGCGTGCTCTGTGTTTTCACTTCCGTCGCTTGCTTTGCGTTCGACCGTTACCGTCTCTGCCTTCCCACGCGAAGCGAGCGTTTCGGCTGGTTCCCGAACAGCTCGGACAAGCCAGTCCGGCCACGCTCCCGATACGCGGTCGAATGTTGCTGGCGCTGGTTCACAATACGCTCGATCACCGAGATACACTGCTCCATCCTGTATGCTTTGTGCCCGATCGGTGCTGTCGAGGACGGTACAAACGGCGATGTTGTTCCCGGCTGCGAACGCAGAGAGGACTGGTCGATACTGTTCGGACAGTGGTTCGATGAGGATATCGATCACTCCGTTACATCCGACACCGAGTCCCCAGACATCATCATCGCCCATTAGATCGAACGTCTCGACGCGTGGTTCTCCCGCAGCGAGCACATCAGTGGCAAGCGACCGAACGTCCTCTTCGAGACAGCCAGCTGTGACGCTCCCGATTCCGCCACCGTCTTCGGGAATGATCATCTTCGCGCCAGGGCGGCGATACGCACTCCCACGCACGTCGACGACCGTCGCCAGCGCAGCAGGCCGATCTGCCTCAAGTACTTCACGGGCGGCAGCGAGCACCTCCGTTTCCGGTACACTCCAGTTACTTGCGCTCATTGTTCTCTAGTAACATACTAGTTCGTGGTGAGTAATGACTCTTTCCCGACCTCCGCCAGCTTCGTGCACAGCGATCGTTCCGATCATGCATCGGTCCGTCTCGGATCGTGCTCGTAGCCAATCGAGCGTCGGTCGAGTTCGAGCTGTCGAGCGATCTCTGCAAGATCGCTCGGACCGCTGAACGCGAACAGCCCGTCGGTGTAGGGCAGTGCTGCTGCCATCCCCCGTGCTGTTGGTTCGTAAGCGGGCGAGACCGCAAGGGGATTGAGCCAGAACGAACGACGGGCTTTGTGTGACAGCCACACCATCCCTTCTTCGAGACGATCAACATCACCCATCTCGAGTCCATCGCTCACGATGAAGACGACCGTCCGACGGTCAATCGCATCTGGATGTTCGTGCCTAACCACATCGAGTGCGTTTCCAATGCGGGTTCCTCCACCCCACTCGGTTTCAGCGCGTCTGAGCGCATCAACCGCCGCCTCGTCAGTCGGGGCGTGAAACGGCTCAGTCACATCACGGATGTTCGTATCGAAGAAGAACACCCGAACCTGACGCCATGCTGTAGACACCGCGTGCAGAAATCGAATGAGAAAGGAGCGATCGACGATATCGAGCACTGATCGGCTCACATCGACGAGCAACACGGCACGGACCGCGCGTTCGGCACGGTCGCGCTGTGGCAGCGAAACGACCGTCCCTCCTGTCGATATACTCTCTCTGAGCGCTCTTCGAGCGTATGCGTGGTCTGTTCCCGTTTGACTCCACCGTCGGTCACGCAGCCCTCCGATAGCAAGCGTCAGTCTGCGTACTGCCCGATCGAGCTCTGTGTGCCGGACTGTCGTCTCGATGGACACCGGCTCTGAGTGTCCCGTTGGGCTGTAGCGTGCGGTCGTCGTTGTCTCCGATTCGTTTTCTGATTCGGTGGTTGTTCCTGATGATTTTGTCCACCGCGAAATGCTCTCTTGTGCAGACTCGTCGCTGACAGCGTTCCTGTTAGTGTCGCTCGTAGCTGCTTCCCGGGTGGTGAGGGGAGCGAGCTGCCCATCTGGTTCGTCCGGACGATCTGGTCCGTCGCTAATGTCGAGTCCGGCAGTCAGTCGTCGCCAGAACTCGGGAAACAGCCGGTCGAACGTGGCGATATCTGCTTGCCGTGAGATAAGAGACGCCCGAAGCGCAGCGCGTACGCGCTCTTTATCGTCGAACCCGACTGTCACGAGCGCCCGTGCAGCCGTTATTGCTGCGTTTGCGGGAACGTTCACCCCCGACTGTCTGAGCACCCGACAGAATCCGAGCAGTGCGGACAGCACTGTATCTCGCGCCGCGACCACATCGATCGTCCCGTTCTGATTGGGGTCGGTGTTCTCGCTGCCTTCTCCGGAAAACGGGCCGTTCATCCTTCTGCTCGGGCGTCACTCGCCGATTCCAGCAACGCCGACAGTAAGGAATCATCGACGCGTTGGATGTCTTCGACCTCCTTTAAGAGACAACCGAGCGTATTCTCGACGGTCGAAAGCGACAACGGCCCGTCGCCGTCCTGTCGGAGTTCTGCGACGGCACGCGCCCAATCTAAGGTCTCGGCAACGCCGGGCTGTTTCAAAAACGGTTCCTCACGGAGTCGCTGGGTCATTGCACACACCTCGGTGGCGACCGCCCCGTCGAGTTCTGGCACCTTCTGGCGGACGATTGCACGCTCTTTTTCGTACGACGGTGGCTCGACGTGGAGATAGAGACACCGTCGTTTCAGCGCGTCCGACAGCCCCCGTGTCCGGTTCGAAGTGATAATAACGATCGGTGGAACGGTCGCACGAACGGTACCGAGTTCTGGAATCGTGACCTGCATGTCCGACAGCACTTCCAAAAGGAGTGCCTCAAACTCCTCGTCAGCGCGGTCAATCTCGTCGATGAGCAGTACGGGTGGCGGTGGGTGCTCTGCTGAGACCGCGCGCAGCAATGGCCGTTCCAAGAGATACTCTTCGGAGAACACCGTCGACGGCTCGTCCCCGTTTTCATCGGTGTCTTCACTCCCGTCTTCGTGAACGTCGATTGTCTCGACGTCACTCGTACTCTCGAGTTCTTCTGCAACGCCCTGTTCGCCCGCTTGTATCGAGAGGAGCTGTTTGGTGTAGTTCCACTCGTAGAGAGTGTTCTCGGCAGTCAACCCTTCATAACACTGGAGTCGAATGAGCTCAGTATCGAATCCCGTTGCGAGTACCTTCCCGAGTTCGGTCTTTCCCGACCCCGGCTCACCCTCAATGAGCAGCGGCTTATCGAGCCGTAACGCGAGCAACACAGTGGTTACAATGTCGTCTTCGGCGACGTAATCCGTCGATTCGAACAGCTCGCGGAGCTCAGTTTCGCTAAACGCCGAAAACGAATGTTGTCGGTCCGTCTCGTTCATACTCGACAATCCAGCTTCGTTCGGTTTCGGTGCGCTACGGATATCATCAGTTGGTAGGTGTTGGCGTGCGAAACATAAAAAACACTCAGCTAATCACAGGAACTGAACTGGTTCAAGCGGATCGACTCAGCTTCGACGGAAACAAAATGTAGCTGCCAATTCGGTTCGAGTTGAATTGAATCGGATCAGAACAGATCAGATTTGTTGGTTTGCTGCTTCGATCTGTTTAGTCGGCCGCTGGTGCTGGTGCATTCACTCGGTCGAGTCCGCTTTCGAGTGCACGTTTCGTGTACACCTTGAGCAGTTGGGCACGGAACTCACTCGATGCTTGGAGGTCATCCATCAACAGCATGGTGTCGAGGTCGTCGGTCGCGTGCTCGGCGGCTTCTGCGATCGTCTCATCTGAAAGCGTCTCGCCTGTGAGCGCTTCTTCGACCGGTTCGAGCCTAACTGCATGATCCATCGCGCCGTTTGCAGCGATCCGCGCCGAGTCAACAGACTCTCCGTCGAGTTCGAGCACGACTGCCACACCGACCATTGCGTATCCGGACGACGGGCTTGGCTTTTTCGCGTACGCACCGACGTGACTGTTCTGTCCCCGCTTTGGGAGTTCGAGTCGAGTGAGGATCTCGTCTTCAGCGAGAGCGGTCGTGTACATCGTCTCGAAGAAGTCGTCGACTGGGATCGAGCGTTCGCCATCCGGTCCGTGAGCGACGACTGTTCCATCTGAAGCGAGCAGTGCGGCTGGGAGGTCTGAGGCAGGATCTGCGTGAGCGATGTTCCCACCGACAGTTCCCCGGTTTCGGACCTGCACGTCACCGATGCGGTGAGCGGCTTCTGCGAAGGCAGTCGCTCCATTCCACATCGTCTCTGCGTCATCAACCGCAGAATACGACGTGAGCGCGCCAAGATTGATAGACTCTCCGTTCTCCTCAATCCCGTTTAGTTCGTCGATATGTCCGATATCGATCAGCGCATCCGGACTTGCGAGTCCGGATTTCATCGTTGGGAGCAGGCTGTGGCCCCCAGCGAGCAGTTCGGCGTTCTCGTCTGCATACTGATCCATGAGCGAGAGCGCGTCTTCGACGCTCTCGGCCCGCTCGTACTCGAATGATGATGGATACATGTTATGATCCCTCCTCGGATTCGTTCACCGCACGCCACACTTTCTCCTCTGTGATTGGCATATCGATGTGATCGACGCCAAACGGTGACAACGCGTCTGTCACAGCGTTCACGACGGCCTGTGGCGCTGCAATCGTGCCCGCTTCACCGACACCTTTCACGCCAAGTGGATTATGTGGCGAGGGCGTCACGGTGTCGTCGGTATCCATGTGTGGGATATGCTCGGCTTTCGGCACAGCGTAATCCTGCATCGACCCCGAGACCAACGTGCCGTTGTCGTCGTATACCGCTTGCTCGTAGAGCGCTTGTCCGATCCCTTGTGCAATACCACCGTGGACCTGCCCTTCAACGATTTTCGGGTTGATCTGGTTGCCCACATCGTCGACCGCGGCGTACTGTTCGAACTCGATCTCACCGCTCTCTGGATCGACTTCAACGACCGCGACGTGCGTCCCGAATGGGAACGTAAAGTTGTCCGGGTCATAGAAGGAGGTTTCCTCAAGTCCCGGCTCGACTCCCTCTGGCATGTTGTGTGCGAGGTAGGCTTGCTGGGCGACCTCCTGAATGGTCATCGAACGCTCGGGCGCACCTGTCACGGAAAACTCTCCGTTCTCGAACTCGATATCCTCTTCACCGGTTTCGAGCAGGTGTGCAGCGATTTTCCGGGCTTTTTCAACCACTTTCTGTGAACTCGTCACCAGCGCGCTGCCACCGACTGCCGCGCTTCTGCTGCCGTACGTTCCCATTCCTTGGGGAATCTCGTCGGTGTCTCCCTCGACGATCTCGATGTCGTCGTACGGAATACCGAGTTCATCGGAGACGATCTGGGCGTAGGTCGTCTCGTGGCCCTGACCGTGTCCGGAGGTACCGCTGAAAGCGGTGACTTTTCCTGTTGGATGGACGCGGACGAGTCCGCTCTCCCATAATCCTGCTTGCGCACCGAGCTGTCCTGCAAGCTCCGATGGTGCAAGCCCGCAAGCCTCGATGTAACTCGAAAAGCCGATTCCCAGATAGCGACCGTCCTCGCGGAGCTCCGCTTGGCGCTCTCTGAGTGCCTCGTAATCGACCATCTCCAGCGCTTTATCGAGCGCCGGTTCGTAGTCGCCGCTGTCGTAAACGACTGCGACGGGCGTTTCGTGGGGGAAGCCATCAGATGGGACAAAGTTCTGCCGTCTGAACTCTGCAGGATCCATCCCCATCTCGCGTGCGCCGAGTGTCACGAGGCGCTCGACCACGTAGATCGCTTCAGGTCGGCCCGCGCCACGATAAGCATCGACCGGTGCACCGTTCGTGAAGGCCCCGATTACGTTGCAGTGAATCGCCGGGATGTCATACTGACCAGACAGCAGCGTTCCGTACAGATACGTCGGAACCGCTGGCGCAAACGTCGAGAGATACGCGCCCATCCCCGCGTACGTTTTGACGCGCATTCCGGTGATCGTCCCGTCTTCGTCCATCGCGAGTTCGCCGTGTGTGATGTGATCGCGCCCGTGAGCGTCCGTCAGGTACGTTTCGGAACGGGTCGCTTGCCACTTCACCGGGCGTTTGAGCTGCATCGAACACCAGCTCGTGAGCGCCTCGTCTGGGTAGTGGTGGATCTTGCTACCGAACCCACCGCCGACCTCGGGAGCAACGACGCGGATTTTGTGCTCTGGCACGCCGAGTACCGCCGACATGAGTTGGCGGTGAAGATGGGGGTTCTGGGACGTCATGAAAACCTCCAGCTCCTCAGTCCCCGGCTTGTACTCTGCTACCGTCGCGCGTGGCTCCATCGCGTTCGGGATCAACCGCTGGTTTTCAAGATCGACCGAAACAGTGTGTGCCGCGTTCTCGAACGCCTCATCGGTCGCGTCGCCGTCACCGATCTCCCAGTCGAACGCTTGGTTCGATTGGACGTCGCTATCCTCCCATTCGTGAACCTGTGGTGCACTTTCATCGACCGCAGCTTTGGGGTCGACAACCGCGTCGAGACGGTCGTATTCGACGTCGATCCGATCGAGCGCGTCCTGTGCAACATAGCGCTCCTCGGCAACGACGACAGCAACGCCATCTCCCTGGTAGCGCACTCGATCTTTCGCGAGAATCGGATGCGATGGCGTTTTCAAATTCGGAAGCAGCCACCCGACCGGAAGATCTCCCGGTGTGCCTGTCTCCTCGATGTCTTCGGCCGTGTAGACGGCAATCACACCGTCCATTGCCTCGGCTTCGCTCGTATCGATGCTCTCGATTTCAGCGTGGCCGTACTGACTCCGGAGAACGGCCATGTGGGCCATCTCCGGATCTTGAATATCGTCCGTGTAGGTTCCCTCGCCGGTGATGAGTGCGGGGTCCTCGCGCCGTTCGATGGCCGATCCGAGCACATCACTCACATCGACCTCGTCGGCTTCTATTGTGTCCATTGACATTATTGGCCCTCCGTTCGACCGACGTCGCTGTCGTCGATTGTCGCTGTTCCGCCGTCGGCTGCGACGTCTTCTGCTGTGTCAGCGTCCATTCGGTCGGCGGCGAATTCGACCGCATTGACAATGTTCTGATATCCAGTACATCGACAGAGGTTACCCTCTAAGGCTTCTCTGATCTCCCCTTCGTCCGGAGATGAATTCCGTTCGAGCAGATCCTTCGCGGTCATCATCATTCCGGGCGTACAGTAACCACACTGCAATCCGTGTTCTTTCTGGAAGCCCTCTTGAATTGGATGGAACTCGTCGTCTTCTGCTAGCCCCTCAACCGTTTCGATCTCTGTTCCGTCGGCTTGAACGGCAAGTACCGTACAGGATTTTACCGCGTCACCGTCCATGTCAACCGTGCATGCGCCACAAAGGCTGCTCTCACAGCCAACGTTTGCACCCGTATAACCGAGTTCGTCTCGTAGTGCGTGCACCAACAGCGTCCGCGGCTCGACGGTGAGATCGTGTTCTGTGCCGTTAACCGTCAGTGTAATGTCGTTTTCCGTCATTGGTCGTGATAAATGGTGGCAATGATATCGGCAGCTATCGAGTCCGGCGATTGTCTCGATTCAGAGTCACCGGTTGCGCTCGTCATCTCTATTCATAACCCGATTCTGTCTCTAATGCGCTGTGAGAGGCCTGACGTGTCGTCTGCTTCATCAGCACCCGCTCTCTCTGTTCCTTGTTCTCCGTCTCCGCCTTGATCGTCGAGCGTGAGCTCGCTGAGCCGTTCTTGAATCCGTTCGAAGAATTTCTTGACAACTCTATTCGCCACCGGATTCATCACTCGCTGGCCCATCTGGGCAACCCGTCCGAACACCTCTGCGTTGGCCCACCACTCGACTGAGACACCGTCATCGGTCTCGTTCAAGTGCATCCCCGACTCCATCTCGAAGGAACTACCATTTGCACTTCCCTCGCCTGACGCCGTCATGTCGGGGAATTCACGCTCGTCGATCGTTACTGTCGTCTCAAAGCTCGGATTGACGCTTCCGACTCCGATTTCGACGAGTGCCGCATATCGCTTACCCTCCTGAAATGCACGCTCTGCGATTACCTCGGGGTCACCAGTTGGTTCTGCCTCGGTTGACTCTTCTCTCAGTTCATCGAACGCTACGTCCTCATCATCAACCTCTATGAGGAACTCACAGCCGGGAAGCGAGTCCCTGATCAACACTGGGTCAGAGAGCGCGAGCCATACCTCCTCAGCTGACGTGTCCTCGAGTTTGAACGTGCCGTTGAATTCCATACTGTGTGTACCGGGCGTTGGTATTGCCCTCACTGAGAATAACTATCGACCGTGATATAAAGATTGGTACCACCCAGTACGTAGCGACGGCTGATTGAGCCGGTCTGATAGTACACTTTATTTCATCGCTCAACCCGACGTTATTGTTTGTCGTACGTCGAATCGAGTTGTCTTTCGAGATCTTTCTTCAGACGAGTTTCTCCCTCTTTGAGGACCGTGATAACCTTATTTCCAAGTTTGTTGGATCGAAAGAGATCGTCTTTATATCGTTCGAATGTTTCTGCTTGGCTGAAGTGTCTCTCGATAATCTCGGTTGCTTCCTCTCGAGAGTACTCTTCTGCTAGTGCTTCCCAGAAGTCATCTGTCTCAGAGGAAACAAGTGGAGCGAGATCCGCTCTGACTGTCTCGAAATGCGAGAGGAGATGTTCTTCAAGCTCTCTACGATTGTTTCCCGAATACCGCTGGTAGACTGGATTAGTCGCGAGAAATTCCCGCTGATACCGTCCTCCGTCATTCTCCTGTGCCGCGTATTCGACGACAATCCGACCCTGCTTTTCCATATCCTTCTTGATACGCTTAGTTGCCGATTTTGTGCCTTTTTTAATTGCTTTTCCGACGAGGCCGCCTCCGAATTCCTCCTCGACAACGTCGAGCATCTCGTCTGTCAATCGCTCCAAGATTTCTCGATACGTGTTCCAGACTGCGTCCTTGGTCATAGATTGGGGCGTGCTGGTGTCGGCGCTTGATGTTGATGCCTTCGCATGGTTATCGTACTGGTGCTCTCACACATTCGGAGTGATAATCGATCAATATCATACAAACAGTTACAGGCAAGGGTGTAGTTTCCGATCGGGGCAGTACTTTTTCTCGGGAGATGAGCCTGAACGAATACTGTGCACAGCTACACCCTATTACTGCCAGAACCGTGCGTCCGAGATCCTTATTCGAGTTGTTCTATGATGGGGGCCAATTGTTCGCTCGCTGTGGCGACGAGGTCGGCGCGATCGACCGTCGGCATCGTCAGTATTGGAGCGTCGGTCATCGACCGGAGTACGTCCGGGTTCGTTCGCTCTGCGGTCGTCGCACCCGCATACTCGTTCAGCACGACTGCAAGCACCGGTACACCGCGCTGAGAGAGGGCTTCGAGTGTGAGCGCTGTGTGATTGAGCGTTCCGAGCCCTGAACGGGCGACGACCACCGCGGTACACTCGAGATCGGCGACAAGATCAACAACTTCTCGGTTGTCGGCAAGCGGGACACGCAAACCGCCGATTCCTTCGACGATACTAATCGCCGTTTCGTCAAGCGCAGCAGCCGTCTCCTGACAGAGCGTTTCATACGAGAGATCGATCTCCTCGCGCTCGGCGGCGACGGCGGGCGCAAGCGGCGCTTCGAGATATCGTAAACAGATCGCGCTCTTAGCGTTACAGACGCTTGCGATGACTGCTGCGTCATCGTCCGGTGGAAAACCCGTTTGGACTGGTTTCACCGCGCGGACATCGCAGTTTCTATTCTGAAGCGCCCCGGTCAACGCGGCAGTGATGAAGGTCTTTCCGACACCTGTATCAGTTCCGACAATAGCTACTCTCATACGATTGCACACTCTCGCCCTGCGGTTTCGAACGCCGCAATACAGTGTTCGATATCACGCGTGGTGTGGGTTGCCATCGGTGCAACACGGATACGGCTCGTTCCGTTGGGAACCGTCGGTGGACGGATTGCGGGCGCGATAATCCCCACTTCTCGGAGCTGATCGGCGAATTCCACCGCGTCCGATCGATCTCCGATCAGCACCGGAAGGATGTGTGTCTCTCCTAGTACGTCGAACCCGAGCGATTCGAGCCCAGCACGGAGTCGTTCGACGTTGTTCCATAGCTGCTCCCGTCGCGTTCCATCACGAGCGATCGAAAGGGCCTCGCGCGCTGCACCGGCGGCTGGTGGCGCAAGCCCTGTCGAAAAGACGAACGACCGCGCGGTGTTGAGGAGATACTCGATCAGTGCCTCGTGCCCGGCGACGTATCCCCCCTGTGCGGCCAACGCTTTCGAGAGCGTTCCGAGTTGGATGTGAACACGATCCGACAGTCCCTCGCGCTGTACGATGCCACCCCCTGCTTTGAAGACGCCGGTCGCATGGGCCTCATCGACCATCATCCACGCGCCGTAGCGCTCTGCTGTGTCACAAAGCGCTGTGAGTGGCGCGACATCGCCGTCCATGCTGAACACCGAGTCGGTAACGACGAGCCACGATTCGTCGATCCGATCGCGGGCACGCTCAGACATTGCTTTTTCGAGCGATGTAGCGTCACAGTGATCGTAGACGACAACCTCTGCGTCCGAGAGACGGCACCCATCGATGATGCTCGCGTGATTGAACGCATCGGAAAATACGACATCCGGTGTGAGCGCAGTGATGGTTCCCACGTTCGCAGCATACCCTGATGAGAAGACCAGCGCTCGTTCGGACTGCTTCGTGGCGGCTAAGTCTCGTTCGAGCGCGTGGTGTGCGGGTGTATCACCGGTGACAAGCCGACTTGCACCGGCACCTGTTCCGATTGCTTCGGCCGCACGAGCACCAGCGCGTCGTACCCGCTCGTCGTCCGCCAATCCAAGGTAGTTGTTCGACGCGAACACTAACTGTTCGTCGGACGATGAGCACTGTTCATAACTATCAACGACCCGGCTTCGTTCGCCCACGGTTTCGATGGGAGAGAGACCGCGTCGAAGCCCGCGCGAATCGCGGTCTGTGAGTCGTGCCCGAAGATCGAACCCACGAGTCATCTCGTTATCCCAACCATTTCGTTTAAAATCCTGGCAGTAGTTCTGCCGGACCGAATACACCGTACACCTCATTTTGATTCATCTGCACGCCTCGTTTCAGATACCCAAGTGCTGGACCGTTCACGTTTGCCGCCATACTCGTTGCGTCCCCGAGTTCGAACGTGTTGGTTGCGCGCTCACCGTCGAATGTTGTTCCAGTGACACTGACCGTCGTCGTCGTGGGTTTCTCGTCGTTGCGAACATCAAGGATCCCGCCAACCGAGACATCAGCCGCATCACAAATACCTGCGCGTTCGAGTAACACGTCGTCTGCGTGCTCCATGTCTGTGAACTCGATGACGCCGTCGTGTTCGTCAATCACTTGCTCGATCTCTTCGTCCGTCATGTTACGCGCCGTCTCGATGTCGTAGCCATCGAGGTGTGCAATGTCTTCTCTCACGGTCCCGCGATTGTCTTCGTATCCAGATTTGAGGCCGACACCCCACCATATGTCGACTGATTCAACAGTTACAAACGACTGGGCGGCGAGGGCGGCTGCACCGGTGAGAACCCCCGGCGTCGCACCCGCACCACAGATGAATGTGATTCCCGAATCGATGAGACGCTCCTCGCGCTCATCGAGCATTCCAATTACACGCGAGCGTTTCAGTACGTCAACCAGAACACCCTCGTATCCGGCATCAGCGAACCGCTCTGCGATGCGTGGGATGAAGTCGTGTTCGAGATTCGGCAGCGCGATGAGCACTGCATCGATCTCATCGCTCTCTGCAATCACGTCATCGATCGGCGTCTCAGTACTCCGTGCCTGTGTCGAAGCAGCGACACCTCGCTTTTTCCCAGTCTGTTTGATCGCACTCCCGCCGTCGGTTCTCGTCTGTGATTCGCTTGCGACGTTTCCCTCTGTTGCATCGAGGAGTTCGGCAACGTCAAGTCCAGTATGATCGAGCGCAATCCCGTGTCGATCGCACGCCGCAACCGGTCTGAACCAGTCTTTGTGCGTCGAAACATCGAGTGCCCGTCGTCCAATACCACCTGTACCCAGTACCGCTACGTTGATGTCGTCCATTGTATTGTCTGTGTTTCGTTGTTCGAAAGTGAAATCAGTCGGCCCCGATCGAATCAGTCGTCGGGTTCTGCGGTGCTTGTCGCTGTTCCCGCGGCGGTCTCGACGGCAGGAGACGCCTCTTGGCGTGCTTTCACCGCATCTGGTTCGAAGTCGTTGACAGTGCGGTTGGGTTCGAGCCCTGCCCGCTCTATAATCTGGATATCTTCACCCGGGGACTGTCCCTCGGTGGTGAGATAATCACCAGTGAGAATTCCGTCGGCTCCCGCCTCGAACGGGAGGTGCTGTTCGTTCGGTGCAAGGTTCACTTCACGCCCGCCCGTGAGCCGGACACGCGCGTGCGGGTGAAGAAATCTGTACACAGCGATCGTCTTGATGAGATCCTGTGTTGAGATGAGTGCAGTCTCGTGCTCGCCGAGTGGTGTTCCAGCAACGGGATTGAGAATGTTCACTGGGAGCGAGGAGACGCCGATCTCTTGCAGCGCACAGGCAGCCTCGACCCGATCGGCTGGCGTTTCACCCATCCCGAGGATAACACCCGCACAGAGATCCATCCCAGCTTCTTTCGCAACACGGAGGGTCTGAACTCGGTCCTCGAACGAGTGCGTGTCGACGATTTCGGGGAAATACCGCGGAGAAGTCTCGATGTTATGATTGTAATGATTGATTCCTTCGGCCGCGAGGATCGCCGCTTCCTCTCGTGTGAGAATACCGAGACTTGCATCAACTTCCACGCTCGTTTCGTCCCGCACCAACCGAATCGCTCGGATGACACGGTCCCACTCGTCGGGCCGTCGGTCCTTACTAACTCCTTTTTCCGCAACGACGATTCCAAATCGCTGTGCGCCGTCGCGTTCGGCGCGCTGTGCTGCCGCGAGGATTTCCTCGGGATCGAGAAAGCCGTACGTGTCGATGCCGGTGTCGAAATGAACCGACTGCGCGCAGAAACCACAGTCCTCAGCGCAGTCACCAGCCTTGGCGTTCACAATGCTACAGGCGTCGACCGTCCCGTCACTGAAACGAGAACGGACGAGGTCGGCCCCTGCTGCGATCGCTTCGACCGGCTGAGCGAGCAACGCGAGACCGTCTGTCCGATCGAGCGACTCACCATCGAGGACGCGGGTTACAGCGTCGTCTACCGTCCGGTTGCCAGTCTCGTAAACCACACCCAAAGGACCGGTTGACGGTGCATAAATGTTCACCTCCTCCGGTTTGGTTGCCGGAGTCGGCGCGGACGATGATCCCCGTATACCAAATCCAAGTGGGCCTAATCCCGATGGTAGTCAAGTCGCTACTGTAACACAATACGAAATGTGGTTCGACGAATACCGGATACTGTCTCAGAACTGATTTGGGTGGGTATGTGATCGATAGCGTATTTTATCTGAATAATTACCTATTTATTAGCAATCAGAGAATACACAGTACAACTGCTCTAAAAGCTATAATCATGTGTTTGTGCTACCATGGTATAACCCTAACATACCCAATCGTAAACATTATTTGGATTGTCGTTCACAGTCATAAGTACGGATCGGCGAACGATGTTGGTGTTACTCAATTAAAAACCACCAATGAAACCTATGGAAAATAACTCTCAAAACGATTGTATAGCGTTGACACGGGTCAGAGAGAACAATCTTCGAAATGTTTCACTCGAAATTCCGAAACAACAAATCACCGTCTTCACTGGCGTTTCGGGAGCGGGCAAGTCGTCGCTCGTCTTTGATACGATTGCTGCGGAGTCACAACGGCAGCTGAACGAGGTGTTTTCGACGTTTGTCCAGAATTTTCTTCCGAGCTACGGTCAACCGGACGCGGACGCCATTGAGAATCTCTCAGCCGCGGTCGTCATCGATCAGAAACCAATTCAGGGCAATTCACGCTCGACAGTCGGCACCATCACTGATATTTATTCTCTGCTCAGACTTCTGTACTCACGGGTTGGTACACCGCACATTGGCTACTCCAAAGCCTTCTCGTTCAACCTACCCGAAGGCATGTGTCCTGAATGCGATGGTCTCGGCGAAACGATGACCCTCGATTTGGAGAAGCTCCTGAACACATCGAAGTCACTCAATGAGGGCGCAATTCAATTCTCCACGTTACACCAACAGTGGCAGAGGTACGCAGCATCGGGCCTCTTTGACGGCGACGAGAAATTGGCCAATTACACTGACGCCGAATATGAGATGCTTATTCACGGTGATACCGTGGTCGAGTCCTCTGTAAATGACGAGACTGTCGAGCTGAATTACGAAGGACTCGTTGACACGTTCACACGGCGGTACATCGAGAGAGACATCAGCTCTTTGAGCGACCGAACCCACGAGGCCATCGATCGGGTCACATCCCGTGGGGTCTGCCCGCTGTGCGACGGAGCCCGACTCAACCAAGATGCACTGAGCAGCGAGATCAATGATCACAACATCGCTCAACTCGCCGCGATGAACGTGAACGAACTCATGGGGGTCGTAGTCGATATTGAAGATCCCGTTGCCACTCCGATCGTGTCAGAAATAACTGACCGCTTACGGCATCTCAGCACTGTTGGACTCGAGTATCTCACCCTCAATCGAGAAACGTCGACGCTCTCGGGGGGTGAATCTCAACGGATCAAGATGGTGAAACATCTTACGAGCAGTCTCACCGACATGACCTACATTTTCGACGAGCCAACGATCGGCTTGCACCCCCGTGATGTTCGTGGAGTAAACGAATTACTACGAGAGTTACGGGACGACGGAAACACTGTGCTGGTCGTCGAACACGATCCTGACGTGATCGAGATAGCAGACCACGTCGTAGATATCGGTCCGGATGCCGGCAAGAGCGGTGGAGAAATCGTCTACCAAGGGACTGTCGAAGGGTTGTACGATGCCGATACGAACACAGGTCGGCACATGAACCATAGAATGCCGATCAAGTCGACGTTCCGCCAGCCAACTGGCCAGATGACGGTTGCCAATGCGTCACGATACAATTTGCAAGACGTTACTGTGGACATTCCGGCGGGTGTCCTTACAGTCATCACAGGAGTAGCGGGGGCCGGAAAGAGCACGCTTCTCGACGTTTTTTTGGAGGATCATCCCGAAGCGATCAGCATCGATCAATCGGCAGTCAGTACATCGATTCGATCGGTTCTTGCTACGTATACCGGATTGATGGATGACATACGCAAACGGTTCGCCCGAGCAAACGATGTCAGTAAATCCCTCTTCAGTTTCAATTCGGATGGCGGATGTTCGGAATGCGATGGTCATGGTGTCATCTATACGGATCTAGCGTTCATGGATTCGATACAGTCGACGTGTGAGGTATGTCGAGGAAAGCGGTACAAAGACGGAGTACTTCGGTACACCGTGCGCGGAGAAACTATCAGCGACGTTCTAGAAATGACGGTGAGCGAAGCAGTAGCGTTCTTCGAGAAACCGACGCTGCAACGAACGCTCGAAGCACTCGACGACGTGGGCTTGGGCTATCTCACGTTGGGCCAGTCGCTACCGACGCTTTCGGGGGGCGAATGCCAACGCATCAAACTCTCGAACGAGCTACACAAGACGGGGAGCGTCTACGTGCTCGATGAGCCGACCACTGGTCTTCACATGGCCGACTTAGAGCAACTGCTCTCGATCCTGAATCGACTGGTAAATGAAGGGAATTCGGTGATCGTGATCGAACACAATGTGGATATCGTGAAAAACGCCGATTGGGTCGTCGATATCGGGCCGGAAGGTGGCACGCGTGGGGGAAGCGTCATCTTTGAAGGCACACCACGACAGCTACTCGACGCAGAGGACTCACTCACTGGTGCGTACTTGCGTCAAACGATTCGAACGACGTAGCTTCGTCTATCTCACAGTGAGAATACCAGCACGTCTCAGCATTCACCATCACGGCCACGAGTGAGCGACGCAGTCAACTCGCCTATCTGCCAAGTGAATCGTAATGGAAGTTATCGTCTCACTGGGAGACACGATCTTTCGGACACCGAGCTTATCGCCGATCAATTCGGTGTCGGACCAAGAGAACTCGGTCAGAAAGGAGCGGACGGATCAGCGACACCGACCGGAAATTCATCAAAGGGTAGTATCGGGTTCGATACTCAAATCGACCACTCAATTCGTTTATTGTTTCGCCCAACCAATGATTCAGTGGAGGCATCATGCATGAGTTCTCACGTTGCGGACAACGAGGCCATCGTTCGTCGAGATGTTCGAGAGGTATGGCACAGTAGTGGGGATCTCGATCTGATTCCTGACATCGTTACAGACGATTTCGTCTATCGAAACCCGCTGGTTGATGAGCCGGTTCACGGACCAGACGATTATCGGAAATTAGCTGCGACGTTCAGAGATGCCTTCTCAGATATTGATATGGAGATATCTGAGATGGTTGCTGTGAACGACAAAGTGGTCACCCGGTATACGACACGCGCAGTCCATGATGGTGAATTCATGGATATTGAACCAACTCATAACTCTATTGAAATAACAGGTATCATCATCGATCACTTGGAAGATGGAAAACTCACAGAACGATATATCAACGACGACGCGTTGGGACTATTCGAGCAAATCGGTGCCATCGAACTCCCCTGAGTGGAGTCGTGCTAGTCCTCTCGCGTCCCTGTCGTGATATCTGTGTGCTCTGCCCTGAAGAGAAGAGCATCGCCATCGCTCTCGTCTCCGTGGTCAGTGATGGTAGTTTCTCATTCGAAATGTCCGAGCGAGTTGAGGACCAACGCGAAGCCGATGCTGAGGGCGGTAACGAAAAGCACCCCTGCGCTGAGTAGGTATGCAATCGGGATTGGAAGTGTGAGCTGGAAGACTGCGACGAACACGCAGGTGACCATCCCGACAACAAGGAGAAACGGCCCGAGGGCAGGGTCCTCACCGGTGAGAAGTGCAATTCCATCAGTGATCTTTGAGTCGGTGACCGTGTCGGCACTATCGCTGGAGGATTCTGGCGGACTCATTGTTCAATCTGTCGCGGAGGTGTTGCTCTTGTCATCGTTGGCTTCAGCGACGCTCTGAAGCACTTGGATGAGGTGTGAAACCCAGAGTCCGGCAGTGAACCCAAACAGGGTGCCGACAGTCGTGATGCGAATTGACTCTTGAAGAGGTGCGAACGCGGCGACGATGCACAACGTACCGAAGACGAGCATGAGCGCATACTGGACACGTGTGTCCCGGTTCGCACGTTGTATCTCGTCAATCATGCATGAACAAATATGAGGTATAGGGGATTAAACCTTCCGTGCGGATGCTGGTGTATGGTGTGGTTCAGCAGGTAGACGACCTTACGAAGCAATCAATGCCCAATCTGTGCACGCATGGCATCAAAACGATCGCTGGACAGCCAGTGGAATGGAACAGTGCGTGTTCGCAACAGGTACTGAGTCGAAAACAGGGAGATTCTCTGTCTCCTCGCAGCGACGGGCTACTCCGAATCAGGATATCCTTCGACGATCTGGACGCCGCTCGATGCGCCGATGCGCTCTGCACCGGCATCGAACATCGCCATCGCTTCTTTGTAGGTACCAACGCCACCGCTCGCTTTGACCGGCAGGTAGTCGCTCATGAGCTCGACGTCCGCAACGGTCGCGCCACCGTCTGCAAACCCGGTTGAAGTCTTCACAAAATCGGCCCCCGCCGCTCGTGCGAGTTCGCAGGCCCGGTGTTTTTCCTCGGTGTTGAGCAGTGCGGTTTCGATGATGACTTTCACTGGGATGGTAACCGTTTCAGTAACGGTTTCGATGTCGGCCTGTACAGCCTCGTCATCTCCTGCACGCAGGCGACCAATGTTGAGAACCATGTCGAGTTCGTCGCTTCCGTCGTGCCACGCTTGCTCGGCTTCGGCCCGTTTTGCCGCTAGCGCGTGCTGTCCGTGGGGAAAGCCGATGACCGTGGCGAGCGTGATGTCGGCGTCGATCTCTTCGACGTAACACGGTGGAATGCAGGCGTTCATCCCGTAGCGCTCTGCTTGCTGAACGATCCGCTCGACGTCAGCGAGCGTCGTTTCTGGCCCGAGAACGGTGTGATCGATGCGTCCAGCGAAATCAGCGCGATTCATGTTCGTGCTCATCTTCGTGTAACCAACTGATACTCGTGGACCTATCTGTCTCACGGAGAGCAGCCACTGCTTGGCGTTGCTGAGACAAGAAACTCCTTGACAGGCGCTCATGAACATCCGTTACAACGCTTCTCAAAAATTGAGATTCGGTTGTACTACGTCTACTACGACTGAATACACGATGAGCAGTAGACAGAGAGCTGCAATCCCCAACAGAAACCGTCGCAAGCGGGGGGGAACGGTTCCTCTTCTCCATTTGTACTCGTATTCGATTGCGCCAGTGAGAAAGATGATTGACAAGGCAACTTGGCCATAGACTGTGCTAAGCGGAACATTGTCTCCCCAGTGAACGTGCGCGCGTAGCAGGAAACCAACCGCTCCAAGACTGAATATAATAGCGTGATATCGATACATTCGATCCATATTTGTTATCCAAAATCATACCAGAAATAAAAATTTGTTTGTTATTTACTCGTATTGACACAGTTTGCCTCCTCTTGGTTTCTCATTCAATGTCGGTAGGGCTTTGTCGTGTGCGTGATACTGTTTGTTCGATGCAAGTTCTCCCCGAGGGGTTCGTGCTCCCGCCGCTTCCATATCTTATCGGCGTTCTCGCGGCAAGCGTACTGGTCGCTGCGGCTCTCTACCGACGTCGTCCACCGGTCACCGAGCAGGTTGTCATCGCGCTTGCCCCGTGGATGATCGTCGGTGCCGGACTGTACGCCCTCGAACAGGCGGCCGTCATTCCGTCACTGTTCGTGCCGTTGGCCAGTGCGCCCACTGTGTATCTGACGATGTTCGTTATCGCGGGGACGATCATCACAGTGGTCGGTCATCGCCGTCCGGAGCAGTTCTCGTTCGATAGCTGTCCCGGTATTCTCGCTCTGACGGGTGTGCTCGCTTTGACCGGCGTGCTCGCAATCGCGCTGCTTACGGCGTTCCGGAACGCTCCTGTTCACGCGTTCTGGCCGAGCGTGGCCGTCGCGGGAGCGCTCGTGATCGCTGGTGTTGTTCGGCTTGTCGGTCACCGATATCGATCGTTGCAGATCGATTTGACGGGATGGGCGGGCGTGCTCGTTGTCTTCGGACACGCTCTCGACGGTCTCTCGACGGCTGTTGGACTGGAATTTCTCGGCTTCGGCGAACAGACGCCCGTCTCGCGACTCGTCATTGAATTCGGCGGTGTGTGGCTATTCGTTCTCGTCAAAATCCTCATCGCCCTCGTTGTCGTCTATCTCATGGCTGATTACGTCCGCGAAGAACCGTCTGAAGGCTATCTGCTCCTCGCTATTGTCACAGCTGTCGGTCTCGGCCCCGGCGCACACAACGTCATCTTGTTCACCGTCGTCGGCTGAACGTCCGGTGGTCGGAAAACGATGGCGTATGATCTGTGTCTGTGCGTCAACACGGGGATGATGGAGACGTAGCACAATCACGGTTTACGAAATAGATGTCGCCGCCATCTTGTGGATGCAGTATTTCGATTTGGAGAACGGTACACTCTCCACTGCCTCTGCCGGGGGATCTCTGCTCCCACGAATCACGGTCAGCAAGACGGACAGCCACGCTGAGATCAGCAGGCGACGTTTCCCATGTTGGCTCGACCACCGCGCTCGTGCAAATGCCACCTGCCAGTTCGTGCTCTGCCCAATAGACGATCTCACTGTCGTTCCGGACAAGCACTGAGATGTTCTTCGCACTATCGAGCGTATTCACGAGAATGATCTTCTCTAGCTGTACTTTCCTCTCACTGAGTGTGCTGATACACCCAGCAAGACTGATCATCCCAGTGCTCACAGCCGACAGGAACAGGCGGCGGTTCATTGTGCTGTATTCAAATCAGAATAGAAAGAATATAATTGGACACTATTCCACAACACCCAGCTGCTTCACCGCTCCGTCTGATTACCTCGCACAACAGTGATTTATTATAACATAACACGGATATCGACAGACGGACTCCCTCGCCAACAGACGGGTCTCCGTTTTCGAATCACACCTGTCGGTGAATTACGTCATGCATTCGTGAAACCCGTTCAACGGTCACAGCGCTGTCGTCACTCGAACGCTCCTGTCGTTCGGGATCGTCCGTTCAGCATCAGGGCAAGCTTACGATCGTATCCGGTCTCACAGTAGATGAAAATGAAACGCTTGAAGGGGGAGAGGGAGAGGAAGGGGAAGGGGAAGAAGAAGACGAGATACTTTTGCCTCACTCGCGCAACCGTGTGATAATGCGCGTTATCTGCGCCGGTCACGTCAACTGGGATGTCACGCTTCAGGTGGATCATCTCCCGACGGCCGACAGCGAAGCTGATATCAGCGACCGACACAGCGGCGGTGGCGGGAGCGCAGCCAACACCGCCGTTGCTCTCTCGCAGCTCGGCGTCGATGCTGGAATCATCGCCAGCGTTGGGGATGATCGGGACGGTCGGGCGGCTCAAGCGGAACTTCGTGAGAACGGCGTGGACACAACGGGATTACAGGTCGTTACTGGACAGACAGCAGTGAAGTATCTCGTTGTTGCTCCCGATGGCGAGGCGTTCGTCCTCGGTACCGACGGTGCAAACGAAGCCGTCGATCCGAACGACGTTCCCGCATCGTTCATCGAAACTGCGGATCATCTCCATTTGACCGGACAGAATCCAGAGACTGCGGCCATATTGGCTGAGCGAGCGCGTGGGGCTGGTCTCGGTGTGAGCTTCGATCCCGGGCGTCGCTCCACAAATCGAACGTACGAACAAGCGCTCGCACTCGCTGATATCGTCTTCGTCAACCGCCGAGAGACCGATCTGATCGAAGTTCCTGACGGCTGCATCGCCGTCCGAAAACACGGAGTCGGCGGCGCGAGTGTCGAGACCCCCGACGAGACCCATCACCACTCCGGATTCTCGATCGATGCAGTCGACACGACCGGTGCAGGGGATGCGTTCGCTGCGGGATTTATCACAACACTCTACGATTCACCATCGGACTATCACGCTGCACTCACGATTGGAAACGCATGTGGTGCGCTTACCGCGAGAGAAAAAGGAACCCGCCCCGGCTTGTCGTGGGAAGCGATCGAAGCAATACAGGAACCATAGATCATCGACCCAGACTCCAGACTCCAGACCCAGACCACAGAATTCGGCAAACGTTTGACTGTGCCACCGGAGACTGATATATGGCTGAACAAAAGCAGCCCCACTTACTTGTTGCGCCGGGAGACGTAGCCGATATCGCGCTCGTTCCGGGTGATCCCGACCGGGTCGATCGTATTGCCGGGCACTGTGAAAACGTGGAAACTGTCGCACAGAACCGGGAGTATGCAGTCGTCAACGCCGAATACGAAGGACGCGAACTGACTATCTGCTCGACGGGAATTGGCGGCCCCTCGACCGCAATTGCGGTAGAGGAACTCGCCGCTGTGGGGGTCGAAACGTTCATTCGCGTCGGAACGACAGGAGCGCTCCAGCCCGATATCGAAATTGGAGACATGATCGTTGCAACGGGTGCAGCGAAAGACGAGGGGACAACAAAACGCTATGAATCCGAGACAATCCCCGCGGTGGCCGATTTCGACGTTCTCTCATCGCTGGTTGAGGCAGCGGAGACCGCTCCCCACGTCGGACCAATTGCCACGGATGATGCGTTCTACGCCGAGACTGATGAGTACATCAACTCGTGGGAAGACGCCGGACTTCTCTCCGTCGAGATGGAGGCGGCGGTGCTCTTTTCGCTTACTCGGCGGAAGGGACTGCGTGCTGGTGCAATCTGTACCGTCGATGGCAATCTCGTTCTGGGTACCCAGAAGGGTGAGACGGACGCCGACGAACTCCCCGAGAAGGCGAAAAACAACGTCGACCGCGCGATCGAAATCGCGCTTTCTGCGACGACAGCATTGTAACAACTAACGAAACGGATTTTCCGCTGCACTCGAAATCACGAGTATGCCCAAGAGAAATCGTTTGTGGGCATACCTTCGCCGACTCCGGCGAATCGAGCGTCGGGAGCTTCGAGAATTCCGTGTGTGGATCGAGACGACTCGGAATTTGGTCCATCTCACCAGTCTGCTGGTCATCCCTGTGCTCATTGCAATCGTTACTGCCGCCTCGCAGGCGGATTATGGACTTTCGTTTCTGCTGTTTCCACCGCTTGCATCGGGCACGTACACGCTCTTTGCTAACCCAGAGGGGAAATATTCGAGACCGTGGAAGTTTGTGGGAGGACTCACCATTGGTGCAGTCTGTGGGTGGGTGACGCTCATCCTCCCTGCTGACGTCCTGTTCGGTGCTGGATCTCTTGCAGGCGTTTCTCCGGGTGGAGCGGCACTGAGTATTTTTCTCACAGGGGCTTTCACGTGGGGACTCAACGTCGAGATTCCGTCTGCGTTCTCGACGGCACTACTCGTGCTCCTCACTGGAACACCGAACCAAGCAGGGATCTACGTCTTGAGCATCATGATATCGAGTTCACTGGTTGCAACTGTGTTCATTTTCTGGCGGCGCGAAGTTTATTCGGAGCGCGCCCAGTATCTCTACCAATCGACGAACGGAGACGATCACGTCCTCGTTCCGATGCGTGGTGAACAACCCGCGGTGACTGCAATGCTGGGCGCTCGCATTGCGTCCGCACACGACGCCGGAAAGGTCGTCTTGCTCCACATGGTCAAGGAAGATGAGATTGAAGTTGCCGGTCGGACTGTTGATGGGAACACGGTGCCTGTCGGGCATAATCCAACAGACAGCAACGACACGGATACGGATGACACGGACGAACAGATGACCGAACAGCGCGCCGCATCCGCGTTTGCGTCCGCACTCGAACTGCGAGCGAACGTTATCCGGACGAAAGTCGGCGTTCCCTGTGAGGTGGTCGTCGCAAGCGAAGGGACGAATCCTGCCCGAACAGTCATGCGGACTGCCCACGAGACGAACTGTGACCTGATTACCACTCCCTACGAGACACACCACGGTTCGCTTTCACCGTTTCTCCGCGAACTGTTTACCGGCGACACCGACGTGCTCGTCCACCGGTCTGCCGATGATAGAACCAACTGGAAGCACGTCCTCGTGTCCGTCAGACAGGCCAGTGATGTCGCACACAGTATGCTCGATTTCGCCACTCGTCTCGTCGGACAAACAGGACACGTCTCTGTTGCTCACTGTATTACGAACGAACGGCAACGTCGTACTGCTGAGGGCATGCTCGCAAATCTCGCCGAGACGACAGCAACGGCCTGCGAAACCCGCGTTTCACACTCGTCCATCGAGTCATTCCTCGAAACGCGCGCGTCGGAGTACGATCTCATCATCATCGGTGCGAGTCAAGACCGTAGTGCTGCATCGCGGTTTGTCTCACCACCGACCTTTGAACGAATCCAATCTCTCGACTGCGACGTGGCGATTCTTGATCGAAACTATCGAACGTAAGACCGATTGCGCGGTCGAGAAGTGTGGTGTGCACTAATATTTCAGTCGTGGTTCGATCCACTGAAGAACAACGGCTACGCTCTTGTGTCTCCCACCAATACTGATCGTATGCACTGGAAACTCTTCGCCAACCTCGGCGAAACCGCAGGCGAGCGAGAGGTTACGGTTAACGTTGAATCAGGGGACACTGTCGGCGATGCGCTTTCGGTGCTTCTCGAAACGCATCCTGAGCTCCGAGAGGAGGTGCTCAATGAGGACGGTGAGCTTCTCGACCACATCCGCGTTCTCCGGAACTCACACGATCCATTCGTAACTGACGACGGGCTCGATACGGTGCTCGAAACAGATGATGAACTGGCTCTGTTTCCGCCCGTGAGCGGCGGATAACCGTGCCTGTGGTAGGATCCGTCGATCAATAGAACGAAGTCAGCCGCGAACGGCTAGTAACGGGATGATCAGGAGTGTCGAAGACTTTGGCCTCACGAACCGAAACGGATCGATTTCCGTCGCGTGTGACCGCCGTTACAGCGGTGGTGACTGTTCATGAGGACAGCTGAGCGATTGGTCGAAACGCTCGAAGCCGTCGATGTCGAGTTCGTATTCGGCTATCCGGGTGGGCGTATCATCGAACTGTTCGAGGAGCTTTCGGATTCGCACATTGATGTTATTCGACCACGCGATGAGCGCGAAGCGAGTGTGATGGCCGAAATGTACGGCCGGCTCACTGGTCGGCCGGGTGTTCTCGCTGGGCAGGGTCCATGGATTGGTAGCATTGGTGCGATCGGACAGATGGAAGCCCGCCTCGGGTCCTCACCGATGGTCGTGCTCACCGAATCATCAGAACGAGGCGAGTACTCTACGCTTGCACCCTACCAGCAGGCCCGTGGTGACTACGGTGGATTGGATCTTTCGTCTATTCTCGACGGGATCACGAAAGAGCACTGGTCCCCGCGAACGCCCGTCGAGACGCTCCGGAGCGTTCAGCTAGCGTTCAAGCACGCTGTTGCTGGTCGTCCCGGTCCGACGGCGGTCGTCCTCGACGGTGATGCGGTCACTGACGAGGTGCCTGACGATCCACTGCCGTCGCTCTGGGACGAATCAGCGCAAACACGGACGTGGACGACCCAGCCGACAGATCGGGATATCACAGCAGCAGTCGAGGCGCTGGAATCGGCGTCCAAACCTGTTGCTATCGCTGGAAACGGTGTTCATGCGTCCGGTGCGTACGAGGAGCTCGAAGCGGTCGCAAACGCGTACGACGCCGTTGTAACGACATCGTATCTGGGTAAGTCGACCATCGCCGAGACGAACGACTATGCGGCGGGCGTCATCGGCTCGTTCGGTCACGAAGGGGCAAACAGAATCGTTAGTGAAGCGGACGTTCTCCTCGTCGTCGGCTGTCGGCTCAACCCGATGGACACCAACTGGCAGTCCTCTTCGTTCATCCGGCCCGACGAGCAGACGATCATTCACGCAGATATCGACGCGCGCAACACTGGCTGGGTGTATCCAGCAGATGTCGGTCTCGTCGGCGATGCGCGCGAAACGCTGTCACGGCTCGCTGTTTCCGGCACTCGATCATCGGGGTGGGCGACCGAGCGAGCGAGCGAAGCACGCGCGGATTTCGACGCTCCGGAATGCAGTTCGGATGCCATTCCGATCACACCCCAGCGGGCAGTAACAGCAATCGAATCGGTCGTCGACAGCGGTACGATCGTCACCGCCGATTCGGGGAACAACCGATTTTGGCTGCTGAACTACCTACAGACCCCTTCGAAACGAACGTACTTCGGAAGTGGTGGCGTCGGGGGGATGGGATGGGCCGCACCGGCAGCGGTGAGCGCTGCTCTCATCACCGGCGCAAACACAGTTGCTGTGGCTGGTGATGGCGGCTTTGCGATGACGATGACGGCCGTCGAAACAGCGGTCGAATACGGGGCCGCAACGACGTTCGTCGTACTCAACGACACGGGTCTCGGAATGGTCCGTCAGATGGACGAATCGATTCCTGGTGTGACGTTCCACGATACGGACTTTGTTCGCGTGGCCGAAGGCTTCGGCGCGCGAGGAACGCGAATCGAGGAGCCTGCTGCTCTCGAACCTGCACTCCGCGAGGCAAAACAATCCGATCAGCCGACGGTGCTTGACGTGCGAATCGATCCTGATATCGACATGAGCGAGACGCTCCAGTCGTCGTTCTACGCGGAAGTCGGTGGGCTCCACGAGTGACGCGTATCGTGTGACTACTAGTTGTCTTCCCGGCAACTTTTTCCACCCCCTCAGAGAAAGGCGCGTATGGCGACCGTACTCATCACAGGTGGTACAGGATTCATTGGCTCGTACGTCGCACAGGAGTTCATCGAAGAAGGACACGACGTGTACGCCTACGACCTCTCGACAGACACGCATATTCTCGAACGACTCGGCGTCGCAGATGAGGTTACTATCCGTCGCGGCGATGTCACAGATCCGACGGATTTCGTTCGTGCGATTCGTGAGACGGGGACGACCCACATCGTTCATCTCGCCGCGCTGCTCACGACGAGTGCACGCGAGAATCCACGACTCGCACACGAAGTCAACATCGGTGGGACGAACACCGTGTTCGAGACTGCCCGCATCCTCAATGATCAGATCGAGCGCATCGCGTGGGCGTCGAGCGCAGCGGTGTTCGCTCCGCCCGCAAACTACGATCACGGATGGGTCACCGAGAGCGACCTCGTCTACCCCGATACGCTCTACGGAGCAACCAAGGAGTACAACGAACATCAAGCACGGGTGTACGAGGAGTTTGGTGTCTCACACGTCGGGCTTCGCCCAACTGTCGCATACGGCCCGTATCGAGAGACAGGCGGATCGGCGTTTCTCGCCAACATCGTCGAAAAACCCGCGCTCGACGAACCGTTCAGTGTACAGTACGGCGATCAGGTTATCGACTGGCAGCACGTCAAAGATATCGCTCAGGCCTTCCGCCGTGCGACACTCACGCCAGATTCGCAGCTCTCGCAACGAATCTATAACGTTCGTGGGGTGTGTGCGACGATCCGCGAAGCCGCCGAAACGGTTCAGTCGATTCTCCCTGACGCCGACCTCACCGTCTCAGACGAGGGAACGCTCCCATGGACACAGCAACTCGATATGAGTGCGATCGAAGACGACATGGGATATGAGGTGGTCTACGACCTCGAACACGGATTCCGCGAGTATATCAACGTCCTTCGGGAAGAACACGGTCTGGGTCCGGTGTAAGAACTGATTGAGCGCTTTTATTGCGTCTTGGGCGTTTCAATTTCGAGCGTGTCATCAAGCGCTGCGAGGAGATACTGCACGTTCGCTGGTCGCGCAGAGTGTCCCATGCAACCGATGCGGAAGACATCTCCCGCGAGATCGCCGAGTCCGCCAGCGATTTCGAGATCATACTCGTTCAAGAGACGATCGATGATTTGGCCGTCGTCAACGTGGTCGGGAACACTGACCGTGTTGAGGCTCGGCAGCCAGTACTCCTCGTCTGCGTAGCGTTCCAGACCGATATCGGCCAGCCCGTCGACGAGTGATTGTGCGACCCGGCGATGACGCTCCCAACGCGCTTCGATTCCTTCCTCGGCAACGAGTCTGAGTGCCTCCCGGAGCGCGTACACGTTCGTGATCGGCGCGGTGTGGTGATACGATCGATCGTCGCCCCAATAGCCCTCCAACTGCGAGAGATCGAGATACCACGACCGAACGGGGTTCTCACGGCTGAGCACGCGATCCATCGCGCGGTCGGAGAGCGTCAGCGGACTCGCGCCGGGCGGACACGAGAGGCACTTTTGCCCACCAGAGTAGGCAACATCGATATCCCACGCATCGACGCGCAGTTCGACACCACCGAGCGACGTGACGGTGTCTGCGATCACGAACGCGTCGTGAGCGTGTGCGATGGCAGTCAGATCGCTGACGTTCGGCTGTCGAACGCCGGTGCTCGTTTCGGCGTGGACGAAACCGAACACATCCGGTTGGTGCGTATCGAATGCATCCTGAACATCTGCCGGGTCGAGTGGTTTGCCCCACGGCGCATCCACCGTGACGACCGACCCGCCTGCGCGCTCTGCCATGCTTGCCATTCGATACCCGAAATAGCCGTTCGTCGGCACGAGCACCGTGTCACCGGGCTCAACGAGGTTGGCAAACGCTGCCTCCATCGCTGCCGAACCCGTTCCGCTGATCGGAATCGTCCATTGGTTCTCTGTCTGGAATGCATACCGGAGCAGTTCCTGCACCTCGTCCATTAGATCGATGAACGTCGGATCGAGGTGGCCGACCAACGGTGTCCCCATTGCACGCAATACGCGAGGGTGAACGTCGCTCGGGCCGGGGCCCATGAGCGTGCGTACCGGTGGCGTTAACTCTTCGACTTCAGGCGCATCGAGCATGGGTGTAGATACTGCTAACCCCAAGAAAAATACACCGGTACGAACACTCGTCTGATAGATACAAATCATCTCATTCCCAGATGCTACGAATGTGCCGTATGAGCGATTACGCGCCACTGAATAACATCATTATTCGTTGAAGATGATGCTTTTCGATTTTGATACATGAATGATATCTGTCTCTATTAGTGGCAGAACATAGATAATATCTCAAATACCAAAACGGAGGCCGCTATCGTATGCTTTTCTGAGAAGTCATGTTACGACAACCCGTCCCGGCAGCGTCTCCAGAGAAAGGGGTTGCCAGACTTGGAGTGCCAGTGGGCACCATTTGTCAGGGAACTGACCAAGTTATCTTCGCTATCCATGATGATCAACTCGTCACTATCGTGGGTTTTCTCTCCCAACGATGATCGCGCTACTCACCGATTCGACCCGGAGCGTGCATCGTTCCGGTTATCGCTGAGCGTCAGTGAGACAATCCACTGACACATTCGGCGCCATCGAGTAAATTCGACAGCTCAGTCGACCCCGGCTGATAAATGTCAAATCGGCTGGTTGCGTCGGCATGTCTTTCACTTTTCTTCGGGGTATCTCACCCACTTTCTTCGAGATGCGCACGTCATAAAGAAGCCACCCAAGCGTAGTGAAAGTGGATCTAGTCGGCGAAGGTCTGACGTTCTCATTCTGTTGGTTATTCATAGTGTCAATTAGATACGGTGTGATGTTGTATCGGCAGTCGGCTTTGTGCCTGTTGCCACACGACCGAGCGCTTCCCATCGAGTACGGTTGCAGTGACTTCCTCGCCACGATTTGCTGGGAGACAGTGAAGCACGACTGCGCTGGGTGCGTGTTCGAGTAGCTGAGTGTTCACTTGATAGTCTTCGAAGACTTCGCGTCGCTTCTCACGTTCGGCCTCTTATCCCATGCTCGTCCATGCATCCGTATAGATGACTGCCGCGTCTTCGACCGCCGCTCTTGGATCTGTATTGAAAACCAGTGATCCAGGCCCGAGTGACTGGAGCTGCGCGACTGTGCTGTCATCGAATAACGCAGTGACCACGGGGACAGCGGCACCTTCTGCGAGGCGTTCGAGCGCTGTCGCGTTCGCACACACTGTTGCGACAGCATCCGTATCGAGGTCAGCAACGGTGAGGAGTGAGCTGGAGGTCATTATACGTCTGCTTTCATGATGCGTGCGAACAACTTCTGTGTTCATTCTTAGTATACTGAATAGAACTGGATTCGTCTCGAAATTCACGTGAGGACGACCCCAAAGAATTTGACAACAGGTGTTATATCACGGTTCATGATTTATGATGCGGTAGAAACAGCGAATCGTGAGGAGCTTCGGGCACTCCAAGCCGAGCGATTACGCGAAACCGTGCGGCACGCCTACGAGAACGTTCCATTTTATCGAGGCGTATTGGACGAGATGGGAGTTTCACCGGGCGATATTAAGGAGATCGAGGACTGCGGTCGGTTACCGTTCACGACGAAAGAAGACTTTCGAGCGGAGTATCCCGACGGGCTATTTGCCGTCGAGTGGGATGCGGTGCGGCGTATTCATGCCTCGTCTGGGACCACTGGTAAATCGAAGATCGTCTCGTATACGGAGGGCGATCTCGACGTATGGCGGTCGGTGATGGCCCGTTCGTTGGCTGCCGCAGGGGTTACCGCCGATCAGGTCGTCCAGAACGCCTACGGCTACGGGCTGTTCACTGGGGGATTGGGATTTCACGACGGCAGCGAAGCGCTCGGCGCAAGCGTGATCCCCGTCGGTGGTGGGAACACCGCTCGACAGATCGATCTACTGCAGGATCTCGAAAGTGATGTGCTCGCCTGCACACCATCGTACTGCCTGTATCTCGCCGAAAAATTGGATGAGCAGAGGATTGACGCGGAGGATCTCTCGCTTTCGACCGTAGTGATTGGAGCTGAACCGTTCACTGATCCGATGCGCGAAGAGATCGAAGACGCTCTCGATGTTACTGCAGTCGACGTGTACGGGCTCTCGGAGATCATCGGCCCGGGTGTCTCGATCGAGTGCGCGGAAGTGCAAAACGGGCTGCACATCTGGGAGGATCACTTCTATCCTGAGATCATCGATCCCGAAACAGGCGAAGTGCTCCCCGACGGTGAGGCAGGCGAACTCGTTCTCACGACGCTCACCAAAGAGGCGCTCCCTGTCTTGCGGTATCGAACTGGTGATATCACGTCGCTCACGCGCGAACCGTGCGAGTGCGGGCGAACCCACGCCCGGATGGATAACATCACCGGACGGACGGACGATCTGCTCATCGTTCGTGGTGTGAACGTTTATGCGAGCCAGATTGAAGAGACGATGCTCGCGCTCGCGGATGTCGCACCGCAGTATCGCATCGATCTCACACGCGAGGACTCGCTCGACAGAATGGAAGTAACGGTTGAACACCACGAAGGGTATGGGGACACACCCACTGCCCTCGAAACACGAATCCGGGAGCGATTAGAAGAGGTTCTTTCTGTGAAACCCGACAATATCACTGTCGTTGATCCTGGCTCCATTGAACGTACCGAAGTCGGGAAAGTACAACGAGTGTTCGATCACCGGGAGTAGCAGTTCGATGTGAGTATTTTCGAACATGAAGCAGAAGATATTTATGTATTATAGAGATGCTGATATATATGAATCTCCCCGATGTGCGCTGGTTACACTCAGTTTATCAGGGACGAGACGTTATCGCTCTGCAATCTAGTATTGGCCTCCAAGACGAGATAGCAGAATTCCTCGTGAGTATCTGTGTGTTAGCGTTTGCCCTCATATTGTTGGGTGCAATCTCTCGGTTCGTCGTTTATCCGGGGACAGATCACCTGCTGAGTTCCCTTGGCGTCGATGGGCGTCAGCGACGGGCCGTACTCCGACTCACTAAGAGTGTACTCACGATTCTCGTTGTGAGCATTGCATTCACCCTTGTTGGAATGGAGGCACTTATCGTCCCAATCCTCTTTCTCCTCGCGGTATTCACAATTGGATACTTGTTCCGAGAACCGCTCACTGACCTCATTTTGCTCGACGAACGATATCGTGATGACAGATGAGCGTACCGACGCTGACGAGAGTGATCCTGCAACCGGGAATAGACTAACGATCGGCAAAGTGACGATGTCCCTATCAGTGGGGTACTACGAGTTGTCTTTCTCCGAATCAATGTGATGACTGATGAACTCTGTTCAGGCCCGAGATGTCGGTATTTTGTATAGGATTGGCAGTTTTTCTCAGGGCACAATGATTTTTCCGTCGTTCTGAACTGGGTAGTGCATGCGATGTACGTTGCTTGGAACTGCCGACGTGACTGGTGTCCCGCCTCCTTTTCGAACACTAGCTGATGCGGACGCAACAGCGCGTCGTCGTCGGAGTGGTGTTCTCATCGAAACTGAGACGACAACACTCCTGATTGATGTTCCGCCGGAGTTCCACGAAGGGCTTCGAGAAGTCGGTGTCCGTACCGTGGACGCGGTCCTCGTAACTCACTGGCACCGCGATCATATCGGCGGAATAAATGATCTAGCGCTCGCTGCTCAGATTCTTGATTTCGCACTCTATTTGACACCAACCGCACAGGATCGATTTGTTCGGGAGATGCCATCTCTCACTGATGCGTTCACCATTCAGGATCTGATGCACGGTGAGCCAATCACGGTGGGCGATCTCGAAATTACGCCAATCCCGGTCGCTCACGGTCGCCCGGAGTCAGATACGCTCGGCTTTCGATTGGAACGGGAGACAGAAACGATGGTGTATGCGCCAGATTTCGCCAATTGGTGCCCCGATATGAAAGGCGGTGGAGCATATACGGACGCTGATCTTGCGATTCTCGAAGCCACGCCAGTGGTTGCCCCAGAGCTACTCTCGACGGATAACCCGCCCAAAAATCCGGTAGCGAAAGCAGCGGCTTCCCGAACAGTCCTGACGCATGTCAATGAGTATGTGGTTGAGAAGTCTACGGCAAAGTTAGAAGCGATAGTGACAGAGGCTGGCTACGAATTGGGTGAGGATTTTGCCAGCTATACAGTCGCATCATGATTTCATTTCATATACATTGAGTAATGTCGTCACAATCGAGCCGACGGTCACCCATCGACGCTGGTGGTTAGTGTCTGACGGAGTGGTTCAAAACCCAGCTTTTCATAGAAGGCGATAGCACGTTCATTGTCTACATCGACGTCGAGTGTGAGGTTGGCACATTCCTGCTCACGCGCCCGTGCTTTGGCACGCTCGATCAGATCGTTGGCGAGACCAGTACCACGGTAGGGTTTACGAACATAAATATCACAGACAACGAGCCGATCGGGACGGTCGAAGACGCTCGACGACTCGTCAATATCGGTCGTAATGAATCCGACAAAATCACTATCGATATCGGCGGTGATGTGGTTGTTCTCGTCGTGTGACCCCTCGACAGCGACCCACGCTCGGTAGCTCTTCGCTTCGTGGCGATCGAGCCGCCACTCAAGTTCTTCCGTTACGAGATCGACATCATCGACAAGCGCGAAATGGTCGACGATCGCTTCAAGCTCGCGGTTGTAAGGGAGCCAAAGATCTTCGATATAGCGACGGACGGCAGCCTCGTCGGCAGGAAGTCGAAGAATGTCCATAGACCTGTATGCGTATTTATATGATGTAACTCTGTTGCTCTGAGTCAGCGAAGACGTACGATAATTTCCGATGACAGATCCGTCATATAACTGTAACACGTCTGGTGAAGGAGGGTGCAACGGAGAGAACTGGTATAATGACAACCTGCTCAGAACCACCGCTTCACAAGCAGCGTTTTACTGAGCTTCACAACAGTTGGTAGTATGGTCTCCATTGAGCAGCTTACGAGCGAACAAGAGTGGCGAGCGTTCTATCCTGTTGTCGATGGGTTTTGGCCCGTTGACACAGTGAACCAGCACGTCGAATGTCTGCGGACGATGACTGCGCAGGGCTATCGAGCATTCGGGTTGACTACTGAGCAGCCAGTGGCGTTTGCAGGAGTGTACGTGCTCACATCCCCGTGGTATGGGACGTTCACGTGGTTAGTCGATCTCGTCACGCACCAAGATCACCGGGGTGAGGGATGTGGCACGCGACTGTACGAGGCTGTCGAGACGTGGTCACGTGAACAAGGATGCGAGACAATCGTTTTGGCGTCAGGAGTAGAGCGCACCCGAGCTCACCAGTTCTACGAACACCACGGCTTTGAGGCGACCGAATACTGGTTCGAGAAGTCGCTCGTCACCGACTGACTTGTCTGGGGAGACAGAAACCAATGAACTATGGATTAGATTACTGGCAACACCGCGTACGACTCGCTGTCGGGTGGAGGAATATCCGTTATCCGGCATATTATCGAAGTTCCATTGCCTAATCTATCGCTGTGGTTCGGCTGTGCATAGACGGTTGTTCGTATATGTGACCACGCTGGCGTCAATGACGCTGAATACGATTGCAACGAACGAGTCACCCTGCACTGAACCCGACAATCGGAACGTCTCTCGTTTTCATCGACAGCCCAAACGAGTTTCTCACAGTCGGTAAACTCGTCCCCGAAATGTAGCGACACGTTCGTCCTCGGCCGTAACGCGAACCTCGTACTCGGCGGTTCGATTCGTCCGGTGTGTCTCCGCAGCAGTCGCAACGAGTGTCGTTGCTTCGGCGCCAGTGAGGTCGATACTATGCTCGAATAGAACGTGTCGTTCTCGATTCACTCGCGCAGCTCGTTGGGCGCATCACATGGATCTTCGGTACCAATCCGATCGGTTAGGGCGGGAGATGTCGATCGTACACGTTTCGGCGGTGGCCGACTGCCTCGACACGAAGAATATCGGTTTCTCTCTCCCAGACGATAATCGCACGATAGTCGCCAGTACGGAGCTTGTAGTATGGAAATCCGGAGAGAGGAACGAGCCGGTGTTCAGTCCACTCTGTGGCTTCGCTTATCTTGTTCATCATCCGATCGGCGACCTGTGGATCCAACTCGCTTAAATGTTCGAGGGCCTGCTCAGTATACTTGACGTCAGTCATCCAAGCCCAGTCGTTCACGGGCCTCCTCAGCTGACACCGTCTCGCCCTGCTCTGCCTGCTTACGACTCTCTTCGAGATCGTCGAGTGTCTCCTTCGAGAGGGTAACTGGCGGGTTTATCCAGTCTCGCAGCGCATCGCGAACGGCCTCGGATCGAGAAGTGTATCCTCGCCGCTCGTATTCCTCATCGATCCGTTGTAAGAGACGTGCCGGAACCCGGACATCGATCTTTTCGGTGCCGTCATCGGAGTCATCAGCGTCGGCACTCATACAGTGTGAGACGTACGTCTCACACATAATCCTTCGGTAACAGTAAACAGTCCACTTCAGAAGTCGTGAGTGGTGCCTCCAATTCATAGAATATATTATAGTTGGTTCTATCATACCAACGGGGCAGTATCGTTCCATTCTCCTACTTAAACATACTGAGGGTAACCAGTCAGGGTCGGTAAACTCGTCCCCGAAATGTAGCGACACGTTCGTCCTCGGCCGTAACGCGAACCTCGTACTCGGCGGTTCGATTCGTCCGGTGTGTCTCCGCAGCAGTCGCAACGAGTGTCGTTCCCGTTTCAGTGGCAGCGAGATAGGAGACGTTCGTTTCGAGCGCAACAGCAGTGTCACCGTGTGAGTTCGAGGCCGCAGCGAATGCGGCGTCGGCGAGCGCATAAAGTGCGCCACCGTGGGGCGTCCCGTGGAAATTTAGGAGTTCATCAGTGATCGTCAGGCGCGTTTCGGCGTACCCCGGTTCGAGAGCAGCGAGGTCGATGCCGAGCGTCGAACAGAACGGGTCGTTCTCAATTCGCTCGCGCAGTTCGTCAGGCACATCGCTCATGCGCTTTCGGTACTGGTCCCACCGAGATAACAGTCCTCGAATATCAACGAAACGTGATAACCGAAGTGGGTGGTCGTTCCGTGGATGATTTGAACCGGTCCCCCGTCTCGCATCGCTGCTTACTCTTTTTCGAGAACCGCGACGTAATCTGGCGAATGTTCGCTCTCGATCGTTTCTGTAACGTCCCACGCTGTCGGCGCGACTAGCTCACGCATCGTCTCTGGCCCGACGAACAGATAGTCGTACCATGGGGTTGCGTACTGTCCGTAGCGAACTCGCATTCGAAGTGCGCCCGGAAGACGACCACGCTCGCGGTTCAGATCGTGATACGAGAGATGCGCTGCATTGTCGGTCGCTTCCGGATCCCTACTCTGAGCGATGAGTCGTGCGTCGTGCGTCGTAACGCGTGCGAGTCGACCGAGTATATCCGGGGCCTTTGATCGCGTCCCGACGAGTCCGAAGTTGTTCCCACAGAGGAGGACGCTATCGAATGGATCGTCAATCTCGTGGTCGATATCAGCAATATCGAGCAGGCGCGCCTTTCGGAGTCCTCGCTCGCGGCAGATCTCGACCGCGCGCTGTGAAACGTCAATCCCGGTCACCCCATAGCCCTGTTCTTGCAGATACAGCGAGACTCGCCCCGCGCCACAGCCCACATCCAGCACGCGGCCCGTTGCGTGCGCCATCGCTGCTTGCATCTGTTCGGACCACTCGCTGTGCTGTGTGAAGTAGTATCCAACATCGGTCGCATCGAGATAGCCGTCGTCGCGTTCGACGAATTCGAGAGCACTCTCACCAGCGTGATGCGCTTTGAGCGCGCGACCAAACGCATCACCGGTTTTTGGTGTATCATCGAGCATAGAACTGAGATTGGATGCACCAGTAAAACCAGCACCGGTGGTGTGTCACTGGCCAACACAGCGTTTCGACACGCAGTTACCTCAGGTACTATGCGGGTGGGCCATCGATCAGAGATATGGACATCGGCACCGGTTTGTTCACCTGCCAGCGTCGACCCGATGACGACCGATCGATGGACGAACTGTACCAAGAACTGCTCGAACTGGGCCGGGCCATCGATGACGCCGGTCTGGCAAGCGCGTGGGTTTCAGAGCATCACTTCGAGGAAGACGGCTATCTGTCCGGCGTAATGCCTTCTCTCGGGGCACTCGCCGCTGTCACTGATTCCGTCGAGATCGGGCCATGCATTGCGCTGTCGCCGCTGTATGACGGCGTTCGTCTCGCTGAAGACGCTGCGACGGTCGATCTGCTCTCAAATGGTCGGCTCACTCTCGGGTTGGCCATTGGGTCGAATCCCGGCGAATTCGACGCATTCGGTATTTCGCCGGATGAACGCGTCGAGCGTCTCTCCGATCACATCAATCTATTGCGCGGTGCGTGGTCACCTGGGCCGCTCGAATACGACTCTGAGTTTCATGACATCTCTTCTGATGTGACCGTCACACCGAAACCAACCCACGATATTCCGATCATGCTCGGTGGAGCAGCAAAGCCCGCTGTTCGGCGCGCTGCCCGCACAGCGGACGCGTGGTGTGCGCCTTCGTCGCTTTCGATTGCTGGTGTCAAAAAACGGGTCGAGGACATTCGACGCGTTCGCGCGGAAGAAAACATTGCGGGTGAGTTCACGATCTACGTCCTCCAGCACGGGTTCGTCGCACCAGACGGGGCGAAGGACGACGAGGCGTGGGAACAGATGAAAGACGGCTACTTCTACATTCAGCGTCGGTACGCCGAAATCTTCTCTGGAGAATCGGTCGATGAACTTTCGGCTGAACGGCGATCGGAGTTGAAAGAACAGGCAGTTCACGGTACACCAGATCAGGTCATCGACGAACTCGAACGCTATCGAGCAGCACTCGGCGACGATATTCACTTCATACTTCGTACATACTACCCCGGTATTGGCACCGACGCCATGCGCGAGAGTATCGAGTGTCTCGGAGAGCACGTTGTCCCACACTTTTCGTAGAACAAGAAGACGGCGTTATCCTGTTTTGTACACTCCTCGTGCGTCCGCGAGGTGTGTGTCGTCTTCGGCGTAGACATCGACATCGACCACGCCGACATCGCTCCCGCATCGAACGACATCAGCCACCGCGTGGAGATCACCAGTGCCAGCGCTCAGGTAATCGATTCGCATGTCGATGGTCGGGACAGGTTGGTCAACGAGAGAGACGAGCGCGGCCCCACCGACAGTGTCAGCGAGTGTGAACGTCACTCCACCGTGGGCCATAACCCGATCTTGGTTCCACGAAAGGTCCTCGCGCATCTCGATCCATCCTTCTGCGTGTCCGTCGTTCGTTTCCGTCACCTCAATACCGAGCAGTTTCGCAAACGGCATCTCCTCGAAGAACGCTTCGACATCCATGTCCGTAGGTTCAGAGGCCGGTGAGTTAAAACCTGACAGTTGACTGGTGAAGTGACGCGACTGAGAACGGTAGTCAGAACCTATGTGCGCTCAGATCGGCTCCGAGGACGAAATCCGGCTCATCGCTGATTCCGGCCCGAAGCCACGCTGCATCAGAGACGTACTGTACTGTCTCAGGGATGAGAACACGCGTGCGGTCGGCTTGCACGTCGGCAGCGTCAGCGCTAATCGCAGCAAATAGTGATCGTGCAGCCGCAAGATCGTCCCACGCACCGACGCCGTACTCGGCAAACAGCTCCGTTTTTCCATCGTCGTTCTCTCGTTCGTAGGTTCGGGTTCGGTACGCCATTCCACGCACTTCATCCCCCACGACAGCGAACACAGACGTCTCGTCCGCCGCACGGCTGAGATTTGCTCTCGTGAGTTCAGAGAGAGCCCACGACTCGTCCAAATCGAGCGCCAACCCACCGAGATGCTCACGAGCAGCACTGTCCGTCCAATAGCTCCACGCCACAGCAGGATCAGATTCGACACGCAATTCCGATGAGATAGCGAAAGGAGCGCCAGTCACAGTACTGGCTTCGGGTTCTGGATCTTGATCTGGATCTTGTTCGGGTGTTGGATGCGCCCACCGGAACTCCGTGATCGGTTCGAAACCAACACTGCGTGATCCACCGAGCCCGGCGGCGTTCCACGAGAACACCATGTTCCGGCAGACGGTTGCGCCCTGTTCGCTCGCCCACACAAAGAGCGCCTCGTTGAGAGCGGAACTCACGCCTTGTCCACGAAACGCCGGATTGACGCGCATTCCCTGCGCCCATGCCTCGTGTGATGAGAGCATGACTGCCTGACAGATACCAGCGATCTCCTCACCGGCGTCGGCAACAACTGTTCGTTTTTGACCGCCGTCGTCGGCGATCCAATCGTGAAAGACGTGTGGAATGTAATCGCTGCTGTCTCGCTCTTCCCACGTGTTTCGAGTAAACGCCGCGACTTGTTCGTAGTCGTCTGCTCGTACCGGCCTAATGGTTAGTTGGTGGTTCACGCTGCTCACGCTGTTCACGTCCACGGTACTGATCGCTCGGTTATCTCTCCTGCGAGCGATGTTTGCATCGTTTCTCGTACGGACGAGCGGTTGGCGAGTGTCCACATCAGTTTCACCATCGCGGTACCGGGGAGCATGGTTTCACCCTCGATAACGCCCGCTTCGAGTAGATCGCGTCCCGTATCGTAGACGCGATCGCAAACCCGCCCATCGAGACACTGACTCGTCATCACGACCGCTGTGCCGTCGTCGGTCAGTCGCGCAATGTGATCGATGAACTTTGTATTGATGTGTCCGAGCCCTGTTCCTTCGATGACAATCCCTGCCTTTCCGTCACAGAGATCGAGAAACGCTCCATCCATACCGGGTGTGCTCTTGAGCAACTCGACATCGGTTTCGAGATCGGGAGCGATATCGAGCGTGGTCGATCCTCGTTCGTCGTACGGCTGCTGGAATGTGACGGTCTCGGTCGCATACTCTACCTCACCAAGCGGTTCGTTTCCAATCGTTTCGAAAGCATTCCGGCGCGAGGTGTGATCCTTCCGGACACGGGTCCCTCGGTGAAGCGCACACCTCGTATCATTCTCGGTCGCGTGCATACACACCAACACCTCGGCGCAGTCGGACATGGCCGCCTCAACCGCACAGACTGCGTTCATCACGTTGTCGCTGGATGGTCGGTCCGCAGAGCGCTGGCTGCCAGTAAAAACGATCGGAACGGGTGTATCGAGCATGAACGCAAGCGCAGACGCAGTGTACTGCATCGTGTCCGTGCCGTGCATGACAACGACGCCGTCCGCGCCGTTCTCGATCTCATCGTGGACGGCCCACGCAAGATCCTGCCAGATCTCGGGCGTCATATTCTCGCTCAGAATATTGGCAACGACCCGTCCCCGATAGTTGGCCCGTCCAGCCAGATCCGGCACTGCACGCAATACGTCCTCAGCGTCGAACTGAGACGTGACTGCACCGGTCCGGTAATCGACGGTCGACGCGATGGTTCCACCCGTAGAGATGAGCGAGATTGTCGGGAGGTCGGGATCGATCTCGACGACGGATGATTCATCACCATCAACTTCGCTATCGATGTCGTAGACGCCCGAATCGAGCACTTCGACGTGGCTCTCTTCACGCTCGATACCGATGTTGTACCCGCCATCGAGCTTCAAGACGACGTGATCTTCCGTTGTCGAGGGCATACAAACTCCCTCGTACTGCTCACCACTACGCTCGACGCGAATGCGGTCCCCTGAGTCCATAGTGCATCTCTGGGATCGATAACCTCAATACTATCGTTCCTCGCTCTCTCGTTTTGGATTCATTTTTCGATACCACTCCTCACTCCAACGCTTTCCATTCGACTGCGCTATGGGCCGAGACGCTGCACTCGGGACAAAGGAAATATATCTTCGACTCGTGTCTTCGTCCATGAGTCGCACCGACGAACTCCTCCGCGAGGTAGAAGAGGAGACCTCCACTCAGCCCGAAACGAAGTCTGCGTCCCGCCGCACTCGCGCCGTCGATACCGCCCGCCAGATGTTCTCTCCGCGGTATTTTCTTGTTTCTCTCGTCCTTACCACAATTGCGCTGTTCATTGCTGGAGCCATCCCAATCATCCCCGCAACCGGTCTCATCGGTGTCTTCGGTGTCGCGTTCGCGCTTGGAGGATTCAGTAGCGAGCGGCGATATCTCGAAGTCGGTCTTGCAGGCGCAGTAGCCTCAGGCGCGAGCATGCTTTCGAACTATCTTACGCTCGCCGTAGTCGGTCGTTTCGGAATCGAATTCGTCGGTGCAGGAGCGGCAATCGGTGCGGTCGTCGCGCTTCTCGGCTACTACTTCGGCCGAGATCTTCGAGGCGGACTGACAAAAGAGATTGAGTGAGATTGATGATCACTCGACCAAGCGCCAGCGACTGTCCTCACGTTCGATGACGCCGTGTTGAGCGAGATGGAGAAGCGCATCTTCGACGAGTTCTGGTGATGCATCAACGTTGTGGCTGATCTGCTCGATATGGTCTGCACCGTTGGCGAGCGCGGACAACACTTCGGCGTAGAAGCGAGCATCATCGCCTTCCGGCGCTCCAAGCGTCGGTTCGTCGTGGATCCGGCGGGAAATACCATCCATCACTTCTGTCAGTCGCCCTTGAACCCACCGTTGGGCTAGCGATAGCTCACTAGAGAGATCTTCTAATCGTTTCAGTTCGTGAGCGAGCTCGGCCAGTTCGGCCGCTTGATCCGGGTTGGCGATATCGATAGAGAGGTATCGACACCGAGTCATATCCAATCCTCGGCTGGCCGGATAGGCGCTTTTCGTACCGAATCCGTAGGGAGAGACATTTACTTCGAGACGGAGGTTCCGGGCGATCGAGAAATATTTTCTTCGCTGGTCGTCGACGCGAGACTCGACTAATCCGGCTTCCTCAAGCTTGCGCAGGTGATCGATGACGGCCTTTGGGCTGACACCGAGATATTCGCTGATTTCGGTGACATAGCACGGCTTTCGCGCGAGAAGCCTGAGAATGCGCCGGCGATTCTCGTTGCCCAACAGGTCGAGCAGCGCGGCGGAGTCCATTAACCTGAGGTAAGCGATACGTAGTGAAAACCGTGACGCTCTCACCGACCGTCGGCTAGTGGTTTCGTTGGAGTCTCGGTCTCTGATTCGCCATGTGTGTCTTACGTGAATCGACGTTCAACAGACTGATACCGCTATTCTCTGCTGTCGTTGTGATCCGAATCGGTGTGTCTATCGAACTCGTATTATTATCTGTAATCGTGGGTGCTGCCGTTGGCGTGTCTGTCCCGGCTGGCGGTGTCTCGGTCTCTTGTGGTGTCTCCGTTCCTGTTGGATCCTCTGTTGGCGTTTCTGTCTGATTGTTGGGATCCTGTGGTGTCTCCGTTCCAGGCGTTTCCGTCGTGTTGTTTCCGACAGTTCCGTTTCCGCTTCCGTTAGTGGGCGTTTCCGTTGTGTTGTTTCCGACAGTTCCGTTTTCGCTTCCGTTAGTGGGCGTTTCCGTCGTGTTGTTTCCGACGGTGCCGTTCCCACTTCCGTTGGTGGGCGTTTCCGTCGTGTTGTTTCCAGCGGTACCATTTCCGTTGGACAGTCCTGGTGGACAATTTAGTTCCGAACTACCGCCCGGAGAGACATCGACGGTTGTGGATGCGTTTGATACGTTAACAGTGCACGCCTCCTTTCGAAGTGTCGAGAGCTTCGAAGAACGCACATTCGATTTGTTTGCAGTCCGGCTCGCATTACTGATAGATTTACGGAGTTCACTCAATCGAGCACTAAGAGCAGCGTTACGGGCCTGACCAACGCCGTTCTCCCCGCCATTGAGCTGGCTACGCTGATTGCGAATCGATGAGAGTTCCTGTGAAAGCCGGTTCGAGCGTTGTTCGAGCAGTGCGGACCGTTCTGATTTGTTGTCGGCATTTTCGAACGCTGTCCTCCACATCTCTCGCTCGACGGTGCTATCGGCTTCCACTACGCTGACCTGCATGAACGACGAGACAGCCGTTCCCATTGAAGAATTGTCATTTTCCGGCTGTGTTTGGCTACTTGTCGCCGTGCTCAGCGTCGCTCCAGTAGTCGCTACTACGGCAATCACCAATATGATGACGGTGAGGCGACGATCCATTAGATTGTTCGTCTCCGTCCACACTTAAAAGGACAGTCGTCCGTTCGCACCGTTCACGGAATAAACGGTCGAAGATAGCTAGCTAAATTTGCCTAAACAGTCCGTTTGAATCGGTCAAATGAGTGCGCTGCGAGTGCGACTGAAAGCACTGACAGCGCTACAGTTAGGAGTGGCAAAACAACACCGGGATCGACACGGAGGGGTGGGTAGAGATCACACCGACCAAGAGCATTTCCGACTAGTCCGTTTGAATTGAGTAATACACATCCGAAAAAATCACCAATCCAGTAGTCGACAAAATCATTGAAGAGTAACAATACCAGCGAAACTACGAGTGCTCCCCGAGTTGTCTTTCCATAGTTTGGGATGAGATAGGCTTCGCCGACAAAGAGGAGATGTGTGATGAGAATGCCGAAGTACGCCCAGAGTTCGGGATAGTACGCCGAAAACTGAAGGTTAAGGACGAGGGCTGTCCAGAGCCCATACTTGACGAGCCAAACGAACGCCAGCGTGTGTAGATACGCTAGTGGTAGATTCATCGGTGTGTCTCGGAGCCGATAGCCGAGATTCGGTAGGAGGGTCGTCAGTGACAAGAGAGCGAGAAAAACGGCAGTTGGTGAGTCGGCATAGAGCGGCCACGCGAATGTGGATACGGTAGGCATCGTTTCGACGTAATACCGAACGCCGACGAGTACGCCAACGATGTTGGCAAACAGCAACCAGACAAGACTAGGGGGATTTCCGAGATAATACTGTGCCCATCGCTCCGGTATCATGTCCTCTTTCTGATGCTCTTTGAATAAAGTGATGTCGACTCCTTTGTCAGAGTCTTATCTGATTGTGCGTCTGTATAAGTGTACTGCCAAATACTTATGAATGAGAATAACTAACATATTACTGTGGAAAGAATGTTCGAACCATTTTCTCGGGCGTACTACTTCGGTCGACTGTACGTCGAGCCGTACGACGGTGACCGTCCGGTGATGCGTCGCGACCAGCACGAGGAAGTCAATGAGCAGCTCTATACCTCTGGTGTTGGGGTCGAACGACTCGATAATCCACTCGTCATGAAACTCGGGACTCGCCATCTCGCAGTTCATGGTGAATCCGGAATTCCTGACCGAACGCTGGCCGTTCCACAGTCCATGCTCGAAGAGCGTCTGCGAGCCCCGCCGAACCTGCGCGAAGTCCTGCTAGCGAAAGCTGATCATGCTGCCCAACTCGTGCAGATGGGTGCTGCGGCGGGCATTTAGACTGACATTGGAACTGGTGGAGACAGAGTGTGGTAGCTGTCTGGCTGATTCGCTCATACAGCCATCACTAATCGTTCTATGTCTCTGTGTCTCTGTGTCTCGGTGTCTCTGTGTCTTGCTCGGACGATCCGTCGTATCCGTCTCCTATTGGTTGGATGACTGTCGATCTCGCCCCGAAACCACGAGCTTACTCTCTGACTGTGAACCGAGTTGATCGGTGGCTATCTGTTGTTCCATTCGGTCCGATAGCTCGTCGACCGAGCCGTGGAAAAGTTCTTGGAATTCCCCACCTTCGTAGAACATAACCGTCACGCTCTCTCCATCGTCATCCGTGAATGTGGTGGGATTGTTTGGCATACAAAATAAATTGGTTCTTGAACATTAAATGTTGCTGTCCAAAATTGCTATGTACTAAATAGAACTCGGGATCGATACTAATCGTACAAACAGACCGATCTTACAGGGTCATCGATAGTATTGGCGTATTCTTACCGTCTATCAATGCTCAGTTGGTAATCGTTGACCGCCATTGGTGGTGCTTCGAGCGTAGGTAACGAAGTTTTGGAGGATGCGGAGTCCCGCTTCCCCCGACTTTTCAGGGTGGAACTGTGTTCCCATGACGTTGCCTGCCTCGTTCGCAGCGACGGCAGTAAACTTACGGCCGTACTCGCACGACGCAACTGTCTGTTTACTCACCGCAGCGCAGTACGAGTGGACAAAGTAGACGTACGGGTCATCGACGGAATCGACAGCTCCGTCTGTTTGTGATGTCGCTGTGGCCACGTTGTCTGTGATCCCTCCTACAAGCGGGTGTTCACGCTTGGCCGTGAGTTCGTTCCAACCCATGTGCGGAACGTTCACCGAATCGGGGAGGCGCTCGACGCGCCCGTCGAGAAGATCGAGACCCTCCACGACCTCGCCCTCAGGTGCGCCTTCCGTACTCTCGGTGAACATGAGCTGAAGCCCGACGCAGATACCGAGAATTGGCGTATCGGCAGCCTTCTCGATGAGAACGTCGTGAAACGGTTCGGAGTTGCGCATACACTCTTCGAAGGCTCCAACACCGGGCAGAACGAGAGATTCGGCGTCCGAAATCACCGCAGGATCGTCGGACACCGAAACCACGGCACCGGCGCGTTCGAGTCCGCGCTGGAGACTTCGGAGGTTTCCAACGCCGTAGTCGATGATCGTGACATTCACACCGAAACCATCGACCGTGCCACACATAGCCGTTGTCGTCGAGTGCAGGTGTCGGTCACTGTGGAAGTCTGTAGTAGAGCCGAGACAGTCGTGAGACGGATCATCCACGGCGGCTGTCGTTTCCCGATCCGATTGCGTGCTGATTCAAGTGCCATAGGATTCGTCCTCGGAACGCTCCCGTCTGTGAGAACACAGGTGAATTCTCTATACTAAAATATAAATATAATATATATTGAAGGACAGATAAAAGCGACAGTAAGCAACCCACTGAAAGTGATCTCAACACCGCTCATAATGGATTTAGGCTCCGTTTTCGGCCATTTCATTCTGGCCGATATCACTTTCACGGTGCTATTGACGCTGGCTTATCTTCTTGTAGAACCTTTCTCAGTGCATGGCAGCAACCGCGGACTTAGAGCGTCTCCCGAGTGTCGGTCCCGCGACCGCTGACAAACTTATCGAGTCGGGCTTTGACTCGTATCAGGGGATCGCGGTCGCCAGCCCGAGCGAACTCTCGAATACAGTAGACATCGGCGAGAATACAGCGGCAACCATCATCAACGCTGCGCGCGAGGCGGCTGACGTCGGTGGGTTCAAAAGCGGCACGAGCATTCTCGACCACCGCGAGAAGATCGGCTCACTCCGCTGGCTGGTTGAGGAGGTCGACGACCTCATTGGGGGTGGCATCGAAACGCAGTCGATTTCTGAAGTGTACGGCGAATTCGGCGTCGGAAAATCGCAGGTGACCCACCAACTCGCAGTGAACGCGCAACTGCCTGAAGCGCACGGTGGCCTTGACGGACGGGCCGTCTTCATCGACTCCGAGGACACGTTCCGCCCCGAACGCATTGAGGAGATGGTTCGTGGTCTCTCCGAGGAACGTCTCACCGCCCTACTGGAGCAACGGGACATTGCGGGCGATCCGACCGACGAGACAGCGATGAATCTGCTCATCGAGGCAGTGCTCGACAAGATACACGTCGCCAAGGCATTCAACTCGGATCACCAGATGTTACTGGTCGAGAAAGCGCGTGAGATCGCAGCTGAACACGAAGAGACCGAATGGCCGGTTCGACTGATCTGCGTCGACTCACTCACCGGCCACTTTCGTGCCGAATACGTCGGACGTGGCACACTTGCCCAACGCCAGCAGAAGCTCAACCGACATCTCCACGACCTCTCGCGGCTTGCCGTGCTCTACAACGCCGCAGTCCTTGTGACGAATCAGGTCCAAAGCAATCCTGACTCGTATTTCGGCGACCCGACAAAGCCCATCGGTGGTAATATCCTCGGCCACAAATCCACCATTCGACTCTATCTCCGCAACTCCAAAGGCACGAAACGCGTCGTCCGGCTCGTTGACGCACCAAATCTCCCTGATGGTGAAGCTGTCATGCGCGTCGAAACAGAAGGCCTGACGACCGAATAGCCGCCGAACCTGCAAAAGCGAGCCACAGCGGACCATCCGACCTACAGCTTCTGTATAACGGATCTATGCAATATTTGTCACTACTTTCAATTTTCACTATCGATGGTCGGACGAAATGCACAAACAGGAACAATCAAATTAACTACCCGTACAACAAGTGAGCGAGTATGCGACTAGCAATTCTAGCTCATGAAGCATTTCCCGGCCGGGCCAAGACCGCTCAGGGACTACTCCGGTACGGTGAACACGACATTGTGGCCGTCATCGACCGGGCCACTGCTGGCGATCAGGTGAGTGATCACCTTTCCGACGTACAAGAAGCACCCATCGTTTCCAACATCGGTGACACACCAGAGATCGACGCGCTCGTCATCGGTATCGCACCGATCGGCGGCGGCTTTGAGGAAACGTGGCGGTCGGATGTCACTGGTGCGCTTTCCCGCGGCTGTGATGTATGGGCTGGTCTCCATCACTTCCTCGCCACAGACACCGAATTCGCTCGTCTTGCATCGGAGAACGACTGCCAGATCTGGGACGTTCGCCGCTCACCAGACGACCTATCGGTGAGCGATGGTGTCGCTCGGGATCTCGACGCGACAGTTGTCCTCACCGTCGGGACAGACTGCTCTGTTGGAAAGATGACCACGACGATGGAACTCGTACAGGCCGCACGCGATCGTGGTCTCGACGCTGGATTCGTTCCGACAGGACAGACAGGCGTAATGGTTGATGGAAGCGGTATCGTCATCGACCGTGTCGTGAGCGATTTTACCGCTGGTGCTGTCGAGCAGATGCTGCTTGAGCGGAAGAACCACGATTACCTCTTCGTAGAAGGACAGGGATCGATCTCGCACCCCGCGTACTCGGCTGTGACGTGCGGTATTCTCCACGGATCGATGCCCGACGCAATGATCCTCTGCCACGAGGTCGATAAGGAGGTTGTTCACGGATACGAGTCGTTCCCTCTCCGCCCGGTTTCAGAGACCGTTGATCTCTACGAATCGCTCGCTCGTCCGGTCAATCCCTGTCCGGTCGTCGCTGGCGCGCTCAATACGTCTTCGACCGACACCGAAGACGCGCGCGAGCACATCGCTACGTACGAAGACGCGATCGGTGTTCCAGCAACAGACCCTGTCAGATTCGATCCAGACGAACTCGTAGACGTAATCGAGAACCAATGAGCCTGAACACTACGTTCGAGCGTGTTGCCCTGCCACTCGACCATCCGTTTACCATCTCGCGAGAAACGACGAAAACGGCCGAGAACGTCGTCGTTCGCATCGATGATGGCGAACACACGGGGATTGGTGCGGCGGCACCATCGCAGTATTACGGTGAAACGCCCGACACCGTTGAGGCCGTGCTTCCTGATCTCCTCTCGATCGTCGAGCAGGCGGATGATCCGTTGAACAGAAATGCGATCGAACGTGAGATAGCTGCCCGAGTCGGGGACAATCCGGCTGCAAAGGCCGCGATTTCGATTGCGTTGTGCGATCTCGTCGGGAAACGGCTCGATCTCCCGCTCTATCGTCTGTTCGGATTCGATCCGGACCGAACCATCACCTCCTCGTTCACCGTCGGTCTCGACGCGACCGACGTGATGGCAGAGAAAGCGCGAACGGCCGTCGCAGATGGTTACTCAGTCCTCAAAACGAAACTCGGAACCGATCGAGACGAAGAAATCGTTGCAGCCGTTCGGGACGCTGCACCCGAGGCTCGAATCCGTGTCGATGCGAACGAAGCGTGGACGCCACGCGAGGCGGTCGAGATGAGCGAAATGCTTGCCGACCACGACATCGAATTCCTCGAACAGCCGCTCCCAGCAACGAACCCCGAGGGACTTCGATTCGTCCACGAACGTTCAGCGGTCCCAATTGCGCTTGATGAGTCGTGTGTGACGCTTACTGATGTGCCTCGCGTTGCAGACAGAGCCGACATCATCGTTATCAAACTCATGAAATGTGCGGGCCCACTCGAAGCGATCAAAATGATCAACGCTGCTCGTGCACACGGTCTCGATGTCATGCTCGGGTGTATGGTCGAGACAAACGCGGCGATTGCAGCTGCCTGCCATCTCACCCCACTCGTCGACTACGCTGATCTCGATGGCTCGCTTCTCTTGGCCGACGATCCGTACGACGGTATCCCCATGCCGGGTGGAGTGATTGATCTCTCGACGGTTGAGCGACCGGGGACGGGCGCTGAGTGATCGCAACGTCCGGTGGCCGTCACGCTTTTGAGTCCGCAATCATTGGCATCGATTATCGTGTGAATATATATCTAGCCAGTGAATCTTGTTGTGTGGATTGACAGGGAATCGAACAGAGCGAACGTTTTTAATCGTTTATCCCGTGGTGTACAATCAAGATGTCCGATGAAGCCACCTCATCCAGAACGCTAGAATTGTACGTTCGGTCACTCTCATCTAGTGCTGGTGTTCATGTCGAATCGATCATCGATCGGCTCGATATGTTCGCAGCTGAGGGGTATATCAAGGACTTCACTGTCACCGTGTGGGGAGAGCGAATTAGTACTGGATCGTCCGTCGCTCGAACTGATACCGGGGCGTCCCTCCGCCGTCGCATCACCGAGTTCAGACAGTGGGCCTCGCACAACGGTGTGACGCTCGAAGGTGGATTCGAGCAACGAACAGTGCATTCGTCGATTACCGGCGAAACCCACGAGTTCGTCACGCTCCCAACCGTGGCGCTTGCTGCCCGCACAGACGATGAACTCGATTGGGTGGTTCCATCCACAGACGAAACTGAGACCGAGACGACCACTCCAATGGATCGGGTCCAGACAATTGCAACTGAGTGGCAAGAATCCGAAACAATAGATCGAGCAGCCATCCCGAGCGACGATTAAAACGAAACGGTTCGGACGCTCTCAACACACTTATCCTCCATCCTCGGTTTCCTCGTATATGGACGCTATTTCGGTCATCTTACCGGACGATTCTCAACTGTCCGTCGAGGAAGGCGCGACGGTCGAGGATGTTGCCTACGAGATCGGAGCGGGTCTCGGACGCGACACCGTTGCCGGAGTCATCGACGGAGATCTCGTGGATGCACGCACGCCTGTTCACGATGGTGCGCGTATCGAGATCGTCACAGATGGAAGCGACGAGTACATTGATGTGCTCCGTCACTCGGGAGCACACGTCTTTGCACAAGCGCTGTTGCGCCTGTACCCCAACGCGAAGCTCGCTATTGGTCCGTGGACAGACGATGGGTTCTACTACGATATCTACGGTGTCGATCTCGATGAGAGCGCACTCGATCAAATCGAGACCGAAGCTCAGGATATTATCGATGAAGACATTCCGATCGAACGACTCTCTTATCCGCGAGCGGAAGCGTTCGAACTCTACCAAGATAATCCGTTCAAGCGCGACATTCTGGAGACTGAGGCGGCCGGTGAAGATCCAGTTTCGTTCTACCAGCAGGGCGAATTCGAAGACCTCTGCAAGGGACCACACGTCGACTCGACGGGAGAGATCGGCGCGTTCAAGCTCCTTTCAATCTCGTCGGCCTACTGGCGCGGTGAGGAAGAAAACGAGAGTCTCACACGCGTCTACGGCACGGCGTTCGAATCCGAGGACGAACTCGATGCGTTCCTCACGCGGCGCGAGAAGGCCAAAGAGCGGGATCATCGCAAGATTGGCCGTGAGATGGATCTGTTTTCCATCCCGGATCATTCGCCCGGGTGTCCGCATTATCACCCAAACGGGATGAAGATCCGTCGAGCGTTGGAGGATTATATTCGGAATAAGAACGACGAACTCGGCTACGAAGAGGTGTGGACGCCCGAACTGAATAAGGCCAAACTCTGGAAGCCGACGGGACACTACGACACCTTCACCGCCGAAGGTGAGATGTTCAACTGGGAACAGGACGACACAGAGTACGGTCTCAAGCCGATGAACTGTGCGAACCACGCGTCCATCTACGCCAACGAGCAACACTCTTACCGCGACTTACCAATTCGCTTCTCTGAATTCGGCACCGTCTACCGGAACGAACAGTCGGGGGAACTCTCTGGTCTCCTTCGTGTTCGTGGCTTGACGCAAGACGACGGTCACGCGTTCGTCCGTCCCGACCAGATCCGTGATGAAATCGCAGAGACGCTTCGTAGTATCGAAGACATCTATGGAAACTTCGACCTCGAAGTGCTCTACAAACTGGAAACAAAGGGCGAGAACGCGATCGGAAGCGACGAGATCTGGAGCGATGCGACGGACGCACTGCGTGATGCACTCGAATCCGATGATCTCGCATATGATGTTGAAGCGGGCGAAGCCGCCTTCTATGGCCCGAAAATCGGAATCAACGCGAAGGACGCGCTCGGGCGTGAGTGGACGATCGGGACCGTCCAGCTCGATTTCAACATCCCGGAACGCCTCGATCTCACGTACATCGGAGAAGACAACGAGGAACACCGGCCAGTGATGATTCATCGCGCACTGCTTGGCTCGTTCGAGCGGTTCATGGGCGTCATTATCGAGCACTTCAACGGGACGTTTCCACTCTGGCTTGCACCCGAACAGGTCCGCATTCTGCCAGTCTCTGACGACAATATCGAGTATGCACAGGCTATTGCAGCCGAACTCGGTGAGTTCCGCGTGACCGTCGAGGACCGCTCGTGGACCGTCGGAAAGAAGATTCAGACAGCACACGATGACCGTGTCCCGTACATGCTCATCGTCGGTGACACCGAAGAAGAAGCTGGAACGATCTCTGTCCGTGACCGAAAAGAACGAGAACAAAACGATGTCGAGATTGGGGCGTTCAGGGCGCACCTCCAACAGGAACGCGATCAGAAACGAATCGAACCGGACATTTTAGGCTCGACATCTGATTGAGCGACCGAGAACAGGTCACTCAATCGCTTACCGAACAGGTCTGTTATCTCTTCAAGTGTTCGCAGAATTTGTAACTGACACCCATCACGTATTCGAGTCGTCATCTCGCAGCTCTTCCAGTTCGGCCTCAACCTCTGGGTCGGCACTCTCCGTGTCAGAATCTGTTTCAGTTTCTACGGTGGAATCCGTTTCACTCTCGGTTTTGTTTCCGTTTCCCGATTCCTTTCCCATGTCTGAGCGGAGCGTTTCGAGTTCTTTCTCGACTTCCCGGTCACTCGATAGGTTTTCGAGTTCTCGGTCGATGCTGTCTTTATCCGAGAGAGCACTATCGAGCGCGCCCGTCTCCTCCAGCTCATCGAGGGCAGCCGATCGGGCTTCCATTTCCTCGGTTCGCTCTTCGGCTCGTTCGATGGATTGAGAGACGTCTGCCATCTCGTCACCTGCTCCCGTGATGGCTTCCGAGACCCGTGCAGACGCTTCGGCAGCCTCGTAGCGTGCCTTCATCGACTCCTTTTTCGTGCGGAACTCCTCGATACGGTTTTCGAGCTGGTTTTTCTTATCGACGAGAGTATCTTGGGTCTCCTGAAGGTTCGCTATCTGTCCTTCGAGGTCCTCAATCTGGTTCATCTTCTGCTTTTTCTTCTCTAATGCCCGACGAGCGAGGTCCTCGCGGTCCTGATTAACCGCTTCGCGTGCCTGTTCGTTGTGTTTGTTAATGTTTTCTTCAAGACGCCGTCGCTGCATTTCGAGGCGCTTTTTCTGTGTGGTGAGATCAGCGATGCCTTGCTTGACCTCTTGTAACTCGTCTCGCATCTGCTCGTAGGAATAATCGAGTGTTTCCGACGGATCTTCGGCGCGATTGAGGAGGGCGTTGATTTTTGAGCGAATGACGTATGATGTCCGTGAAAGGATTCCCATAATTGGACTATAACGACCCATCCTATTAAAGCACGTACTCATCAACATGATTTATGAACAGTTCAATTGCCGGCAGGAGGGTGCGATGAGCCCGAACGAACCTGTTCTCGTGGGAGGCGCACGCGACGTTCGGGGAACACTCACCGTCCCAGATTCCAGTTCCGAGACGACAGCTTGTGTCGTTGCCTGTCCGCCCCATCCACAGATGGGTGGGTCACGCTCGGATGCCCGACTGACCACAGTCAGCAACGAACTCGCACGCGAAAACGGGAATGGGAATGGGAATGGAGATGGTGGTATTGCCTCGCTTCGATTCGACTACGGTGAGTGGGCCGAGGGTGTTGGTGAGCACACGGATACACTGAACGCCGTTCGGTGGGCGAGCGATCGGTACGACCGTGTCGGTCTGTATGGCTTCAGCTTCGGCGGTACTCTCGCGCTCCTCGCTGGGGCCGAAATGGACGTGGCGTGTGTCAGCGCCCTTGCTCCCGCGTCACGAATCTCAGAGTTGGATGCCGTGGACGCTCTTGATGCCATCGATTGCCCTGTCCAGATTGTCTACGGCGAACGCGATTCGACCGCTGAATGGGAACCGATCGTCGAGCGAGCGCGAGCATTGAACGACACAGTCGAGGGAATGCGTGCCGATCACTTCTTCGTCGGCCAGACTGAGAAAGTCGCAGCACGGGTCGTTGAGTTTCTCAGAACTGAACTGAATATCAGTTAATATGACAGCTGTTGCGTTGATGCTCGGCCTGTTGCTGTTTCTGATATTGCTGTTTGAGTTCACAAACAGCATCGTCTCTTTCTTCTGTGGTACGCTAGATATTCTCTGGTAGAGCGGCCGCCCGAAACCGTTTTCACCAATAATGGCCCACGGTCAGTATGCCGACAGCACCTAGGAGCTACGACCCTTCTTTAGGGAATAAATTCATTTTCGTCACAGGTGGCGTGATGTCGGGGCTTGGTAAGGGGATCACGGCCGCGAGCACCGGCCGGCTACTTTCCAACGCTGGATTTGATGTCACCGCCGTCAAAATTGATCCGTATCTGAACGTTGATGCGGGAACGATGAACCCTTTCCAACACGGGGAGGTGTACGTCTTGAAGGACGGCGGGGAGGTTGATCTCGATCTCGGTAATTACGAGCGATTTCTCGACATCGATATGACTTCTGATCACAACGTAACGACCGGGAAAGTCTACCAGCACGTCATCGAGAAAGAGCGCGCTGGGGATTATCTCGGAAAGACCGTCCAGATCATTCCGCACATCTCTGATGATATCAAGCGTCGCATCCGCGAGGCTGCCGAGGGTCACGACGTCTGCATCGTCGAAATTGGTGGGACGGTGGGTGACATCGAGAGCATGCCGTTTCTCGAAGCAATCCGTCAGTTCGTCCACGAGCAAGATCCGGACGATTTCCTTCTCACGCACGTAACGCTCGTTCCGTACTCGAAAAACGGTGAACAAAAGACGAAGCCGACACAACACAGCGTCAAAGAACTACGAAGCATTGGTCTCCAGCCGGATATTCTCGTCGGGCGGTGTAGCGACCGACTCTACCCCGAAACGAGAGAGAAGATCGCGCTGTTCTGTGACGTTCCGATCGAAGCTGTGTTTTCGAACCCTGACGCCGAGGATATCTACTTCGTCCCGTTGATGATCGAAGAAGAGGGACTTGACGAATACGTGATGGACCAGCTCGGTCTCACAGAGCGAGCGATCCCGAAACCAGAGCGAGAAAATCGCTGGCGAGATATCGTTACCCGTGACAGCGAGCACGAAGTCGAGATCGCACTCGTCGGAAAGTACGCGATGGAAGACGCCTACCTCTCGGTGTATGAGGCGCTCAAACACGCCGGGCTGGAACACCGCGCTGACGTGAACGTCCAGTGGGTGGATTCAGACGAGATGGGTCCCAAACACGAAACACGGCTGAAAGACGCCGATGGTATCATCGTGCCCGGTGGCTTCGGCTCTCGGGGAACCGAGGGGAAGATCGATGCTATCCGCTACGCCCGCGAGAATAATGTCCCGTATCTCGGTCTGTGTCTCGGCTTTCAGCTTGCCGTTGTGGAGTATGCCCGCAATATCGTGGGTCTCGAAATGGCACATTCGAGCGAATTCGACACCGACACACCGTATCCCGTCATCGACCTGCTCCCAGAGCAGTACGACATCGATGATATGGGTGGGACGATGCGTCTTGGAACGTACGAAACGACTATCCAGCCGGGAACGCTCGCCGCCGAGCTGTACGATGATGAGTGTATCGAACGTCACCGTCACCGCTATGAGGTAAATCCCGAGTACATCGCGCAGTTAGAAGATGCTGGCCTGTGCTTTTCTGGCCGGGTAGACAACCGGATGGAGGTTCTCGAACTGCCCGAGCATCCGTATTTCGTGGGAACACAGTTCCATCCCGAGTTCCGATCGCGGCCCGGGCGGGCCAGTCCGCCGTTTCTCGGACTGATTGATGCCGTGCTTGATCGTGACGATACAACCGAAATGGAGGTGACCAGATAATGGTCGACGCTGAGCAGTTCATCGAGGACGCCGTCGAAGAACTCCGCGAGGAGATCGGAGACGCAAACGCAGTTATTGCACTCTCGGGTGGCGTTGACTCTTCGGTCGCTGCCGCGCTCGCCTACGAGGCCATCGGCGATCAACTCATTCCGGTGTACGTCGACACTGGACTGATGCGCAAAGGCGAGACAGACCAGATCCGGGAGACATTCGCGTATATGGAGAGCCTCCGCATCGTCGAAGCACAGGATCGGTTCCTCGATGCCCTTTCAGGTGTCACTGACCCGGAGGAAAAGCGCCACGCAATTGGCGAGCAATTCATCCGCGAGTTCGAGCGCGAAGCCCGCGAATCAGACGCTGACTACCTCGTGCAGGGTACGATCTACCCGGATCGTATCGAAAGTGAAGGAAACATCAAATCACACCACAACGTCGGTGGACTCCCCGAGAGAGTCGATTTCGAGGGCATCGTCGAACCCGTTCGAGATCTGTACAAGGACGAGGTCCGGGATGTGGCTCGCACCCTCGGTCTCGAAGCGATCGTCGCCGAACGGATGCCGTTTCCCGGACCAGGACTTGCGGTCCGCATCGTCGGCGAAATCACAAGCGAGAAACTCACGGTCGCCCGCGAAGCGACTGCTGTCGTCGAGGACGAACTCGAATCATACGAGCCGTGGCAGGCGTTCGCAGCGGTGCTCGGAAAGGCAACGGGCGTGAAAGGAGACAATCGTGTTCACGGATACGTCGTTGCAGTTCGATCCGTCGAGAGTCGTGACGGGATGACCGCCCGAGCGCAGGAACTCGATTGGGAGACGCTTCAGCGCATCCAGAGCCGGATTACGGGAACACTCCCGAACGTCTCTCGCGTGCTCTATGACGTTACACACAAACCCCCTGCGACCATCGAGTACGAGTGATGAACGCTATCGTTATTGGCCCTGATGAAGACGGACTGGGAGATGCACTCGATGCTAACGGCGTCTCCGTCGCGCACGCGGAAGGGACGGCGTCACGAGAACAACTCCTCGATGCGGGCATCGAAACGGCCGACCTGCTGATTGTCACCAACTCCGTGCTCGCTACTTCGATTCCGGTCGCCCGCGAGATCACTCCTGACCTCCGTGTTGTCGCGTACGTCCACGATTCGCTTCCGGAGTTCGCTCGCGCAACGGCTGGACTCATAGTCGATCCCGAGCTGATAGCTCCGGAAACCGTCGCAGACGAATTGATCTCAACCTCACAATAATCGGTCGTTTGGATCACGCTATCGATTGGCCGAGTTCTGCCAATCGAACACTGCCATTTTTGAGAAACGGTACTCCGTGTCCGAAGCCGATCGTTTCGACTGCTGGCTGCCGATCGGCGAGATCCAAAATACTCTCTTTGGCTTGTCCGGAATCGTAGCTGAGATACCACGGTGACGGGATGAGTTCCCCCCTGCGCTCGATGATTAAATCGCCGACAAACCCGAGTGAGAGTGATTCACTCATATAAGCTATGTGGCCCGGGGTGTGCCCTGGCGTGTGATATGCGGTAAAGCTCCCGATCTCGTCACCGTCCTCAACCGGCTCGATCGAGAGATCGTGTCCGCGCATGAACGGTCTGAGTGCGCGTTGCAGAGCGCCTTTCGAGTTCGTGAGTGGTGGCTTTCGTTGTCCAGTGAGAAAGGCCCCATCGGGCATCCCGACGTACACTGGTGCTTCAATTCCAAGACGAATGAGTCCGCCAACGTGGTCGATGTCATAATGCGTGAGCAAAACACGGTCGATGCTGTTGAGCGTGTACTCTGTCTCCTCGATCTCTCGCATGAGCTTTGAGATTCCCCACGGTGTCCCCCCGTCAACGAGTGTCAGCGTCCCTCCGTCGTCGAGAAGATACGCATTCACACCGGTCAAATCGACCTGCCAAGCGTTCTCCGTGAGTTCGAAGACCATACTATCTCTACGAACGCGACGAATAAAATATCCGATGGTTCTATGGAAAATTCATGAATCTACCACGTACGGTTACGAGCGGGGGTCAAGAACGATTCTCCAGCAACTTGCTTATCGACGCGGATCTGGAAGTCGTGATTTGACGAACCCAGACACCGTTCGGAGTTTCGAGGGACGATAGATGTTTTTCATCTCTTCGTCTGTGAGTTCGAAGTCGAACACCGCAAAATTCGCTTTGAGATGCTCGTAGCTGGTCGCCTTCGGGATGGTACAGACCATCTCTTGTTGAATTAGCCACCGGAGCGCAACTTGCGCGCTCGACTTTCCGTACCGGTCTCCGATTTCGACGAGCACTCCATCGTCCAACGCGCCTCCGTGACCGAATGGACTGTACGCAGTGAGAATAACATCGTGTATTTGACAGTATTCGAGCAGTCGTGTCTGATCCCAGAATGGGTGATACTGCACTTGATTGGTCAAGATCGGCGCTTCTGAGAGGTTGCGTGCTTCGTCAAGCCGATCGATGTCGAAATTACTGACTCCGATATGTCGGACAGTGCCGTTCTCAACGAGTTCGTTCATCGCACCGAGCGTTTCCGCGAGCGGCGTCGTTCCGATCGGAATGCGATCTGCAGGCCAGTGAATCAACAACAGATCGATGTAGTCGGTGTTGAGTTTAGCGAGACTTTCTTCAGTCGAGCGTAGCACAGCGTCGTGGCCGTAGTTCTGTCCCCCGAGCTTCGTCGTCAAAAAGAGTTTGTCGCGGTCGATTTTGCTCGCACGGATCGCGTCGCCAATTTCTCGCTCGTTCCCGTAGACTTGTGCGGTGTCGATGTGTCGATATCCGAGATTGATCGCTGTTGCGATGGCCTGACGACAGTCTTCGCCCGTCAGTCGCCACGTTCCGAGACCTACCTTCGGGATTTTCTCTCCTCGGAGGGTGACGTATTCCATGGTTCGAGTACGGTACCCAGTTGTGTATACCTGCGGGTCCAATCGTCGATCGGACGAAAACAGTAGGCGGGCAAAGCACTTCTACCTGTAACGAGTGACGAACACCGGGATCGACACGAGCGCAAAAAGAAACAGAAAACCACCAATTATCGTGAAAAAGACGTCTGTCTGTCCCTGCGTTACCCAATAGTCGTATGCAACGAATAGACACAACGATGTAACGAGAAACCAGACGACCATTTGTACAACTCTTTTTGGATTGATATCAACAGATTCATTCATACGATTAGTTAATGTCGAAGTGGAAAATACGTCCGTTACCCGAAAGCATTTCCGGTAAGCGGTCTCTGTACGTCCGTCTCACGCTGGCTATTTATTAAAGATGGTCATCAATCGCGTCGAGCAGTTCGATGAAGTACGCGAAACGCTCTCCGCGCGTGATTGTGTCTCTGTCGTGTCTGTCGAGGATTTCGGCGTCCGCCAGCCGCTGTATATCCCGCTGGCGCACCGCCTGATAGGCGTGGCGGTACGTTCGATGGTTGACTTTGTGGAGCGGAAGATCCCGTTCGACAGCCGCGCATACCCGCGCGAGTTCCGCTGTCTCGACGGCGGCATCCGGCGGCAGGTGGCTCATATAGCGAATGATCGTCCGACGTCGCAGGTTCATGAGCGGGTCGAATATCTCCTCGTCATCCGGAAGCGCCCGGAGTGGCTCTGTGTGTGTTGATAGATCTCGACTGTCTGTCATTGTAATATGCGAACGGATCGACTCCGGTCAGCGACCGATCCCGGAAGTGCTGTCTCGGGAGTTCCCACGGCGAGAGGGGTGCTTGGAATCCAGTTTACTCGTTCCGTCGACGGGCTACTCACACGGAAGTCTAGTCCACGCACAACGTACTGCATTCCCGTGCTACCTCCTCGGGCGATAATAGGATTTGTGATACATCCGTTCACGCTATTACTCGGTGGTTCTGTCGATAAATAATTTTTCATCTATATAAAGATACTGTAAATAAACATTGGTTGATAGTATGGTTTAGTGGATATCATCGTGCGTGGAATTATATCGAAGAGTTTAAATTTGCAAAATATATAGAATACTTTTCATTATCGGTGGCTGAAGTCCGTTTGCAGACGTTTGGGACCTAATCCGTTGGCGCTATGATATACGTTGAGATTCGGTATTGCTCGGCGCGCTTGATAACGCTGAAGTGTACGCTGGGCCGAGTAGCGGGTAATGCAACAAGAAACGAAATCCGAGCAGTTCACATTCGATGATCTCAGTGTCGTAATGGGGACGTACAACGAAGAGGAGTCGATTGGTGTCGTCCTTGAAGACATAGATCGTGTCACAGACGGCCGAGCTGAAGCAATCTGTGTCGATGGTTCGAGCGACCGTACGCCAGAAATCGCCCGCGAACACGGCGCACGTGTCATTGAGCAGGAACCACAGGGATACGGCGTCGCAGTGCGCGAGGCAGTTCTGAGTGCTGATCGACCGATCGTCGTTACGACCGATTGTGATGACACCTATCCGATGGATGCCCTCCCGGAGTTCCTCTCGTTGATCAATGAGGGATACGACGTGGTCAGCGGTGACCGACTGTACCACGGAGCGCGGGAAATGCCAGCATTCAACCGCCTTGGGAACGCGACGTTTGCCCTCATCGCCAGTGTGTTGATGGGAACACGCGTTCACGACACGACGACGGGAATGCGTGCCTACCGGCGTGAAGTTATCCAACAGATCGAATGGACCGAAAACACTGGTCTCTCAGCTGAATTACTCATCCGGCCAGTGATGCGTGATTACCGGGTGCGCGAAGCGCCGATCACGTACCGCGAACGCCGAGGAGAGACGAAGCTCGACCCGATCGAAGGTGGTGCGGCTATCGCGAAGTCGATCGTCAAGGTCTGTTTCGAAGAACATCTCCGATAACCCTGCTTCGTTACCGTGTCTGGACGGTCGTGTTCGTGGTGATTCCGTCGGGATACTCACCTTCTGGGATGTACATCCCCTCGTGACCACAGTGACGCGACCCCTGACACACCTTTGGTGAACCGGGCCAGAGAAGCCGGGCGCTTTCGTTGTTCGCATCGACACCCATAGCGTAGCGGTATGTGACGGTGTTATGGTTTGGTTTCACGAACGTCATCGTCAGTTGGACGAACGTTGGTCCGTCGATAGCAATCGTATCGGAGGGATATCCGTCGGGTGTCGTCGGAACTATCGCTTGCCCACTCAGTGGTTCTTGGACGCTCGTGTTTGTCGTCTCTGCCTCGACAGGCGTTCCGTTGATCGTTTCCAATCGAACGTGTGTTCCGTTCACGCTCCAGCGAACGTCGAACTGTTCGTTTTCTGGCGGTCGGGATACGTTTGTGGGATACCGGAACCGGACGATCCGGTCATCATCGACCGTAAGCCGAACCGCTGTTGGCTGTCCAACGGTACCAACAGTTGTTGTGAGCTGGTGGCTCGTGCCGTTCCGGATGCTGAGTGGCTGGAGATGCGGCATAACGTTGCCGGGCCATTTTCCTCGGTACGTAAATCGATAGTGTGATCGGTTGGGATAGGCGTCGATAAGACCGAAATCTGTGGCCGGTCCGAGATTCTGTGCGTATAGAATATCTCCATCTTCGAGCGAGCCCCCGTTTCGGAGCCATTGGAACGGGTGTGACAGCCACGGCCCGTACGGGACCGGGAACAGGACGAGCGCATTGTCTAAACTTTCGTTCTCGAAGGGAGCGTACAGCTCAGATTGTTGTTCGATACCACCCAGATTCTTCCCGATCGGCTCTTCCATCCGAGCGTATTCTGCGCCCGCGAGAATCGGTGCTGAGACAACCAACAACACGATGATGACTGCACGCACGCTCTGTGTCGAGAGGCGCACCGAAAGGGCCGATCGGATCGATCGACCGAGCCAGAGCACACCGGCGCTACCGAATACGGACAGCGGAAGCACGAGATCGAAGTGGTAGTACGGACCAAATACCGCCATGAATCCGTCGGTTGGATCTGCAATCGTTGCGAGGCTGTTGAGCGTCCCCCAGAAGTAGATATTTCCGACGATGACCGTGATGCAGACACCGAGAATGGCGAGCCGGAGTGTAAGATCAGAGATCGGGGACGTATGGCGCTCCCGATAGCGAAGTGCAACCGGAAAGAGACCAATCGCAGCGACAGTGGCTCCAATCGGAGCGGCGGTAGTCCATCGCGTGAAGAGTTCGGCTACGAGGTGCTTGTTCACACGCCATGCGAGATCAGCCGAGTACACAGTCGTGTGCTGGAGAATCCTTCGCCGACCGAATCCCAACCCATCAAGCGGCGCGAACGCCTGATACGGGAAGACGAGTGCATCGCCCGTCACCACATGATTGTACGTGAGTGCAAGTCCCACCCCCAACACGCCGAAAAGCGCAACGATCGCTTCTCGCTCAATTATTGGTGTCCAAATGTTTCGCTCACGGGCGTGACGTCCTACCGTGAGTACCGCATGAATGAGGAAGGGAGTGGCGAACAGAACGGCTGTATACGGGCGAGAGAAGAACGCGAGTCCGATGGCTGCGCCTGCGAGCACAGCGTACCGGCGGCTCTGACTTCGAAACATCCGGATATACCCGAACGCGAACAAGAGGTTCAGCAACGTTGTCGGCGCATACGCCATGAACGTCGCTGAGATGATCAGGAAAAATGGCGTCGTGAGCGCAATCCCAGTAGCGAGGACGCCCGTCGGTCGATCGAATGCTTCACGCCCGAGAAGCCCAACGAGGGCAACGTTGCCCGCCGCAATCACCGAGAGCATCAGTCGAGGAACGCCCAACGCGACACCCGGCGCGTACATGAGCGCGGCAACCGGCGTGTACTTCGGATACAGCCGATTTCCATCCTGAACGAAAAACCACGGTCGAAAGGCAGCCGGGAAATCAGTCGTATACCAGAGCTTCCCGTGGAGGAGCATCGAAGCCTGCTGGAGATAGACGCCTTCGTCGTGGTTGTGTGATAGATAGGGGAACACCTCGTGACCAATGAGGAATACTACCCCTCCAGCAAGAACCGAGAGGAACCCAACAGCAAGACGGAATCTACGCTTAGTCCACTCCATAGAACCTGCTGTCGATAGCTGTGATAGTGAAATATCCGCCCGTACCGACGTGAGTTGTGCACCCACGAGCGTGGTCGTGATCGTGATCGCAATCGATGGTCGTGTCGCTGCCACCGCTTCGGTTTGTGGTGTGATTCTCTCGGTGGTCGACCTCGTCGGCGGAATCGAATTCGTATCGTAAGCTCATTCGCGCGTCGTTCTGTAGATGTCGGTGACGATCGAAACGCTCGGGCGTGCTCAAACGTGTTGGCTGGATGAAGTGGCTAATAGCAGCCACCTCCATCGAGCACAACGGTGATACACCATCATCCATCCGTTTCGTTGGAAGCAGCATCGAACGCGTCCCAGTCGCTGTGTTCTCAAACACCAGTTCACTACATGATGGTGTACAAAACACTTCTGCTTGCCGATTCTGTGCTAGTCGTCGGTAGCAGTGACGCTCGCTCGCGTTCGTTCGGTTTCAACGGGCGCGAGTTCATCGAGGCAGTCGAGCCACTCGTGCATGTATTCTCCGACGTACACGAGGAAGTCGTCGTTGTTGTAGTCGCCGTCGTGTTCGACGAGTGCACTCGCCATGGCGTCGAACGCCTCTGCGTAGGAGGTCGCGTCGTCTCCGACCGCATCGACGATCTCCCAGACGTGCTCGTTCAGTTCGAGCGCAGGAACTTCGTTGTTGAGATCGTCGAACGTCGATCGTGGCGCCTTGTTGTGTTCACACAACGGGTATCCGTTGTAGATCTGTTTGCCGAGGATGTCGCAGGCCCGTTTCAAGAAGACACCACTCCAGATGTCGTCGAATCGGCCGACTTCCCACGGATTGTCGTCCATCGGGAGCTGATAGAATGCGGGCACAACTTCGCGACGGAACGCGAGGTTCATTGAACAGACTGTGAGGTACTCTCCCTCTCGGGCGACGAAGTCCCCATCGAAGTCGTCGGATGAGGTACGGGTTTGTGCCTGTCCCTGAAGATCGCCATCCATGAGGATGCGCACAGCGTCGAGGTCGGGGACGTTCGTCCAAAGACCCTGCGAGGCGACGACGTCGTCGACCTGTTCGGTGCCGATGTCGACGTTTTCGTGCATTGCGCTGTAGGGGTATCCTCGTGGATACAATCCGTGCTCGTCGAAGTTCTGGTAGAGGACGTTCACCCACTGCTCATCAGAGGCGACGCTTTCGATCTCACCCTCGAACGCGATGTTCTCGAAGTGACGGCCGAAGAAGTCGAAGTCGGGGTGTGGGAGTGTGTCGTCGTCGATGAAGAACCCGTACTCGTACTGTTGGTTCTCCCACATGTAGAGCAGACCGAAACTAGTCTCAGCGTGGCTCGCAGCAGGAACGAGATGCGAGAACTCAACAACATCTTGCTCTTCGTACCACGCCTCGCGGCGCGATCCATCGAAGACGGCTCCGGAGACGCCTTCTTCTTCGAGCATTGCTTCCATATCGTCTGTATCACAGAAGTCCTCTGTGACCAGCAAGAAGAACAATCGGTCGAGATCGAAGCCATGCTCGCGGGCGTTTTCGACGTACGTCCGTACACACTCATACTCCCTGATCGTCGGGATGATCACACACGTGTCTACAGTCATTCCGTAGTTACCCATATCTAGGATCACCCAAAGTAGCTGTTGGTTGCGATCGCAGATATCAATCGCAAACTGAATTTATTGTTTTCGAGGTGACTATTCATTATTGCACCACGTTGAGCAGAGGGTAACAGAACATATACTTATTATGGCCGATCCCGTGCGAATGAATGTGTGAAAACCATGTTAGAGTTTATTAACGTGAATGTACGCTCAAAAAGAGCAAAATCGCATTACGTGAGATTGATGACTGTTCTTAATGGAGAAAATACCAACGGCTAATTAAAATGGAATCAGATACTATGTTATTAGAAGATAAAACGTGTGTAGTTACTGGTGCCTCTCGTGGTATCGGGCGTGGGATCGCAGAAGAGTTGGGGGCTGCCGGTGCCAATGTGGTTGTTAATTATCGTTCATCGGAAGCAGAAGCACACAATGTCGTCGATGCCATTGAGGAATCTGGGAGCAAAGCGGTTGCTGTGCAAGCGGATGTTTCCGATACGGAGGAAACACGAGCGATGAGTGAGACGACCCGAACAGCGTTCGGACGAACCGATATTTTAGTGAACAACGCTGGATGTACGATGGACGGGAAGTTCACCAACATGAGCCGTGAGGATTGGGATACGGTAATGGAGGTTAATCTTGGAGGTGTTTTCAACTGCACGCAGGCGTTCTTCGACGATCTGACCGAATCCAACAACGGCCGATTGATCAACATCTCCTCAATGATTGGTCGAAAGGGGAACTTTGGGCAGGCAAACTACGCCGCCTCGAAAAGTGGGATGTTCGGCTTTACGCGGACCCTTGCGCTGGAAATGGCTCGGTCCGGTTCAACTGCCAACTGCATCGCTCCGGGATTTGTTCAGACCGATATGCTCGAGACAGTCCCCGAGCACGTTCAGGAGAGTATCTTAGAGCGAATCCCGCTCGATCGATTCGCTGACATCGAAGATATAACGGGCGTTGCCCGTTTCCTTGCTGGTCCCAGATCCAGCTACATTACCGGCCAGATTCTCTCAGTAACCGGTGGTATGGAGCGGTAACGATGAGTAAGGAACTGTCGCGCCAACTGTTAGAGGAGAGTAAAGACGAACTGACGCCAATCGAAGAGCTCCGCAACCGTCGTAAAATATCGCGCATGGGCGGGGGAAAAGAACGGATCGAATCCCAACACTCGAAAGGGAAAATGACCGCTCACGAACGAATCGAGTATTTCCTCGACGATGATACGTTCCGTGAGATCGACCCATTCACCGAACACCGGTGTACGAACTTTGGGATGGATGAGAAGACCTATTCAGGTGATGCGGTCGTAACCGGCTACGGAGATGTCAACGGTCGTAAGACGTTCGTCTTTGCCCACGATTTTACTGTGCTTGGTGGCTCGGTTGGAGAAGTCGTCGCGGACAAGGTTTGTAAGGTGATGGACCAAGCGGTCGATGCTGGTGTTCCGATTATCGGTCTCAACGACTCGGGTGGAGCGCGCATTCAGGAGGGCGTCGATTCGTTGGTTGGATTCGCTCGCATCTTCAAGCGCAACACCGATGCAAGCGGCGTTGTTCCGCAAATATCTGCCATTATGGGGCCGTGTGCGGGCGGGGCAACCTACTCGCCTGCTCTCACTGACTTTACGTTCATGGTACGTGATACGAGCCATATGATGATCACCGGTCCTGACGTGATCGAGACGGTAACCGGTGAGCAGATCTCGATGGCGGAACTCGGTGGGGCGGACACGCACGCGGACACGAGTGGAGTGGCTCATATGGCGTGTGAGAGTGAGACCGAGGCACTTGATTCCATCCGTCAGCTCCTCTCCTATCTTCCCCAGAACAATATGGAGGATCCACCGGTCCTCGAGCCGTGGGATGATCCTACCCGTTCGTGTGACCGTCTCAACGAGATCGTTCCCAACGATGCGAAAAAACCCTACGACACGGTCGATGTCATCGCAGAAATCGTCGACGATCAGTCGTTCTTTGAGATCCACGGGGACTACGCTCGGAGTATGGTCGTTGGCTTCGCCCGAATGGATGGTCGCTCCGTTGGTCTCGTTGCGAACCAGCCGCGCGCGATGGCTGGTACCATCGATATCGACGCCAGCGAGAAGACCGCGCGGTTCGTTCGGTTCTGCGATGCGTACAATATCCCGGTCATTACGATCGTGGACACTCCCGGCTTCCTTCCCGGTACTGATCAGGAACATAACGGTATCATTCGCCACGGCGCGAAGCTCATCTATGCCTACGCCGAAGCGAGCGTACCCCTGCTAACAGTCATCACGCGGAAAGCCTATGGCGGGGCGTATATCGTGATGGGATCGAAATACCTCGGAGCAGACAGAAACTACGCGTGGCCGATGGCCGAAATGGCTGTACTCGGACCGCGTGGAGCGGTCAATATTCTCTATCGGCGTGAACTCACGGCGGCTGATGATACCGACGCAAAACGGGAAGAACTAATGGACGATTACCGCGAGGAATTCGCAAATCCTTATAAACCCGCCGAACGCGGATACATCGACGACGTTATCGAACCGAAGAAAACTCGCGCGCGACTCATCGATGACCTTGATCTGCTCGAATGCAAGCGCGTGGATAATCCACCAAAAGACCACGGAAATATTCCACTCTGATGGCAACAAACACAACTGAAATGCTTACGAAAACAGGAGAACCAATGGTAGAACTGCTTGACAACGGAGATGGAACCGATTCGGTTTCTGTCTCTCGTTCCGCTTTCGGCTCCTACCTCCACTCTGATGCTAGCGGCGAAACGGACGAAGACGTGCAAGCGCGGATTGTCGTCCCAGCTACCGCGACTGACGGCGAGGCAGCGGCGCTCGTAGCGTGTCTCGGCGCGTATCTTCGTGATCGCTCGATTGCAGGCACAGACCTAGCGACGGATGATACTGCGGACAGCTGGACGCTCGCTGGACGGTATGGCTGTCACTCTCGGAACGAGCTTCCGCGCACAGTCGAGCGCGGTGACGAGTGGAAGATGTCCGGACGAACGGGGTGGCGTTGAGATGAGGGATGTTGCTATTATCGGCGCGTCGATGACGAAGTTCGGGAAGCGAGAGGAATGGATTCGGGAACTACTCGCACAAGCCGGTAAAGAGTGTTTGACTGATGCTGGCGTTTCGCCGGGCGAGGTCGACCACCTGTACGTATCGAACATGGCGAGCGGTGAGTTCGAGGGCATGACAGGCGTTCCAAACTCCCTTGTCCACGATCTTGGAATGATGCCCGCGTACACACAGCGCGTCGATCAGACTTCTTCGTCGGGTGGAGCAGGTATCTACGCCGCCTGGCAGTCGATTGCCTCTGGCACGAGTGATATGACATTGCTCGTCGGCGGAGAGAAGATGACGCACCGTTCGACATCCGAGACGACGGACGTTATTTCCTCGATCACGCATCCTGTCGAGTACAAACACGGCGTCACGCTACCGAGCTTTGCGGGTCTCACTGCCCGTCTCTACCTCGATACGTACGACGCTCCGCGCGAAAGTCTCGCGAAGGTTGCGGTGAAAAATCACGCGAACGGCGTCAATAACCCCCACGCACAGTTCCAAAAGGAGGTTTCGGTCGAGACCGTCCTCGAATCACCGATCGTCGCCGATCCGCTCCGATTGTACGATTTCTGCCCGATAACTGACGGGAGTGCTGCCCTCCTATTCTGCCCGCTCGATGCGGCTGCAGAATGGACGGACACGTACGCTTCCATCGCAGGAATTGGTGGAGCGACGGACACCCACGTTGTCCACGAGCGTGCTGACCCGACAACGATGCGGGGTGTCGTCGAAAGTGGACAGCAGGCGTACGAAATGAGCGGCTACTACCCAGAAGACATCGATGTCGCCGAACTCCACGATATGTTCACGATCCTCGAATTCCTCCAGTGTGAGGGACTCGGCTTTTTCGAACCAGGACAGGCGTGGGAAGGCATCGAAGAAGGAGTCACCGAGATGGACGGGTCGCTCCCGGTCAACACCTCTGGCGGACTCAAATCGAAGGGACATCCACTCGGCGCGAGCGGCGTCGCACAGGGATACGAGGTGTACAAACAGCTCATCGGCGATGCTGGCAAGCGACAGGTCGACGCCGATGTCGGACTCGCTTGTAACGTCGGTGGATTCGGTAACTGTGTCATCACGACCATCATGGAGGCACACCAATGAGTTCGAAGGAGATGAACGCGACCCGGTATGCGGACGGTAGTATCAGCTATCCTGGCCACCAGATTGGACCGAACGGGAGTGAACCGGTCGGAACCGTCGATCTAAGCGAACACACGGCGACTGTGGTGACGTGGACGAAGAGCACCGCAACGCCACCTGGCGTGCGAGCACCGAATCCACTCGCAATCGTCGAGTTCACAGTTGATGACGAATCGGTACGCGTGCTCGGTCAGCTCACAACCGACGCTGTCGAGATCGGCGATGAGGTCCGTCCTGTTTACGTCGAGGAACTACGCGAACCCGGTGCTGGCATCCGCGAACCCGAAAGTCAAGAGTGGGACGGATACCGATTCGAACCGGTCTGAGACACCATCCATATCCCGGTTCTTATCAGCAGTGTTTGATTGCTCGAATTTCAATTAGCGTTTATTTCGTTTCATTTCGTTCTCTCTTCTGTTCTTGTATCTCCTCGCAGGCGAACGATTGACAGCTTTATCCTCGCTCTGCTGGTAGACCGAGTATGTCCGCCACGGACGTGTTCGATCGTCTCGGATTAACGAAATATGAAACGGATGCGATGACCGAGTTATTTGGTCTCGGAAGGACGACGGCTCCGAATCTCGCTGAGGCGACAGGGATTCCGAAAGCTCGTATCTACGGCGTTCTCGATTCACTCGCTGCTGAGGGATACGTGAAGGTCATTCCCGGCCGTCCGAAAGAGTACGTGGCGAGACCGCCCGCCGAAGTGCTTGAGCTGGCGACCGAAAATCGTCGACAGGAGTTCGAGAAGTTCCAGCGCAAGATCGAGGACGCAAGCGATGCGTTCCTGTCGGAGTTTGGGCCGCGCTTCGAACACGCAAACGAAGAGAACCGCCCTGCCGAGGAGCTGTTTCACGTCGTCGATGTCGGCGAACCGAGTGAAAACGGGACACAACGCATCTACCACACTGCAAGCAAGAGCGTGCGAGTGCTGAGCAAGGCGTTCGAGTATCTCGATCGTATCGAGCCTGCCTTCGAAGACGCTGTTGAGCGAGGAATCGACGTCAGGGTTCTCCTGCTATCCCCGCAACTTCTCACACCAGCGGCGCGCGAACGACAGGCTGATATTGTGTCACACGTCACCGAAACGTATCCCTCGGTTGGTCTTCGGTACAGCGAAAAAGCACTCCCGTGGCGCGGGACGATCGCCGATCCGAGCATGGAGTATGACACCGGAACAGCGATCCTCCTCGTCCAAGAAGACGACGTACCGAACCACATGCGCCAAGCCGCAATTACCGAGAACGGCTCGTTCGTTGCAGGGCTTCACCGATACTTCGAGCTGGTGTGGTCCTACGAGAGCGTTGATCCCGATGAACGCCACGCGAATGCTCCGTAGAGATATCCTCCACCGACTGCTGCAGTGAGAACGAACAACAGCACGAGCTGTGAGAGCGCCGCTGTCGATGGGGAACGAACCAATGCTACGAGCCGTTCTGGGACGAATTCACCGAGCAACTGACCCAGAAATTCAGTCTCCTCGGCGGTCGCTGGCGTCGTCGACTCCGGGAGCAACACTTCCATCCCGCGCTTCGAGTAGCCCTGCCAGAACGCCCGCTTGATGAGCCACGTCGGTTCAGTACGGTACGCGAACACCTTGTGGGCGACCCGTGCTTTGGGATTGTACTGCACGCCGACGTCGTACCGACTCCGAAGACGCGCACAGAGTTCTGTCTCGCCACCCTGCAGATGCTTATCACCTTTTCTTCCCCCGATTTCGGTGTCAAAACCACCGAGCTCATCGAACACTGTTCGCAGAACAGAAAAATTTGATCCAAACGTGTTTCGAACTTCCCCCGCTCCGTCCGCGAATCCCCGGTGAGTCACACCGATGAGCCAGTAGAACTCTTCTGGCACGTACTCAGGCTTTCCCGCAACCCAGAGCGGCGTCATCTTCCCGCCAACGGCAAGCGGCTGCTCACCGTCGTGATCGTGATTAGGATCGCTATCGTAATCGCGCTCACGCTCAACCGGGTGTTCTTGACTCACATCATCTTCAGCTTCAGCTTTGTCTTCTTCGTACGGTTTTGCGAGTTCAGCGAGCCAGTTCTCGTGGGCGACAGCGTCGTCATCGATGAATGCCACGACGGTTCCGTTGGCGAACGACGCCCCTGTGTTGCGTGCAGTAAGCAGTCCTTGGTTCGTCTCTTGGAGGTGGACGGTAACATCAGGATGCTCACCGTAGTCCGACCGAGCGCGACGTTCGACTGTCGAACTGCCGTCGCTGACGATGATGATCTCGTGGTTCTCGTAGGTCTGTTCGAGGACGCTGTCGACGGCTTCGCGGAGATAGGGATAGCGGTCTTCTGTATGGGTGCAGACGACGACCGAAATGAGCATACGTCCGCCTCGTGACCGTGGGTTAGACATTTTTCGACTCGTTCAGTTTTAACTGGTCTATAATCGAGTCGTTCAGGAAACGCATCGTCTAGAGGCATCTTTCCAAAGCTTTATCCGCGTTTTTGCGTTCCTATCTGCCAATGAGCCAGCGGACAGAGAGATGGCTAACGTTGGACCGGGACGTTCTCTACGAGCGTGCGGTGGCGTTGTATCACGTCCCGGTGCTCGTGCTTCTGATTGCGTTCATGTTTTGGAATCGAGCACGGATGTGGGAAAAATTCGTTACTAACGATCGTGTCTACTTTTCAGGAAACGACGCGTGGTATCACCTCCGACAGACAACCTACACCGTTCACAACTGGCCGACGACGATGCCGTTCGATCCGTGGACGAACTTCCCAGCGGGGACGGCTTCGGGTCAGTTCGGAACCTTCTACGACCAGATCGTTGCGACCGTCGCACTCATCATCGGACTTGGGAGTCCAAGCCAACAGACGATCGCGTTGACGCTGCTGTTTGCTCCTGCGGTTATTGGAGCGGTCACCGCGATTCCGGTCTACTTCATTGGACGTCGAATCAGTGGGCGTCTGGGTGGAGTCACTGCCGTTCTCGTCCTTTCACTCACCGCAGGAGGATTCCTCCAGCGGAGTCTTGTCGGCTTTTCCGACCATCACGCTGCAGAAGCGCTGTTTCAGGCGCTTGCCTTCCTTGCCATTATGGTTGCGCTCCGCGTTGCAAGCGAGGAAAAGCCCGTGTACGAATTGGTCGCAGCGCGCGAGACCGAGCCGCTGTCGCGACCGTTCGGCGTGGCGGCTCTCGCGGGACTCGCTATTGCGCTCTACATCTGGGTATGGCCACCGGGCATCGTAATCGCTGCTGTACTCAGTATCTTCTTCGTCTTGCAGTTGTCACTCGAATACGTCCGTGGGGAAAGCCCGGAACACACAGCTATCGTTGGCATCGTTGCGTTCGCTGTTGCAGGTGTGCTCACTGCAGTTCGGATCTCTACGTTTACATTCACCGCAACCGATCCTTCGCTTCTTCAGCCGGCACTTCTGTTCACTGTCGCACTCGGCCTCGTTGTGATGGCAGCCTTCGCTCGGGTGTTCGATTCCCGAAATATCAATCGCTGGCTATATCCCGTCCTCATCCTAGGAGGCATCGTTCTCACGGTCGGTACTGTCGCCGTCGCGCTTCCGGATCTCTACTCGTACATGGTGTCTCAGTCCCTGCGGTTTATTGGACTCTCCACGACAGCCGCACAACGGACTGTCATTGAGGCCCAGCCACTCGGTCTGGAGAAAGGCACTCAGAACTACTGGATCGAGGTAATGAACTACACGTACGGGATTGCCTTCTACTCGGCTGCTATCGGCGCACTTATCGCTATCACACGAATCGCCATCGACGATGAATCACGGCCGGAAGAACTCCTCATCGTCGTTTGGGGTGTCTTCATGACGATGGCTGTGTTCACCCAAGTCCGCTTCAACTACTATCTCGCACTTCCTGTCGCCGTTCTTAACGGCTATCTCGTCGGAACCATCGTCGACTTCCTCGGCATCTCCACGATAGACCGGCTCGATGACCTCGAAATCCATCAAGTCGTAACTCTCGTCATCGTTTGTTTCCTCATTACTGGACCGTTCATCATGCTCGGAAGCGCGGGCAGTTCGGGGGCGAGTTCAGGTTCGGGTTCGGGCGGTTCACAAGGATTCGGACTGCTGACGACCGAAGCAGCGTCCACCGGGCCCAACGGGATTGAGTGGGATTCGAGCCTCGAATGGCTCTCGAACAACACGCCCGAAGAGGGTCAGTACGGCCATCCCGACGCTGAGCCGATGGACTACTACGGAACGTACGAACCAACAGAAGATTACGATTACAAACCTGGGGCATACGGCGTCCTATCGTGGTGGGATTACGGTCATTGGATCACGGTGCTCGGTGAGCGGATCCCAACGGCGAACCCGTTCCAACAAGGTGCCCAGAAATCGGCTGACTTCCTGCTTTCGTCCAATGAGAGCGATGCGACTGACCTCATCGACGGCAACGAATCGACGCGGTACGTGATGGTCGATTGGCAGATCGTCAGTATTTATTCGAAATATGGGGCTCCGACCCAGTTCGAGTCGAACGACACCATCTCGAAGAGCGACCTTGTATTCCCACTGTATCAGTCCACAGAAGAGGGTAGCTATCAGCGGATCACCTACGTCCCGACCCAGCGCCACTACGAGAGCATGCGGATCCGCCTGTACTCGTTCAATGGAAGTGCGGTAGAGCCGAAACCGACAGTGCTCGATTGGGAAACACGACAGGTCAGATCGGCCAACGGAGAGACGATCTCGATCCGCGTCGTTCCGGGAGAGGATCAGGGACCCCCTGTCAAACAGTTCGACAACATGAGCGCCGCCCGTGAGTTCGTCAAGCAAGACGGATCTTCACGGGTTGGTCTCGTTGGAAACATGCCTTCCGAGCGGATTCCAGCACTGAAACACTACCGACTCGTCCATGGGAGTCAAGAGCGTGGACCGTCCTACGTCAACGGCCAACCGTGGGTGAAGACGTTCGAGCGCGTTCCCGGTGCGACAGTGAATGGAACCGCTTCACCGAACACGAACGTCACAGCAAGCGTCACGATGCGCATACCGACCACGAACGAGACCTTCGTGTATCGACAACACGCACAGACAGATGCGCAAGGGCAGTTCGCGATGACGCTCCCCTATTCGACAACCGGCTACGACAAGTGGAGTCCTGAAAACGGACACACAAACGTGAGTGTCCGCGCAACAGGACCGTACACGTTCACGACAAACGACAACGCTACCGGAACAGCGAACAACACGACAGCGAACAACACGACGGAGAATGGTACAACCACGGAGGCCGAAGTAACCGAGGCGCAAGTCATCGGTGAAGACAACTCAACCGTTCGTGTGACGGTTGGCTCAAACGACAGCGACACCAACAACGATACTAACGACGGGACGACAAACGAGACGAGTGAAGCGAAACTCGAAGGGAAGTTGGGTGAAAGCGCGATGAACACCGACAGCATCGGGAACACAGCACTGGTCCAGACTCAGCTGGCAAACAACGCGCTCGAACAGCGGGCAACGGTGGTTTGAGATGAGTGGTACTGGTCCTCGTGAATGGTTCGTCATCTATCTTAAGGGTGTGTGCATGGGGGCAGCAGACACGGTTCCTGGCGTCTCTGGTGGAACGATCGCACTCATCGCAGGGATCTACGAACGGTTGATCGACGCGATTGCGGGGATCGATCCGCGCGTGCTCGAACACGTCCCATATTTGCACACTTCAGACGGTCGTGCTTCACTGTACGATGATCTCGTTGAGATGGACGTTCCGTTTCTCATCGCGCTCGGGATGGGAATTGTGACGGCTGTCGTCGTCATGTCTGGAATAATGCATGAGGCTATCAAGGGCCATCCGGTGCTGACATCGTCGTTTTTCTTCGGATTGATCGCGGCTGCTGCAGTCGTACTCTATCGATACGTGTCGATCGATTCGGTGCCTCGTGCTGCTGCTGCGCTGGTCGGTTTCGCATTAGCGTTTCTCCTGACAGGGTTCACCAGTGGCAGTTCGGGCACTCATTCACCGCTGCTCCTCTTTGGGAGTGGTGCGATCGCGATCTGTGCAATGGTGCTCCCAGGAATTTCGGGAGCGTTCATCCTCTACATGTTCGGTCAGTATGAGTATATGAGCGCGCTCCCAGGACAGTTCATCTCGCAGCTCCTCGCTGTTGTGACTGGTGGTGACTCGAGCGCGCTCGTTGCCACCGCAATCCCGATTGTCGCGTTCGTTATCGGTGCATTCCTCGGCCTGTTCACGATCACTCACATCATCAGATACGCGCTCTCGAACTATCGGCAGGCAACTCTTACGTTCCTCGTGAGCCTGATGCTCGGCTCACTCCGCGCTCCGGTGATCACCATCAACAGCGAAGTCTCGGAGCTGACACCGGGAGTTATCGGAATCATTGTCGCTGCTGGCGTCATCGGTGTCACCCTCGTCTTCTTCCTCGACCGTTTCACCGAGGATATCGAGTTCGGAGCCGATCAACAACCATCGCGAACTGAATCCCCGATGAACGACTAATCTGCTCATTGAGCACATCTTTCAATTTTATTTCAATTTCTCTGTCACTGTCTGCTTTGTGTTTGTGATACGCACGCGCCACTGTCTTGTGCTCTGCAGATGTGTCGTGATGCCCGAGCTGTCGTGTAGCTGTCTATCTGGATGGAACGGTTTTTATTCGGTCGTCACCTCGTATGACTATGCTCAGTGACGTGATGGAGGATTATCTCAAAACCATCTATGTGCTCCAACAGGAGTCTGGCGAGCGGGTCGCGACGTCCGCAATTGCCGAACGGATGGATGTCACGTCACCCACGGTCACGAGTATGATCGATACGCTCGAAGAGCGTGGACTGCTCGAACGGGAGAAATACAAAGGGGTAGAGCTGACCCCAGAAGGCGAGACCGTTGCTATCGAGGTGCTCAGACATCACCGCTTGATCGAGGCGTATCTGGCGAGCGAACTCGACTACGACTGGACCGACGTACACGACGAGGCCGACCGCCTCGAACACTACATCAGCGAGCGGTTCGAGGAGCGGATCGCCGAACTACTCGGCGATCCGCGTGTCGATCCACACGGTGATCCGATCCCCGCATCTGATCTTTCGCCACCACAAGACGATCCTGGCCATCGGCTCATCGAATGCGAGGTCGGAGATCACGTCATCGTAAAACGAGTGCGCCACCGGACCGACGAGGAACTACGGTATCTTTCCGAATCGGGCGTCACTCCCGGCGGTGAACTCGAAGTGATCGAAATTGCACCCTTTGGTATGATAACTGTCGAGGGTGGACAGGGACGACAGAGTCTCCCAGAGGAAGTTGCACGGCTGATCCGGGTCGCACCAATCGCGGAGCTCGCGCAGTGATCACTCTTCGATCACACTCTGCTCACGTGAATCTGTTTTTGATTTCGAATGTGAACGTAACGGTCATAAACAGAGGGCGCGACCGACCTGTCGTCGGAGCGTTTAGGTGAGAGCGCCATCCCATTACAACTCATGCGCATCGAGAACAGTTTCATTCCAGTCGAGGGCGTCGGTGAAACGACAGAACAGAAGCTCTGGCGAAACGGTATTACGCACTGGAATGAGTTTGAGCGAGGAATCGTCGGTGAAACAACCAGTGAACGAATCGCATCGTTCATCGACACCGCACGAACGCGTCTCGACGCGGGCGACAGTCGGTTTTTCGATGATATCTTTCCAAGCAGTCATCAGTGGCGACTCTACGAGAACTTTCACGACGACGCCTGCTTTTTCGATATCGAAACTACTGGCCTGAGCCAAACGAACAACAAGGTAACGACAGTCAGCATCCACCAGAGCGGTGAAACACGGACGTTCGTCAACGATGCTGCACCCGGCGTTGGCGAACCGTTGACGAGCGATGTTATCCAAGAAACCATCAGCACTGCCCCGTTGCTCGTCACGTTCAACGGCAAGCGGTTCGATGTACCGTTTCTCGAAACTGCCTTCGACATCAGCATCGACGCACCACACATTGATCTCATGTATCCGTGCCGCCAGCTTGGACTATCCGGTGGACTGAAACAGATCGAACAGGACATCGGAATCGGACGCGATCAACCCGACATTACTGGCCGTGACGCTGTCAGGCTCTGGCGACAGTACGAAAGCGGAGACGAGGACGCGCTCTCGACGCTCGTTTCGTACAACCGTGATGACACGGTAAACCTACGGACGCTAATGGAACACGTTTCGAACACGCTTCACGAAGACGTGTTCGCGTCGGTCTGTCAGTCCTGATCGGTCGGCCGGCGGCCCTCCGTCGGAGGCGAGTGATCGACAACTTCGATATCAGCGATCGTGAGCGCATCAGGCGCGTACTCGTTCGTCTCGGGTAGATGCGCGCCAGTTGGAGCAAGCGTCGTATCGATGAGTGCCTGATCGACACCGTGGACACTGTGTTCCTCCGGAAACGCTTCGACAGCGTGGTCTGCACAACGATGAAACAACGGTACCCACTCACCACACATGCGCTCGATTTCTATCTGAAGCGTATCTCCGGCTTCAAGCGTGCACGTGCCATCGTGGAAACTACAGGTGGCAGAGCAGGGATCAAAGTCGCTACCGACAAACTGGCCAATCAGTTCCCGTTGGAGCAGATTGACCATTCGAACCCCCACATTGAATGTTGGTTCTCATAGTACCGTACGCACATGGAATGGAATCCTTTGCCAACAGTAATAACTGTCGCGGTCGTTCTCAAATAGACCAATCATCAAGGAGGAAACTGACTCAGAAGCCCAATATCGGCGTACCAATCGAGTGTAACTCGGGTCATATGTATTACATCAGACTAGAGTCTGCTGAACTCTATTACGCTACGGACGCATCACGCCATGCGGCGAACGACTCGATCGGAACGTCATCGAAGCGCTCGATACAGGGAACGTCGTGCGGATGAGCCTTAGTGACCTGTTCGACGAGATCGTCGTAGCGTTCGTCTGTTGTCTTCGCTAACAGAATTACTTCTTCTTCGTTGGCTATTTCGCCTTCCCAGCGGTAGATCGATTGACAGTCAATGCGATTCACGCAGGCTGCGAGTCGCTTGTCGACGAGCATCCGAGCGAGATCAGTCGCGCTGTCGGGCGGTGCGGTGATGTAGGCAGTCGGCATTGCCAGTCACTACTCATCAACCGGGTTGTATGTACCGTTGATGTCCCAATCGTGGAGACAGAATGGGTCACCGGGATCGTCAGCAACGACCCAATTTTCGGATTCCTCATCCCAAATGTCTCCCCGACCACAGCGTTCACAAACGCGTTCACGCGGCGGAACGATTGTTGCCATGTACGATACGAGTGGCGCAAGCAGTATCAATCGTTCGACGAAGCAACCGATCTTTCGTCTATCGACGATTCCGCCTTCGAATAGCAATCGGTAGTCTTTGGAGAGTGAGTGCTAAGCACGCTGCTTTTCACCTCCCACCGGCTACCCGATCTCATGACGAAAGTTAGTATCGGACTCCGCGGGTGGCGGTTCGACGAAGAGGAGGTGTTCAACGAGGAGGGGGATTTCAGGGCTCTTTCCGATATGTCTCCCGATACGCGAGATCGAATCTCTCGCTTGATGGATGTTGTCAACGATCCGTGTGATGCCTGCTGGTTAATCCACGGTGAAGAAGAAAAAGAGCGCTGTCGGTCGGCCGCCGTCGTCTACGGCGAACCACTCCGAGAGACCGTCCTCTGTAACAGACACGAAGTGGACTTTCTCTACTGGTTTCGAGAAGAGGATGGACGCGAACTCGTCGGTGATCGGTTGTTTTCGAACGCATTCCACCAGTGGTTTGCAGACGGTGGGCGTGCGCCCGAAGGCTACGGTGGGATCGAGCACGTCGATACCGATCCCGACTCGGTTCCGGACCCGGAACCTGATGAGGAGCTGCAGTCGCTCGAAGAGGAGCTTGCATCGTTGAGTGAGGAAGAGCGCGAAGCACTGGATCTCGATTTCGACGATCTTGAGGTATGATCTCGGTCGCCATTGTCGACGCACAGACTCCCGGCAACGTCGGTACCATCGCTAGAGCGATGAAGAACTTCGGTCTCTCCGATCTCTATCTCGTTGATCCACCAGATCTCGATCCCGACGGTGAGGCCTACGCTCTCGCGGGACAGGCGCGCGAAGATGTGCTTCCAAACGCCCAAACGGTCTCCTTCGAGTATCTGATAGAGAACTTCCACACGGTGGGCTGTACAGCGGTCACTAACAGCGACGATCGACGACACGTCCGCTATCCGTTTGTGACACCGCGTGAACTTACGGACTCACTTACCACCGTGGGGACCGAGACAGTGATCGTGTTCGGCCGCGAGCGCGTCGGTCTCCACAACGAGGAACTCTCGTCACTCGACGAAATTTGCTCTATTCCGGCGAGTGAAGCCTACCCTGTTCTCAACCTCGGTCAGGCAGCCACTATCGTTCTCTACGAACTCCGATCGATCACTGTCGACGAAACCCAACATCCAACAAAAATCGTTCGTGCCTCCGAGCGAGACATTGAGGGCCTGCACGATCAGTTCGAGACGTTCATCGAGCCGGTTGGCATCGTTCCCGAACAGCAATCCCGTATTCGACGCCTTTGGCGCCGCGTGCTCGGACGCGCGCACCCAACACGACGAGAAGTGAGTTCGCTCCGTGGCGTCTTCCGACGAGCGGAGAATCGACTGCGCGAGAAACAAGCACAGAAACCAAACGAGGACACGACAAAGAACAAGAACGAGAACGAGTGACGGTCTGACGTCTCTCGATAATCGGGCGTAATCAGTTCACTGTGTTGTCAACCGATGCGGGATCTGTGCGGCGACTGTTTTGCCTCCTTGGACCACGAGCAAGCATCCCGCGACGAACGTCCCGACGAATCCGATCAAAAGGGGCGGATCATCGAGCACGAACCCAACGTGGGTTGCCGCGAGTCCAACCGCGAGAATGCCTGTGACCACACCAATTCCTCCGAGTACTCCGTACAGCAGCTGTCGAATCATGTGGGGTCGTTTCTGGCAGTGACATATGGAACTTTCGTCGCTCTACGATTCATTTCGAGTATCGTCAACGATATTATTCATACAAGAACCACGAAACCGATCGTCGATTGTCACCGCTCAACTGTCCGTGATCCGGTGACTGGCGTCAAGATTAACAGTCTTCATATGGTAGAGGGAGACATGAGCTCGACGGTGGAGACGGATACAACGATCGATGTGACTGAGACGGCTGCAGAGGAAGCTCTCGGTCTGTTGAACGGGGAGAATATGGACACGAACGAAGCCGGGCTTCGTCTCTTCGTTCGACAAGGGGGTTGTGCTGGTCTTTCCTACGGAATGCGCTTCGATAACGAACCGGAAGCAGACGACACTATCTACGAACACCACGGGCTGCGGATATTCGTCGATCCGGCGAGTATGAACTACATCGAAGGGAGTATCCTCGATTTCGAAGGAGGGCTTCAAGGAGAGGGGTTCCACGTCGAAAATCCCAATGTGGTCAGCGAGTGTGGCTGTGGCGAGTCATTCCGGACATAACGCGGGCCACATCGTTCATCCTGACCGATCAGATTCCACATGCAATTTCAACTCTCCACAAACGAACGCGTCGAGTACATCGATGTTACTGATCGAGTGACAGCCTCTCTCGATATCGATTCGGGACTTTGTACGGTGTTCGTCCCTCACACGACCGCCGGTGTCGTTGTCAACGAAGATGAACAACGGCTCAGATCCGATGTTGAGCGCGTGCTCAACGAGCTTGTTCCACAAGGTGCCGGATACGCTCACGACGACATCGATCGGAACGCCGACGCACATCTCCGCGCGATGCTTCTCGGTGAGCACGTCACAGTCCCCGTTGAGAATAGCGCGCTCGTGCTTGGAACGTGGCAATCAATTGTGTTCATCGAATGTGACGGCCCACGCGATCGCCGTGTTTCGGTGACAACGATCGAAAAATAGTCGTCTCCTCATTTTTCATTCGGCGAGTTCGAACGCCACTTCGACTTCGGCCTGATACTCGCGGCTATCGACAGTGGCAATCTCGACACCAAGATTCTCGACTTCGATCCAGAGGATGTTATCGAGTGTTCTCTCTGCTCGATCGACGGCGTCTGTCGTCGCCGCGTCGAATCCATCCTTGCTTGTTCCGATCAAGGTGATTTTCTTATACACCATGGCTCTCATCTTGTGTCTGTGTTCTGCGAACGATTCGTACAGCCACCCCTGTGCTGGATTCGGTATTCGGGCACGGGGATGGTTAGCATGACATACGGTCTCAGGATTCGTCAATGTAGTGGCTGAGCTGAACAGACGAGTATCAACTGCGATCGTCGAATCGCTGGACAAGTGCACCGACAACACCACTGAGATGTGCTGTTCCCCAGATGGCGACAATAACTGCTCCAATAGTATCGAACACGAGATCAAGCATCGTGTCGTTGATACCGTACTGTGTGAGAATCGGTCTGCCACCAATGATGTGTGAAAGTTCACCGAGCGCAAACTCGATGACTTCCCAGAAAACGCCGAACGCGATGACGAACATGAGTATGAACACGAACATGAATTTTGGAGGAAGCTCAATCTCGTCGAGATGAACGTCGATCGCGCGAACAGTAGCGTATCCAGCGGCGGCGACAACCGATGCTGAAAGCCCGTGCGTGAGGTGATCCCACCACCAAACCGAATTGTAGAACGACGAGTTCGTTCCAGGAAAACCCACAGTCCCGAGCGCGTGTAAGAAGACGGCAGCGGTGATCCACAGCGTGAGACCGGGATTCATTGGTATATTGTAATCCCGTTCTAAGATTGGCGGGAGTTGTGAAACGGCAAGCGCGATGGCAGTGTTGACGATGATGCCCGTGTTTTGGCGTTCGAGACCGATGAAGAACATACCAACCAGTCCGACTTCCATGAACCAGACGACGCGACGTTGGTGACGCTGCTCGATTCCAAGTTGAGCGAAGATCATATATCTACCTCCAGCCGCTCGTGTGCTCGTATGAACCGACGGAAATAGAGTTCGAAGATGATTCCCGCAAGGAGGCCAGCGACCGTAGAGGCAACGAACTCGAACATCAGCTCTCGTTCTGTGAGTCCGAAACTGATGCCGAGATAGATGTCGGCACTCCAGCGGATGATTGCCCAAACGCCTGCAGCAGCCATGGTCGTGACGACGACGAAAAGGACAGCGAACGAGTAGTTCATATCTACGGGAGTGAACACGTGGAGTTCAACGGCGACGATGAGTGCCACTGCTGCGACAGCGAGGTAGGTCGCAACTTGTCCAGTCCCCGGTGTTCTGAACGTCTGAGCGAGAAGCGGGAGCGACGCGAGCGCGAGCACCTCCCACGGAAGCATCGCGCGCAGCGAGCGCACAGCAACAGCCGGAACCACACCGAGCACCGCGACACACGCTGCGAACCCCGCCCAAAGTAGATCTATCCCGACATTTACGACGGCAACAACAGCGACAAAGCCAACGAGCACCCACGCAAGCAACGCATTGATTCGCTCACTCCGAAGCGTTTGTCCCAGTCCCGACGTGTTCATACTTGTTTCACGAATTGGCTCGCTAAAACGTATACGGCTGGAACAAACGGGTCGGCTGTGTTGTGTGTTTGCACTTCCGTCTCAAATTTTGAGTATATTGTACGTCACTACGTATGTGAGTACCGCGACGGTAACAGCGGTGAGGCCCGTCACTGCTGCGGTGAGCCATTCGTGACGGCGTGGGTCCAGTCGCGGGACACTACACACAACGCCCACACCGAGAACGGAGACTACGAAGGGATAGGACAACGCAAGTGTTGGCGGTGGGATAGTCGGCACAGCAACCGCGTAGACAACGCCGAGGACGGCCCACGGCTCAATGTGGTCGCGGAGTTGTCGGTCAGCAATCGAGCAGAAGGCGATTGCAGCGAGCCACATCGTCGCCAGTTCAATTCCCACTGCACCGAGGAGGTGCAGGGTCGGTGACTGACTGACGGCAACTCGTCCTTCGATTAGCTGCATGCTGAGTGGGTACAGAAACTGAGGTGGCGCACCTGTGAATACGTCACCAAACGGATGGCTGAGTAGGCCGAACAGCGCTGCCCCGAAGACAGCGCGTGAGCCGAAGCCGAGCCGTCCTGCAGCGGTTGCAACAGCAAGAACTGCAAGCGTGAATACGAGCATAATCGCACCAGCGAGACCACCACTCAGCAACGTGGTTATGGCTACGAGCAGGCTGAGTAGAACAATCCCAACATGCCGTGACTGCGTGTCTCCCGTCCACGCTGTTGCGCCAAGAGCGCCAATGCTGCCAACGATCAGAGAGTGTGTGACTGTCCGATGTACGAGCGTACTCGCTGTCCAGAAATTCTCCGCACGTTCGAGTAGTCCACCTGCTCCTGCGAACAGTCCAATCGGCGCATACAACATGTCTACGTCGGGGATGGTTCCGAATGCACAGGCGATAAGTCCGAGAGATAGTGCTCGCTCGCGTGACCATCCCATCCGTCGTGTAAAAAGAGCGACAACGGCAAACGCCAGCAGCCCGTGCCCGACGAACATGGACTGTCTACTCGACTCAGCGCGATAAGACATTCGTTATATACTATCTGAACGTCCAATCTTCGATCCGACTTTCTCCGTTACTGTCTTCCTATCACGTCGGCAGTCCCTCACTTATCGTCGGATGATGTATCTGATACCCACCGGTATCCGTAAGACCCATCACTGCCCAATCATATTCTGGCGCGCGTGCGAGTAAGTCGTCGCACAACGATGAGGCGTGATCCTCGCGAGTCACGAAACACCGGAGCTCCCCATGCTCCGGCGTTTCATCCGGATTCGAAGCCGTCACATACACGACACGCCACTTGCGCTCTGCTCGAAGCTCGGTCCCTGCGTTGGACACGGTGTATCCCAGATCGGTGAAGATCGACCGTGCTTCATCCAATAAAGGCGTGCTAACAACTCCCATCTAGTAGTGATTACCACTGGATACAATATAGTTGTACCGGCTCTATTTATATAATAAATAGAAAAATTTTGTAATTATCGGTGGAAAATAAATTCGCGGTGCTACTTTACGATTGTAGAAATATGACTGGATATAGGCAACAGGGTAAGGTCATCACCGAGACATCATGGGTGTTCTACTATTAATCAATCGGTGTACGATTCGTGTCGGTCGAAGGAATCACTGCATTTAATGTTTCGAGCGAATCGGACTATCCTGCCTCAAACATGATTTGGTTTGACCTGTGGGAACGGAGGCTATGCGTTTGAGCGTCGATTCGATCTGGTTAGCAGTGTTATCGGGCCGAACATCCGTGAGGAGCGCGGCTGTATCGGTTATTTATGAGATGACTATTGCGATCCCCATCAGCCAGCTGTACCCGCAGGTCGAACCAAGATAGTCACTGGAATAGTTGATGTGTGATTTATCGTATGTGGGATTGCAACCAGATTTGCTGGTTCTATATGCACTAGTGGTGAATATAGAGCAACAAAACGAGGCTATACGATGATATCACAGAAAATACGCCAATAAGGACGTGACCGGTGGGGTATAAACCTTCAGCCCCCTGTGTTGCTCTATGAAGATCTACACGGGTCGAGGTGATGAGGGTAAAACTGATCTGCGAGATATGTCTCGTGTCTCAAAGACGAACCCACGAATCGAGGCCTACGGCACCGTCGATGAGGCGAACACGCTCATCGGCGTTATCGTCTCTTCAGGATACGACGATGTCGATGAGTATCTTCAAACGATTCAGAATCACCTTCACATCATTCAGGCGGACTTCGCGGATCCCGACGAAGAGAGTGATGCGCCCCGACTGAGTGAGGAAGAGATCAAGCAGCTAGAAGTGTGGATCGACAGCTTCGACGAGGAGCTTGATCCTCTACAGTCGTTTATCCTTCCTGGTGGAAGCGAAATTGGCGCGCGACTCCATCACGCTCGCGCCGTTGTCCGCCGCGCAGAACGCCGTGCAGTCTCGCTCGCAACAGACGAACCGGTAAACGAGGCAGCGATAACGTATCTAAACCGACTTTCCGATGCGTTGTTCGTCTTTGCGCGTGTCGTGAACAAACGCGAAGGTGTTCGTGAGGAACCACCAACGTATTAACGAACGAAGGACAGACGCAGACTGTCGGTTGGACCGTATAGCCGACAGTGTATAGCCCACTGTTGTTCTCGATCGATGCACACAGCCCGGTTACACCGAGCCGTGTTTTTAGGTTGGCCTAAAACATCATAAGTGTTGTGCCCGTTGATACTCGGACAACTCAAACCAATTCGGAGAGCGACCGACGTGCTATACTTCATCCTACACAGCGTGCCCGTGCTTGGTACATGGGTAGTAAGTCAGATCCTGAACTGTCCTCCGATTCCGATGTATTTTCCGTCGATCGATCTGTTCTTGCCGCAATAGTTGGTGACAATTTGGGTGAAAATTGGCCAAAAATTCACGTAGCAGCCATACGTAGGCTAATCAAGGAAGACGAGAGTGCGGCAGTTATCAACTGTCCTCACGGTTGGTTCCCATAAAGAAACGCTTCCCGAACAGTGACTGACAACGTGTCGGTGTACTAATATCAGGCACAGAATACAACTGAAATACGATGACATCCAAGAAATCACGCGTGATTCTTTCGATCAAACGGAGTTATTGTCTCGATTGTGGATGGACGGCGAGCACCGAACTTCACAGTCGTCGCGAACTCAGCACGCTCGCCATCGAACACGCGGTTGAGCACGACCACGATATCGACAGTGAAATCATTTGTAACCTCTCGAGTATTCGTCCAACTATCGAGCATCCAGATGAAGCGATGCTGAACTAATCAGAAGTAGTTCGAGAGATACGCTCTTTGTGTTGATCAATCATCCGCGTCCAGTCCTTTTTCCACGACGGACTTCTGAGACGGCTTCGGACACGTCTGCTTGTGTGACTTCTTTTGGTCCCGTCCCGTTCTTCGCACGTTTCATAGCCTTGCGAGCGGCTCGTTCGGCGACGTGCTTCATATCACTGGCGACGAATCCCTCCGTCATTTCGCCGATGGCCTGCGGTGAAATATCGTTGACGGGAGCAACGAGGTAGGAATCGAAGAGTGCAATCCGAGCGTTCGTATCGGGCGGACCGACTCTGATCTTCTCACTGAACCGCCCGGTTCGAAGCATCGCCGAATCGATCTCATCCGGTCGATTAGTCGCTCCGATCACCACGACATCCTCGTTATCATCGCTAAGGTGAGACAGCTCGGTGAGGAACTGATTAACCATCTGGCGCTCGCTTTTGGTCTGATTGGCGCTTCGGTCGGTGACAAGAGCGTCAATTTCGTCGATAAAGATGATACACGGCTGATTGGAGCGAGCCTCCTCAAACATTGTCTGAACGTTTTTTGCTCCCTGCCCGACCCACTTGCTGACGAGGTCACCGGCTCTCGCGCTAATGAAACTGCAGCCGAGTTCGCCTGCGAGACAGGTTGCGATGTACGTTTTACCGGTTCCAGGTGGGCCGTAAAGAAGAACTCCATTCTCGACACCGAGGCCATATTCTTCGTGGAATTCCGGGTTCGTGAGTGGGTCGATGATTGTTTGTTGAAGCTCAGATTTCAGCTTTTTCGCTCCGATCACGTCAGAGAAGTCCATCTCTGGTGGCTGCTGGATGAATTCACCGACGCCTCCCTGTTCGGTTGTGATTTCATCGACGGCGTTCAGCACGTCAGTCTCTGTAACGATGCTCTCACGGCCGGTTTTCTGTTCACGAGTAGCTGCCTGCACGCCAGCTCGACGGGCGATTGCAACCATATCGCTGGCGACAAGACCGCGCGTCGCTCGTTTGAACTCGTCGGGGTCGATCGCTTCTGTAGGCGCGTTCATGTACTGTTCGAAGATTGCGAGACGAGCTTCGGCGTCTGGTTTCGGGACGTGTATTTTCGAGTCGAATCGGCCCGTCCGAAGCATGGCGTCGTCGACATCGTCCGGATTGTTTGTCGCACCAATCACGATGATGTCATCTGAATCGTCGATCGTAGACATCTCCTGCAGCAACTGGTTGACCATCTTCTTCTTATCAGCTGTCTGGTTTGACTCTGATCGATCGGTGGCAAGAGCGTCAATCTCGTCGATGAAGACGAGACACGGCTGACTCCGATGGGCTTCGTCGAAGAGCTGCTTTATGTTGTTAGAACTTTCCCCGACCCACCTGCTTTCGATACTGCCAACATCGACGCTGATATAATTGCAGCTGAGTTCGCCTGCGAGACAGGTTGCGATGTGCGTTTTTCCAGTTCCCGGTGGGCCGTAGAAGAGAATCCCACTGTCCGAGGCGACGCCATACTTTTCATAAACATCGCTCCCGTGGAACGGCTCGATGATCTGCTCTCTGAGCCTGTTCTTCAGAGAGTCCATTCCCGCAACATCATTGAAATCTCGATCGGGTGAGTCATCGACGAACTCAGTAGAACTTCTGCGTTGGACACCTGTTATTCCTTCAAAGATTTGGTTAGCAGGTTCTGAGTCGCCTTGCAACATCGATAGCGCTGCCGATGCAGACCTCGCAACCAGTGGGCTCGAATCGTCAGTCATCTCTTGTAACTGTTCGGACGCCTGATCCGGAGGGAAGTGTCCGAGTGCGATGCAAGCAGCCGATCGGACCTCAGGATCTTCATCGGAGAGTAGCTGGGCGATTTGATCATCGAACTTCTCACCGTGGTCAGGATGAGCAGCGACGAAGTTTCCGACAGCGAGAGCCACGCTGATTTGTACCGGCGAATCGGCTCCGTTCAGAACCTCACGCATTGTATCAGTGTGCTCGATTACGGTATCTGGATAGTCCCGTGTGAAGAATTTCAGCGCAACAGCGGCGTGGATTCGTGTATCCCGGTCTGAATCTGTCAAGTGAGGAACTAGTTGATCAACGATCTGTGCTGCGTCGTCTGTGGACTGCTTTACGATCTTGCCGGGTGCGGATCGACAGACCTCTGCGACGACAGCCATGGCCGTCGATCGTACCTGTGTATCCCGACGCCCTATGAGTGAGAGAGCCTCAGCCGCCGTCTCTGGTGTCTTCTGTTCCCATAGTTGCTGGACACGCTTTCGCTGTTTGTCTTTCCATCGTTTGTATAGTGGTGAAAGTAGTATCAGCCCTCCCGCGAGGAGGATACCCAACAGTTGAGCAGCGCCTTTGGCTTCTGATGGGGGAAGAATATAACCAAAAATAATCTCTAAAACGAACCCAAGGACCACGGATCCGACGATCCATACCGCGAGAAGTACGCCAACGGATCTCGTCTGTCGACTGTCATTCGTCCATCTCATTGTGGTTGCCTCAATGATCGAATCAAGCACTGGAGTGGATACTTCTGTGTAACCCCAGTGAAAGGTGACAGAGTGGCGCTTGCGTTCATTGCTCGTATCGTATTTTGTCAGAATCGTCGGTTGTTATTAACTTCGGTGTTTCAGCTGATCGACCAGTCGACTCTGAATGAGGAATGCAAAAAAGCAAGAGTGCGAGACTGTCGTCATTCGTTTTGATATCTCAGATAACTTTTCGATAGATTTTTCCCCGGTGGAAATAACTTAATAGTTAGCATATGGGGAAGACCTACGAACGTATCGTTAAATTGTTAACACCGCCCGTTCGGCGGATTCGGAACGGTTTTCGTTGGGTCGGGTACGGTTTCCGTCGAAGTGGACACGGCTTTCGTCGCAGCGGGCACGGTCTTCGTCGGGGGGGCCATGGTCTCATCGAGATCGTGATGCAGCCCGGCTGGGGTGATCTTTATACATCTGTCGTTGGGACTGCTATCTTGCTTGGTCCGCTTTGGATCATACTTGCGATTGCTCAGGAGTTGGGGATTGGCATGGCAAAAGACGTGCTATGCAGCGCTGGGCGGATGGGTGTCAGTCTTCCGTTGTTGATAACGCTCGGATTAGAGATCGTGATGGTGTTTTTCCTCTTGAAGTTTCTCATTCGTGTGATGATTAGTCTCGCTAGAGCGGGGATGGGAACCTTAGAAATCAGGGATACAGCCTACTCGCTCGCCGCTGCCCTTCTCCCGGCAATCGCTTCCGGCCTCCTAACGGTGGGTGGATCCAGCCTTTCTGCTTGCTTATATCCGTAGGCAACGGCCAGAAGTGACACTTCACTTTTTGTATGGTTTGGAGCGACATGTTCGAGCCAAATACGTTCAATCGAGGGTTCGTCTCATCGTTCGGTGAAGAATCCCCGCATCCATGAACGGTTCACTCACTACTTCGTATCCCAGCCGCTCGTAGAAACCGATGGCATCGTTCTGTGAGTCCAATCGGAGCGTCATAAAACCCTCCTCACGAGCCGCTGTTTCAACGGCAGCCATAATCTTTCGTCCCCAGCCTTCGCCCCGCCGCGATGCTCGAACCGCCACGCGCTCGATTTTCCCGATACTGTCACCGTATTCGCGTAACCGGGCCGCACCAACGGGTTGATCGCCATCGTAGGCAACGAAATGCGTCGCGTGGTCGTCGTACTGGTCGTGTTCTAGATCAACAGAGACACCCTGTTCTTCGACGAACACCTCGTGGCGAACGTCAAGAGCTTCCTCACGCTCGTCTGCAGTGCGCGCTCGTATAATTCGCCAACCATCCATAGTCGGCCGATACACCGTGGATGAGGTAAGAGCATCGGTGCGACGACGAAACGGCAGAAGAATTCGGTCACTCACCGCGTCACCGTCACTACCACCCGTCTGAACCGTCTATTGAGTCACTAAATATTCAGGTGTATCACATAAATAATGTCTAAATCATACGAGAGGGGCTAAGAATCGAATAACTATACAGGGATGAAGCGAGTATGTAGTGGTACCGGTCCATGACAATACGTTCGATACTATCCGACACAGTACTCGTCGGTACGATGGACGGCAGCGGAAAGAAACACAAGCTGGTACTCGTCGCGCTCGCGTTCGGCGGGTTGGTCTTCCTGCTCCGGTCCCGAGGTAGCGATTCGAAGAATGAGAAGATCGAAACAGAAGAAGAGATCGAAACAGAAGAAGAGATCGAAATCGAGACCGAGACCGAATCTGAGTCTGAATCTGAGGCTGAATCTGAAAAAGAGAAGTTCAGTGGAAGTACACGAGATGAGCTAGTTGAAGCTCGTCGTGAACTCGATATGTTCGATATGCTCGCAATCCTCGCTGCTGCCATCAAGGCTGCGAGAGACGAGTACAACCAACGAGCCTGAATACATCTCAGGCGTTCGATGGACGCGGCCGGTCGGTCGTACGGATCGTAACGCGGTGCTGTGCTCCGCTCCGTTCGTGCTCATTTCTGCCCCGCACTGGAAGTGGCCACACCAGTCAACAGCTATGTGTGCGGTATACATCGACACTATGTGCTCTGGTCTGCTCTTGGCTTCGTCACGATTATCTGGACAAAAGCGTTTTATCTTTCTGTGGATAATGATAACTATGAACAGGAATTTCAAGGATACCTGGTATTACCTGAAGCGTGCTGGCGAATCAGGACGGAGGGGTGTCGTTGAAACACTGTCACCGGTCGAACGGACTGTCCGCGATGTCCTCGGCCGAGATCAGGAACCGAGACCAACCCGAAGCGAACGTCTCAAAGCGGAATTCGAAGAACGGAAGCAGAGCACCGAGCGAGATGCCCGACGAGCGCTCCGTAGATCACGCGATCGAATCGACGAATACCGAGACAGTCGAATCCCGTAGGCGAAAGGAATCCTTAAGTCGCGGGAATTGTTCCTATCGTATGCGGGTTGGTGATCTAGGCCGGTTATGATACCTCCTTCACACGGAGGAAGTCGGCGGTTCAAATCCGCCCCGACCCACTTCTACAGAGATAAATGCGTAAGCGATAATACGTAATCAAAGAGTTTGAAGCTGGGAGCAACGCGTCCGTACCGAGATTCGAATTCAGTCCGATCCGATCCGATCCGATCCGATCCGATCCAATCCAATCTAATCCACCTCAATATGGTTTTACTGGCTGTGTAATTCCGATCGCAAAGAACCGTAGACACTTTTCGAGCCGGAAAACGGCTGCGGACCGCTTTCCCGATAGCACGGCAGAGAGCGCATAACTACGCAATATCGTACTCGGGTGATTTGACCTTTTCGAGGCATTCGGTTATCCGTCCCATCACGTGCTCTGGATTGTTGACCGATTCGAGTACGAGGTCCGTTCCGTCTGTCCCGGCTGTTTCGATATGGACGGTTCCGTATCCGAGTAGGCGCTGGTAGAACGTTTGATCGAATGATGTGTTCTGGATACGGTCGAGTCTGAGATTAATCACCGACTTAGAGAAGACTCCAGTTTTTTTGTAGAGTTCAGTGCTCGTGATGAGGTATCGGACTTTCCGGTGTTTGTAGATCGTAACGCCAGCGTATATGGCTCCGATGAGGACAAGAGCACTAGGGAGTAACAGCCACAGTCCTGGAAGGAGAACAATCCCGACGATTCCGATTCCAACGACAATGCTTCCGATAATTAGCTCTTTGGCAATCACCCAATGACTAGGTCGATCTTGCCAGATAATGCGCTCATCGGGTGAAAGCGTCACCCACGACGGACTTTCTGTTTCCTCTCGTGTCATAGCTACAGTATCGGAGAGGACCGCCTTTGGTGTATCTCTCGGTAGAGATGTACTTTCACGTATCGTCTCTTTCAGTTTCAGAATCGAGCAGCCCAAACTCCGTGGCTTTAGAGCGCCAGAACTCCTCGTAGCCCTCTATCTCGCTATCGACGGTCGATTCTCCGTCTCGGACGCGGTCGAGTTTGAGATCTACCTCCTCAAGGAGACGTTCGCTAACTGAGTTACTAATGACGCCGCGTCGATTTGCGTCTATGAGTGCGCTCTTTTCCCACTGAAGAACTCGTCGCTCTCCCGCTAACCGTTGTTCGTGGCGGAGTTCGGGCTGTTCTTGCAGAAGTTGTGAGATGGCTTCGTCCAGCGTTTCTTTTTCCTGCTCGTACTCAGTGGTGAAGTCGTTGTACACAGACGACGGAATGTCTCCACCCTGATCGAGACGATCGGCGGCGTTGAGTGCGCTTTCGACGGCCCGAGCACGCCCGACGAGCAGTTCGTAGAGCTCCCGTCCCGTCGATCGCGTCCCGATCCCGAGGTAATCGAGAAGTGACTCCATTGTCAATCCTTGCACGACGAGACTGAACGCAGCGACCCCGAAGACCATTGCTCGCAGTTGCTCAATTGGCAGGCCTTCGGCAGGAAGTCCTAACACCAACGCGATCGGGATTGAGGCGTGTAGTCCTCCCCAGACGATGACATGCTGGTATGATCGGGATATTGTCGGCTCGTTCACCCTGTTCACGAACGTGGTGAGTCCGTAGACGGTGATTGCCCGAGCAGCGAGAACAAGCGGGATGGCAAGAAGAATGAGTCCGGCGTGTTCGATGAGCTGGTTAACCGGTGTCACGACGCCGATCATAATGAAGAGAAACGTATTGACGAGAAACGCGACCGTTTCGAGACTGTTGAAAATGGAGATTTTTGTCTGCGGACTCATCGCATACTCCGCACCACGATTGCCGATGAACAACCCCGCGACGACGGTTGCGATGACGCCGCTGACGTGGAGATAGTGCTCTGCAACCAGGAAACTTCCGTATGCGAGGATGAACGTGAGAACAATCTCGGTCATCTGCTCGTCGAGATTGATCATAACGCTGTAGATCACGTAACCAGCCACAAAGCCGACGATGAGACCGCCAAGGCTCACCACGGCTATATCGACGAGCAGCCGCGAAAGACCACCGATCGTAAATAGATCTCCAGCCGGTGTGCCGTTATTAACGTACAACAAAAACGCGGAGAACACGACGACACCAACCCCGTCGTTGAGCAGGCTTTCCCCCTCAACGAGCACCGATAGTCGCTCGGGAGCACCGAGCTCCTCGAAAAGTGCGAGCACTGACACTGGGTCGGTTGGGAGAACCATTGACGCAAAGAGGAGCGAGACAAGCAACGGAAAGCCGAACACCTCTTGGCCGACGATTCCAAGAAGCGTGATCGACAGTAGCAATCCGACAACCGCAAGTGCGAGTACCGGACGTAGATTCTGACGAAGCCGCTCGAACTCGGTCGTTGCTGCCCCTTCGAACAGAAGTGGCGGGAGAAGAACAAAGAGAATGAGATCGTGCGAGAGTGAGATCTTCTCGATGATGAGTGGTCGGTCGACAACGCTTATGACGATCGAGACACCGAATCCGGCGATCAACAGCGCGATTGTATACGGAAACCGCCCGACTTTGGCGACAAAAATACCGACGAATGCGGCAATGATGAAGATAGGAAGTAAACCGGAGAGGATATCGACGAGCGCGCTCTGGGCCGCCAGCGGAGTAAGTAGGATCCCGCTTGTCGTGTTCGCGTACTCGATGAAGAACTCCATGCACGAGGTTCATCATCCACGATAAAATAAGGAGGGCGAATTGGACTCTACTATACGAATTCATCGGCATCCCACTACGTGCTTGGAGAGTTCGATCAGAAATAATCTTGAAGGTGAAGATATCTCTGCCTTGCAACTGGTGATTCAGGAAGGATAGCCTTCCGCACTCATTTCGAGAGTCGCTCTCGTACCGCTTGGCCGAAGAGACGGGAGCAGTATCGATACGGTGTCGAACGTTCAGACGAGTCTTCGCAGCCCTGTTCTCGTTTGTTTCACACCGTGTTGGTAGTGACGCTTCAGCTCTCTTCGGCTTCGACCACTTCGGGGTCTGCCATCGCGATCTGAAGGCTCCGGAGACCAGTGACCCAGTCCGCGACGGGACCGTATTCGAGCTCTTCCCCAACGCTCGGCTCTAGTTCTTCGCCGTCAATAATGCTCGCACCAGCCTGTGCGCAGTAGCCGAGAGCGGTTTCGAAATCCTCTTCGGCTTCGGCGTCGCGCGCCGCTTCGATATACTGTTCGATATCGGTCTCGGGTGCCTCGTTGACGACGTATTCTTCGGCGGCATAGAACACGCAGACGAGCGCCGTCTGAACCGCGTTCACCAACATTAGGGTGTTTTCGTCTTCACCATCGAGGTCGACATCCGTCAGAACGATCTCGCGTACGTCAGACAGCTCCGACAGTGCGGTCTCTTCGTCCAGCTCGCCCTCGTCGTAGTCAGTGACGATTTTTGCGATCGCGATGACCGTGTCGTCCTGAAAATTCTGGAGCAGTCGGCCGGATTCTTCATCCTCCAAATCGATCTCCTCCGATGTCAACCGTTCAATCCAATTCTGCCACCGTTCATCAGTGTAGTACTCACCCTCGGGGGAACTCATAACAGGACACAACAGCCAGTCGATGATATGCCTTTCTCACTCACCATCGATACCCGGGATGGTCCCCAGTCTCCTCGTGACTGCTTTAGAGCCGATTTTCGTCGAGTGTTCCCCGAATATCGATGCCATATATACTTTTTGGGGTTTCTACGTGGGCTATTTCGAGCGCTGCTTCGTAGCCTTGCTCGCGCAGCCACGCGGTTCTCCGGGGGACTGTCTTTGGTCCCAGCACCGCTCCCGGTCGATCCGGATCGTCGATGAAGTCGGTTTCCATCATGAACGGCTCGCCTGCCTCTGCGGCGCGCACCAGCTCATCTTTGTCTGCAAGGACGCTTGGTATCGGTCCGGATAATCGACCCGCAGAGTAATGTTTGATGACACGCTCGCGTGGGAGGCCTGATTGTTCTGCCCATTCGGCGACGGCAGTGAAATCCTCTCCACCCTCGGTGTGAAGCTGTACCGCACATCCGTGGTCGGCACCGAGAGAGAACGCGTGGCGCATCACCGAATTCGAGGCGTCCCACACGTCATCGCTCACATCGTAGTGGGGACGACCTGATTTGATCGCAAGCGCATCTCCCGACGCGACGTATTCAGCGGCGACGTCGAGCCCTACCTGCATGAGATCACACGCTTTTGCTGGAGTCATCCCCTGATCGACGAGCCGAGAGATCAAGGCTGGATGAACACCGAGAACGGGCCACGCATCCCCTGGCAACACCTCGGCTGCCCGTCGTGTTACGTCAATTGTGTGATCAAATCCGACGCGGAAATCATCAGCATCAGCCACGTCGACAGCGTAGTGCCATGATGGCTTATTCAGCACCAGAAGATGTGTTCCGCCCGCGGCAGCGAATGCTTCCGCTGCCTCTACTCCACGACCGTTCACCGGATCGAGATGAAGATGGTTGTCGAGTACCGGTCGCGATGTTGATGTCGATCGTTCTTGCATAGTTGACTGATGGATCTCCCTGGCAAAAAGCCCGGTTTCATTCGAGCGTGATGGCATCGTGCGCCGCGTTCTGTAGCCCATCGGATCGGCCGTGCGTTCCGGGCGCGATAGCGAGTGTCTGGAGGCCGTGTCTGGCTGCTGTTTCGAGAACGGGCTTGAAGTCCATGTCGCGCGAGACGATTGCGAGCAAATCGAATTCGTTGCGGACGGCGGCTGAGACGGCATCAACTGCGAGTTTCACGTCGACATCGCCACTCGTCACTATGATTTCGAATCCGCGCGCCTCTGCGGCCTGAATTAGCCCGGGAGTTGCGTGCTCGTCGACGTACAAACGCGTTAATACCGGTCGACCGTGTTCTATTGCGGCCGTTCGAACGTCATCGAGATCAACATCAAACTCCGTTCGAAGCACGTTCGGTCCGTCAACGAATAATCCGACGCGAGAGCGATCGTCGCCGCCAAACCACCGCAATAGACTGTTCATGCCCGTCACTATTCGTCAGCACTGAAAGCCGTTTCTGGCTACGATTTCGACAGGTGTATCCACATAGTGTCCAGAGTATAGATATCTCCATACATCTTAGATAATAAAAAATATCTATTTGTTGTGCTTGGTCTGCCGATATAGCAAGATTTAACGTATTATTGGTTATCCTTCCATTCAGAATATGCACGATCGTTCGGGACTCGACCGACGGATGTTCCTCCGATTGAGCGGACTCGCGGGGATGGCTGGCGTTCCCGGAGTCGCCTCGGCGACTCCCGGTCGCGAACCGGGACCGAAGTCAAAAGAATGGATCGTCGGTGTGAGTGTGAGCACGGACGGTACTCAGTCGGAAGTCGAAACACACCTCCCAGGAGAGGCGAGTGTGGTTCACGAGAACGGAACCCTTGGCTACGCTGCCATCGAACTCCCTGATGATGAGAACACCTGCGCGCGTACACACCAGTCCTTATCGAAGGCGATCGACGACACCGGACCGGTCAAATACGTCGAGAAAAACGAAACGTACCAAGCTCAGTTCCGTCCGAACGATCCTCAGTTCGACGAGCAGTACGCTGCTGAAGAGATTAATGCACCGACTGCATGGGACGAGACCCTTGGAAGTTCTGATGTGACCATCGCTGTAGTCGATCAGGGTGTGAAATACGACCATCCGGATTTGGAACAGAACATGGCTAGCGACCGTGGTCGGGACTTCCTTGGCAACGACAGCGATCCGTATCCGAAAAGTCTGTCCAAGGAGCCACACGGGACCCACGTCGCTGGCATCGCTGCTGCAAGTGTCGACAACAACAGTGGCGTGTCTGGTGTTGGGAACTCAACCATCCTCTCGGCTCGGGCGTTGAACGGATCCGGATGGGGAGCTGTATCGGATATTGCAGATGCAATCGAGTGGTCGGCCGATCAAGGAGCGGACGTAATCAACCTCTCTCTGGGCGGCGGTGGTCACTCTCAAACGATGAAGAACGCCGTCTCGTACGCGACCTCAAAGGGTGCGCTTGTCGTCGTCGCTGCTGGCAACAACGGACGCAACGAGACGTCGTACCCGGCTGGCTACGACGAATGTCTAGCAGTATCAGCGCTCAATCCCGATGGGTCGATAGCGCAGTACTCTAACTACAGCGACAAAATCGAATTGGCCGCCCCCGGCACAAACGTCCTCTCGACGTGGACTGACGACGGATACAAATCGGCCTCCGGGACGTCGATGGCTTCACCCGTCGTTGCAGGTGTTGCGGGCCTCACACTCGCTAAGTGGGACCTTACCAACGAAGAACTACGGACCCATCTCAGGAACACCGCGAGCGATATCGGTCTCCAGAGCGAACAGCAAGGCGCAGGTCGGATCGACGCCGGAAAAGCAGTTACAACCCGACCCGGATCCAGTTCTGGTTCTGGTTCTGGTTCTGACTCTGGATCCGGCTCTGGCTCTAATTCTGGTTCTGACTCTGGATCCGGCTCTGGCTCTGATTCTGGTTCTGATAGTGACAGCGATAGTGGGCGAGAGAATATTGACTTCATCACTACAGAGGTCGACCATTCGCTTCAAAACCACCGCGATACGGATTATATCTCCTATACGTGGGGTTATGAGGATCCGAGTAAGATCGTGCTTCGGTTGAGTGGTCCGTCGGATGCCGATTTCGATCTCTATGTTACAGAGGGTAAAGATTCCTTCCCGACTTCCGATCAGTATGATTTCTCATCCCGATCGAACAACAGCCACGAGACGATCACGATTGAGGATCCCGACGTATCCAACGAGCTCTACGTGAATATTGATGCCTTCAGTGGTGGTGGTCATTACACGCTATCGTTCGCAGAATACGCGTAATTTAACATCGAAAATCGCGGTCGGTTCTACTCCTTCGCTCCGGAATTTCCGGTGACTGAACGAGCTTGAGGCTTCTCAATTCGTTCTACTGACTGATTCTTTTAATGATTACTCCGCGTATGTCGGCCGTTCTGCGTAGTCGATTGGATCACGAACACCGGTTTGCTGGAATGCTTGCAGCCGGAATGCACAGGCATCGCAGGTCCCACAAGCGGGTGCTGTGTCACGATAACAGCTCCACGTTTTATCGAACGGGACGCCGAGTTCGATTCCTCGTTCGACGATGTCGGTTTTCGACCATTCGACAAAGGGCGCACGGAGATCAATCTCGGTATCAGGTTTTGTCCCGACATCGATCATGTGCTGAAATGCCTCGAAAAACGCAGGACGACAGTCTGGATATCCAGAAAAGTCCTCGCTGTGAGCGCCGATGAAGATCGCATCGCATTCCACTCCTTCCGCGTAAGAGACTGCTATTGAGAGCAAATTCGCGTTTCGGAATGGTACGTACGTCGATGGTACCGTTTCGGAGTCCATCTCTGCATCCGGAACTGCCATCGTATCATCGGTAAGGCTCGATGCACCAATCGTAGCGAGATGGTCTGCTTGTAAGTGCAAAAAGTCATCAATAGCGACCGTTTCAGCGAGCGCCTGAGCGCATTCGTACTCTTTCGATACTGTTTGCTGACCGTAGGAGACGTGCAGAATGTAGGGCGTATACCCTTGGTCGATAGCCTCGTACACGGCTGTGGCGCTGTCCATCCCTCCCGAGACGAGCACGGCGGCCTTCATGTCGGTCTGGTCGACTGTGTTCACGAAACTGTGTATGGTCTACTTATATACTAACGTGTCTATCGAACGGAGTTGATGTCTCGCTCATCAAAAGCGGTGTGTGAGCGAAACCAAAGGAGGGGTCTTGCTTCGTGCATTCTCCCCAGTCATATTTCGACTCTCGGCTCGCTCGTCCCCTCAACGTTGCTGGAAATCACAAGTTAGTATTCCTACTGCGCCGGCATCGATAGCAGGTCGGTAGAATTACCCTCCTCTGGTTCGGGAGGAATCGTGGCGACCGGGGTTGGCGTTGGCGTCTCAGACTGTGTTGTCGTCGCGGATGGAGTCGGTGTCGTCGATGGAGTTGGAGTCGGCGTCGGCGTTGTCGTCTCGGACTGTGTTGGTGTCGCGGACGGCGTTGGGGTGGCTGCTTCAGTTGTCGTCTCCGTTACTGTTTGTCCTTCGGTAATTGTTTCTGTTACCGTTTGTGCCTCAGTGGTCGTCTGTGTTGCTGTTTCCGTTGCTGTTTGCGTTTCGGTTGGTTCCGGCGTCGGTGTTGACGTGGCGGTTGGTTGATCGGTCTCTGTTGTGTTCGGGGAGCTGTTTGATGGCGAAAACCCACCCATAAGTGTAATTACCATTCCTATGATGAAAAGGAGAATACCAGCGAGGACTAAACCACCTTGCAAGAGCCGTTTATTGTTAACTAAATTGTCGCGACTTCGGGGTCCGCTTCGGCGCCGATTTCTCTTCCGTGATCGTTTACGCCGACCGTCTCGTTTTTCCATGCGTCAATTGATATACTATTGATCCAGACTTAATTATCTTAGTGATACTTATTTATAACTAGCTGTGTGAATGAGAATAATATGTTATGTCAGTGTACCATTGTTCGCATTGTCTATGTGTTAGTTATTTTAATGGATAGTGATGAGTACGGGATAGAGAGCGGTATGTGGCTGGCAGTGGCGATGGCACATAGGTTCTCGCTATCCCGTTTCGACCCGTGCAGTCAGACACCTCCAACGGAGGCGCCATCGTAGTGTAGTATTTGCATCCCCTTAGTTATCCTCTCCATAATCATTCTTTCCTTTGATCTGACATCATTTTTTTGCACCTATTGATGTATTGTACTGGTTATCCTCCGATCTAACTCCCGTTTGTTACCAGCTCGAACTCCGCATTCTAATCTATTAAATAATATTGATATAAAACAATTCACTTCCCCATACTGTTTGGACTATGCCTACGGGGAAGCTATTTTCATACACCTACACCTACGCTACCCGGAACACGTAGTGTCGGTGAATTCGGTGATAAGCTGCGTGAGCTTGGATCCTTGATTTGTGTCGAAGATCTCTTGTCCGTGTTTGTCGGTCGAAAGTTTTTCCAGACGTTTCGGCTTTGGTGCTGCCTGATGCATCGCATCGGTTGTTCCGACGTACTGTCTTTCGTCACCCTCTCCAACGACGAACAGCAGATCTCCAGAGAGATCTGGCGCGTACTCGGCGGCGCGTCCGGGTGCGATAATGACTGACCCGTCGATGTTTGCCCCAGATACAGTGTTCGCTTTCACTGCTGCATTGGCACCGGCACTCGATCCGACGACGACAACAGTTTTTGCACTCTGTTTCTCTCGAAGGTAGTTGACGGCACCGACGAGTGTCTTGACGGCACCGGTCTCGTTGTCGTGATTGAGCGAAACCGTAAGCGCAGCATGGCCACCGTTGGCGACTTCGAGCGCCTGTGGTTCCCAGGCACTTCGTTTGAAGCCAACTCCGTGTGCGAAAACCACCGCACAGGAGCCGCTTCCGTAGAGTGTTCCTTCAACGGTTCGTCCATCGTCTGAGGCAAACGAAACCGCCTTTCCTTTTCCACTCTCTTCCTTCTCGGTCGCTGTTGAGGTTGGCTCCTCTGTTGCGCTCTCTGTCTGCGTGGCTGTTGCGGTCGCAGTCGAATCCGTCGTCGCTGTTGGTTGCTCAGTGTTACTGGATGTTGTCGTCCCGTTCCCAGCTCCTTCGGTTTGGTCTGGGTTTCCTGCTTCGTCGCTCGTACATCCTGCGAGACCACCAGTGACGATGAGACCGCCCAGCAGCTTCACCGTCTGCCTTCTGCCGATTGTTGGGTCCATCTCTATTTCCCCTCAGTTACCCTACGGTATTACTATCCTCCACATAAACATACATACAACTGTTTCTGGACAACTGAAACAGTTTATTTGATATCCGGATACCATCCATCAGATTAATTTATGTATGATGGAATAAAGATAAAAAATATGGCTTTTTAGTGGGTTTTATTCAGGGTAATAGAAGTGGAGTAATCGGACGAGTAAGAACTGAGCAAAAGATGCGGGTGATTTCCTTTACAACTACGTGCGTTTTATTTGCATCCAAGAGCACAGTTAAGCAGTGAGTGTGTTGTGTTTTGGTAGTGTTGAGGCTAACTGGTTACATCATTTATTTCTGATTCATTCCAATCGCGGCCCACCTGTACGGCGCACGCAAATACTGATGAGTGATACAACGGTGACGTTAGATGGTTTATAATAATGTGTCCTATCTGCGTTATCCCTCACTGAGAAACATACATAACTCGTTTCATATCATGTCACTGTATTTAAGACCCCCCTCGTTTTCACACAGGCGTTACTGGATAGCATCACCCATGGCTGATTGGGTCTCGGAGAGAACCGATAAAGAGAACCATACAGCCCACATTCGACTGGACAACGCGTGAAACGGAATCTGGTTACGGCGTTTGCTGCGATCGCCGGTTCACAGGTGGCGATTTTGATCGTTCAAGCGGCGTTCTCACCGCTACTGGTGCGTATTCTCGGTGTTACAACCTACGGGGAATACGCAACGCTGACCTCAGCATTTGGTCTGTTGACCATCCTTGTCAGCTCAGGAATCAACGGTGGCGTCCGTAAGTATATCTCGGAGGAACGTGAGGGCAGTAACTGGAAAAATCATGTGTTCGCATACTACTTCCGGCTAGCACTCATCTTAGCTCTCATTGCAGCGGGCGCGCTCGTATTTGCCGCCGAATTTGGACTCGTTGGGGCCATTCTGCAGCCGAAGTATAATCCGTATTTCTTCTTGTTGGCGCTGCTCGTCGTCGCGTCGCAGTTCCGCGAATACGTCAGACGAGCGTTGATGGGACTGAAACTCGAACACCTTGGCGAACCATTAAACGTCATCTATCAGGTCTCATTTTCAGTCACTGCAATCGCACTCGCGGCACTCGAATTCGGCGTCGCTGGCGTGCTCGTCGGGCAAATATTTGCCAGCATGCTCGTGTTCGTTATCGCGATTGTTTTTATCTCAAAACACATCTCACTTGGAATGATATTCCGACCGGTACCCAAGGATTTTCCTCGAAAGGAGCTGTTCTATTTCAACCATAATACGGTCATCTACATCTTCTTACTGACCTCGATGTACCACATCGACGTTCTCATGCTCGGTGCTCTCACTAACAGTGAGCTGACCGGATATTACCGCGCAGCGCTCGTTCTCGTGCAGTTCCTTTGGCTCCTTCCACGTTCGCTCCAGTCGCTCATGATCCAATCGACATCCGATCACTGGGCGAAAGGCCGTATCAAGATGATTGAGGATATTGCAACGCGGGCGACACGATACGTCCTATTGCTGATCTTGCTGCTGGCGATCGGTCTCGGAGCGCTCGCTCCGGTGTTCGTCCCGATGTACTACGGCGTCGATATGAAACCGGCGATCGTGCCACTGCTCATCCTCCTACCTGGAACTGTTGGTTTTGCAGTTGCACGGCCGCTACTGACGATCAATCACGCGAAGGGTGACATGGGCGTTCTCATCGCGGCGACAGGGGCGGCAGCTGTGCTCAATCTCGCCTTCAACTATACACTCATTCCGCACTACGGAATGGCAGGCGCCGCTCTCTCGACCACGATCGGATACGGTTCTCTCCCGCTCTTTCAGGTCTGGGGCGCACGGATGCTCGGCTACAATCCGTTCAAGCGAGCGCGACTGGGACGAATCAGTGCCACAGCGATCTTGAGCGCCAGCGTGATCGGGATTATGTCGGTCACAATCGGCTCGACAACAGTCGCAGATGTCGGTGTACCATGGCTTGGGATAATCGGTGAAACACCGATTGCAATGTTGATCGTCCCACCGGCAGGCTTCCTTCTCTACTCTCTCATCGCGATTGCGACAGGAGCGATTGATCTTGGAGAAGTATTTGAAATCCTTGTGAAAATCCCTGGCCCGGTTGGATCTGTCGCACAGCCACTCAAACAGAGCTTTGAGGCGTCCGAACAGTTCGGGAACCAGCAGAGCCGATCGTCTGCAATCAAGCTGATACTCGCACTCGCAGCAGTAATCGTACTCGTCAGTGGTGCTGTCATGGCTGCTGGATTCCCACTGCTTGCTATGACTCCGCTCGGATCTGCAGAGGATGGTGTGCTTGGCTCTATTGTCGATCAGGGCCCGCCTTCATCGACACCGGCGCCCAACGGAACGAACTACAACACTACTGTTGGCTTATCGCCGCAACCGACGGACACACCTCAGGCGACGCCCACAGCAACCCCCTCACAGACAGCCGTTCCGACACCAACACCGACACCAACACCGACACCTCACAATACCACTACTTCAACCACAACGACCACTACTACCACCAACACCACGCCAGTAACACCAATCTCGCCGACAACGACACCAGCCGGATCACCGACGACGACAACAACACCAGCCGGATCACCGACGACGACGACAACGACACCAGCCGAATCACCGACGACGACGACAACAGTCGTACCAACGACGACGACAACCGACGAGGGTCTTTTATCAATGGGATCAAATGCGTCGGCAGAGCGTTCTCGAAAATACTGATAGAGAAGGTCTGAGTAGGGTGAGGTCGGGTCAGTTACTTTTCGCTATTATCGTCTGTGAAGTGTGTGGTTTTCATCGAAAATAAATTGATCTTTGTGAGGTAACGTGTCTGATCCTCTGTCGATGTGGTTGTGCACCACTAGGCTCAACGAACAGACTGCGACATCTCCCTGCGAATGACGGGACTATTTGATGATTCGCCGGTCAGCCGAGCCGTCTCATCAGCGTCTGTGCGATACGTACGGGGAACGACGGTCGGTCGTACACCGGTCGGTCCTCCGTCCACTCTAGCAGATCACGAACCGTTCGCTCTATCTCGGGTGTTCGTTTGTCGGGGATATCTCCTGCTTCGACGGCGAGCGCTGTCTCGATAACGTCTCGGTGTGATTCGTTTCGAATGACGTTCAAGAGCGTGAGCATCTCTGTGCGTCGTTCGGAGCTATCCCACGCGTTCCCGAGTGCTGCGCGTGGGTCTTTGAGTAGTTGGGTCGGTCCGGCGGCGGTTCCTGTCCGAAGCCAGCTCGAATATCGCTGTTTGAACAGTCTCACCGCGAGCTCCTGCCAATGTGCCTGCAACGATTCGCGCTCAGCGGTGATGTCCGAAACCTGCCCGAGATATGTGAGATGTGAGGTTGGATCGTCCATCTTATGGACGCGACCGTCGTACTGTTCGGTCGGGATAATTTGAAGTCCAGCGAGTGACGATCCGTGTCCCGAAAGCGAAACGGTAAGCCCCCAGCTCGTGCTTGGGCGGTTTGGTTGGTCAAAGAGGAAGTTACCGAGACTATAGACGATCGGACTTTCATTATAAATCTCCCACCCTTGTGCAACGTGTGGATGATGCCCTATAACGGCATCAGCACCGCTTTCTACGAACGAACGGAGCGTCTGCTGGCGTCCTGGTGGTGGGAACGAAACGTACTCGATGCCTCCGTGTGTGACGACGAGAACAATATCAGCCGACTCAGCCGCGCGTTCAATGCGCTCCTCAACTGTGGGATGGGACACCCACGCGGTTCCTGGCTCGTCGCCAGCGATACCAAACTCCCGTTCACAGACGTTAATGACTGCGACAGTCTGGCTGTCGATGGAAGCGGTGATCAAAGAAAGTGCCTCGTCGATGGTTTCACCCGCACCGACCGTTTCGATCCCTGCCTCGGTGCACGCTTGTTCCGTTGCCCGAAGCCCATCCGCTCCGAAGTCCATAATATGGTTGTTCGCAAGACAGGCCACATCGAAGCCAGCCGATGCGAGCATCCGTGGTGCGGATGGGGCCGACGCTTTCGCGGGTCCTGATTTTGCGATCGGTTCACTGTCGACAGAAACAGGTGCTTCTAGATTGACGAGTGAAAGATCGGCTTCGTCGATTTGATCTTGTATTCCATCCCCAACTGGCTCGGACGCCATCTCGGTTTGATAAATACAATCCCCAGCAAGGAAAATAGACCATTCTGCTTCGACATCTGTGTCTGCAAGCTCAATGTGTGCTCTCGATGATTCTGGTTCGCTCATTCCTTCTGTCGATTCGAGCAACACGCCACTGATACTTAAGGAAGTGACATTTGGTGACAGCAAGAGTGGCGTAATACTCTCAGACGCCGAGCAGTTTTTACATATCAGAATAAAGACATCAATTGGTCTGGGGTATAGCGCGGTTCGCCAGTAGCATACTCGATCCATGTGATAAGGTCATTCATCCGCAGCTTGACTCGTGCAGGAAGTGAGTGTATCTCGTCATAGCCGGGAAAGAGCTTCTGATCGAGGCTATCGGTTTCATAGATTGTATCGAGGTCGACAGCCGACGGGTTCGATGTCGACGACGATCCATTTCCAAACGGTGCTCGGTCTGGGACAATTCGTTCGAGAAACCCCTCGATCGGATGGTGCTGAGAGCGAATCCGGACTGGCGACGTCGGACCGAGAACCGTTGCATCAAGGCGTTCGAGTGCTGCCCGGAACGTTCGCTCCGTCCGGTACTCAGGAGGGGTCGTAAGATGCCACTCGATGAGATCACGATCGGCGGCGATGAAGCTTTCAAGGAAGTGATCTGCGAGGTGTGTTCGGAATGCGAGTGTTGGTGTCTGCTTGATTGAAAAGAGATCGATAGCGTTGTACACCGAATCAGTTCGATCCCAGCACGACTCGAACGACGGTTCGACGAGATCTTTCGGACGTCGGCCCGCGATATCTGTCTCGGAAAATCGATCGTCAGTAACGATCGACTCTGCTCCTGCGCAACCAAACCGTGATTTGACGTGTTGTGTGATGTCGGGATTCGGATCAAGACCATCGAATGTGACGGTTCGACCGAACAGTTCGACCTCGTGAGCAGGGAGGAACTGGCCGCGTAGAAGGGTATCAAACAGTGTTCCGTGGTAAATAGTGTCGGCATCGATTGCATCCGTGTTTCCTCGATGGTGGATGTGAACCGATTCTCGGATGCCCTGCGTGTACTGGATGACTTCTGGCCGAATGTCGAGCGACCGTTCCGAAATTGGGAGCGCCGCGTACTCGACGCCGTGGCGGCCAGCAAGAGTACAGGCAGTTGAGGAAGATCCGACTGTATACGCAGCGTCCAACTCTGGATGCTGTGAAAGGACGATTCGTGAATCACAGCCGGGACCCAACAAGAGCCCTTTCTGCCCCGGAAGTGGGACCCGCCGCTCGATCGCGCGTTGTAACCGTGTAGCGAGTTCTCCGACGTAATCGAACTCCTTCGGGCGGTAGACAAACCGACGGAGTTCACCGACCGAATCCGGCGTAAGGTATCCGTCAAAGGGAATTCGTTTGAGGTCAGTCACGACAGTCGAGTCACTGAACGAGGTACCGAAGTGGATGATTTCAGCGACAGTGCGATCATCAAGCTGTGGATCGGGAATCGTTCGTGCGACTTTCGCGGCGTCGGTTCCAAACGTTCGAACCCCTGGTGCGTCCGTATAAAACGCCTCCCACGAACGGATTGGATCTGTGATGAGGAGCGCATCGTTCTTGTGCTCGACGAATGCGAGATACGAGCCGTTTAGTTCGTCAAATGCGCTTTTACCCGTTTCAGCGTAGCGTTCGAGCAGTCGTTTCGCGGGTGGTTGTGGCGTTTCCTGAATGATTTCTCCCCAAATGAGACAGATACCATCATCGCTCTCATACACCGTTGTTCGTCCCGGGAGACCGTAGCCAACGTCTCGGATTCCCACTGTTGCGGAGTCGCCCTCGATGACGTGGTCGAACTGTTCGATGGCACTGAGCCGTGAGAATTCGGCTCGGTCACCGAAGACACCGAAGAGCTGGCGATTCATCGTCGGTCCAACACGGACCTCTCCTCGCTGGTTATTCGACTGTATCACGCTTCATCGATCTTCGGAAAGGTGTTACTGTTGCAGCCGAAGGCACCTGCGGAGTGGTACGAGGCCAATACAAACCAAAATCGAACGTTCGACCGAAACCCGGAATCAATCGAGTGCACCCCAGTGTAGGCTGGATCAGTTGTGAATTTCATCTCATCTCGTCTATACGATTCGGGAACAGCGGCTGTTTCGTCGCGATCGTCGCTGCGCACGAATCGAGTGAATGGCTATGAGTTCGATATACTGGTGCTCCAAATTGTGTGACAGAGGGCTCCCAAGGCCGTCCAGCATTCCGATTGCCAAGCGTACAACTTCTGTCGCCGACGGCTTCATGGAGGGACAAACAGTATTCTAGGTGTTCAAATTCATATGATGATTCATTTCTGAAATCGTCCGCGATAGATGCGATCCCTTCACACATTGTCCCGATTATCTGCGACGCGCAATTCTCGCGCCTCTATTCAGAGTAGTACACTGGATCAGGTCTTTGTTATATACTGAATAAGGGTGATACCACACGAAAACGCAGATTCTCATAATAGATGCATTCAGGTATTTAATAGGTGAAAATATATCATGGAACTTACGAAGGGTATATTTGGTCACGTGTAAATATCTACTGGGGTGAAAGTGTATATTCGATATACAATCCATTTAATTAGCATTGATATGGTGAATACGAGATGCATCAATAGATAAATAACAGGTGACTATATTTGTTATATATTCTGTGTAATATATCGATGGAGTCTGGAAGTCGTTCAGTTAGAGCAGTATTAATGGCGCTTTTTAATCACATTTGCTAACATTTGATATCATTCTATAATCAAGAGCCAAAAACATATTTTGATTCATTCATGTATGCGTTCGATACCTATCCGAAAAGGAAATCATAGACATAATACATATATTAGTATAGATTGGTGATACTACTTGTACACTGATTGTCTGGTTCCAAAAATAGAGCCGAGATCGGTTTAGTTTCCAACCTGACTGCGTTGTTGGATCGTTAGACCAATCGTTACTGCGACGAACAGCCCTGTGATAAATGTCGCGAGGGCACCCCCAGACATAGCGATGAGTCCGGCAGCCGACGCGGCTGTCGATAGTACACTGGCAAGCGTTGCCGCACCGTAGTACCGGAGGATATCGAGATTTACGTTCGTCGTACTGTTCTCATTTGTGCCGTTCGCTATGCGTTGATTGTCAACGTCTCCATTCGCTTCCGTTCCGATTTCGGCGTTCGACTCGTGGGATGCCTCAACGTTGAGGTACGCCTCAAGCTGGTCAGCCAGTTGTGTTCGTGAGACAATGCCGCGCTGTTGGTCGTATGTGAGCACACCTGCGTCGTCGAGTTTCGGGAGATGTGATTGGTAGAGCGCGATGTATACCCGTTGGCGTTCGTTGGAACCGAGCGCCGCTACTGTCGTATCGTTTTCCCATGCAGCGACTTGCTCTGCGATGTCGCGCATGCTGACCTCTCCGTCTGTGTCTTGGAGATACAACAGCACACGACGACGGCGCTGGTTCTGTAACAGGTGAAATAGTTCGTCTTTGGAAAGCTCGGCCGGCGGGTCCTCCGACTCGAGCGATTCCGGTGTACCATCACCTGCTGATACTGGTTCTGTGTCTGTGTCTGAATTTGCCACTGCGTTCATAGTAGTCACCATCCCTATGTGCCTGGTGGAAGGGTGCCTTCAGTCTGGGATAAGTGTGCGATTCAGTTAAGAACCTTCTGATAAACGCGAACGAGCTCTTGACCAAGTCGATCGAGGTCCCGATTCATACGTGTTCGGCCGTTGGACCGCTTTTCAGAACCGAGAACGTTCGTGAGTGCCTCAACGAGTTCGTCTTCGGTGTCCGCGATCGCGGACGGCTCGATCCCATCGAGAACATCAGTTACAAAGCCAACGTCTCGGGAAACGACGGGAAGATTACAGGCAGCGGCCTCACAGACCGTCATTGGTCCGCTCTCGTACTCAGAGGTCACGAGGAGAGCATCGCTTGCGCTCATATACTCCGGCATCCGTTCATATGGAACTCCGGAAACCGTTCGAAGTGTCGCGTTCGGAACGCGTGAGACGACACGCTCTGCCAGTTCGAAGTTTTTCACCGGACGATCTGGATCATACGGGAAGAGTACACTTTGTTCGTCAGTCGGCCAGCCCACGCGCTCGCGGGCGGCGTCTCGGTCCATTGGTTCAAATAGCTCGGTATCGACACCGAACGGAACGTATTCGTGGGGCACATCGAGCACGCGAGAGAGTGGTTTCGATGGCACGATGACGGCATCGCTCGCCCGTGCCGTGACCCGGCTGACGTGCTTAAGCCAGCGTGGACCCATCATATCTGACCCCCAGAGTGTCAGCACGACCGGCCGCGTGGGTTGGGCAAGCGCAAGTGGGCCGATCAGGCCGTAGTTCGCGTGCACGAGGTCGAAATCCTCCAGTCCTCGGCCGAGCGTCTGGAGATAGAAGCTCAGATACTCTCGGGGGCCGCGCCCCGACTCTCGTGGTCGAGGGACGATGAGCGTTTCACACTCGACGCCGCGCGCTTCGAGCACTTCCACCTGTTGCTGGAAGAATGAACGATTCGAGGTCGCCACCTGCAGCACGCGCAGGTCAGTTTCAGTTTCTGTCGACATCGAGTGTACTCAGTATCACGTCGGTCGTATCGACCGTGTCGTTCAGAAGTCGTTCGCGGCGTGCATCCCAGTCTCGGTCTTCCTCTCCATCGAGAATCCTGACGGCGATTTCGAGCGCATTGTGATGTCTATAACTGCCTTGGCAGTTGTACAACAGGCCGTACCGCGCTTCGATTTCATCGGTGTAACCCATCCGAAGCGTGTTTACGTACACCGCTGGCGTTCCCAGTACTGCGCTTTCGACCGCCATGGTCGCGCCTTCGCCGACGAAGAGATCGGCGTACGCGAGCAGATCGTGCATTCGATGCGGGGCAACCGTCGCACGGTTTGCTTCTAGTGCTTCGGGCAGCGGTGCTTCTGAAGTGATGAGTACACGGGTACCAGTTTCTTCGAGTCTGTCGACCACATCACGGACATCGTCGAATCCACCCTCACCGACATCGTGGGAGGCAGACCACGAGACGACTCTGAGGATGACGAACCGATCGTCCGGGTCGAGGCCAACATCTTCGAGTACGCTCGGATCCGGCTCGAAGCGGTTTGGGTGGAGATAGGCGAGTTCGTGATATCCCGGGTACTGCTCGTGTTTTGTGCCTCCATCGTCGGTAAAGCACGCTGGTGTCCAGATCTCGTCTGCAAACGGGAAGGTGATCTTATTCCCTGGTGCGTGTTCGGTGTCTGTGAACACCACAGTCCGCGCGCCACAGAGTGCGCCGACGTGAGCGACAGCCGTCCCGCCAATTCCAGCCATCACGTCCGGTTCGATCTCACGGGCCCGCTGGAGGAGGCGATACTCCCAAAGCGTCTGTCCGACCATCATCCCTCGAAGACCGCCGGACTGCCCACCGGCGAGGACGATGTGTTCGATCTCGTAGGCTGTGAGGAGATCGATGGCGACCTCCTTATCGCGCGCGAATACGAACACGTCGTGACCATTCGACTTCAATTCTCGAATCGCGTGTTTGAAGAAATGAACGTGTGCCGGGTGCTGAATAGTAATAATATATCGCATCTACGATTTCATAGTCGACTGTAATCGAATCCTGCTTCGGTTGCCCGATCCGAATCGAACATCCCGACGACGTCGACGAGAACAGGGTCGTCGTCCAGTTCGGCCGCCATTGTTTCGAGGGTAAGTATAGAGAAATCGTCGTGCCCAGTTGCGAGCACGACAGCGTCGAATCCCTCAAACGAGAGTTCGTCCTGAATATCGATATCGAACGATTCACGCATGGCATCTTTGTCTGCGTGCGGATCGTAACCGACTACCTCAACATCGTATTCCGAGAGCGCGCGAATGACACCCTGCACCTGAGACGTGCGGATATCCCCAACATTTGGCTTATACGACAGCCCGAGGGCAAGGACGCGCGAGTCTCTGAGCACCTTTCCACACCGGTTGAGTCCTCGAAGCGCCAACTCTGCGGTGTGTTTGGGCATATACTCGTTGACTTCGCGTGCCTGCATGATGAGCTTGGGCTGGTAGCCGACGCGCTCTGCGCTGTGGGCAAGATACAACGGATCGACGGGGATGCAGTGACCGCCGACCAATCCCGGTCGGTAGGGATGGAAGTTCCACTTCGAACCGGCGGCTTCGAGCACCGCGTGGGTGTCGAGGTCCATGTGATCACAGACGATGGCGAGCTCGTTCACGAGCGCGATGTTGATGTCTCGCTGGACGTTTTCTGTCACCTTCGCTGCTTCTGCAGTCTCCATGGTGGGTGCCCGGTGAATACCCGCATCGACGACGGACCCATACAGTGCCACGAGTCGGTCGAGCGTCTCCTCATCAGAGCCACTGACGATCTTCATCGCGTCTCGAAGATCGGTGTCTCCCGGTGAAAGCCGCTCGGGCGAGTACCCCAAGAACAGATTCTCGCCGACGGTCAATCCTGAGTGCTCCTCAACAACTGGGCCGAGCACATCACGCGTGACGCCAGGGTAGACCGTCGATTCGAGAACGACCGTCGTCCCCTCTGAAACGTGTTCACCGACCGTTACTGCCGCACTCTCGACGAACGAGAGATCTGGGTTCTTCGTCTCATCGACTGGCGTCGGCACTGTGATGATGACGTAGTCCGCTCGCTCGATGGTGCTCGCGTCCGTTGTGAACGCAACGCTACTGTCCGCGATTGTCTCATCAGCGTGGTCGCCCGATGGATCGAATCCATCGGAAAGCGCGTCAATTTTCCGCTCGCTGATGTCGTATCCGATTACCTCATACCCCTCTTCGTCGAACGCCAGCGCCAGCGGGAGTCCCACGTAACCCTGACCGACGATACAGATCGTCGTTGTCTCAGACATTGATACCTATTCCTCGATAGTGGATCGAGTCGTGGCCACGTAGGTGTTTCAGTTCTTGCCGACCATCGACGAGAACGAGCCGCCGGTCGGAATCACCAAGCGCAGGAATGGAGAGCTCCTCGAATGCTGCTTGCGGTGTCACGAGTACGCAGGCGTCATATGTAGATAGTTCATCCATCGAAACGAGCGTCGCACCCGCTTTCTCGAACGGTTCGGTGTGCGTGTTCACTGGGTCCACAGCCATCACGCTCGCGCCCGCGGCGTCGAGTTCCTCAATGAGCGAAAGCGCGGGTGTCTTCTCGATTTCGTTGACTCCGGGACGGTAGGTCAACCCGAGTACGAGGACGCGCGCGTCCTCCGGATCGACGCCCTCTGCGTGCAGGCCATCGAGCGCGTGATTCGCCGTATAGCGCGGCATCTCGTCGTTCGTCTCGCGCGCGGCACGCATTATCGGCGTGTCCGTCTCGAACGGCCCCATCAAGAAGTGGGGATAGTACGGAATGCAGTGTCCGCCGACACCAGCACCAGGAATATGAAGATGACAGAATGGTTGAGTGTTTGCCGCCTCGATGGCTTCGGTCACGTCGATGCCGAGTTCCTCGGTCATCAGGGCGAGTTCGTTTGCGACCCCGATATTCGTATCACGGTAGACACCCTCGAACACCTTCACCGCCTCGGCGGTCGTCGCATCCGAGACCGGTATGATCTCGTTCGAGTTGATTTCTCCGTATATGAGCTCGGCGACACGCGTGCTTTCTTCGTCGACGCCGCCGACGATCTTCGGGTACGCGCCGCGAATATCTTCGAGCGCTCGTCCGCTCGACGTCCGCTCGGGACAGAACGCCAGTCCGAATTCTTCGCGCGAAAGACCGCTTTCGCGTTCGAGCAGGGGAAGCAGTCGGTCAACACACGTTCGCGGTGGGAGCGTCGATTCCGCGATGACGATGTCGCCCGGTTCGAGTCCTTCAGCGATAGTGGACATTGCCGAATCCATCACCGAGAGGATCGGTTGGTCGTTCTCATCGACCAGCGTCGGAACGATGACAACGTGAACGCGTGCATTGCGAGCGGCTTCGACGCCGTCGGTCGTCGCAGTGAGTGCCCCGTCGTCGACCAATTCGGCGACGAGATCTGCCAACGCTGGCTCGCCGGTAATGTGACAGTCGCCGTTCTCGATCGCCTCGACCACCGACGAGTCGATGTCGACGCCGGTCACATTTTTGGTTATCTCGCTGTAGACGGCCGCCAGCGGGAGTCCCATCTTTCCGAGTCCTGTGACCGCAACCGGGACTGCTCCGTTCGTTAGTGCTGCTCGCTGCTCGTCGACCGATTTGTCGGAGTTATAGAGCGCTACGCTCTCTGTTGTGGTTTGTGAATCACTCATCGTAACATATTCTCCGGACTTAACTCCTCCGGGAGTGGTTTGTGTGTTGCTGGTGTACCGACTGCAAGCGTATCAGGGGGGACATCTCTCGTCACGACAGAACCGGCGGCAACGAACGTTCCTTCACCGATGGTGACGTCAGGGAGGAGCGTCGCGTTCGCGCCAATCGAGACACCGTCTTCGATGACGGGTCCAACGAGATCGACGTCTCGACGAACCGGGTAGGGATCGTTCGTCAACACGGCCTTCGGTCCAATAAACACGTTGTCGCCGATCGTCGTGTTTCGTGGGATATACACCCCGGTCTGGAGGCTCACGTGTGAGCCGATCGACGTAGCACCGTCGATAACCGTGTCTGTCCCAACGACTACGCTGTCGCCGATCGTCGTATCCTCTCGGACGAGCGCTCGGTGTCCGGTCACGAAATCGTCGCCAATCTGGACATCAGTGTAGATGATCGTCCCTGATCGAACCCGTGCCTGATCGCCGAGGACGGGTGGTGCAGCGTCGTCTGCGTGCTGATATCCGACTGTTGCCTGATCGTCGATGTTGGCGTCGGCACCTGCAACGTAGGACTCACCTGTCATCGTCGCCCCTGTTCCAGTTCTTTGCCTGAGCTTGTGTTCACGTTCAGTGTCGCTTTCATTGTCCTGTTGTAATCCTGTGTGTTCTCTGTACCTGCGATCGATGCATTCTTCGAATCGTATTGTGCATCACAGTTGTAACGTAACCGTGTGGTGTGTTCCGTGTTTACTGCCTCTTACGGCTCGTTTGCCTTCAGATCAGTCGGTGACTGACGAGAACGCATCTCTCGTCTCCGTTGTTCCGGTTGGTTCATCGCTCACCATCCTATCGATCTGCTGGGTGAGCTCGAGCGCTCGGAGACCGTCTTCACCAGTCACGACTGGCTCTTCGCGTTCGCGGACAGCGTCTGCGAATGCAGAGAGTTCGTTTTTCAACGGCTCAGTCTGGTCGATGGAGAGCCGCTCGACGACGTTCGCGTGTCTGTAGTGGATGTCGCCTCGATTGACGAACTCCGGTGTCGACTGACGGTGGATCTCGACTGACTGATCGATGTAATCGAGCTCTACCCAACAATCCGACGCTGAAATGGTGAGCCGTCGGATTTTTCGCTGCGTAACTCGGCTGGCAGTTAGTTGTCCGATGATTCCGGACTCAAACTGCAAGAGTGACTCCGCATAGCGTGCGTCGTGATTCCCGACGGCTTGGACCGACGAAATCGGTGAATCGACGATTGCCAGTAAAATCTCCACGTCGTGAATCATGAGATCCATCACGGCGGTGTCCTCGATCGCCCGACTCAGCGGCGGTCCAAGGCGCTCTGCGTTTATTGCAATAATATCGAGATCGCTGACCATCCCCATGAGCGCCCTGACGGCTGGGTTGAACCGCTCAATGTGTCCGACTTGCAGGATGATGTCGTGCTCGTCGGCACGTTCGATGAGCGCGCGGCCATCTGCTGGGTTCTCGACGAGAGGCTTCTCGACGAGGAGATCGACGCCAGCCTCGATGCATTCGTGGGCCACCTCACAGTGGTATCTAGTCGGAACAGCGACTGAGACCATATCCACGCTGTCGAGCAGCGACTCCACGTCGTAGGCACTCGTACCGTACTGTTCGGCTATGTGCTCTGCACGAGAGATATTCGTATCGGCAATGCCGACGAGCTTGGTTTCTGAGAGTTCGCTGTAGACGCGTGCATGGTTCTGTCCCATACTCCCGACGCCGATGACGCCTGCGCGTAGCGGTTCATTAGACATGGTCTACCTCCAACGATTGGATCGTCTCACCGACCCGATTAATGTCGGTCGATGAAAGCGAAGGATGAACCGGCAGCGAAAGTACTTGCTCTGAGAGCGTCTCGGCGATCGGAAGCGAGACGTCGTATCCGTCGTAGGCCGCAAGCTGGTGGATTGGCGTCGGATAGTAGATCCCCGTCGAAATGTCCTCTTCAGCGAGTGCCTCGCGCACCGCATCACGGTTGCCACACCGGATCGTATACTGATGATAGGCGTGACGACGCTCGTCGGGTTCGATCGGCGTTATCGCTGGTGTCATCGAGAGAAGGTCAGTTAATTGAGACGCGTTCTCTCGGCGGCGCTCAACGTACTCGGATAGTCGTGGTAGTTGGTGACGACCAATGGCAGCTGCGATGTTCGTCATACGGAAGTTGTGTCCTACCTCGACATGTTCGTAACCATACCCGCCCTCTGATCGACCGTGGTTGATGAATCGGCCAGCGGCTGCAGCGATTTCTTCGTCGTTGGTTGTGATCATTCCTCCTTCGCCCGTCGTTATGTTCTTCGTCGGGTAGAAGGAGAAACACGCGACATCTCCGAACGTTCCGACCTGTTCGTCGTGATACTCTGCGCCGTGCGCTTGGGCTGCGTCTTCGATGATTTTCGCGTCGTAGCGCTCACCGAGTTCACGAAAGCGATCCATATCGGCCGCCAACGCGTACAGATGAACTGGCATGATGGCGTCGACAGCGCCGTCCAGCTCACGAATTCGTTCTTCGACTGCATCCGGATCGAGGTTGAACGTCGATGGATCAACGTCAGCGAAGACGGGTTCAGCACCGACGAACCGGATCACGTTTGCGGTCGCAACGAAGGAGAATGGAGTTGTGATGACGGTGTCTCCTTCACCAATTCCGGCAGCAACGAGTGCCGTGTGGAGTGCGGTCGTTCCGTTTGTGGTTGCGACCGCATAGTCCGCGCCACAGTACTCAGCGAACGCCTGCTCAAACGCAGTGACCTCTTCGCCTGCTGCGAGATCACCGGAATCGAGAACATCGAGCACCGCTTTGTGCTCTTTTTCGCCGAGTTGTGGGTCCGCGATCGGTATAGCGTTCACCGTCTCACCCTCACAACACGCACCTGCTCGTCCTGTGCTGTATGTCGTGGCTCAGGTCGATCATTCCCCCGCGACATACGTCGCACTCGCACGCCATTCCGGTGTTGCAGTTCGTGCATTTTTCTCTATGATGTGCCCGTGGCTCTTTATTATAGATCGTCTAATGCGCTGGATGAGCGAACGGTTCACACGATATGGACATTCCTACGCGTTAGGGCACTGACAAACGGTTTCAGATTGTTTTTAATCGGGAGCTATTGTCCGGGAAAGACGGAAACAGTCTAGTGAGTTTTAACCACTTCCAACTGCAAAGTAGGCCAAATGATACGTTGGCTGCTCGATCTCGCTGCTGTTGCACTTCTGGCGCTCTTGGCGGGTGCGGCCCTGTTTTCGTTCAATGGTCCCCTCCGAATCGCACTCGTCCTTCCGCTGATCATGTTCGTTCCCGGCTATGCGTTCCTCTCGGCGCTGTTTCCCGAAGAAAGTAGTCTGTCCCGATCACGCCGCAGTCGGAAGCCGTGGGGTGCTTCTGACTATCCCGGTCGGCAGACGAATCAAGACGATTCGTTTCTGTTGGGAAACATTGAGCGTATCGGGCTATCGGTCGTTCTCAGCCTTGCGCTCGTCTCGCTCGTCGTCTTCGGACTGAATTTCACGGTTGGTTTCGACGCAAGACGGATCGGAATCATGCTGCTTGGATTCACTGGGGCGATGATCATTTTCGCTATCGCGCGACGAATCGTCCTTCCTACCGAAGAGCGCTATTCGCTCGAACTGCCTGCGTTCCCGATGGATACCACGTTCGTAGTGATGTTTGCAGTAAGCCTTCTTATCCTCGTTGCGAGCGTCGGTGCCTTCGCCGTCATGTCAACCACCGGAGATCCGGACACCGACTTTTTCGCTGTCGCGGAAAACGAGAGTAGTGGAAATATCTCGCTCAAGGCTGCCGACGATGCAATGGTTGACGGCCGACCGGCGACAATTGTGATTAATAATCGGGAAAGAAAACAACAACAGTACACTGTCATTGTCGCTCAAGAAACCATCGAAAATGGGGAAGTAGCCGACTCTGAACAGGTGAATACATTCACTCCAACTATTGCAGACGGAGAAACAAAGAAAATAGAAGTCCAGCCCCCCGAGAGCGGGGATCGGGTTGGAATCTATCTCTACAAGGGAAGTGCTGGAGAGCCTTCACGCGAATCGGCCTATCACACCGTGCGATTACCACTATCCTCTGATGAGGATGACGAGGGATCACTTGCTTCGCCCCAAATCTCGAATCCCCAGCTCGTACCCGTACAGGTGACCAGATAGCGATGTGGCCGTGGGGTCACGCAGCGTTCGGATACTTGCTGTACTCGTTCGGCTCGCGGTTGTTCGGCAGCCGACCGAGCGGCTACCCGACGATCGTTCTCCTCGTCGCTACTCAGCTCCCTGATCTCGTCGACAAACCGCTCTCATGGGTCTTTGAGCTATTCCCACAGGGTTACTCGGTCGGTCATTCGGTGTTCGTCGCGGTTCCGCTTGGCATCGCTGTGCTCGCGCTTGCAGTGTGGCGACATCGGATAGAATATGGTATCGCGTTCATTGTCGGGTACTGGTCCCATCTGGTCGGCGACATCGTCCTTGGACTGGTTGGTGGAAATCCGTACACCTTCGCGCGCGTGCTCTGGCCCGTCGTAACGCTACCACCGTACTCGTCTGATCTCAGCGCGCTTGCGCGCATACACGAGTACATATCAGCCTTCCTCTACCTGCTGTCGACGGAAGGTGCCACCGGTCCACTGATGATCGCATTGATGATCTACTTCGGGCCGTTCCTATTCGCGATTCTCGTCTGGCTCGTTGACGGCGCTCCCGGTATCACTGCGTTCAGACGACTGTTCTCGTCTCCCGACTGAGCGATACGTCCGTTTCCGATACAGTTTTTGTATTCTCACGGATGACAACACACATGTATCTGCGGACTTACTAGTATTGTATTACCATATATTCAGACATTAATTTCGATTGGAGATGGCTACAAACACATATACTTTATGGTTCCTATATCTTGAGTGTCTGGTAAGTGGCTGATCGATATAGTAAGCTATTTTGTACAGTACTTCCGTGGTTCCAATGGACTATGCCAGAGAGAGAAGAGGCCAGTACACTATCGCGTCTGTCACCAGACGTTAGCCGCAGATCGTTCCTTGGAACGACGGGGGCTGCAGCAGCCTCGCTTTCGGTATCAGGAACCGCAAGCGCTGCTGGTTCGTGTTCGCGGCAGTCAGGTTCGGAGCTCGATACGTCGGTTGAGGCGCCTAAGAAGGCAGCCACGACCGAAGTCGAGCTAGAGACTGAGGCGCCGGAGTCTCAGTCAGTTCCGGAAGGTGATTACGATAAGGTTATTGACGTAGTTGAAGCCGGTTTGGACAACACCGGTGGCGAGTCAATTTCGTCTCAGCTGTCGGATCTCATGGACGATAACACGCTCCTCAAATTCCCTGAGGGGCGGTACTTCATGGATGAACTCGTCCGGTTTACCGGATTCAAGAACTTCGGAATGATTGGTGACGGCGCGACGCTCGTGCCAGCACCCGCCGACGAGTACAAGACAGAAGCTCGGATGATCAAACTCGGTACGTACTACAGTGCCGGGCAAAACCTTCACGTCGAAGGTTTCACGGTCGATTTCACCGCACCCAACACGGGACTGCGCGCGTTCGATCTGACCGTCACCGACGGCCTGTTTGTTAAGGACATCGTCTTTGAGGGTGTTCACAACGCGGGAACGTGGGGTCCGATGCACGTCGACATCGTCAACTCCGACGGATACGGTGTCGTCAAGAACATCGAGATGCCCGAAGGAGGTATCTTCACCAAGAAAACCGCTCAGGACGCAATGCCGTCCGTTGAGAATGGGCCAACAGGCTTCCTTCTCAGCCCGTACCACAGCGGTCGTCTAGACGTCATCGACAGCGTTATCGGCGCATTCCCGGATAACGGTCTATACGACTCCGAGAGCCCCGGACAGGTCGTTGTCAAGGGCGGTCGGTACCAGGACTGCAACTCAGCATGTGTTCGTCTCACCGGTGACGGAAGTGGTGTCTACGGGGCGAAAGTCGCTATCACTCAGAACCGTGAAGATGATGAGGGTCAGCACGGTATTCGGTTCGATGGTGGAAGCGACCTGAAGATCGTCAACAGTGTGATCGAGCTCGACAAACCGAACGGGCGAGGAATCAACATCCTCCCGAGCGTCGGTTCGGCAACGATCGAGGGTACGAAGATCGTCGCACAAGACAACAATGCGCGCAGCAGCATTGATGTCGTCCACATCGCAGAGGGTGCTGGTGAGGTTCTCATCAAGGGTGGGTCCCTGACGCAGAACCACGCGGGTCAGGCACTGCAGATTCTGGACGGCGACGCTCCTGTTGTCGTTGAGGGTCTCAAGGTGACCGGCGATGCATCCGGCGAAACGGGTGGTCGAAACGCGATCTACTGCAAGCGCGGTGGATGTGAGTTCCGTGATCTTGATGTTGATCTCCCTGGTGGCGGACACCGCCGGGCACTCGGTATTTTCGCAGACGACGTTCTCGTCGATGGCGGCGAGTACGCGTCTAGCGGTCGCCCGCTCACAATTGAGGGCAGCGGCGTACTAGTCAAGAATATTACTGCTGGTGCCTACGATGGCGACGTCGCCGTTGATGTTGTTGATGGTGCTGCTGAATTGGTTAATAACACCCTTTATGAGGGTATTTCCGGTTCGCAGGTTGCTACGAGCGGCAACAAGTATCCATAACGTAGCATAATCATCGAATACGTCGATTTTATTCGTCTTTTTTAATTTCCCAGAACACGATAGTCGTAGCTTTCGGAGTTTCGAGTTCGGAGTCGATATACACAAACGAGTACCGTTCATATCGACGCGTATGATCACCAATCTCGCACGGGGTGTTCAGGGATTTACGAGCAATGCGTTTCTCGTGACCGGCGACCGGACTGTCGTCGTCGATCCTGGGAATGATTTCGACGCTCCAAGTCGGATCCGAGAGCACGTCGACGATATCGATGCAGTCGTTCTCACGCATACCCACCCTGATCATGTGGGAAACCTCTCCAGTGTGAAAGACGCGTTCAGTGTCGAGGCGTGGGGCTTCGATACCGCCCAGACAGGCGTTGACAACGCTATTTCCGATGGTGAACGCCTCTCATTGGGCGATCACACATATACTGCACTCCATACACCGGGACACAAGGACGATCATCTCTGTTTTCACGCTTCTGGACCGGGAGTCCTGTTTGCTGGCGATCTCATCTTCGCTAACGGGAGCTTCGGACGGACAGATCTGGACGAAGGCAACCGAGAGCAGCTCATTCAAAGTATCGAACGAGTGCTCGATACAGCTGATAAAACCCTGAGCGAGATGCACACTGGCCACGGACCAAGCGTGACGACAGAACCGTATCGTGATATCGAACGCGCGAAACAGGCAGCACAGATCTACTGAGCCGATCCATCGGTTTCGTTCGGCAGGGTTGGGTTCAGTGTTCAACCGAGCGCTGTTGTCACCAACGCTTCGTACGCTGGGGCATACGTATCCGCTATTCGCTCTGGTTTCGTCCGTGTCTCGCTTTCGAGCGCTGGGAGTTCAACGGTTGCTCGTGGCTCGATAAGACCGAGTACTCGATCGACGCGGGTTTCGAGTCGCCCCTCGCGGGCACTCCCACTCGCAACCTCACACGCATTCGCATACCGTTCGCCGTCATAGATCCGCGCCCGTCTCGGCTCGACGACTGCGACGGCATCGGTTGTGAGTCCTGTGAGCGGTCGGGCAATGTCCCCGTACGATTCGATCACAGCGCGGTCGGCCGATTCAATTCGCTCACTAATCTGCTCTAGTGCGCGCATATGAACGCGCTTCATCACATCATTAAACTCGGTGAGTGACTCGACCGTAATCGCAGACGCGAGCGAAAGCCCCGTTTGAACCGACTCCGGAAGCTCGACGGTTCCGTTCACAACGTACGTTGGTGTTTCAGCTTCGCCTGTTCCAACCCGGTCAACGACAAACTCGCGGTCTGAACGGTCGAGGAGTCCTTTTTTAGAACCGGGAGCAGGTCGCCAGAGCCGGTGAATCGGATTGAGATCTTCAGGCGTAAGACGGGTCGTACTCGCTGCAGCGAGCCGTCGAGCGTCTTTCCCGTAGAGACGACCTCGTTCGATGGCATCCCGGTAGTCGTCGTGGTCGAACCAGTAGTCGTTGCCAGCACGTGGCTTGAATCCAGTGCCACTGATGTAATCGAGCAGTCCGACTGAAAACGTCGTCTTTCCACCATCAACCCGCGCGTTGCTGGCGACGAGCAGATTCATTACGCCAACCCGTAGTACCCCGGTTCGTCGTCGGCTGTTGGCTTGGCGAACACGAACGATTCAGCGTTGACCATTATCCACGGAATAGCCCAATCTAAGAGAACGGCCTCCGTTTCGGCATCGAGGTCTCGCTCTGGATCAAGTCCCTGTAACAGCCGTGCGATCTCGTACGTGGTGTACATCATATCGGCGTCAAGCACGTCCTCGGGCGCTTTAAAATCGAGAGGACGAACGTGCTCGAACGCATCTTTCGAACGTGGCATAGCGGTCTTGACACTCTCCCACGACTAAAATTGTAGGATTCCGTCGTCGATCTGACGTAGCCATCGATCGGAGCCGATTTGTCTGTGCGCATAACCGATCGAAATCTATACCTTCTGATACGAAGCCGTTGTATCAATGCTATCAGTCTCTCCCGAGAATAGAGTCCAACAGTGTCACACTGATTCTCTTCAGCTGCCCAAAAGAAATCGAAGATTGACGACCCCGTCTGTAACGCGCTTATTCGAAGGTCGAGACAACCGTCTCGTACTCTTCTGCGGTGTTGTCCCAGTCGACGACTTCGAAGAAGGCGTCAATGAACGAACCACGGTCCGGTCCGTAGTCGTAGTAGTAGGAGTGTTCCCAGACATCGAGCGCGAGAATGGGGTGTGCGCCCCACAACGCACCTTGGTCGTGCTTGTCGACGGCAACGTTGCGAAGTTGCTTTGCGACGGGATCGTAGACCAGAAGCGCCCAGCCGCCCGCGGCACTCGCAGCGGCCTCGAACTCGCCTTTCCAACCTTCGTAGGAGCCAAAGTCCTCCTCGATGCGCGCAGCGAGTTCACCATCCGGCTCGCCGCCGCCGTTCGGGGACATGTTCTCCCAGAACAACGTGTGGAGATAATGACCACAGCCGTTGTGGGTAACGTTAGAGAGTGCGCCTCCGGTTGTACCGAAGTCACCACTCGCACGGTTCTCTGCAAGCGTTTCCTCGGCGCTTTCGAGACCATTTACATACCCCTGATGGTGGGTGTCGTGGTGCCATGTGAGCACTTGTTCGGAGATATGCGGCTCAAGAGCGTCGTAGTCATACGGGAGCGGTGGCAGTTCGGGATTAGAGTGTTCAGCCATCGTATATCACCTCACTGCGTACCAACTACGGGCTGGCTGTTAAAGGTTGAGGAATGGACGACTCACACCGGATACGTTGCTCGGGCGAGTCACCAGCACGATCTATCCTTGTGTCTGCTGTTGGGCGTCATCACCTCGCTTGCCGAGTGCTCGCACTGTCTCGCTACCGATGTAGCGAGGGATACGCTGGGCGTACTGCTCGTACGGCTCGCCATACTGCTCGCGTAGCCATGGTTCCTCGGCGAACGGGAACACGAACCACCACAGCAAGTAGATACCAGCCAACGGTACAACGAGCACCGCATCAGTCCACAGAATGTAACCGACTGTTGCCAGAATATATCCGACGTACTGTGGATTTCGAGAGAAACGATACCAGCCTCCAGTTCGTAACTCCCCGGCTCTCCCCGTGGTCTCATGGAATCCGAGGTCGTGTCCGGCGGCGATAGCGATGGCGTAGCCGAATATGAAGAGCACGAGACCAGTCGAAAACGTCCAGCCCGGCAATCCGAGCGTCCCCCACTCAAGATACGCGAGCGCGAGGAGACTGACATTCAAAACGTGCGAGAGACCCCACAAGCTGTAAAACTTCCATCCCTTCTCACCGGGTGGGTAGTACTCATACCAACCGAGGGCGCTGGCCACGACACCGATCGTATTGAGCGTCCCCGCGACGGCACCAATCACGAAGATCGCCCACGCCAATGTCGATGTCACGTACCGGTCACCTCTACTGAGTTAGTAGATGGAGATGAATTGTTGCTGTGCATCAGTACATGATGCCGTTGCTCGCGCCGAAACCTGTCGATTATCACGTCAGTACTAGCCGATTTATATGCAACATACCATACAACGCGACATGAAGTATCTCGATGCGCGTTTTCGACAACCGAGATGGATGATGCATCCGATGCAGCGGTTCGCTCGCGAGTCAGATGCTGTCTACTACGAAGAGCTGCACGCGTGGAACGTAATCGGGCGTGATCTCGATCTCGAATACGAACTGTTCTACGTCGAAGCCGAGCGTGAGCGATACGAAGCAAAACTCAACGCAGTCGAATCGATCAGATGGTACGATCTGACACCGATTGATGAACAATCGTTTTACACGTACGTCTGCCAAGAAACGCGAGACGAAGACATCGAGTGGCGCCGCGCATTCATAGCACTCGACTTACTCGTCGTCCCGCCGATTGTCTACGACGACGCGGGCGATTTCTACATGACCATCGTCGGCACGGGCGAAAACATTCGACAAATGCTCGAGGAACTCCCCGAAGAGATCGACACCACTGTCAACGCGATCGGCGAGTACGATCGTCGCCACAGTACGGTCGCTGGTGATCTGACTGACCGCCAACTGGAGGCCGTCACAGTGGCTGCTGATCTCGGCTTCTACGATGTCCCGCGGGAAGCCACCGTTGCAGATGTCGCAAACAGATTGGATTGTGCTCCATCGACCGCTTCGAATTTACTCCAGAAAGCCGAGGGGAGCGTGATGGAACGCGTTGTCGATCGCCACGGTCGACGCGCCTGATCGATAAATCTCATCAGGTTCTCCCAAGATTTCCTTCTGCTGGGATTGGTGACCACACGAGAATCTTTATGACTCCCAGTATCTGGGTTCTGGCTCACGCTGTGTGCTCGTTCCACGCTGTTCGTGCATCGATTGCAACCTCACCGTGATCTCGAAACCACGCCGGTACGTCTCCGATCGACCAGAATTGCAACGCCTCCCCTTCTGAGAGGCGTAGCTCACCTCCCACAACATCACACAGATAGACCACGGCGACAGCACCGTGTGGTCCGTAGAGACCATCGGGAGGCGTGTAATAGTGATCGATGAGATCGGCGATTTCAACGTCCAATCCAGTCTCTTCTTTTGCCTCTCGGACTGCGGCTTCGGCCGGTGATTCGGTCACATCCACGTATCCACCGGGGAAACACCACGTTCCGCTGTCCGGCCGTTTCATCAACAGTTGGCGACCGTCGCTATCGAAGATGGCAGCCGACGCCCCGACTTTTGGCGTAACGTATCCGAGCTCTGCCGCGAGTCGTGTTCGAACCTCACTCTCCGGAAGATTGAGTGTCTCCCCGTAGTACATCTCGACCAACTCCAACAAGCGATTGTATCGCTCTCTGTCGTATGGATCGTCGGTGTATGCGAGACCGGTCTGTGCCATCGCGCGCAACTCATCGAGCAGCGAGAGTAGATCCACATCCATAGCTGACGTATGAATGCAACGATGATATACCGGGGTCATACAATTTCCGTGTGCGAATCGTTAGGACGAAAACGTTCGACGCCCCATCAGGTTATTTTGAAAACTTCATTTCGCTCGCTCGACACCAAACAGTTCCTGAGCGAGCATCGTTCAAAACAGGTGAGTGGTCTCGATCCCGCTTGCGACGTCTCCGAGGAGCTGTGTCGCAGTCGCGTACTGGAGCACCCGCTGCATGTCTCCATCGACCTTGAGATCACCACTCATCACGGCTGGGATGGGATCCTGTTCTCCATCGACGATTTCCTGCCACGTTTCGTATGAACCACGGAGAATGAAGCCGGTCTCCCGATCATCAGGTCCACTGAGAATGTCGACTTCGGTACATCCACCGTCTTTCAGCCCGATGAACGCGTACACTGTACTGTCGACGATGTATTCATCGACCTGCCGGAGGAGTTCACGACTTTGATCCGGGAGATGTTGTCGGATGTCCTCGCTAATGAGCGTCGCTGCTTGATCGAGTGGAATCTCTGCTAACTTGTCGTGGAGGTACTTCGGAACGCCTTCGAGCGCCGCTTCGGGTAACTCACCGATCGTTGTCTCTCCGAGTGGAATATCTGTAATGACGAAGAGAAACGCACCATCGAAGCCAACACCCCACCCCGATCCAGCATCGTCGAGTTGCTCATTCTCATTCAGCCGCTGCTTATATTTTTCTAACCATTGTTCTGTCGGATATAACACCGTTCTATCACACCGGGTAGACACAGACAGAACAAATAGATGAGTATTACGTGTTGGATGAGAAAATGTTTATGTATAGAAATTAATATTCACTGCCAATAATCGGTTCACGATAGAGGCATCTGATGCACATTATCTAATGACATGTATGTGACGTTGATCGGTGATTTCGTTGGACAGACCAGCCATGGCTCAATCGAGTGAATTAATCACAATCGCATGGCTGTGGTTGACATCCAGAAAATCGTGATCACTCGATGATCGATGGGCGTTCGTTACGCCCATTCCTGGCAGTCTATTCGCTGGCCGCTACACACTCTCACGTGTACGCACTCATATCTGTGAGTTCGGAGCCGACGATGAGCTTCTGGATTTCAGTGGTTCCGTCTGGAATCGTCATGACCCGCGCATCTCGGTAGTAGCGTTCGAGTCGGTTTTCGGGCTTGAGCCCCTCGGCTCCGAAGACCTGAATCGCATCGTCGGTTACGTCTTTGCTCGTCTCGGCGGTGTATCCTTTTGCAAGCGAAGACATGAGCCGTGCCTCGGGATCACCCTCTTCAAGCAGCTCAGCAGCGCGTCGAGAGAGCTGGCGGGACGTCTCCAGTCCTGCTTTCATATCGTAGAGTTTCTCTTGGATGAGTTGGTGTTGGGCAATCGGTTTGCCAAACGTCTCGCGGTCGGTCGCATACGCGAGCGCCTCGTCGACGGCAGCTTGCATAATGCCAACAGCCATGAACGACATGCCCGTTCGCATGAACGAGAACGTCGCATTGAGAGGCTTCTGTTCGAAGAACAACTGCGTGACGCTCTCTGGGAACGGAACGATCTCGTTCATCTCGTAGCCGTCCATGATCGCGTTGCTGAAGATTGATGAGAGGCGATTATCCTCGTGCACACGCACTGAATCGAACGTGATTCGTGCATTCGAGACGCCTCTCCAGCCGAGCTTATCCAGCTCTTCGGTCTCGAAGGAGGCGTTCTCACGATCGACGAGGAACATGTCCTGTGCCCCCGTCGACTCGTCGTGGGCGACTACGAGACACACGTCCGCGTAGTGAGCGTTCCCGACCCAGATCTTCTCGCCGTCGATCACGAACTCATCGCCATCCTTGCGGGCGGTCGTGCGAGGCCGAGCAGTGTCGCTTCCCCCACTCGGTTCGCTCACCGCAAGCGATCCAAGACACTCACCGGCTTCGAGCTTCGGGAGCATCGCCTCACGGGTTTCCTCGGAAGCGAACCGAACGAACACCGACGGGAACGACATCATCAGTCCAACGTTCAAGCTGGGCCAGACGTAGCTGACTTCCTCTGCGGTGAGCATGAACTTCCATACGTCACCGAAGAACTCCGGAGCTGTCTCCGGATCGAATCCGATCCCCAGCTCTCGAAGGTCGGAGACGAACCCCATCAGCGTCTCTCGATCCATCGGCCCATTCCTGTCTAATTCGTCGACAACCGGATCAACGTTCTCCTGAAGGTACCCACGGAGATCGGCCCGGAACGCCTCCTGCTCGTCGGTCAAGCGCATTTCACTGAGCCGCCTGTGCCTCGTCTGAGAGTGTGTTCATGATCGGTGCCAGTCGAGTTCCCTTCTGGACGGGACCGTCCATCTGGTACTGCTGTTGCATGAATCCCTGAATTGGGTCGACGTTCCCGGTGATGAGTCCGACGAGCACGCTTGCCGGGCCAGTGATAGCAAGGTCAGGCTCATCGAGATGTCCAGCGCCTCCACTGATCGTCTCTTCGGTCGCGTTCACTTCGAGATGACCCGTCATCGGACAGTCCTCGGCTTCGAAATTGACGGTGATGTCGTCGGTGATCTGCTGTTGAACGGTGTCGTTACGCTCGGCGACAACCCGCACGCCTGACCAGAGCAGTTCTTGAAACTGATCTGCCGTCTCAGGATTCGCGGAGACGAACGACGCGATGTCCATCTCGCTCATCCGAGCGAGGATTCGTGAGATGAGCTCTGGGTGCTCACGTACGATGTCGTCGGATTGGCCGTCGATGTCGTCGAGCAACCCCGGTAGTTCCGATTCGAGCTCTGCGTCGTCTTTCTCGAACGATTCTTCGATCCGTTGAATGAGGTCATCGTCAGTCATTGGTCTCGTTTCTGTCGACCCGCGTCTGTGGGCCGGTTGTACCTCACTGTACCAGGGAAACGAGAATGGATCTATCTCATTGGATACTAGGGTGTTTATATGCGGCTGAATGATGCAGAACGGTTCGTTAGAAGAGGAATCGGGCGTCTGTTTCCGCCGAAACTTCCGTCATCGTGACGGCAGCGTCCGAGTACTGAAGGATCTTTTGCATATCCCCATCGACTTCCATCTTGCCACCCATGATCTGGTTGATGACGTTTGCTTCACCGCTGACAAGCTTCTTCCACTGGGAGTACTCTCCGGAGATGACGAACCCGTGTTCGCGCTCGTCAAGACTCGTGAGAATATCCACGTTCTGACAACCTCCATCGTGGAGATCAAGATACGAGTAGACGACTGAGCCGTCGATGATATATTCCTCAGTCTGCTCGATTAGTTCCAACAACAGTTCGGGAATCTCGGCTTCTAGTTCGGACCACATGCGGTCGGAACTTTCGTCGAGTGACGTTTCCATGATCTCCACACAGGCCTGCTCTCGGAGTGATCCCGATCGATCGGTTATGTCCGCCTGAACGTCCTCAGGAGCGGCCGAAATAATTCTTTCAAGCTCATCGTCCGACAGCGAATCGAGTGAAGCTTCGACCGAGTCGACGAGTTCTTCCGGAAGGTCTGCGATGGTGCGGTCTCCGAGTGGAACGTTCGTAATCTGAAACACCATACCGCCTTCCCAACCGACGCCCCATCCAGAGCCGGTATCGGATAACCGATCACTCTGGTCTAAGCGCTGTCCGTACGTCTCTAGCCATGGCTCTGTCGGAAAATACTGCTCGATGGTGTATTCTTGGGTACTCATGATGATTCTGTCGTGACGGATGGCCACCAGACGATCCTATATTCACTATCATTAATGTTGACAATACTGCCGCGTATCAGAGGTAATTTATGTACGACTGTCTCTCTCGGCTGTATTCGCCGTTGGTTGACCAGCGAATCAGAGAGAACGGTTGGGTATAATCAGAAACTGAATAGATCGACGCCACCCGTGACGCCAACGACCTGACCAGTGATGTAGCTTGCCTGTTCGCTACAGAGGAACGCAACGAGGTTAGAAACGTCTTCTTCACGGCCAAGCTGTCTCATCGGCGTTGCCTTTGCAATGCGAGCGAAATGCTCATCGACCTGCTCAAGCTGTTCGACAGGAAGGTCTGCAAGCGCGCCGACGACGATGTTTGGTGTCACGATATTGCACGTAACGCCACTCTGTGCACCTTCGAGCGCGAGCGTCTTCCCGAAGCCGATGAGCGCGGCCTTCGTCGCCGCATAGGATGCTTGTCCGAAACCGCCCTGCCAACCGGCCATCGAGGACATGTTGATGATACGACCCCACTCACGCTCACACATCGCCGGAAACACCTCGCGGGTGATATTGTACGTTCCGGTGAGGTTGATGGACATATCACGATCCCAGATGTCGTCGTCGTAATCTTTCATCCGAGAACGAGCATCGACCATTCCGGCGTTGTTGATGAGAATATCGATCCCTCCAGTCTCTTCACGAAGTGCCTCAATCGTTCCACTCACATCATCTCGGTCGGTCAGATCACACTCAATGGCGTGAGCGGTCCCGCCGTTCGCTTCGATGTCGCTGGCAACGTTTTCGGCCGCGTCTTCTTTCACATCGAGGACAATAACCTCCGCTCCCTCCTCGGCGAACACACGACAGTCCTCGCTTCCGATGCGTCCAGCACCGCCCGTCACAAGAGCAGTCTTATCATCGAATCCAAAATCCATTACGGCCGGATGATGGAGGATGCCCAACTAATAATTTCCCTACCGGATACACGGTTGCTTATATAACCGGTCGAGACTCTCCACGGATTGACCGTGTGGATACATCGGTCTCTTCGGTTGCGTCCTCTGAACTACTAATTCACGTTCATTCACGTATACCAGTCGTACAATCCGGCAACCACATTGGTCTTCAAGGGAGGATACCGCACGTGAGTTGCAGCCCACCGAATGTCACAAAAAGCGCTATTACGTCAAGAGATCGGCGTCATCGATGATCTGATAGGCGGTGATTTCGAACTCGGTGGAGGTATGCAGAAAGTGCTTTAGTACTCAGATGCTGCAGTCAGACTCACTGAACTGGCCGCCGATCTCGACGCTGAATTTGTCGACGAATGGTATTAACCGTTTTGTGACCTTCGTCTATGAGCGTAACTTCGAGTTCGCGTTCGAATCTGATCTGCGTGCCGATTTTATATCTGCCCAGAGATCGTTACTCTTCGTCGAAATATCCCTCTTCCTCGAGACCGCCCATGATGTCATCGACGAGACCGTCTACACTGTCGTATGGGAACGATTGTTGGCCGCTGGCCTGAGCATTGAGTTCCATGGCGGTGAAGCTTACGTCCCCCGATTCGAACGTCGTTGCCGGTCCGTTCGGAAGCGCCGGGACGAGATCCATCGGGCTGTTGACGGGATAGTTCGCACCTTCAAATGCATCGTGGAGCTGCTGTCTGAGATCGTCTCGATCAACCATTACGAACACCGGTAGTGAATCACAATACGTAGACCTACCGCCTCTGATACCCGTGGTATTAAGTAGGCCGTCTAGGTGATGGCCCGACGGCTCTCTGGTTCTTAGGGTGTGATTTCGCCGAGGAGCTTTGCTTCTATCTTTCGGAGATGTTCACCGACTGTCCCACCGGAGCAGTTGAGCGACTCGGCGACGTCCTGATGTGTGACCTTCCGCGGGACTTCATAGTAACCCTGCTGGATGGCCTCTTGGAGAATCTCCTGTTGGCGTTCGGTGAGGAGCGAGAACAACCGCTCAGTACTCGGTTCATATTCTCCCAGCTGTTCGAGTTTGAAATGGAGGGTGCTCGGCATGGCTGGCATCGCTTTACGAAAAACATCCTCCTCTCCGATGACCGTCACCCGAAGTCCACCGCGATGTGTGAACACCATTGGGGTGTCGACGACCAGTTCGTACTCGTTCGGAATGGTGAGTAGCTCAGTGATAGTCTCGTTTGCCTCTAAATGGATGTATACGTGGTGGCTCTCCCTCGTTTCGGTGACGTTGTACTCCAACACCTCCGCCGAGTTAGCGAGGATGTCTTCGATGGCGTCGAGGTCGCCATCAAGTTCGAAAATGACAACTGCAGTCCCGTCTGCAAGGAGATTGATGTGCTGGATCGATCGCCGAGTTATTCTTGAGTCGATCCCCAGCTCTTGATCTGTCTTAGTCAACCCCCCGTCAGCTGGGATAATGACGAAGGTAATATATCTCATTCGAACAGGTTTCTGATTTCAAGACGTATATACCTTCACCGTCGGGCGTGGTTTGGTTGTTGCCCCTCGATAAGATCACAGAGCACGGAGAGATCATCAACGGTGTAATCGACACTCTCACTGCCCGCGTGTTCGACAGCGCTGTTGCCGTACGCTACGGTGACCAGTCCGGCTCGTGTGCCACCCTGCATGTCGTGCTTGTAACGGTCTCCGATATACAGTGCGCATTCGGGTTCAACGGAGGCCTTTTCGAGTGCTGCGTCGAACATCGCTGGATCTGGCTTCGTTCGGCCGATCTCCTCGGAGGTCGTGATATGATCGAACCGGTCCACAACCCCAAACCGTGTGAGTATCGCGTCTGCTTCCCACGTGTCGATATCCGATATAATTCCGAGATACACGTCCATTTGATCGAGTGATCGAATCGTCTCGACTGCGTTCGGATTTGGTTGTAAGCACTCTTCACTCGCAGCTTCGAAGGCTGTCAGCCACGTTTCTTCTGGGACCTCGTAGCCGACGGCAGCGTCGATAGCACGTTGATACCCGATCTTCGCCCGTCGGTACTCGGTGCCATCGCGCCCGTTAAAATACTCACCGAGCGATGATCGCCAGTCCGCGATAAGCGATTCTACGTCTTCAATCCCTTCTTGATCGGCAATCCGTGCGAGTAATTCAATGTGGCCTTCTCGAACGGACGCAAGATCGAGAATGACCCCGCCGATATCGAAGAACACTCCGTCGTATTCGGTCATGATGGTGTGAACGTAGCTAGGTCGTATCTGTGTAATGATGTTGTGAGGGGTTCTCGATGTACTGGGAGTTCATCGTGATCGATACCGACGAACGCCGTCAGTCGTTACCGCCTCAATCCGTTTCTCTTTTTCGAGGTGTCTGAGCGCAGCGACGACTTCAGCAGCGATGTACGTGGTATCCCGGCCACCAGCACGCTCTTCAGCGATTTCGGCTGCAGTCTTCAAACGCGGATACGACGCCGAGGATCGATCGTGATCGTGTTCGTGGTCAGAGTCGTTTTGGAGTGTTTTGACGGTTCGATCGAGCATTCGATTGAGGCTCGCTCGGTCTCGTTTGATGGCGTCATCAAAGCCAGTGTGCGATGGTCCGTGACCGGGGTAGACTCGATCAACGTCGAGCGATTCGAGTCGATCGAGTGCCGTGTGGAATTCGTCGATCGCGGTTTCGACGCCTCGATCGAGACCGGCATGGAGGACGACTGGTCGGAACGGTTCAATAGCCATATCACCGGAAACGAGCACGCGCTCGTCGTTCAGTCCGACGAGATAACAACAGTGATCCGCCTGATGGCCCGGTGTGTGGAGGACATCCACGGACGTGCCCCCAACAGTGATCGTCTCACCATGATCGACCCACACGTCGACGCTCTCGATTGGGAGGAGTTCGCGGTTGCGCCGGAGTGATTCGACCGCTTTTCCGACGAGCAGGTCGAGTTCTCCGTCCGCGAATCCCGCTGCTTTCCCGTTCTTTCGGACGATTTCTTCGAGTGCTGAGAGATCACGAGCGAACCGTTCTTGCACACCGATTGGCGCGTAGATCGTCGGTGAAGCGGCTTCGATGATCGTCGGTACCTGCCCGATGTGATCGATGTGTGGATGAGTGAGGACGAGATGTTCGATATCACTGAGTTCGTGTCCATGCTCGCCGAGCGTCTCGCGTAGTTGTTCCTCACTGCCCGAATCTGGCATTCCGGCGTCGATCAGGACCGGATCATCACAGTCGACAAGATATCCTGCGACGTGTCCCGGTGGCCAGTTGACATCGTACTCAATTCGATGAATCGGGACGACCCGCTCGCACTGTTTCATTACCATCACAACCCGCGGAACGCGAATAAGACTGACGTTGAACACAACGCTCCCGGAGACTATGATTGAGAACCGACATCACCGTCGTTTATATATTACCGTTCATAATGGACAACGTGAATCAACGATGGAGCAGGTGAGCTGCACGTGAGGACCGATCAGTTCAGTGTCGACGGGAAAACAGTACTCATCACGGGTTCCTCGCAGGGAATCGGGAAAGTAACCGCAGAACGATTTGCGGCCGACGGTGCACGCGTTGTTGTCTCTTCTCGTTCACAGGAGAAGATCGACAGCGTTGTGGCCGACATCGAAGAACGTGATGTCCCTGGTGAGGCAATTGCGGTCGAATGTGACGTCCGCGAACGCGATGCTGTCGAGGCACTCATCGAGGCGACCGTCGAGGAGTTCGGTGGTCTTGACGTGCTCGTGAACAACGCGGGAGCGAGCTTCATGGCGAACTTCGAGGGCATTTCTGAGAACGGCTGGAAAACGATCGTCGACATCAACCTCCACGGAACGTACCATTGCTCACAGGCCGCTGGGGAATACATGCGCGAAAATGGTGGAACCATCGTCAACCTCGCTAGTGTTGCCGGGACCGAGGGAGCACCGTACATGAGCCATTACTCGGCTGCGAAAGCGGCGGTCGTGAACCTCACCCGGACGCTCGCGTTCGAGTGGGCGAGCGACGACGTTCGAGTAAACTGTATTGCTCCGGGGTTCGTTGCTACCCCCGGTGTTGAAGCGCAAATGGGCGTTACTGCAGATACGATCGATCGATCGACGGTGGAGCGACGGATGGGCCTGAGTGAGGAAATTTCTGACACGATCCAATTTCTCGCTAGCCCTGCCTCTTCGTATATCACAGGTGAAACGATCGTGGCTCGCGGCGTTCCCGACATCATGGAAACGCCTGACGTATGAGCACAAGAGAGGTATCGCTCCCAGTCGCGTCGCAACCGAGCGCCGATGCGTTCGTAGCACTGGCCCAGCGCGCCGAATCATTAGGATACGACCGAGCGTGGCTTCCCGAGACGTGGGGCCGCGACGTGGTGACGATGCTTGCGACCATCGCTGCACGGACCGACGAGATTGGTATCGGTCCGAGCATCATGCCGGTCTACTCCCGTTCGCCTGCCCTCATCGCGCAGACGGCTGCCACACTGCAAGAAGTTTCACAGGGGCGATTCCGGCTCGGTCTCGGACCGAGCGGCCCGCTCGTTATCGAGAACTGGCACGGTGTGCCGTTCGTCCGTCCCCTCCGATACACCCGCGAAACGATAGAGATCGTCACACGAATTCTCTCGGGTGAAGAAGTGACGTACAACGGCGAGCTATTCGATCTTTCGGGCTTTCGATTGCGCTGTGATTCGCCCGAACCACGCCCACGAATTGATGCGGCGGGCATGGCACCGAAATCGGTGGAGCTGGCAGGTCGATTTGCTGATGGCTGGCACGCACTCATGCTAACGCCCGACGGGTTCCGTGACCGGTTGGACGATCTCCAGCGCGGAGCCGAACTCGGAGGACGCGACCCGGACGCCGTTCGAACGACGCTCTCTCTCACCTGCTGTGCACTCGATGACGGCGAGCGGGCGCGAAAGCTCGTTCGACAACACATCGTTTTCTACGTCGGATCGATGGGAACCTTCTATCGAGATTCGCTCGCTCGACAGGGGTACGAAGAGACCGCACACGAAATCTACGACCGGTGGCAGAACGGCGACCGGGAAGGAGCGATGAATGCAATGTCGGATGATTTACTCGACCAACTAGCGGTCGCCGGAACACCGAGTGCAGCCCGCGATCGGATCGAAACGTTCGCGGCACTCGATGGTGTGGATGCACTTTCCGTTTCTTTCCCCCGTGCTGGCAAACGAGATGACATCGACGCAACCCTTGATACACTCGCTCCAGAATAAACACACTATGTTTTCGGTATCAACTCTGCTGATCGGACGGCACACGACCAACTCGTGGAGGCAAGCGAATGAGTGACAGTCAGACGGGTGCGGATCTGTTCGTGGATGCCCTTTCTCAGTACGGCGTGTCTCGCGTCTTCGGGAACCCTGGGACGACCGAGCTACCGGTCTTGAATGCGCTTGCCGACAGCAACCTCGAATACGTGCTCGGCTTACACGAAGACATCGCGGTCGGAATGGCTGCTGGATACGCGAGCACGCGTCGGTATCACGGTCATAACCAAGAGCACGACCAAGACGCTCACGCTAATCCTCCAGTTGGTGTCGTGAACCTCCATATTACACCGGGACTGGCTCACGGTCTCGGCAATCTCTTCGCGGCGAAGTGGGCCGGCGCACCCGTTGTTGTCACTGCTGGCAACCACGAGCTCGATTTCCGCCACGAAGAGCCGCTTCTGTCTGGAGATCTCGAAGCGATGGTCGAACAGTTCACAAAATTCAGCGCGGAAGTCACCGACGTGAATGCCCTGCCCCTCCTCCTCAGACGAGCGTTTCGAACCGCACTTACACCTCCGATGGGGCCGGTCTTTCTCGCGCTCCCAATGGACGTAATGTTGGCCGAGACCGACGACGAGCCACAGCGACTCGGTGCAGTTCCGAACGCGGGACGCGGTGATCCTGCACAACTGGAGCAGGCCGCTACTGCGCTCGCCGAGGCAACGGAACCGATGCTCGTCGTCGGCGATCACGTCGCTCGCGCTGGCGCGGTTGATTCGGGAGTCGAACTCGCCGAAGCAACAGGTGCCCGCGTCCACGGCGAGATTCTCGCCTGTGAAGTCAACTTCCCCGGAGATCACGAACAGTGGCTCTCCTACCTACCGCCCGCAGAAGGAATCGCGTCGATGTTAATGAACACCGACACGATCGTTTTCGTCGGCTGTTCGACCAACACGACGCTCATGCGCCACGAGAACGCGCTCGTCGACGACGCAACCACCTGCATTCATATCAGCGACGCCCCAGCAGAAATCGGAAAACGACAGCCCGCTGATGTCGCTATTATCGGGGATCCGGGCCTCGTGATGGATGACCTCGCAGAGCGCGTCCAGCAGCGACTGTCCGATGAAAAACGCGAAGAACGACTCGAATCTGTGCGGACGATGAAGCAATCAATTTCGGGGATCGTCAAGTCGATGGGTGAAGACGAGACGCCAGCGGGAGAGACGCGCGCCTCGAAGGCCGAACTTGTCGATACGATGCGCTCGGTCGCACCAGAGTGCTATATTGTCGACGAAGGCATTACAGCCAAATATCCGCTGTTGACTCGGTGGCCAATGAGCAAACAGCAGTTCATCTCGAATAAGGGCGGCGGTCTGGGTTACGGTCTTCCTGCAAGCGTCGGAGCGGCAATCGCAGAGGCAGAAACCGATGATCCGAGAGACGTAGTCGGGTACATCGGTGACGGATCCTACCTCTACTATCCACAGACGCTGTACACCGCTGCTCGTTACGACATCGATCTAACGGTTGTGGTCCCTGACAACCGGAACTATCGGATTCTGAAGGACAACACGAACGCAATCTTCGGTGGGGATGACGAGGATCACACCTTCGTTGGGATGGATTTCGAACCACCAGTCGACATTCCGATGAACGCCGAAAGTCATGGCGCACGAGGACACCTCGTCGAGACGCCCGACGAAATCGAGGAAACGTTCGAAGAGACACTCTCTACCACCGGACCGGACGTGCTTGACGTACTGGTGCACGACTAACGGCCGAAACAGCTATTTTCGGATTCGACGTTCTTGCCTCCGTTTTATTTCTATCGAGCATCCCCGACGATTCCAGCGTCTGTTTCGGATGATGGAGGCAGATGTGATACTGGTTAGCAGCAGCTCTTATTTCCACACAGCAACTATTTTGATTATTATTTGTGATAAATACATTCGGCTGATATTACTGTTATAGAAGTAATTGTACGTATCTCTAAGACAAGATTTCTATTGGAAATCGATATTACTCAAGCAGTGTTGATTGAGTTGAATCACCGCTTTTGACTTGGAATAGAGTCGACCAATCGGTCACTATTGTCGGAGTAAAGAATGCGAACATTTAATAATTAGTCAGAAACAGCGATGTAGAGGTGAACACTCGTAAATTAGTCGATGTTCTAAATATCCAACTTTTGAACGCTCATTTCTGATGGAGTAATATCTGATATCTGGATCCAATTTGGAATAATAAAGGAGTAAATATTGACATTTGCGCCGGCATATGACGAGATATCGGGATATAGAGCGATATCGCTAATTAATTGTGAACATATAATAACTAACAGTTGCAGCTACATGTCTCGACTGATTGGTCCAACAGATGATAATAATTCACTCTATAATCAATCCTGTAGTTAGATGATCTCACTACTAAAAACACGGAATTAGTATATTATAACGTGAATAGATATGTGAATACATCCAATGTTCTATATCTAATATGTGAAATCTGACTACACGTACTGCCAATTGCAATTGACTTTTTGATACTGTATGGTTGGAAATGTAAAAGCAACCATATCGAGATTGTGAGTTGGCACGTCAGCGTTGTGTGTCTTAGTTTTTCAATGAGAAAATCATAGGTATACATCTTGACAACTATAAGAACCAAATAAGTAACCAGAGGATGCTTCACATCGTCAGGAGCTCTGCTTTTTTCGCTGCAGTCTGCATATCTTCTTCGATTGCTTTCTTAATTCGGTCATCGTAGAACATTGAAGCAGGATGGTATGTTGGAATGGTCATGCGATCATCTCGTTCGAAATACTCTCCATGTTTGTCTGATATCTTTTCGTTCGTATCGAGAAGCGCACGTGTTGTACCATTTCCGAGCGTAACGATAACACTCGGAGCAACACGTTCTATTTCCGCGTCAAGGACAGGTTTCCACATCGTGATTTCATCACTGTGAGGATCACGATTGTCGGGCAAGCGCACTTTACTCAGATTGGTGATGTAGAGATCACGGCGGTCGATCTCTCTCGTTCGCCGGGTGCCTCACCAACGAGCATGAGCGATGCGTTGAGTGGGCCACAACTCGGGACAAACTGTGAACGATCAAACTGCAGGTCGTGTGTCTCGGACGCTTCTTCGAACACCGTTTCGAAATCGATGGAAGTCATTGTTCTGTCTTATTTAACGGCACTTTCTGCGATTGGTTATCTTGTTTTCAAGCTGATGAGTGATGCCCCATCTCCCCCGACTGTCGTGAATTGGTCTCTTCAATCTGATTGCGCCAATGTTTCTTCTGTGTCCGGTACCGGACAGCGTGTTGCTTCCGTCCTCATCCTATTCGCCGGAAGGCGAGATAGTGTTACTGAGCATAGCTGTTGTGTGTTTGCGTTTTAGACTGCGCTTCGACACTGGGAAACGCTTGCTGCCGATTACTACACATTCGAATCGGTACTACCCGATCAGACTTGTGTATTGAACCTCTCTCTGGATGTCGGTTACCGATACCGATCACGTATATATTTGTAACGTATAACACCAGTGGATCGTCTTATTCGAGAAACTTGCTGTTGGATGAAACATCAGATAATGGTATAGTGTGAACATCACGAAGACAGTAGCATATACAAGCACATGCTCCATTATCAATACACCAATCTCAGTTCAAGGATAGTGTAGCATTGTCTACCACTGATTACACGTATGTATAGCCGATAATCTGGCTCACAAACGCTTCAAGTATAGGTTAGCAATATTTTCTTCCACAGCGTATACCAGTCAACGTCGTAAGAACACCGTCGTACTACATTTACAACTTTGGTTGCCAACCTTATTCCAATAATATTGTTTTTTAACTACGAATAATGGCCTGCTTCTGCAGGGAGCTACTTCTTGTGTATCGAACATTCTATCTCTCCGTCCGGAGACCGATCCATTTCGTAATGTGACTAACTTGGAGGGAACAGTAGACGTAGAATCGAAATACGCCGTATCTGATGTGTCGGTTACGCTGTCTGGTTCGATGGTTGTTACAATGTTACCATTGTAATCCTTGCCGAGGATCGACACAACATCTCATCCGGATCGGGCGCTCGCGACGTACACTTTTCAGTATACAGTGTGATCAGTAGTGAGGTTGCGTCTCAAACACCTTGCTTGTGTATGGTGATTCCAATGGTTGAGAACGATCTTCGGTTGGTTGGTTTCACAGTCAAACTGCAATTTTGGAGAATAGCGTCGTCTGTCACCGATGACGACAGTGGATCAGCCCGTGTTTTTCATACCTGCAGCAATCCCATTAATTGTTAGTCGAAGCGCACGCTCTTCTTCTGACGTGCGTTCGGTCGTTTCGAGGAGACGGACTTGCAAGAGATTGAGCGGATCAACGTACGGGTTGCGTCGTTCGAGACTCTCTCGGAGCCATTCACGATCAATGAGGTGAGTTCGATCCGTGATCGTCAACACGAGTTCGGCTGCGCGTTCGTGTTCTGCGGTCAGCCGGGGGAAGATTCGATCGCGGAGTGTGTCGTCAGCGAGAGTCGCGTATTCGGCGGCAATTTCCATATCTGTGCGCGCAATCGCAAGCGCTGCATTATCGAGCGTCGTTCGGAAGAATGGCCATTCCGAATACATCTCCTGCAGGGTTTCGACGTCACCGCCGTCTTCGAGATAGGCGTCGATGCCAGCAGCGAGCCCGTACCATCCTGGGAGAATACATCGTGATTGCGTCCACGAGAACACCCACGGGATTGCACGAAGGTCCTCAACAGTACGTTCGTCAGATCGGGAGGCTGGACGCGAACCAAGATTGAGCGTTTCAATGACCGTAATCGGCGTTGCCTGTTCGAAGTAGGCGACAAAGCCGTCGGTTTCGAGCAGCTCTTGGTATTCCGTGCGTGCCGTCTCGGACATCGTGGCCATCGCGTCACGCCACTCCGATCGGATCGGCTCTTCTGGGTCGTTCAGAGAGCGAAGCCGTGAACGAAGCTGGGCTGTGAGCATCTGTTCGAGGTTTCGCTCGGCAATGCGAGGGTTGGCGTATTTTTCCGCAATTGCTTCCCCTTGTTCGGTGAATTTCACCTCGCCAGTAACTGTCTCACGAGGGAGCGCGAGCAGCGCTTCGTTCATCGGTCCACCCCCACGCGAAATTGAACCTCCTCGGCCGTGGAATAGCCGGAGATCGACATCGTGTGCATCGGTGATAGCTCCAAGTCGTCGTTGGTTGCGATAGAGCGCCCAGTTAGCCGCGAGAAATCCGTTTTCCTTGTTTGAATCAGAATAGCCGAGCATGATCTCCTGGGTGTTTCCACGAAGTGCGAGCGTTTGTGAGTACGCGTCGTTCTCGAACAGCGTTCCCATGATGTCGTCCGCATTAGAGAGCGCACTCTTGGTTTCGAGCAGCGGAACAATGTTTAGTCCGGAGTACTCTGGAAGCGAAACAACCCCGGCCTGATCAGCGAGAAACAACACTTCGAGAACGTGGCTTGGTTGCTCGGTCATGCTGATACAGTAAGAATCGATGGCTCCACTGCCGTACTCTGCCTGCCAATCCGAGAGGTGAGTAAATCGATCACAAACACGCGTTGTTGTTTCGGACAGTCCACCCGTTTCGGTAAGATCGATGACCGGCTGTTCTTGAAGGACCGCATCAGTGAGAAGAGCAATTCGCTCGTTCTCATTGAGTGTGCCGTAATCGAGCCCCTCGCGTTCGAGTGTCTCCTGGACGGCAGCAGTATGATTTTCACGGTGGTCACGCAGGTCCAAGTTCGCAAGGGTGAACCCAAACGTCTCGACCTTCCGCCGGAGCGGGACAAGATACGCATCGACGATCGAGTCTGCACCGTTGGCTCGGAGGCTATCGATCAGTTCACGCAGATCTGCGTCGAATTCGTCTGGCGCGTCGTACCCACCGGGACGAACGTCATCGATCCGGTCGAGACGTTCGTACATCAGTCGAACTTTCTGGCGGTACGGTTCGTCAGGATACGCCTCTTCGGCCGTCACGGCCACACTGGGAAGCGCATCACGATCTTCCTGAAGCGACTCTCGGAACGCAGCGTCGATCGAAAGCCGTGCACGGTCCTGACTCAATACCCCTGAGAGCGTATCGAGTTCCTCACGATATCGTTCGAGAACGAGCGACTGCTGTCGAGCGAGTGTGCGAGACGTCACATCAGGTGTCACGTGCGGATTGCCGTCTCGGTCACTGCCCGCCCATGACCGGAATTCGAACAGCTTCGGCACAGCGATCGACGCATCGATATCGCGTTCGAGGACCGATTCGAACTCAGTATAAACATCACCAATGACATCGAAGAGAACATTTTCGAGATACCACTGGACGTTGTGTGCTTCATCGTCCGGTGTCGGACGGCGACTACGAATCTGTGCGGTCTGCCAAAGACTCGTCACTGCTGCATCGAGTTCGCGTTCGAGATGCGCTCGTTCGATATCAGTATGTGACTGTTCATCGAGCCGTTCGAGCATGGCCGCAATCGATCTGAGCTTTGCCTTTATCGTTTTGCGGCGCGCTTCCGTTGGATGAGCCGTGAACGTCGGCTCAATCAACACATCATCGACGATCTGTTGAACAGTTGCTGAATCCACATCATCGAGGGCTGCCACTACGTCATCGAAGCTCCCTTCGAGTGTCTGGTTCTGAGACTCGGTTCGAACAGCTCGAACACGCTCGCGCTCCTCTGCGAGGTTAATTAGCTCGAAATATGTCGTAAACGCACGAGCAACGCTGCGTCGATGCTCGGGAGAAAGTGATGCGATATTCTCGCGCAATACCTCTCGTGAGGTACGGTCATCCCGTCGGTACTCAATCGCTGTCGTGCGAAGGGCTTCGACTGCCTCAAATGCTTCATCAGATGCCTGTGCTGCTAATACATCACCGAGCAACGAACCAAGCTCACGAACGTCTTGGCGAACGCCTCTGCTGTGTAATTCCATACCAATACACTGGTATCCATCTACTAAAACGTTCGCACTCACGAACAATTTCATTTAAATTATTTATTATGGATACAGGACGGCGTACCGTCTCTCGGTGTGTTTACTACTCGTATACGGAATTCAATAGTATACTCAAATCCTTGTCAATAACGCTCGTTCACGAACAGCGGTGCCAGTGAGTTCCTCAGAACGTCACTGGTTCCACGGTGCTCTGTCGGGGTCGATGAGCCGTTCTTCTTGCTCGATCGCATCGATCTGCTCAATGTCCTCCGTATCGAGCGACAGGGATCGTGCCTCGAAATTCTCCCGAAGGTGTGCCTCACTACTTGCCTTCGGAATCGGTACAACGTCTTTCTCTAACAGCCACGCGAGGCTGACCTGTGCTTCGCTCACGCCGTGTTTATCAGCGATCGTAGTCAGTTCGGGGACATCGAACACCTCACCTCTTGCGATAGGAGCGTACGCGACGAGAGTGTGATCGTGACGCTGAGCGTACGCGCGCAATTCATCCTGCTGAAGTAGTGGATGCATTTCGACCTGATGAGCAAAAATCGGTGCATCGAGTATCTCACGAGCCTCGTCGAGTTGGTGAGGCTCGAAGTTGCTCACACCAATATGACCGATCGTCCCTGTATCGTACAATTCATCGAATGCTGGAAGTGTAACCGCAGGATCATAGATGCCTGTCGGCCAATGCACATAGAGCAACTCGACGGTTTCGACACCGAGCCGTTGAAGACAGCCATCAACCGCTTGCAAAATGTCCTCGTACTCAGGCCCAGGAACATCGTGATGAACCGTCTTGGTCGCAAGGAAGATGTCTTTGCGTGGAACAGACGATTGGCGGATCCCTTCACCTACACTTTCTTCGTTTCCGTACACCTGCGCGGTGTCGACGTGTCGGTAACCCACATCCAGTGCAGTCGCAACGCTTTGTGTGCAGTTCTCGTCGCCAGCACTGGTGTACGTCCCCAGCCCCAATCTGAACGGTTCGGCGATATCCATACTCTCGGAAACGACGAGCGGTACCATAAAATCCCAGGTCCGTGTCCTCATGATCCGATTGTTGAGACACAGTTCATTTTTGATGTATCATCCTCTGTTGAGTCGGTTGGCTCAATCGAGACGAGCGACAATATAACAGATAAAAAGCAACTAAAGTGCGATTATTTAGATAAAAGTAAATATATTTTTGAATTTTCTTCAATCACTAGCCACTGCTGACTGGTAAATCTCCTAAATCGAACGTTTGTAGGCGAGAAACTCTATCTCTCAAAAACTATGGCAATCTCTACTCAAGTTTTCATCTTCACGAGACAGTAGAAACGTCTTCAATATTCGTGCGGTAGGTTCTAAAAGAGAACTTAACGGTTCGATTAGTTAATTTCCTTTGTGCTATATATTGGAAAGCAGAGCGTCTTTCTTAAACAGATGGTGACTAATCTGATCGTGCTTATGCTACATCCGTTTGATTCATATTTAGTGTCCACTCTGCACAGAAGGCTGTGGCCAGTACTGGTGCGGCCTCGTCGTTCAATTGATTCGTTTTTCATATAGGAACGCTATGTGGATTCAATCTCTTATGTCTACTCACTCGAATATAGGGATATAGTATTGTACTACTGATGTTTCAGTTATGGCCGATCCCTGTTTCTCAGACTATAACGTGGAGCAACGGCAGCGCTCCGTGGGGAAAACCATATTACGGTGGAGAGCACAGTCAGAGACATGTTGCTCGTAGGTACGGTTGTCGTGGATTCGTCCACGGTCATCCACGACGGGGCAGTCGTCGTGGAAGGTTCAACTATCGAGAGCGTGGGTGAACGTGCGGATATCATCGAACGGTATCCGGACCACGAGCGAGCGGAGTACGATGTTCTCCTACCGGGACTTGTTGGGGGGCATATTCACTCGGTACAGAGTCTTGGGCGTGGGATTGCTGATGATACTGAACTGCTCGACTGGCTGTTCGATTACATCCTTCCGATGGAAGCTTCGCTGTCAGCTGATGAGATGGAGCTGGCCGCAAAACTCGGCTATCTAGAGTTGATCGAAAGCGGGACGACGACGTGCATTGATCACCTCTCTGTCGCCCACGCAGACCGTGCCTTCGAGGCTGCTGGTGAGCTCGGTATTCGCGGGGTTCTTGGGAAGGTACTCATGGACAAAAATGCACCAGATGAGCTTCTCGAAGACACCGACACGGGGATCAACGAGACTGAACGGCTCATTCGAGCGTATCACGACTCGTTCGACGGTCGCCTTCGATACGCAGTGACGCCGCGGTTTGCAGTCTCGTGTACAGAAGACTGTCTTCGAAGCGCGCGAGCGATTGCTGATAAGTACGACGGTGTTCGGATTCATACACACGCAAGCGAGAACCGCGACGAAATTGCAAAAGTGAAGGAGAGCACTGGAAAGCGTAACATTCACTGGCTGGACGAGGTCGGACTCACGGGTGAAGATGTCGTGCTCGCACACTGTGTCTGGACCGATGAGAGCGAGCGCGAGGTGCTCGCTGAGACAGGAACGAACGTGACTTACTGCCCGTCGTCGAATATGAAACTGGCTAGTGGAATTGCCCCGATTCTGGACTATCTCGATCGCGGTATCAACGTTGCCCTTGGAAACGACGGTCCACCGTGTAATAACACACTCGACCCGTTCACCGAAATGAGGCAGGCCAGCCTCCTCCAAAAAGTTGAGCACCTCGATCCGACGGCGACACCGGCGAGCGCGATCTTCGATATGGCAACGATTAATGGGGCAGCAGCGGCAGGCATCGATCGCGTCGGTGCGTTACGAGAGGGCTGGCGTGCAGATATAATCGGGCTCCGAACGGATATTACCCGAGCGACACCACTCCACGATGTGTTGTCCCATCTCGTGTTCGCCGCGCGTGGTGACGATGTGCAGTTTACGATGGTCGACGGACGCGTGCTCATGGAGAACGGTACCGTCACGTGTGTTGATGCCGACGCCATCCGTGAGGAAACCACCGAGATTAGTTCTAACTTGGACATCAAACAGTCCGTCACCTACTAAGCGAGTGAATTGATCTATCGGCTTTTTGTTGCGTTGATACTGTGGATGTTGTATGCTCTTGTGCCTTTCATTCTACACTATACCACCTTCTTCCTTCCGTGAGTACTAATCTACATTTCGAACCTGTGACGATTGAGTGAATGGTATCGAATGTACTGTGAGATCGTTACAGTGGTACCATTGTAATAGACGCTCGGTTGATTGGAATCAGTACTTCGATTCGGACGCACATTGGAACAGCTGTCAATGGTACGGTCGCATTGACAGCACATGTGTAGTTCGACGATAGTCGTACCATAGAAAATCCCAGTAAGGAACTCTCAGAGTTCATTGATGTCGATAGGAGAGGATACACTACTGACGACATGCAGAGATCTCATCGCTGAAGCAAGGTCACAGCGACGGTATGAGTAATGATCGAACAAAGATAATTACATCTTCTTCAGCTGTATATACAACAAGGAACAAAAAATGAATCACCTACTGATTGCAAGCATTAACTAGTACCACCGCTCTTTCTATTTGTCCGCAGTACTATTTTACAGACAGCTTTTGTCTCTTGATCACAGAACCGACTCACGCAGCCGATCTCAACACTCACAAACAGTACCACAGCTACCGACGTTCCGTGAATAGGTTAGCAGTACAATAGCAAAGAATGATAATTCGATCTCATTCACCATCAATTTCTTCTGGAAAAACAGACGTGCACTATCTAATCATTTCCATCTGTAGTGTGCATCTTATCAAGTGATGTTACAGAGCGAGCAATTAGATGTTGCACACCGTCTGCCGATTAGCGCTGACTAGATCGCTCTATCGATACAACGCTACGGGTGAGTATTCTCCATCAAATTCTTGAAATCACGTAGAGTGTATCATCATTCTCGTCGATCTGGACGTCTTCGAAGCCCGCCTTAGAGAGAACACTTACCAGTTCGTCACGCGATTGGTGAGCATGCGAAGTAAACGCGAGCGCAATTGTTCCCCCCGGCTTCAGAACGCGTCGCATCTCTTCGAGTCCTGCGCACGCGTCGGGCCAGAGTTGCATCGAGTTGATCGAAAACGCCCGATCGAACCTGTCGTCTTCGTAGGGTAGATCAGCAGCAGCACCGTATTGGAGTTCGACTGATCCCGTCTCGATAGCAGCTGCATTCCGATCGTGTGCCATCTCGACCATCGGACGGGAATAATCAACTCCTGCAACGAATCCTTCCGAGGCTACTGTCGAGGCAATCTGAATGCCATCCCCTGGTCCGAATCCAACTTCGAGAACGTGATCGGTTGGCCGAATCGACAGCAGTTCTACCACCCGCTCGATCGTGTCGGTTTTTCTACCAGCCATCATCCGGCCTCCAAGCCGACCCAACAGACCAGTCGGACGCCCGAAGATCGGATAGAGGATGGATTCTAAGCGAGTCATCCCATCCGGCTTCGTGTTTGAATCGTTTGTCATGGCGCAACGTGTCTCTGTGTAGTCTGTACACGGTCTGTGGAGCTCTGGCTCGCTTTTTTCATACGTGGCTCCGTGATGCACGATATTGGCCATGAGAGACACCAACAGTGAGGACTGCGATTCCGAACACGAAATACACGATGAGCCCAATCTGTAGCGCGTGCTGGGGCATCGCAGCGAGGTATCCACCGAGAGCATACAGCCCATAAATTAGTGAAAACGCAATCACTACCTTCTTCATCTCCTGTCTCGGCTCGTGCGTAATTCCAATGATCGCGATCAGACTACCGAACACGAAGAAAATGACGAGATTCATCATCACCGCATACCGGGGCATTGGACTGAGAAAGCTGCTGACAGCAAAGAGTCCGTAGACAAGCGCGAGCGCAACGACCGTCCATCGGAGATTGAGTCGCATATACAAATGAGCGGGGTGCTATTATATGGTTGTGCTGCCGAAAACGTTCGGCCTTTCAATGAACGCTGGATTTGGATTGGTGGCGTACTCCTGAAGGCCATTACGTCTTGAACACTCATCTTTCACGCTGGACGCGGATATCAACAGGCACGCTGTCTTCGAGAAGACTGTCTGTCTATTCACAGTTCTCGGTACTGTGGCGATCTCTATCTTCTAACGATAAAGTCACAGATTTTAAATCTATCTCTCAGATCTCCAACTGTGTATTAGACTAAATCTCAGAACTCCTTTGAGATCTACCTCAGTATGCGTCGGTTTGAATACGCCATTGTTGTTCAGTCTGCGCCGTGCAGCGGCGCAAATCCACAGCCGGTACATTGACTCGTTCCTTGCTCGGAGACGATGCGTGCTTCACACTTTGGACAGTCGAAATCCATTGGTCATCTACAACCATTCGACGATATATAATGGTTTCCTCGACGATTGTCGTGTGATAAATTCCTATCATATTGTATGATATTTATTTACCTCTCAAATACAGATGGCGACGTGGTAGGGGCGCTGTCGAAGATATGATACAAAAGTGATACTATTTATTAATACTATTTGAGATCATCCTATCTACTTGGATATAGCACGAACGTCGAGAACCGGCCGGATCGGTGTCTCTGTGGCTATCCCAACAAGAACTATACCGACAATCCCTCTACTCGAACCATGCCCGAAAACGACGGACCGAATCGCGCGGTCACGACGACAGAGACATCTATCCGGATTCTCGAACTTCTCAAGGCTTCTCGCGGTCTCACACTCGCAGAGATCACGAGCGAGTTGGCTGTCGCTCGGAGCACAATCCACCGCCATCTTCTCACTCTCGAAAACAACGACCTCGTTGTCCGAGATAATGGGACCTTCTACATCGGGCTTCGGTTTCTCGATTTCGGCATCTGTGCCAGAGATCAGACTGAATTTTTCAACGTTGCCCGCGAACCCGTTGACAGATTAGCAGAAGAGACCGGAGAGAAGATCTGGCTCGTTGCAAAGGAGGGTGACTTCAGTGTTCATCTCTACAAGGCCTATGGTGATAACCCGCTCAAAACGTCCGCAAGAATCGGACAGCGACGCCATCTCCATCAGTTGGCAGCCGGAAAGGCCATTCTCGCATCTCTCCCCGAGGACGAACGCCGGTCGATCATCGAACGCCGAGGGCTTCCCGAAAAGACAGAGAACACAGTCACCAATCGAGAGGATCTGTTCGAGGAGATCGATTCCATCGCTGACCGTGGCTATGCGTTTAACATTGGTGAATCTATCACCGGATTGAACGCGGTCGGGGCGGCGATCCGAGGCGAAGATGGGTATCCACTCGGCAGTATCAGCATCTCTGGTCCTGCGAACCGGGTCAAAGGCGAACTTCTTCGAGAGCAACTTCCTGACACGCTGCTCGCAGTAATCGATGAAATTCACATCCATCTTCGATACTCATCGAACCTCTGATTACTTCACTTTATTTGGAATTTCAACCGCCGCTGTCACAATGGCTTTGATCTGGCGACATCTTCGTCGAATCATTGCATGTGCATCTCTCGTTTTAAGAACAGTCTGGTAGCCCGACAGTGGGTGGGATAAGGCGTACGCCGACCGCACCGTCACTGCTGTCGCTTTATGGTGGAGTGGTAACAGCGTTACCAGCATCGACGAGGCCGCTTCCTTGCTCATCTTCTGGGATACCGACATTAACTGTGGTATCTTTGAGATGAGCCCGGAGTTCGCTGTTCGTGAGATCCCACTGCGAAAGTGTCAATCCTGCAACACCAGACACCACCGATGCCGCCATCGATGTGCCCGATCGCACCTCGTAGTCGCTGCCTGGAACCGTTGACAGTACGTTCGTTCCGGGTGCGGCCAGTTCAATCGCTTCTCCGTAATTCGAATACGAAGCCAGTGTCCTGTCGGAATCGAGCGCCGATACTGCTAGACACTTACTGTTCGCTGCTGGATACGCTACCTCCGATGAAGCGCTACCACCTGCGGCGGCGATAGGTAGTGCACCGTTGTCGACAGCGTAAGCGAGTGCTTGGTCCATCGTTTGGGATGGACCTCCACCACCCAAGGAGAGGTTGATCACATCTGCCCCTTGGTCGGCAGCCCACTGGATTCCGTCAGCGATGTCGCTGATCGCTCCTGAACCCATTTCATCGAGTGCTCGCACAGAGAGGAGTGTTGAGTTGCCAATTCCTGCGATACCAGTCCCGTTGTCGACGCCAGCGGCCGCAATTCCTGCGATGTGTGATCCATGACTTTCATCGCTCGTGTCTGGAGCTGGATCGCTATCGTCATCGACGAAATCATGGCCCGGATCACTGCGCGCGTTACCCTGAAGATCAGGGTGACCGTATGCGACTCCCTGATCGATCACGGCAATCGTGACATCGCTGTCACCGAGTGTCTCGTCCCACGCAGCTGGTGTGTTTATCATCTGGTGGATGTTCTGATTGCTGTACAGAGGATCATTCGGCTCGTACAATGCCCGGTGAGTCCCGTTCGGCTCGACGTAGCTCACTGGCCCTTGTTCCATTGAAGCTTGTTTTAGGGCAGTATACACCTGAGAGCTACTCTGCTCGGGAAACTCGACAGCAACGTATCCGAGAGTGTCGTTCTCGTGTACAATGCGCGTCCCATTCGGAAGGTATGGCGTGACTACTGTATGCGGACGTTCTGTCGTCGCACTCGTACCGACTAACAGCTCCACGCTCGATCCTGACTCACGCTCGGGCACCGCTGATGCGAATCCAGTGAATCCAGCAATCCCTGCGAAACCGCTCAATTGTAGAAATGTCCGCCGATTCATGCTATCTTTCTCTCGCATACCCAACAAAAGGATATCATAGCGCAATATAAAATTTTTCTATTTTTTACCTATACAATTTTTAATAATATATGGCGGTTCAATTCCATGTTTGGTGTGGTCGTACCGTGGGCATTGAGGATAGTGAAAGAACTTCATCATTGCACTGTGAGGAATTCACATCCAGTGATCGTGGTGTCCCCATGTTTTATCTAAGATGTGCACTATTGATTGTTTGAATGTACAAGCATGTGGCCCTTCTCGTTCGTAAGGGTGATCTGACACACGAGGCGTTTCTCGATCACTGGCACACCACCCACACGCCGATTGCCCGCGAAATCGAAGGTGTTGTCCGCTACCATCAGGTCTTACCGATCGATTCAGAAGCAGCCGAATTCGACGGTATTGCAGAGCTTTATTTCGAGGAGTTAGACGCGCTGTACGACGCGCTCGGTAGTGAGGGGTCACGCGATTACGATCCAGAGAAAGGGATGGCGAAGAAAGCTCGTAAAGATGTAGACAATTTCCTCGACATCGAGCGCCGTCCGCGCTTCATCGGTGAAGAGACAGTCGAACTGGATTCTGTCGACGGGGACACCGACGAGCTGTACAAACACTCCGCGTTTCTCGTCCGGAAGGATGGTCTGAGTCACGAGGAGTTTCTCGATCACTGGGCAAACGAGCACGTTCCCCTCGCACGGGAAATCCCCGGTGTTGTTCGCTATACTCGCGTCACACCGACCGACCCCGCACACGCCGAGTTCGACGGTGTTGCGGAGTTGTATTTCGAAAGCCTCGATGCGCTTCGAGCTGGTCTCGGTCACGAATCCTCCCGTGATTACGACCCTGATCACCCGAAGGCAGCCGCACCGAGAGAAGACGTGGATAACTTCCTCGCGATCGATGACCGTCCACGATTCGTTGGACAAGAACACGTCATCAAAGATGAGCTCTGAATGAAACATGCCTCAAACGAGTACACCCCCTTATGCATCACAAGTGAGGGATGCGTACCCCGAACTTGACCACATCGAGAGTGAGACCCTCCGCGAGCGAGTGATCGAAGCGTGGGTGCTTGGCCTGCAACGTGGTGGATGGCAGGACATCGAGGATATCCCGTACGCGTGGAACATTCACGATGTGAGCAACGTCGAGCACGTTCGTGGAGTGACGAAAATAGCCCTCGCAGCCGTCGAAGTTCAACGCGAGCTTCACGGTGCCGACCCCGACACGGATGTCGTCGTCGCTGCGTGCCTCCTGCACGATGTCGGAAAGTGTTATGAGTACACCGACCACGTTGATGATGGTCCCCTCGTTGAACCAGACCGCGACACGTACGCTACCGAAGTGATCCCACACTCAATCTCCGGATACGCGCTCGCGCACGAAGTTGGATGTCCGATAGCAGTTCAACGAGCGATTCCCCATTTTCTCGGCGAGATACCCCAGCGAACGCTTGAGGCCGAGCTCGTCAAAAGCGCAAACTCGGCGTCTTCGAACGCGATCACGCAGGCCGCGATGGGTATTACCTTAGAAGCGTGGATCCGAAAGTATAGCCAGACACAAGACAGCCAGTAGGCTGCTGTCCAAGAAAACAAGACGATACTAGATCTGTATGTACCGTTTCCACGGTGTCGTCCACGGATTCGAAATATTCTGATTGATTGTTACTCCATGTGAACTCAAACCACGCAATCATTAAGTATCGACCCACACATTATTCAGACATGGCTTCCGCCAGTAAATCAGCGACTCGCGCGGCTACTCAGCCAGTTCGGTGTACCGATACCGAGTTCAGCGTAGTCACCACAACAGCGACACTGGTGGAATGTTTCGTTACGCGGTTCGTACTATCAAAACGCGCATCCTGTGCGCGCTGCTGGCGTTCGAAACAGCACAACTGTGACGTTCGAACGACCCAGTAAATCGATCTTCGGCCCGAGGTACTGCAATCGCCCCTCTTCGCTGAGGCGACGACTAGTCATCAATCTACAGCCAGACGAACACAAAGCAAACAGCCGAAACCATGAGTACGCAAGACGAAACCGACCCTAGTATCGCGGAGATACAGCCCGATTCAAATATCGAGAGCGAGTTCGATCAGGTGTTTCGCATTCTGGACGACGACGGACATCTCCTTCCAGGCGTCGATCCGGGACTGTCCGGTGACAAACGGTTGGCGATGTACGAAGACATCAAACTCGCCCGACACTTCGACCAGCGAGCAATCAGTCTCCAGCGTCAAGGACGCATCGCAACGTATGCTCCGATGACGGGACAAGAAGGATCGCAGGTTGCAACCAGCTACGCGCTTGATGAGCAGGATTGGCTATTCCCAACATACCGTGAACACGCCGCGAAATACGTACACGGCGTCGACCTGCCGTCACTTCTGACGGCACTGCTTGGTTATCGAGAGGGATACGCCGTCCCAGAGGGTGTAAACGTTATGCCCGAATACATTCCCATCGCCACGCAAGTGCCGCACGCAATGGGCATGGCGTGGGGGTATACGCTCCAAGGCAAGGACGACAGAGCAGTGCTGTGTCATCTCGGTGACGGCGCGACCAGTGAAGGCGATTTTCACGAGGGACTGAACTTTGCGGGTGTCTTCGATGTTCCATCGGTATTCGTTTGTAACAACAACCAGTGGGCAATCTCTGTTCCTCGTGAACGACAGACTGCCAGCGAAACCATCGCACAGAAGGCCCAGTCGTACGGCATCGAAGGAATACGGGTCGACGGTCTCGATCCGCTTGCTGTCTACGTGGTCACCAGAGAAGCCATTCGGAAGGCGAAAAACCCTGTTGACGGCGAGCGACGACCAACACTCATTGAATCGGTGCAGTATCGGTACGGAGCGCACACGACGTCTGACGACCCCAGCGTCTACCGAGACGAAGCAGACGCTGATAAGTGGCGAAAGCGCGATCCACTCAAACGGCTCGAAAACCACCTCTATCAAACGGGGCTCCTCGATTCCGAGCGCGAAGCCGAGATTCAAGCCCGAATCGAAGAGCAGGTTGCGACAGCTATCGAGACGGCCGAGGCGGTCGAAGCTGCACCTGAACAGATATTCGAGCACGTCTATCAGGAGACCCCCGACCGCCTTCAAGCGCAGATGGACGAACTGAACGAACTCCGAAAGAAGTACGGAGAGGGTGCATTCTCCGGTGTCTTAGAATGAGTACGGATTCGATCAACGATCATCCATCGAACGGTGAAGTCCAGCAGCTCACGTTAGTTGAAGCCATCACAGACGGTCTATCGACCGAGATGAACCGTGACGAGAGCATCATCGTCCTTGGTGAGGACGTTGGTGTGAACGGTGGTGTGTTCCGCGCAACAGACGGTCTGTACGAGGAATTCGGCGGTGACCGCGTTGTGGATACACCGCTTGCCGAGTCCGGTATCGTAGGATCGGCTATCGGTCTTGCTCTGTCCGGACTGAAGCCGATCCCAGAGATGCAGTTCATGGGATTCATGTATCCCGCATTCGATCAGCTCGTCAGTCACGCTGCTCGGATTCGCAGCCGGAGCCAAGGTCAGTACTCCTGTCAGATGGTCGTTCGAGCGCCGTACGGCGGCGGAATTCGTGCTCCCGAACATCATTCTGAGTCGAAAGAGGCATTCTTCGTTCACGAACCTGGACTCAAAGTCGTCGCGCCGAGTACGCCCGCAGACGCAAAAGGACTGCTGACAGCATCAATTCGGGATCCGGATCCAGTCATCTTCCTTGAGCCAAAGCTCATCTACCGTGCCTTTCGGCAGGACGTTCCCACTGGAGCATACAAGGTACCGCTTGGAAGTGCGTCCGTGCGTCGGACTGGATCGGATGTCTCTGTTTACACGTGGGGTGCGATGACTCAGCCGGCGCTTATTGCAGCCGATCATCTCTCGGATGAGAAGGGAATCGAGACTGAAGTCATCGACCTTCGAACGCTCTCCCCGCTCGATGTCGAAACGATTGTCGAGTCGTTCAAAAAAACCGGACGTGCTGCGATCGTCCACGAAGCTCCGAAAACGGCGGGACTCGGTGCTGAAATCAGTACGATAATCCAAGAAGAGGCCCTCGTCTATCAAGAGGCACCAATTCAGCGAATCACTGGGTTCGATGCCCCGATGCCGCTCCACGCTCTCGAAGGATATTATCTTCCACAGGCGGTTCGAATTCAGGAAGGTATCCTCGATGCAGTCGAATTCTAAGACCAGTTCATCGACCCCCGGTGTTCATTGCACGAAGTATCGATGGAGCTCCAGCAGTAGCTAAACTGAACCAAAATCCGAATAACTTGGATGTATGTCTGTCTTCTCCCTCTCGTCGATAGTGCCATCTGACCGTGATGGCTCCCCGAGATCGAATGCGATAATAATAAGACGCGGTTGTGAGTTGACGCTTCGTTATTCGTCGGGATCTGTGACCTTGACGAGTTGCTTTCCGATGTTTTCGCCTTCAAACAGACCGAGGAACGCGTCTGGCGCGTTTTCGAGGCCCTCCGTAACCGTCTCACGGTACGTCAGATCACCGTTTGCGACCCACTCACCGAGACGTTGGGTTGCCTCCTGAAATCGAGGGGCGTAATCACTGACGATGAACCCGCTGACCGTCGCGCGCAATGGGAGTATCTGTGGGAGTTTCCGCGGGCCGGTTGGCACACTTTCGTCGTTGTAATGGGCGATCTGTCCGCAGATCGCAACCCGAGCATCGGTGTTGAGATTCGTGAATACGGCGTCGGTGATCGGTCCACCCACATTATCGAAATAGACATCGACACCATCGGGAGCGACAGTATCGAGTGCATCGCGGTAATTCTCCGTCTCCTTGTAGTTAATGGCGGCATCGATTCCGAGATCTTCTTCGAGATAGTCGATCTTTGTGTCGCTCCCTGCGAATCCGACGACTCGACATCCGTTGAGTGAGGCAATTTGGCAGACCGTCGATCCGACTGCACCTGCGGCCCCAGAGACGACAACAGTGTCACCTGGCTTGGGAGGTGCCTCTTCGAGCAGTCCGAAATAGGCGGTTCGGCCGGGCATTCCGAGGATGCCAAGATACGTCGAAAGCGGCGCGAGATCGGGATCGACCGGGTGAAGATCGTCGCCGTCTGTGACTGTGTAGTCCGCCCAGTCGAGTTCGCCAGTAACGTAATCGCCCTCGCTCAAACGTTCGTAGTTGGAGTCGACGACGCGACCGATGACAGCCGCCTTCAGTGGATCGCCGACGTCCCATGGCTCAGCATACGACTCCCTGTCGCGCATCCGTCCGCGCATGTACGGATCAACCGAGAGATACACGGTACGAACGAGTACCTGCCGTTCTCCCGGATCGGGGACAGCGTTCTCCTCGAGTTCGAATACGTCCTTTCCGGGAACGCCTTCGGGCCGCTTTGCAAACACGTATCGTCTGTTTGATTCGCGCATGCGTATTTTTCGGGCGGCAATCACTATGACCCCTCGAAACCGGGGAACATGACCGGAATCACAACCCACCCCTGACCCATGAGTGGACCGAGAACTTTGTGAGGATTCTCGGTGATTTTCGACTTCGGTATTACACCGGTACCTCTGTAATAACGCTTGACACACGTCCGTTCTGATTTTATGTCGAAAACTAAACTATAGTATTAACAGTGGAATACAAGGACATTTTTAACTTTTGCTTCACAACGATCTAACCAATACTAACAAAGATAGTATAGTTGGATAGTTGAGTATAGAGCGCTATCCCGGCTCTCTAGATGGTATATAGAAATTGATATCTAAAAAACATAATATCTCAATTATATACTAGGAATTCTCATGCTCTAGAGTAATATTGTATATCCTCTAATCAGATCTGTCAAATATGGCTGCATCATATGGGGGTTTTATCCAGGTGAAGACTGATAATGAATTACACGATAACAGGAATATGCGGCGTCGTAGTTTGTTACAAACCGTCTTCGGATCTTCGGTATTGCTGAGCGGTTGGTCGGTAGTAACGATCTCTAGTGATCAGTTGTCATCGGATCTATCAACGGAGCTCACTATCCTCTCCCAACAGCCAGAAAAACCAATCAACAACAAGCCAATAATAACTACTGACAAAGAGGAAAACAGTGTGATCATTACGGGGAAGATGTGGCAAGGCAGCCCGTGTGAAGAGGTAAAACTGACTGACATATCACTCGATCAGGCAAGCGATGAACTCAGAATCACGGTAGCATCTGTGCAGAAAAAAACCCCCGTCTGGATGACTAGCTGTCAGACATCGCTCGGAGCTGTACAGTATCGGTTGGTCGTACGTTTCGACACGAACTTTCCAACGATTGCGAAGGTAACCGAACAACCACCAGACGGTTTTGAGGCACAAACCACTGTCACAACGTTGGGGTAACGAGAGATCTACCACTAGATGACGGCACCGTTCTGATACTCATTTACTGTAATTAATATATCACGAATCGATGAAACGTTCATCGGATTGTGCAGGTCGAGATTGAGTTGGAGAGTGATCTCGTGCCGAATAATCTCTATCCCACTTTCGATTTGTCGGACACTTCAGTTTGTTCTCTGTCTTAGAACGAGCAGATTCGTTTTAGAAGGACGGCATATGTCTACATAATCAGCCGGAATCGGCCAGCCACAGAGTCGGTCTGTCTGGATTGTTTCGGGAAACAGCAATCTCATTAGTTCGACACTGGATTGCGATAGATTACCTCGACTGCGGCGTGCTGGTGTGGTTCGCTACCGGAGTCATCATCGAAAACCAGCTTCTCAGTATAGAGGCAATCCCAGTTCTCATAGTACTGGTCCAGTTCGGATTCCTCGTAGTAATATTCGTTCTTACCCCAGTCGGGAGCAGGCGGGATGTCGTCTCGGTCCACGAACGCGAAGAGTGCATGAATGCCACCGGAGCATGTTTGAGTTTGGAAATGTTGGAACTGATTGGACCGATTCTCAGGACGGAGATACTGAATTGTTCCTATCGAGTAGAATAGGTCGATCGACGTGGCGAGTTGGAGCGTATTGATATCTGCCTGAGAAACGTCGATTTCGACACCGATTTCCTCAGCTAGTTGTTTGGCCTTTTCGAGTCCGTTTGGTGCGATGTCAATGGCTGTAACGTCTATTCCTTGATCGGCAAGATAGACGGAATCCCGACCTTCACCAGCTCCTACGTCGATTGCTGTCAGACTCTCTCGGCTAGGAGTGTAGTCGACGGCTCGCTTAACGAGTTCGTTCGGTTCTTTGCCCCAATAGTATCCCTCCTGAGCGTAGATTTGTTGTAGTTCGTCGTATTGCATCTATACTGCTATCTCCTCCGAACGTTTGTAATCGTCATCATATGAGTTATACTGTTGACTGATAGATGTTCTGCGGGACAGTTTTACTATACGGAATAGCTTCGGGTTCTATTCTACAGTAGAGATCCGGGACAGACACGAAGTGAAACGTTTCTGAATAGAGTGTGATTTCGAGTTCCACTTGGAACGTCTCTGTCTGAACACCGCGACTTGGGTTAGATAAATCGAATTCCACAGAGGAATTACGGTGAGATCGATTAGCGAAAAGCTGTGAATAGTGACCAAAGACTTGACCCAGGCGTCTCATATTAGCACCCTCTGACTCTCATACCCCTGTTTTGAATTTAGCCTTTCCAGTACGCGTCCGACTCAGAACAGGCCATTTCATATATCGGAATATGATTTATGAGGCCTGCTGGGTGTTCAGATCCGTTGTCTTCCTACAGTCGGAGACGACACACCAGTGTCTCCGACTGAATAAGTGGATTACATAGTTCGGTCCACACATCCACGTATGGCTATCGTCGCAGAGATCCTCCTCGCAGATCGAACCCTTCCGTTTGTTGACCTTGCGCGTTCGCTTCCAAATGGAAAAATTTCGATTTATAGTTGGCTTCCCCTTGAAGACAAACGGCTTCTCCTTACGGTTCGTATAGATAGCAGTTCACGAGAAGCTTTCGAAAACGGATCAGACGCACAAACAGAGATTGACGACGCGGTAGAAATCGGACCGACTGGTGGAAGATGGTTCTATCAGCTGACCATCCACGATGATTTCAACCTCATAGCTTCACATGACTATGACGAATTCGAAGGCGTGTTAATCGACGCGACAATCACCAGCGAGGGCTTGAGAGAGCAGAAGGTATTCTCTGACTTCGATGCGTTCAGAACGCTCCGGGATCGGTGTGAACTTCACGATATTGCATTCGAGTTACTGACCATCGCTTCCGATCCCGAGAACCCCGGAGAGCGTGATCAATTTGGTCTCACCGATAAACAGTATCGGGCACTTTCAACCGCGTTCGCTCAGGGATACTATGACTCTCCACGCAGATTATCAACACAGGAACTCGCCGACGAGTTTGGAATTTCTGCCGCTGCTGCGTCTGATCTCCTCCGTCGGGCTGAGTTTCAACTCATCAGCCAAACGCTCGGCTCAAAGCAGTACGTCGCCATGTCGACCGAATAGTATATCCCGCATACCACTCGCATGTCAACACAGACCATCGTAGTGAATTTGAGGGGTCGCTCCATCGCGTAATGTGAACAAACTCTCGATTCAACCAACCGAGTAGTGGTAACGAAATTCGCGGTAGCCTAATTGGAAGCATACCGCCGTTTGTCTGGCTACCTACGGCAGAGACTGTGTGGCTGTCGCTTCACCGATCTCAAACGTGATGCCAGTCAGTTTCCCCGAAATGTCCCAGAGCTGCTGTGCCGTTTTGTGGTCGTACGACGTCTCATTGGATACTACTCGGGTGGGACTCCCGCGCATTTCCATGATTCCGCTCGGGCCGAAATAGTGACCTCCGTCGACATCGGTTGCCGTCGATGCATACAGCGTTGGAAGTGCACCATCGGCGGGTGACTGGGCGAACACCGTATTCGCGATTCGTGCGACGGTCCGCCGGACACTAGAGACACCTAACTCGGTGTCACCATCTTGGAGTCCAGTCGCAGACCAGCCGGGATGGGAAGCAACGGCTATCGTATTCGAACCGACTGCGCGAAGCCGACGGTCCAGTTCGTAGGTGAAAAGCAAATTCGCAAGCTTGCTCTGTCCGTAGGCCTCGGTTCGGTTGTACGATTGCTCACGATGAAGATCGTCGAAATCGATATCGCCGTAGTCGTGAGCAACACTGCTCTGTGTGACGATCCGTGTCTCCCCATCTGTCTCGATGAGTTCTTCGAGAAGGAGTCCCGTGAGCGCAAAGTGTCCAAGGTGGTTGACGCCGAACTGAAGTTCAAACCCGTCATCGGTCGTCGAATACGGAGGTACCATGACGCCAGCGTTGTTGACAAGCACGTCGAGCCGATCGAATTCGGATTTGAACTCAGAAGCGAACTGCCGAACGGCTACTTGATTTCTCAGGTCAAGTTCGTGTACCGATAATGATGCATCACTCACCGTCGACTCAATCTTTTGTCGTGTACGGTTCGCCCTTTCGGGACTCCGGCAGGCCACGGCGACGTGGGCACCTTTTTGAGCGAATGCTTTGGTCGTGTCGTATCCAATCCCGCTGTTCGCACCGGTAACGACGACAACATTGCCTGTCTGGTTAGGCATATCGTCTGCTGTCCACCCATTCGATGATGCTGATGGCATTGGTGAGTCGAACGGTATCCAGTGTGGAGAGTGACATGCTTATTGATACGCTTGTTTAAATAGGTGGTACCACATGTTCCCACGCCGTGGTTACTTTCTCATCCAGGTAGATATGTCGTGCAGTAACATCCACTGTGTCCGTCCATCGATTCTTGAGACTTCGCGTGCCTGATGGTGCAAATAGGGTGGCCGCCTGAAGCTCAATTCAGTAATCGCCTTCTATTCTTATTCTCGTATCAGTGTGAACTGTCGTAGGCGGGTTACCTCTTCGCCAATCTCGTCGTATTTTGCGATTACAAACCCTATAGTGATGGTCATGAACCCGAAAAACATTGTTACTGTGATTGGCTCACCCAAAAACACCCAGCCGTTCAGCGCAGCGAAAACTGGAGCCACATACCCGATGAGGTTGATCTGAACGGGACCGATACGATCCAGTAGTGTGAAATAAATGAGATAGCCTCCACCAGCGCCAACAATCGATAGATAACCGAGCGCAGCGAGTGCGACAGGCGACCACGTGACTGACGCCAGCGACTCATTCGGGAGACCAACACTTGCTGCGTGAAGCAAGGCTGCCCCGATGAGCATCATCCACGCTTGCATCGACTGCGCGGGAATCGACGTGCGATATCGCTTAGTAATGACTGCACCGAGCGCAAACGCTCCCGCAGCGAGAAAGACGAACCCGATGCCTCGGATATCTGCGCTGGCGAGCGTTCGTGATGTTGGCTTGACAATAAACGTCGTTCCGAAGACGCCGAGACAGATCCCAACGATCTCATTCCACGAGAGTCGCTCAGTCGTGAGGAGGAGGCTCGAAAAAACAGCTGCAAGCACGGGATCGAGGCTGACGATGATGCTTGCAACTGCGCTTGTCACGTACTGCTGGCCGATGAACAGGAGTGCATGATGTGCGGCGACGAATAGCACTCCACCGACGGAGACCTCAATCCACCCTGATCGGGTCGACGGTCGCCACCTGTCTGTCGACACAATTGCATACCACAGCATGAGCATCCCAGCAATATCGAAGCGAAGAGCCGCGAGTAGGACTGGCGGCACAGCAGAGAGTGCGGCTCGCGTAGCGACAAACGAACTTCCCCAAAGCGCCGCCAGTAGGACGAACAGCCCTGTCGTGCGATACCGACTCATGAAGTGCGGTACTGCTGAGTGGGTTGAAATTCTCGATTCATTATGATATCAAAGCTCTCGTTGCTATAGCGTCGATGTGAATGTCTCGATCTGCTCGAGTGAATAGAAACCATTCAGTGTCCCCAACCGACACTCCGGGACTGTCGGTGTGCTGTTTCTGTCTACGGATCTCACTGTGTTCCAACTGTAGACCGTGACTGACCTTGACCGACATAGCATACATAATTTCCATCAAATAATAAATGAAATCATTGTGTTGAGGGCTATCAACATGGCTACGAACGATTTAGCAATCGTTGTCTGGTAATGTCACTCGGCTTTAGTCAGGGAATACACTATGAAACGGTGCGTGAGGTTCGGCTATGATACAGCGATCGCGATTGTATCTCTCGAACTCATTGCTTTTCTGTGCCGTCCACTGGTCTCTATCCGAGTGTTGGAGTCGGGAAATAGCCACTGATCTCAGTCACAACGTAGCAAGGTTTCTCAATGAGACCGTGATTTTCTTGCCAGTTTTATCATTGTCCTCGCTCAACTATCGAATTATGCCTCGCGTCCAGCTCGCATTCGACGCTGCGGCCCGCTCAGATCCGCTGGCCACAGTATCGACAGAACTGCCCGATACGGAGTTCACGATTCTATCGAGTCATCCGACGGACAACGGGATCCTCGGATTGTTGGAGATCGAGACGCCGAATCCGACTACCGTCATCCAACACTTCGACGACGCATCGGAACTGTCGTACGAGGTGCTACATACTGATACACAGCTCGTTGTCATTCAGTATTTGATCCCGGAAACGGAATCGAATCGGGCTCTCCGCGCGTCGGGTGCTCTACCACAATTCCCTGCTCATCTTCAGGATGGCTGGTTGTCCGCAGAGCACACAGTCACACACGAACAGACATCACATCTTCCGGAGTCGTTGGAAGAAGCTGGTATCCCGTACAGAATTCAGTCGGTAACGCAGTCATACGACCCCAGCGAGCTACTCACAGATCGTCAGTGGGAATTTATCATAAAGGCAGTTGAGCGCGGCTACTACGATACTCCTCGTGGTTGTACGCTTACTGAGCTAGCAGAGACATTCGATGTCAATCCGTCTGCTGCGAGTGGGGTGCTTCACCGGGCCGAAGAAACGATTGTTAAGGAATTCATCGGCGAGTCCGGCCTGAAACCCGAATGAGTTCCCTAATGACCCTCCTCGAATAATCGCGTATCCTGTCGAGACCAGGTCTTCGGTTGTCTGACTCGACGCTCACAATTGCTAGAGAGTAACAAAAACAACCTATCATCTGAACAATCTCACTGTTAGATGAGAGAATACTCTTTGTCATGAATGGCAGACCGTAGCGGTTCACTCAGTTACCGAGTGACCAGTAATCGCGCATTGATAGTTGTCAAATGGGCCTATTAATATCTGATTTTGTAGTGCAAATACTGATCTTTGCTAGCCCCATCAAAGACGATATATGGTGATAACCCACTCCAATCTGGGTACATAATTTGGGATAAGGATACTTATCCCGTTCTATGGGGACAGATTGATGTACCAAAGAAACATGCTCGTATTCATGGGCAGCGACGATGATCGGGTGTCGGTGAAAGTTCACATTCCTCGTTGGCAAAAGGAAAAATGGGTTGCTCACGCAGAGCAGCTTGACATGACACAGAGTGAGTTTCTACGATCGATGGTGCAGGCGGGTCGGCGAGGGTTCGATTTCACCGAATCAGATGCCGATGGGGAGACCGATTCTACGGACGCTACCCCGGGGGTTGACGACCTCGAAATGCGTCTCCTTGATGTCCTTCGTGGGGCAGGATATCTTACTTGGGATGAACTTCTTGCAGGCGTGACTGACGATATTGAGGACCGACTCGAACACACTCTTGATACGCTACAAGAGAAAAACGAAATCAAGTACAGTGGTCGGAACGGTGGATACACTCTGATTGGAGACAGTGACCAATGACGATGAAAGCTGACACGGCAAGCGTAGACGATCCGATTGGATATTTTGTGGACGATCTCACGTACCATGGAAAATCAGAGCGGACCCTCGCTGCATACGAACGAGTTCTTCGACGATTCGAACAATTCCTTCAGGATCGTGGCAAATCTCCGGAAACAGCTGGACAGCGCGACTGTATGGCGTTCGTTCACTCTCTTCGTGGCTCGCACGCTGAGAGCACGATTGCCTCGTATGCATCTTACGTACACCGATTTTATGCATATATGACACAAACCGAAGCGTTCGATGGAAATCCCATGGCCCTCGTGATGGCAGAGATGGATGAGTCTATTAATACGGATCCGACACGGCGCGAAGTGTCTATTCCTAAGATGCGATCGTTCATTGAACGAATCACACATCCACTCGAACGAGCTGTCACGATGACGTTACTGAAAACCGGGTTGCGTGTCGGTGAGTGTTGTAACCTAGACTTGCGTGATCTCAATCTCGGTGCCCCAACCGTCCGCGATGAGTACGGCCGTACTCATAGACCACAGCTTGATGGTCGAACAGGCACAATTTTCGTGGCCAGTGATATCGACCGTGGGGAGACTGTCAACGGCGAAGAGCGGACGGCCTCGAACAAACGAAAGCGGGTAACCGTCATCCCGGTTGATGAAGAACTGAAAGCGACGCTGATCACGTGGCTTGCGATCCGGCCAGATGCACCGTCACCTGCTGATCCGCTGTTCGTCGATACTGGTCGAAAGTGGGGACACCGTCTCGAGCCATCGCAAGTACGGACCTTCGTGCGAAGACACGCAAATCAGATGGGCTGGCACCGTGTTGGTGGTGGGGCAGAAGAAAATGTTACACCGCATTATTTCCGTCACTTCTTTACGACGTATCTCCGTGATCGAACCGGGGATCGAGGAATCGTGAAATACCTTCGTGGCGATGTCGCACAGGATATTATCGATACGTATACCCACGATTGGGGTAACCGTGTTCGGACTGTCTACGAAGCGAACATCTATTCGCTCCGATAACGTGTATTCGTCGACCATCTCTCTAGTGCTCAATAGGTGGTTGCTCTCGATTTTCTTCTCCTTCACTCGTTTTCGATTGTGCGTCCTTGTTGAACTCGGTTTGGGGAACGGGGACCGACCGTATCAAAACGCTAGTTTGAGTATTTGGATGATGGATGCGTGTTGCGTCACGGTTTACTGCACCAATATATTCATACCCGAAAGATAGCTCGAATACGAGCCGCACATCCGTACCTGAAAATGGATCCTTTCGAAAGAGATGGTCACATGATGTACGAAACGTCGTGGTCATTGATTTCACCCGGAGTTGGGTAGCCAATTGAATCGAACGCAGCAATCAGCGGTCTCTGTCACGAAATGCCGGGTGCGCTCACAGGGTCATCTCTTCTCACTCATGTGTCGCTCGAAATAGACTGACGGACTACAAAAGACCATTCAAGAGTATCAGGGAACTGCGGCAGTACGAACACGAGATTCTAGTATTCTCTGAGGGAATTACTCTCTGTGATTAATGTCTATTGTGCATATTCTGTGCAGATGCACAGCCATATACTGTATATGGCTATATCAATACTCGCTACCGCAATCAGACACAGTTTCGGAGACTGGGCTGTTTCAGGGCTGTTTGGGCCTGTTTCACGGAAATGCTTGCAGAAGTCAAGAGTCGACGAATGCGTCAGGTAATCGGTGGCCACGTCCGTCCAGTTTATCCTGCCTCAGATACCAAGCGTGGGATGTTAGTGATCCATCTCTGGAGAATGATCCGCCCCATACGCATCTCGGAACTCCTGAATAAGTTGTCCGGTCTCAGCGTACCACTGATTGAGCATCCGTTGGAGTCTATCCGCTATCTCGTCAGGGTCTGAGACTCGATACACGTAGTGATAGCCTCCCTTCGGACAGCTTTCTTGTTCTTGCACAGCAACTCCTGTTTCTTGGAGCCGTCTGACTGAACGGTACGCGGTCGTCCGTTCCCGGTCAATGAACGCCGCAATTTGATCCACGGTAAGCGGTTCAGAACATTCTGCTAACAGTCTAAAGACACCTCGATCGAGCTCATTCAATCCGAACATACAGTCAAGGAGACCCTCACACTCTCGTTCATCTCGGAGCTGATTTTGTACGGCGTCTGGCATTATTGTCGAGGTTTGGTACTGCTGCTAGATAAAGTTTGCACTTTGAATGCATTCTTTTCGTAGGACCAGAGTAGCCCTGAGAATTTAATGACATCTAGAAGATATATAATTTGAAGAGATGCGGTCGTTTAGGTCCTATCATTGCATTCTATCATAGTGGCTGCCACTTCCGCCGGGAACGACAGTCTTATCTCCAATGTCCTAATTGCATTAGTTATGCAAACAACTGATGACGGTGATTGGGAGTACGACGTTCTCATTATCGGTGGTGGACCTGCGGGCTTGAGTGCAGCCCTCCAGTTAGGGCGCTCGCTCCGCAGCGTTTTGGTCTGCGATAGCGGCTATCCCCGTAACGGTCCAGCGGCTGAAGCCCATGGATATCTAACAAGGGATGGTATCTCGCCGGAGGATCTCCGCCGTCTTGGACGTGAGGAGGTATTGCAATACGGGGGCGAATTCCGAAACACGCGGGTAACGGATGTCTCGAGAGATGACAGTGGATTCATCAGCACCCTTGACTCCGACGAGACCGTCACGAGTCGGACGGTCGTACTAGCAACTGGTGTTAGGGACGACCTTCCAGATACCGAAGGCTTCGAGGAATTGTGGGGGAGTGGCGTACATCACTGTCCTTACTGTCACGGCTACGAAGTTCGTGATGAACCCCTCGGCGTTATCGTCACGAATCAGCACATGGTCGACTACGCGAAGCTCATCTACAATCTGAGTGATGATCTCGTCGTATTCACCGATGGTCAGGACGTCTTCGACGAAGAAACACGGTCGTTGTTCGCCGAGCGAGGAATCGAAATCGAAGACGAACCGATTACCGCACTCAACGGCTCTGGCAACGAGAGTGAACTCGAAAGCATCTCGCTCGCGGATGGCCGCAGCGTAGCTCGCCACGCTCTATTCTATCCCCCACCGATGGAGCAACACAGCGAGCTTCCAGAACGGCTCGGTCTCGAAGTGAATCAGGGTGGACTCATCGATGCAACGCGGTCCCAGCGTGGAATCGGGTTTACGTCGGTCGAGGGTCTTTTCATTGCAGGAGACGCCTCCAGTGGAGCTCCTCCGTCCATACCGTCTGCTGTCGCCGATGGATACGCAGTCGGCACGACCGTCAACATGGAACTGTCAAAAGAAGACTTCGAAAGGAGGTGGTAATAATGGATAAGCGCCTTCAGGACCTCGCCGATCGCTTCTCGCAGATAGCCCACCAGTACGACGACAAACACGGTAGTGAACAGAAGACAATCTACAATGCGTGCGCCTCGCTCGTCGCCGAGCACGCCAACCCTGGGCCCGACGACGTTGTCCTCGACCTCGGAACGGGGACAGGTCTAATTGCACTCGCGCTGGCCGGAAACGCCGGCCACGTCGTCGGTCGCGACATCAGTGACGGAATGATAGAGCAGGCGCGGTCGAAGGCCACCGATAGAGGTCTCGAGAACGTGGAGTTCGGCTTTGGCCAGTTCCGTGACCCGCACTACGACGGTGAGGTGGACATCGTCGTTTCGAATTTCGCCTTGCACCATCTTCCTGACGAGGAAAAGCGCGAGGCTATCGAAGTTATTGCCGATCTCGGCCCGCGTCGGTTCGTCCTCGGTGACGCGATGTTCTTCGGATCGTCTGATCCTGAAGAACCGCTATTTGGCCATGGCGTTGATGCTGCTACCGTTGGAGAACTCGTCGACGTACTCACCGACGCCGAATTCGTGGTCACAGCAGTCGAGCGCGTACACGACCAAGTGGGTGTCCTTGTCGCCGAACGGGCCAGTGATAATGCGGAAAGAGACACTCTCCCCACAGAGTCCATATCCGAGTAGGGCGTTCTGTGAATGGTCTGATCAAATACGCTCACATTGATGGGGTGATCGAAAGTATCAACGATCAAAATACAATCAAAACACCACAGATATAGAATAATAATATTTATATTAATTCACATCTCATCTGGATACATGGATTTGTCCCCACAATTTCGTCTTGGGTTATACGCGGCCAGTGTCGGACTGTTCGTCATTGGAATTGCGATGACTGGCTTTGCTGCATACGGAGAGATTGATTCGACATCGTACATGATCCAGGTTGACCAAGTTGGCACCTCCACGGATGCATCGCAAGTTTCGTATTCCAGTCTCACATCAAAAGAAAAAGCTGTCTTTGATCGGGTGAAGGGTGGTGGAGCCGCTCCTGTTGAAGGGACTGCACTCACTACGTTTGCCAATCACGCTGTCCAGTACAAGGGTGATGTCTATACGTTTGAATGGACTTATGATCCAACAACGTTGACACTGATCCCGTTTGGATTCGGAGTTAGCATAGCTATTGCTGGTGGTGCTCTGTTCTTCCTGACACAGTTCATTGTGAAACGAAAGCTGGAGACATCAAATGTCCCGGCTTGAGGATAGGAACTACAGAGCGTAACTCTATACCCATTCTTTTCGATCCCGCCGGTGGTCAGCGTACTCGCGCTGATGGAGCGATCATTGGTGTCTGCATCCCACGTTGTATTATAGTCATACGGAGCTGCCGAAGCTACACGACGTGGCTGGACGAGAGCTTACAGAGTGCTTGATTGGCATCCACCAGACGTTGGTTGTTACATCTCTGAGAGTGCCGGTAACTTCTCACACTCCACTGGGTTCGAGTATTTCATCGAACGACCAGAACCGTAGAAGACTGGCTTATGTATAATCGATAACTGTAGCCATCGCAGTCTCTGGATCACCTGTCGGAGAGAACTCACAGCCGACGAAGCCGGAGTAACTGGCCTCATCGAGAGCGTCGAACACATTCTCGTAATTCACCTCGCCAGTCCCCGGTTCGTGCCGTCCTGGTACATCCGCAATGTGGACGTGCCCGATCAGTTCGATATTTTCTGTAATCGTTGCGATGACATTACCCTCCGTGATCTGCTGGTGGTACACGTCGTACAGGAGCGCTACGCTTTCGGAGTCTACTGCCTCGATGATCTCGAATCCTTCGCCAGCGGTCTGCAAGTAGTATCCTGGATGATCGACTGCTGTGTTCAACGGTTCGAGAGCAAGTGTTACCCCGCTCTCCTCGGCTGCTGGAGCGACCCGGGAGAGAACATCGACGATATTCTCGTGTTGGGTCTTGCGGTCCAATCCCTCCTGATCGGGACCGGTCGTCGCAATGAGCGTCGAACAACCGAGATCTGCAGCGGTATCAATTGACTCACGGATGGTCGCTGTCGCCTCGTCAGCGGCGTCTGGGTCAGTGAGAACCCCACCAGCCGTGCATCCGACGATACGCACATCCGTTTCATCTGCTGCGGTCTCGATCGCATCGAGGTCTTTTCCCCGCCAATCCCAGAATTCAACGGCTTCAACGCCAGCATCGGCAGCACGATGGATTCGTTCGTGGAAGGGCTCATCATCGTAAACCATCTCGATACAGACAGAGAGCTGAACCATCACTCCTCACTCCTCGGTTGCGGCGTCAGATCGCCTGTGTTCACCATCGCTTCGAGCGGGTTATCGTCGATCTCTAACGGAAGATCCACCCTCGCACGCTGGCGCGAGGACTCCCACGCGGCGAAGATGAGTTCGGTCGCGTTCAGTGCGTTTTCTGCACCGAGTTCTGGCTGTTCTCCTTCGCGCAAGCAACGGATGTTCTCTGCGATAGCGCGGTCAACGAACTCCCAGCTGTGGAGACCGTCGTCGGTCTCAATCGTCTCCCACCCATGACCGTCTCGACGAATCTGCAGTGCGGGGGGATTTTCGCTGTCGTCGTCTCTGGGTCCGACCACAATCTCTCCTTCGGTCCCTACGAGGCGGTTGTGGCACGCGACTGCGCTCGCAGGGCCGCCAGTGCCGGTGCTGTCCGACGTGCCGATCCCGTGGACACCGTTCTCGTACTCCCAATGGACGATCGCCTGATTCTCGTTGTGTGTACCAAACAGAATATTCTCTTCGGAGTAGTCGACCTGACCGAACACCCACTCTCCGGGCGTCTCGTCGTTGAAATAGTTGCACAAGTCGAACGAGTGGCTCCCATAGTCGAAGATGCCAACCGGTGCCGCGAACTCCACACGATGGAGATCACCGATTTCACCGGCGTCGAGGAGTTCCTTTGCGGTTCGGACCGCATCACTGAATCGCCGTTGATGATTAAATGTGAGCTGAACATCGTGGCGCAGTGCCTCTTGGGTCATCAATTTCGCCCCACCGTACGTGTCGGCCATCGGCTTTTCACAGTGGATCGCCTCGACTCCACCACTTCGGATGCAGTCGAGAACGATATTATCATGAATTGCTGGTGGAACACAGACGGAGACGATATCTGGTTCGACTACATCGAGCATCTCGGTGTAGTCTTCGAAGACGTTCTCGTCGTCGAGACCAAATTCGGTGGCGAACGCGTTGGCGTTCTCAGGGACGATGTCTGCACACGCTATCAGATTGCACTCGTCTTGCTTTTCGTAGCCAGTCGCGTGATGATACGCCATCGCGTAGCCATCACGTCCTGGATTCTCTGGCTCGGTCCCGGTACCGATTACGGCAACAGTATAGACCATCCCTTAACCAGTTTATGAGTAGTCACAAAACGTTTCCTGAAACGGCAACTGATACTATGCTGACAATAATATAGCATTGCTTGCTGGTTGGAACGAGCAAGTGTCTTTCATTCCCGAGATCGATCGGTAGAGTATGACTCGATGTTTTCGGCTCGGACTTGTGCTCTGATGTGCTGTTCGCCTTGTAAAACTACTCGAACGTCACTCCCATCTTCATCAGTGAGCTCCACCGAGTGGACGTTCCGCTTTGTGCTTCGAAAATCGTTCGAACCGTGTGTTTGATCAATTACAGATAGATGGCCTCTACTGTCTGTGATATTGAAATAATTTCAGAGGCAGTCAGCATCCGACCAAACACCGAAAGACACCGCTTCAGACGTTGTTCTGGACGTACTGGCTGTAGTCGATTCCCGCTTCGGCTGTTTTGGTCTTGATGGATTTTCCTGTTTCGACATCGAAAAGGTACAGATCCGCTTCTTCGAAGTCGAAATCAACTTCTGTGCCCTCAGACGGTTGTACCTCGCTCTCAACACGAGCCGTCAGATCGATATCGCCTATCTGAGCATAGAGGAAGTTTTCGTTGCCCATATGCTCGACGACTGTAACGACACTCGGCATGCTCCCATTGGAGGCGAGTTGCATGTCTTCTGGCCGTACGCCGACGCGTACAGTGTTTGTGTCCTCGACTGGCGAACGATCGGAAAGCGTATACACGAACTCTCCGGGTCCAAGCAAGGTGTCTCCGTCCACTTCCGCGGTGAACAGATTGATACTCGGACTCCCAATAAACCCGGCAACGAACTCGTTGGCCGGTGATCGGTAGACCTCGTTGGCTGTTCCAACTTGCTGGAGTCTCCCCTTATCGAGAATCGCAATCCGGTCTCCCATTGCCATTGCCTCAACCTGATCGTGGGTCACGTAGGCGGTCGTGACGTCGAGTTCTTGTTGGAGTTCCTGAAGCTCTGTCCGCATTTTCGACCGGAGTTTCGCATCGAGATTGGAAAGCGGCTCATCCATCAAGAAAACTTCAGGATCACGAATGATTGCACGACCAAGCGCAACCCGCTGTTGCTGTCCTCCTGAGAGCTCTTTTGGCTTGTCCGCGAGAAGATCTTCAATACCGAGAAGGCGTGCAACCGAATCGACTTTTTCGTCGATTTCGTCGCTCGATTGTTTCGTCGAGAGTCGAAGCGGGAATCCTAAATTACCTCTCACAGACATGTGTGGGTAGAGTGCGTAGTTCTGGAACACCATTGCGACGTTTCGCTCTCGCGCACGCCTTTCAGTCACGTCCGTCCCATTGAACTCGATGCTCCCGTCTGTGGCGTCTTCGAGTCCTGCGATACACCGTAGTGTCGTCGTCTTTCCACAGCCGGACGGTCCGACGAAGACCAAGAATTCCCCATCCTCAATAGTGAGGTCGAGGTCTTCGACTGCAACGATCTGTTCGTTTTCGTCGCCGTATTCTTTGCGGAGTTTCGTAATATCGATTGTAGCCATTATAATCACCTTATTGTTTGACCGAGCCGGAAAGGATGCCTTTGATGAAATACTGCTGTAGGAAGATGAACATCAGGAAGATGGGAATGATGCCCAGCGAGGTTGCGACCATGATCTGATCGAAGTACACCCGTTGCTGTCCGACGAGCTGTGCCAACGCGATCGGTATCGTGAACATCGCCTCTTCTTGGAGAATAACGAGTGGGTAGAGAAATGCCTGCCACTGGTTGAGGAATAAGATGATTGCCAAGGCGGCCAACGATGGGATCATCGTCGGCAGCGCGATCTTGTAGTACAGCTGGAACTCCGTCGCGCCGTCCATTCGAGCCGATTCGAGCAACGCGTCGGGGATTGCTTTCATGTTCTGTCGCATCAGGAAGATTCCCAGCGGGTTCGCAGCCCACGGAAGAATCACAGCGATGTACGAGTTCGTCCACCCAACCTGCGTCATCAACAGGAACAGCGGAATGATGAGCAACTGGATCGGAAGGACCAGCGTTGCTAGGATGAAGTAGAACAGCGGTTCTTTGAACCTGAATTCATACTTTGCGAAGGCGAAGCCAGCCATCGAACAGAGAATGAGCGACAGCACCGTGTATGAGACGGCGATAACGAGGCTGTTGCCGATGCTCCGGACGAAGTCAACGTTCTCCTGTAACGCCTGGAAGTTCTCGAAGTAGTGCAATCCTGGGATGAGGCGTGGCGGCCACGAGAAGAACTCTGATTGCGGGATCGTCGCCGCAACGATCATCCAGTAGATGGGGATTATCATGAGGGCTGTGATCGTCAACAAGAATATGTAGCCCCCGAATCTCCACAGAGCCTCTTGCTTGGTTTGTTGGCGCATTATTCTGCCCCTCCGTATCGAAGCTGGATTATCGACATGACGCTCACAAGAACGACGAGCGCAACCGAAACCGCACTCGCGTATCCGAGATTCAACTGGATGAATGCTTGTCTATAGATGTACTGCACAATCGTGATGGTCGCATTCGATGGACCACCACCGGTGATGACGTACGGTTCGGCGAATATCTGGAACGTCCCGATCGTCGAGGAGACGACCACGAACAGCAGCACCGGCCGAAGCTGCGGCAGTGTCACGAATCGGAACTTCTGCCACTGTGTCGCGCCATCGACTTCCGCGGCCTCGTACAACTGTTCTGGAACGGTCTGAAGTCCGGATAGGAGGATAATCATGTTGTATCCGAGCCAGCGCCACGTGACGGCAATGACGAGCGTGATCCGTGCCCACCAGGCGTCACCCAACCACGAAATCGTCCCGATCCCGATGCGTTCGAGGGTGTAGTTGATCAGGCCGATGTCGCCGTTGAACAACAGAAGAAAGATCGTCGAGTATGCGACAAGTCCCGTCGCAACAGGGAGGGCGATGATCGTCCGAAACAGGCCTTTGGCTCGGATGAACTTCGCGTCCAGTACGAGTGCTGTTGCGAGTCCGAGTCCGACCATCAACGGCACCTGAATGAAGAAGATAAATGAGGTGTTAAAAAGGGACTGATGAAAAAGCGAATCCTCGAACAAGAGGCGTTGATAATTACTCAGTCCGACGAATTCCAGATCAGCGATCTGGGGGATCGTTATCTCAAGGATTCCGATTCGAGCTGTTAGCAGGATCTCATTGGAGGCCCCGAGGTAGTTGAAGAACGAAAGATAGAGCGTGTACACTGTCGGGAATAACAGGAACACCGCAAAGAGAATAAAGAACGGAGAGATGTACAGCTGCGGAAGCATTGGGATCTCCGGAACAACAGCAGAGACGTCTTGTCGTCGATAGCGAAACTGGTCGGCGACCCGCCGATAGGCATTCGAAGAGCGTAGTTTAGCTTGAATCGTGCTCAGAACCATGGATGCAGTTGTCTTTCGGCGTGAGGTGGTTCACATCGATGCTGATGGCTTCGCTTCTGTCGGTTGCGTATCGAGACATTTCTAACGGCCACTCCGTACCTGTCCAGAGAATCGGTCCGACTAGCAGACGAAACTATCTCAGCCCCCCGACGTTCTCGCCTGAACAATATCCGATGCATAGTGGTTTTCTTATTTCCTACGAGGATGCTCATTGTCTTGTCACAGATTACGTCCACATACCAGAGGATGCAGTCTCTATGCCACTTTCCTGCCGGTTCGGTCGGCAACAGTCTTCGCAGCTTTTTGTACGGCTTGTTTGGGTGATTTCTTCCCATCCAGCATCCGACCCAATTCGGTATTGAGCGCGTCCTGAACCTCCGGTGTGTCGATCGTATAACGGTAGGGCTCGATCTTCGTCGCCACGTCCGCGAACAGACGGAAGATGGGTTGGCCGTCGTAAAAGTCAAGCTTCTCGTCGTAAATGTCGGCATCATACGCGGTTGTCAGTGACGGGAAGAGGCCGTATTCTTCGAGCATCATATTCTGGACCTTGGGTGTCGTCATCGAGTATTCAATGAAATCCCACGCACGCTCGACAACCCCTGTGTTGTCAATCTGGGCAGGAATCGCCATATTCGAACCACCGCGATTCGACGCTCGGGTTCCACCCTTCTCGAATGCCGGTAACTTGTAGACGCCCCAATTCCCGGCCGTGTCTGGAAGCTCCGCCCGGAGCGTCCCGTCCATCCAGGCTGCCGTTGGAATCGAAGCGAGCGTGCCATTAGCGAATGAAGTGAACCATCCCCCGGACCACATCTCTATTCGTTTCGCGATGCCAGCTTCTTTCATGTTCTTGATCAGCTGGGCGGCACGAACACTTTTCTCGCTATTGATGCTCACCGCACCACTCTTGGTGAACGGTTGTCCACCGAGTTGGCGAAAGAGCATTCGCCACAGCTGGGGAACATCCTGTGTCGGGATATTTATCATCGCAACGTTGTCCGGCAGATTCTGTCCGGCCTCGATGAAGTCGTCCCACGTGCTGAGAGATTTCGGATCGATACCGGCTTTTTCGTAGACGTCTCGTTTGTAGAACACACCGGTTGGACCGATATCCCACGGGAACGCGTAATCCTTCCCGTCTACGTTCACCGTCTCCCACTTCCCATCGACGATGTCCTTTCGGACATCCGTATCGTCGATCCGGGCAGTGAGATCGTGGAGACCGTTTTTACTCCCGAATGCCGTCACGTCGTAGTTCTGGATCGCAGAGAAGTCGGGAGCGCCGCTTCCACTCGTGATTGCGGTCTGGAACCGCTGCTCCCACCTACTGTCCCCAAGTTCTTCGACAGAGATCTCGGCACCTTTCTCCTTGTTGTAGGTTTTGGTGGCGTCACTGAGTGCTCTGGCAGCGATATTCCACGCCCAGCCGTTGGCTGAAGATGCCATCTTCGGTGAAGAATCACCACCAGTTCCACCGCTTCCGTTGCCGGATCCACCACTTCCACTATCGCTTTCTCCTCCGAAATTGACACTGCACCCCGCCAAGCTGGTTACGCCGGTAATCCCGAGAACCTGCAACAGCTGTCGACGGCGTACGCTAGGGTCTGAAGAGCCCTCCATTGCTAACTCACCAGATTATTGGTTAGGTGGTTTATTAATATTCCGATGAAAGATTGTGACAGTATCACGTAGTGGGTAAAGAACCAACGCTTGAACGGCAGATCTGTTCGATAGTCTCTCGTTCTCTCACGCTATGACGACCATCTATCCGATGGTGCTCCCTCCCACGTCGTTCGATCTATCTCTGAACGGGAGCTCACTTTCAATCCTGAGAGATTGTTACCACTCGGCGATACTGCCATCTTCGTGTCGCCAAGTGGGATTATGCCAGTTGACGGTCTTTTCGGCCTGTTTCCGGACGTACTCTTCATCGATGTCGATACCAAGCCCTGGACTATCCGGAATCGAGACGTACCCATCCTCGTACTCGAACACTGTTGGGTCTTCGAGATAGTCGAGCACGTCGGTCGTCTCGTTGTAGTGGATGTTCAGGCTTTGCTCTTGAATGAGTGCGTTCGGTGTGCAGGCATCAACCTGCACACACGAAGCGAGCGCTATCGGCCCGAGGGGACAGTGTGGTGCAAGCGCAACGTCGTACGCTTCGGCCATTCCTGCGATCTTCTTGACTTCAGTAATCCCGCCAGCGTGAGAGAGATCGGGCTGAATCACGTCGACGGCACCGCTCTCGAAGATCTCTTTGAAGTCCCACCGCGAGTACATCCGCTCGCCGGTTGCGATCGGAATTGTTGTGTGTGCTGCGATGTCTGGAAGGGCGTCGTTATGTTCGGGGAGGACGGGCTCTTCGATGAACATTGGCTCGTACGGTTCCAGTGCTTTTGCAAGACGCTTGGCCATTGGCTTGGTAACCCGACCGTGAAAGTCGACACCAATATCGATACTGCTACCGACGGCATCCCTAACCTTTCGTAGTCGATCAACCGCATCTTCGACGGTTGCCGGATCATCGACGCGCTCTAACTCTTCAGTCGCGTTCATCTTCAATGCTGAAAAGCCAGCCTCGACCGTCTGCTTGGCTTCATCGGCCACTTCGGAGGGCCTGTCACCGCCGATCCACTGGTACACCCGGATCCGTTGGCGTGCTGCGCCTCCGAGCAGTTCGTAGACGGGTGCTCCGAACTGCTTGCCCTTGATATCCCAGAGTGCCTGATCGATGCCAGCAATGGCAGACATCAGTATTGGTCCGCCACGGTAGAACCCACTGCGATACATCGTCTGCCAATGATCTTCGATGGGATCGACGGGTTCACCAATGAGATAGTTATTCAGTAGCTCCTCGACAGCGGCCCGAACCGTATGGGACCGCCCTTCGACGATCGGTTCTCCCCACCCGACACTTCCATCGGACGTTTCAACGCGCAAGAACAGCCACCGTGGTGGTATTTCGAACAGTTCGTAGTCGATGATTTGATTCATTTTTGTATCTCTTGTTGAGTGGATCGACGGCTGGTTTCATAGTTTTTCGGAAAGTATACCGACGAACGCACACCGTCCGTCCCTGACTCAGTGGGTCCATACTCCAGATGGACGAATGAGATTCGAACGCCTACCCTCTCCTGTGATATCTGTTCTCTATCAGTGAACGAAAATTCGTGTGTATCGTGTGATTTGCCAACGAAGGTCGAAATATGCCTCATTTCGACCGCTATCGCTCAAGCCGTTTACTAATAGCGAACGATTTTTAACTACACAATGCATTGTGCCATCATGACACAAAGCAAACCCTCGATACAGTCGACCGAGACGTGTTTTGCGATTATTGAGCAGATTCAGTCCAACGGCAGTGCTGGCATCAGCGAACTCGCCCGGAACGTCAATCTCTCGAAGAGTGCCGTCTATAAGCACGTTCAGACGCTCTTGCGGCTTGGATATCTCGTCCGGCAGGGTGATGACTACTATCTCAGTCTTCGATTTTTGCTACTTGGAAGACAAGCTTACGACAGACTTCCGCTTGAGGTCTTAAAAAGTGTCGTAACCCAACTTGCAGAAACCACGGGAAACACAACACATTTCGTAGCCCGAGAGAACGACCACGCGGTCTATGCGCTTCAAATCACGCCAGACGGAGATGATTCTGTAGAACGATCTGAGGGAAAAGTCGCGCCGATTCACGCAACTGCTGGGGGTAAGGCAATCTTCGCTTTTCTCGATGCCGAAGAACAAGACCGTATTATCGAGAAGACCGGTCTGCCAACGTTCACGGATAAGACGATCACCGATCGCTCAGAACTCAAAGCGGAACTGCAGTCGGTACGTGATACGCGAATCGTATTCGACCGTGAAGAGTTCGTTGAGGGTATCCAGAGTGTCGCGTCACCGGTTCTTGATAGCGGTGGGTCTCCGATAGGATCGGTGAGTGTGACCGGTACTGTTCAGTATATGTCCGGCAAGCGCCTAGAAGAGGATGTCGTTGGGCTGGTGATCTCCGCTGCAAAGAGCATTGAAAAGGAAATCAGAACGGCATAATCGTTCGCTAATACGAATTTCTGTTTTACAATGACTGTCGCATCTGCTGTCTAAATTAGACTATCTGGACAAGTATTGTAGACAATGTGTCACAAATACTATATTGGTGTCAACGTTTCTCAAAGGGCGTTCACTAATAGTTAACGCAGTTTATTCGTTTATCTGTTCGCTTGAGATGGACGGACACAGCTGATTCACTACGTCGGCTACCGTCCATTGTGTGTTACTTTCGAATCGCGTCAGTCGCTGTTGGTTTGAGGCGGCTCTAATCGAGTGGTACATTCACCAAAAATGCATCGAGACAACTGGTTGAATATCGAAGCTCTTCCTGAGAAAACGCCTCTGTTCTATAGCTAAAAATCATACTATCGCACTGTGCCTTCCTGTCTCACTAAGGTAGTTACAGCAGTACTGCTGTAATTCCGTTTCTTGCTTTGTATTTCCATGTTTATCGCCATGTCACTTTCTTTCTGGCTATAATTTTAATATTGTATTACTAGGTATCTATGAGTGTAACAGATAGGAGACGTGGGATAGTTTTGATCACTGTGACATGGGTTCGAACACATATATTCGTTGTAAGTAATTGCCCATATCAAATCAGAATTTCTACTATTATTCGACTCGCTATTTGATGGTACTATGTATGGTGGGGGATGATCGGAGAATTCAGCTACCCGCCTGAGTAGAGTGAGTTCAAAAAATGACTATTCAGAGGATACACACACTCAATGGCCCATATTCACCCTCGGTTGAATGATCAAGGCCATTTGACTCAATGTCGTTGCTGGACGCCTCGTTCACAGTTTCAGCTACTCTGAAACATCAACTGCTCTACTATGAGTTACTACTTATTTCTTCAAATCACACCACGTCGAATCATACTGTTGCATCATTTGAGCATTCAAGCTTTAGTATGGCCCTGAAAATTCTCTCCCGAGCCTCTACACAACCTACTAGCTACGAGAGAGTTTTCGATTGCTCTATACGTTTCATTGCTCTTTCTTCGACGTCCTGCTTTGGTTGTGACAGCGAGGATTTGTCAGTTCATCACTATAGATGTTCGACACTAGTGATGATTTATACTGGTAGTCAATAGACTACTATTCCAGAGATGATACTGATGAACGAAGAAAAGACTGGAACACTCGATATGGAGACTGTGTGGGCTCGCCACTCCAATCCAAAAAGTGGCTGGAGTCGATTGTTCGCTGGGTTTGTGATCGTTGCTGCCCTCTATCACCGTAAGTGGCGGATGGTTGGACTAACCGTTCTGTTCATGATAGTCAATCCGGTGGTGTTTCGAGAGCCGACTGAGAAATCAGATGATTGGATGTACAACGTCGTACGGGCAGAAGAACGCTGGACGAACGACGGAAACCGGCTCGTAGGACGTGGCTATCCTCAGATTCTCAACACTCTGAGTATCCCTACCATGCTATGCGGCCTCTATTTTGCGTATAAGCAGAAACCGGTCTTAACAGGGGTTTTCACTCTCGCTTCGATGGGACTCAATCAGTGGTGCATGAAGGAAATCATCGATCACTACGAGGAACTCGATTCGCAGTGATCGATTCTAACTGAACGATCTCTGCCACAGTCTGATAACAGGTATTCTATCGATGCATCGTGCTCGTTGTTCCCGGTCTACCGTTCGGTAAGGGGGCGTGTACTTTCTCAACTATGTATCGAGTGCAGAATCGCACTCCCGATTCTGAGTTCTACAGTGTGAACAAGCCACTAAAATGTAATTTAATGTTTTTAGAAACAATTGGTAAAACAAACGGCGTTGATTGTTCAGACATGCAATCCACGCTCGTCAACGGCGTTCTCGAATCGTTACGGATCGGCGTCGGGTTCCTGTGGACTGCCGCATGGGCGATTATTATGGGACTCATCATTACGAGTTTCGTTCAGGTCTACGTCTCGAAAGATCGAATGGCGCGGGTACTCGGAGACGAGAATCTCAGTGGACTCACGAAGGCAACGCTGTTCGGTGCCGCGAGTAGTGGCTGTAGCTTCGGTGCTGTTGCAATCGGTAAAGGACTATTCAAGAAGGGCGCACACGTGGTGAACGTCCTCGCGTTTATGTTTGCCTCGACGAATCTCATCGTCGAACTCGGGTTGATGATACTGATTCTTTTAGGGTGGGAGTTTCTCGTGGCTGAACTTCTCGGTGGCCTCATCCTCATCGCGGTGATGGCGCTGATCGTTCACCTAACACTTCCCGAAAACCTCTTCGAGGAGGTTCGTGAAGAACTCAATCAGAGCGAAGACGATCGAGGCATCACAGAAGATCCAACCTGTGGCATGGAGGGCTCCGATGAGTATTCTCTCGTGACCGACGGCGGTGAGACGCTGAAGTTCTGTTCTGCAGGGTGTCTCGAAACGTACCAGCAGGCGGTCGCCAGCAGCGGTAACTGGAAAGACGAACTGTTGTCCTGGGGTGGATGGTACAAACTTGGCAATCAGTATCGCAAGGAATGGTCGATGATTTGGAGTGATATCATCGCGGGCTTTCTCATCGCTGGATTCGTCATCGTGTTCGTGCCCCAACGGGTCTGGAACGCGCTGTTTCTTCGGGGAACGGGCGTCCTCGTGACCGCCGAAAACGCGATCATGGGTGTGACGATTGCTGTCATCAGCTTTGTCGGCAGCATTGGGAACGTCCCGTTCGCTGTTGCTCTCTGGAGCGGTGGGATCGGCTTTGCGGGCGTCATTGCATTCGTCTATGGTGACCTCATCACGATTCCCGTTTTGAACGTCTATCGCAAGTACTACGGCTGGAGAGTAATGCTCTACATCCTCTGTGTGTTCTTCGTGACGATGGCGTTCGTGGGATTTCTCATGGAGCAACTGTTCGCTATGCTTGGTATCATTCCGAACCTCGCAGGGGGTCAGACAGCAACTGAGCAGACGTATTTCGAACTCAACTATACGTTCTATCTCAACGTGATCGCGTTCGCCGTTTCTGGCTTTCTCTACTACGTCTACCGGCGTGGGCTCGGTGCGCCAGGTCAGTACCGTGACCCTATCTGTGGGATGCGGACGGACGACGATAGCCTCAGTGTCACCTACGGTGGTGAAACGTACTATTTCTGTTCGAGTACCTGCAAGCAGGTGTTCGAGGACGATCCCGCCGAGTTTGTACGCGGCTCGTGATTGCGATCACACTCAGCGTTGACGTCCTCAACGACTAAATAATAGTTTCCGTACTATCACGATCTGGTACGTATTTAGAGGGCGTGTTATCAGTATGCTTGAACTGGCAAGCGAGATTCACAACAAGCAGCCAAATCTAGCAAAGACAACGGCGATCTCTCCCGAGACAAGGCTACGGTCGAGAGAATAATCCCACACCGATTCATACCAATGCTCCCGCAACACGCATTTACGAACATAGTCCAACGTTCAGTAGCACCGAAATGGTTGATCGATATCGGTCTACAACTCGAACAGGCCTTCGCACCAGTCAGGGAGCTTCTCAAACCAGTTCTGTCGAGTCCGGCTGTGTTCGGACTCTGGATACTGCTTGTAATCTCATCGACAGTCGTTCTCTGGTGGGATATTAGGAAACGCAATCAAGCACTCCCATCGATGATGAAATTCGTCTGGACGCTGACCGTGCTGTACTCTGGACCGCTCGGACTCGCAATCTACTGGTATACTGGCCGAACACAGATCAGTCGTGATTCGTTCTGGCGGCGTGGTTCGCGTTCGACTAGTCACTGTTATTCGGGGTGTGGCGCGGGCGAGATCATTGGTATTACCCTCGCACAGGGTATCTTCGTGGTTAGTACGCTCTGGGTAGTGCTGATCACCTTTGGCTTTGCGTATCTCTTTGGTTATGCGCTCAACGTGGGCCCGCTCATGCAAGAAGGTGAGAGCTTCGTTGAAGCTGCTACCGATGCAGTCCTTAGCGAAACTCCGAGTATCACGGTCATGGAGATTGCGGCGATCGGTACGGACCTATTGTTGGCAGGAACTGCCGGGATGGGAAGCGCACTGTTCTGGATGTCGCTTGCATTCTCCCTGTCTGTCGGGTTCATCGCTGCCTATCCGGTCAACGCGGGTCTGATCACGTTGGGCGTTAAAGAAGGCATGATGAACCCACGAGAAATGGGTTGAAACAGCTCTGGATATGTTGGTGGACGTCAGTCACAGTCTCTAGAAACAGCTTTTCGAAGTCTTCCCCGAATGAATTGAATGGTGTCTGCCAGTCAGACTGTTGTCTGCATCTCCAGTGACTCACACGTGAACTATACACCGACAGACACCGTGTGTCCGTTGCTGCGTTGGCTCACAGCAAGGGATCTTATCGAAGTCTCCCGAGTAGCTCGTAGTCGTGCTCCGGAGAGTAGCGTCTGAATAGCAGGCTATTTGCCAGCACCGAGACCGACGAAAATGCCATCGCACCCGCGGCAAGTACCGGTTGCAGGAGCCCCAACGACGCGAGTGGGATCATCGCCGTGTTGTACCCGAGTGCCCAAAAGAGGTTCTGTGTGATCTTCTGGAGCGTACCATCTGAGATACGGATGGCTTTCACGACATCGAGTGGATCGTCGCGCATCAAGGTGATGTCTGCCGTTTCGATAGCGACGTCGGTTCCCGAGCCGATCGCTGTCCCGACGAAGGCCGTCGCCAGCGCAGGCGCATCGTTGACGCCATCACCAACCATCATCGCTCTCTTTTCCTGCGATTGAATCTCATCGACGACGGTGGCCTTTTCTTCCGGGAGGACTGATGCGCGAACGTTCTCGGGATCAATTCCGACTTCCTCGGCAACCGCCCGCGCGGTACGCTCGTTGTCGCCAGTGATCATGCGAATCTCGATACCGCGCTCTATGAGCGCGGTTACAGCCTCTTCTGCGCTCTCTTTCACTGTATCTGCGTTGGCCACGATTCCAATGAGCTCACCGTTGAGTGCAACGAGCATTGCCGTCTTTCCCTCGCTTTCGAGTCGCTCGAGATCCTCTTCGACGGGCGAGGGATCAACATCGTTCTCGCGCATGAGCTTGCGGTTGCCAACGAGCGCCTGACCGGCACTGAGCGCCGCTCGAACGCCGTGCCCCGGCACGTTCTCGAAATTGTTCGGAGATTCGATATCGAGACCACGCTCGTTAGCTCCCTCGACGATTGCCTGCGCGAGCGGATGTTCCGATCCACTCTCAGCGCTTGCAGCCACTCGGATGACACGATCCTCGAAATTCACCGGCTCTTTGAACATCTGCGCGCCGCCGTCAGTCACTGGCGTCTCACCATCTCGGGTTGGATCGAAGGCTACCACGTCAGTGAGCTTCATTTCGCCTTCAGTCAGCGTCCCCGTCTTATCGAACACCACTGTATCGATGTCTTTTGCCCGTTCGAGGATGTCACCACCTTTGAAGAGGACACCGTTTTGCGCTCCAATCGACGTTCCGACCATCGTTGCCGCGGGTGTTGCGAGGCCAAGCGCACACGGACACGCGATCAGGACAGCTGAGGCGAAAACCACTAGCGCGAACTCGAAGACGGAGACGGTTCCTCCCGCTGCTACCGGTCCGCCCGCGACGAGTCCCCACAACGGCAGTGCGGAGACGATGCTAGCGAGTGTTGCGGGGAATGCGTACCACACACCACCCCACAGCAGTGCGTTCACAATCACGATCGGGACAAAATACGCCGAGATGCGGTCAGCGAGGTTCTGAATGTCAGGTTGGCGACTTTGTGCTGCTTTCACTGTCTGAACGATTTGTTGGAGCGCTGTGTCGGCACCGACTTTCGTCGCTCTGACGACGAGCAGACCGTTCTCATTGATGGTCGAACCGACGACATCGTCTCCCTCAGATTTCTCGACCGGGACACTCTCTCCCGTGATCATCGACTCGTCGACCGCGCTTTGTCCGTCAACCACGATGCCGTCTGTCGGGATCTTTCCCCCTGGTCGGATCTTCATGTGATCGCCAACTTCGACCGCATCGAGTGGAATCTCCTGTTCTGAGCCGTCCTCGCTGATGATGGTTGCAGTATCGGCTTCCATTTCGAGGAGCTGCTGGAGCGCCTTGCCAGCTTGCCCCTTCGCGCGGGCTTCGAGATAGTTACCAAGCGTGATGAACACGAGGATCAGCGCGGCTGTATCGAAGTAGAGACTTCCCGCGATCAGCCCCAACAGAACCGCAACCGAGTAGAGATACGCGGTCGAGGAGCCGAGCGCGATCAGCACGTCCATATTTGCGGTCCTGTTCTTGACGAGCGCGTTGTAGGAGTTCGTGTAGAACGACCAGCCGAGGACGACCTGTATCGGGGTTGCGAGCAGGAATTCAACCCAGCCAAACTCGACTCCAAGAACCGTCTCGGGGAGTATGCCCCCACCGAGCAGGAATCGTTCGACGAGGAACGCGATCAACGGAAGGGAGAGCGCTGCTCCGAACAGCGTGAGACGTCGTTGCCGACGGATTTCCTTGTTTCGTGCGGCGTCACGCCGTTTGGAGCCATCCGCATCACGAATGGGAGAATAGCCGGCGTTCTCGATTGCATCGTATAGCTGCTGGTGTGTAACGCTTGCTGGGTTGTACGCGACCGTCGCCTCGTCGGTCGCGTAGTTGACCTCAGCTGAGAGAACTCCGGAGACGTTCTTGAGAGCTGCTTCATTCGTTTCGGCGCAGTTCGAACACGTCATATCGATGATCCCGATAGACGTCGAAGTACGCTGTGCGCTGTATCCTGCGTCCTCGATCGTTGCGTAGATTTCCGTGAGTGATGTCTTTTCGGGGTCGTATTCGATGGTTCCTTCATCCGTGGCGGCGTTGATGTTCGCTTCGCTTACGCCGTCGAGAGCTTGTAGGGCTCGCGTTATTGTCTGTGAACAATTGGCACAGCTCATCCCCTGGATCTCCAGCTGTGTCCTCCGTTGACTCATTGTTTCTCTTTAAGGGAGGCTCCTTCAATGGCTTTGTCCTTGTGATTCCTCTACGTTTCGGACCCGATACCTTGAGATTTAAGGTAAATCAGATGGTTTGTTTAACTCGCTGTCTTCTCATCCGGTCGCGACGTACTTTGAAATTGGATCATTCACACGACGGACAGAGCAAGCGTCTCTCCGTTGTTCTCCATGTTTCAGAAGTAAGTTGGGATAGTATGAGTCACCTTCAGATCTGAACTCGGCTGATATATGCGTCTTGGTTTGACCTTTACAGATGTATGGATGTAATCTATAAAAAGAACGTGGGATAATTTATCACTGTTTTCTCCTCACTTACCACTCGTGAACAAACATCGCTGAAACAGCCATCTCCTGTCTGGAGAATTGTTCGCAGTGATGAAGTCAGCCTTCGTTCGGAAGGTGATGTTCGTAAAAACCGCATCTGCACTGGTTTGACTTGTGCCGCTCGACGGCACACACAGACAGATCGGGGATTCTGTAGTATTCTATTATACATTACAAAGATTGAGTGCTATTTTCAGATTGATTTCGACGTGTTCGATGCCTTCCCCGACCTCATTGAACAGAATTAATTATACTTATTTTGATTACACTGTATCGGTTAAAGCAGTAGTCAGCTGTAATCTGTAGAGGGAGATATCGACGTAGGAATGTGTGCTTTCGGTTCTGAAATTAACCAATATCTGCATATCTGTCGTTTTTCACTGCAATTTTATCATAAAATACTGGTGAATCGGGTGTTAGCGTGCTGAAAATCGACTGTATGTACAATAGATTCTAACTGCATAACAGGGACATTAGATAGAGCGGCGATACTGACTATGTGATCATCATTGGTCCCATTTTCGGAATGTGAGTGTGGGTGCTGTAATCTTCTGAATTGTAGGAATGTCATCGAAACATTATTGGGTTTCATATAATTAACTCAATAATATTGCTATAAAAGGTGCAATTACTTTCATCTACCAATCTGACTGACCAGAACGCTCGCCGATCTCACGAGCCACGTAAGTAGGTCCGACGTTCATAACGCAAAACGAGCTCGCTCGATTCTTCGGCTTTTCGAACGGATACCAGATACGACAACGACTCGGACGATCTACTGTGAGAAATCGGATCGTTCGTAGTCGGGATCGAACATCTGTGCTGACATCGGTGCCGGGTCGCCGTCTGTGATGTTATACTGCGAAAAGTCCTCGACACCGGCTTCACGGAGGATATCCTCGTCGTAGACGGTGTTGCCAGTGAACTGTTCCGGATCGCGGCGGAGGATCTCGAGCACCGCATCAGACACGATATCGGGCGAGCGCCAGTCGTCTTCAGTTCCCATTCCGAAGTATCGCGTTGCGCGCGTATCGATTGCGGTCACTGGCCAGAACGCATTGGCTGCAATCCCATCGGATTTGAGTTCGCCAGCGAGCGATAGCGTAACGAACGTCATCCCGAGTTTCGACCACCCATACGCGGCGCTTCCAGGTGATCTGTCTTTTGTTACCGGTGGTGCGTTCGTCAGAATGTGGCCGCCACCGATCTCCTTCAGATGCGGAATGAACGCTCGGGAAGTGAGATACGTCCCACGAACATTGACATCTGTCATCAGATCGAATCGGTTCGCGGGCATGTTTTCGACAGGAGACAGCTGAATGGCGCTCGCGTTGTTGATGACAATGTCAATCTCACCGAAGACGTCGATTGCCTCCTCTACAGCGGCCGAAACGGTATCTTCATCCCGGAGGTTTAGCTGAATGGCGTGTGACTCAACTCCGTTGTCTTCACACTCTTGGGCAGTCTGATGGATGGTTCCCGAGAGATCTCCGTCCTCTTCGACCGTCTTCCCAGTCGAAACGATATTACAACCGGCTTCTGCGAGACCGAGTGCGATTCGTTTGCCGATCCCTCTCGTCGTTCCTGTGATGAATGCGGTTCGACCGCTCAAATCGGGCTTGGACACCATACGTATCTCTCTCAGCGTCCGCTGGCATAAGTGATGGGAACCTAACTCGTCACCCCCCGTGTCAATCTGCTCTTTAGATATCGGAACGACAACACTGCATAGCGCAGACCAAGTAAGGAACGATCTGATCAACTCATTCGAAGGCTCCCGTAATCGGACACCGAATAGCGATCCGTTCTATTCGCCGGTAAACTCGGGATCGCGCTTTTCCATGAACGCCATTGCGCCTTCACGGTGGTCCTTGGTTTCGAAGACAGCGGCCTGATGAGCAGCTTCGCGGGTCAGCGCTTGATCGAGCGACTGTTCAAGTCCCTGATTGAGCGCGCGCTTTGAGGTTTCGAGCGCGATGGTCGGTCCCTGCGCGAGTTGTTCGACAAAGTCGGCGGCGTGTTCTTCGAAGTTCTCTTCGTAAACGTGATTGATGAGTCCGATCTCTTCTGCGCGATCACCCGTAAGGAGTTCACCCGTAAACACGAGCTCTTTCGCGGTGTTTATCCCGACGACTCGGGGAAGGAGATACGACGTGCCGGTATCAATCGCGAGTCCAACCTGCTGGAAGCCAAATCCGATCTTCGCGTCTGCACTACCGAGTTGAATGTCGCACGCGATTGCGAGATTCGCTCCAGCACCGAACGCAGCGCCATCGATTTTCGCAACCGTCGGGAGATGGCACTCGTAGACGCGTTGGATAGCGCGACTCGTCTTCTGATGAATGCGCCGAACAGCCTCATACAGTTCGGCGGAGCCGCTCATCAGCTCTGCCATTGCATTGATGTCTCCTCCAGCGCAGAACGAGCCGCCGCTTCCCGTTATAACGACGACGCGGGCATTGCTCTCCTCAATCGTTCGTATCGCGTCGACGATACCGGTCGATACCTCTTCGCTCAGTGCGTTTCTCGTGTCGGGACGGTTCAGCGTGATGGTTGCGATTCCGTCCTCGATGTCGAGCACTACTGCATCCTCGCTCATTGCGTGATCGGTGTTGCGAAACGTGATAATTTCTTCGCTCTACAGAACGTGATGAGTAGCAGTCTCTCAGACCCGTTCGATTATGGTGGCAATTCCCTGTCCGAATCCGATACACATCGTCGAGAGTGCGGTCGTTTTGCCCGTGCGTTCGAGTTCGTGAGCGAGCTTCGTCACGAGTGCAGCACCGGTTGCTCCCAGCGGGTGCCCGTGAGCGATTGCACCACCGTTGACGTTGGTCCGCTCCCAGTCTGCACCGGTTTCTTCGAGCCACGCGCAGATGACCGAAGCGAACGCCTCGTTCACTTCGAACAGGTCGATATCGTCAACAGTCATGTCGTTTTGATCGAGTATCTCTTGTGTCGCCGGAATCGGTCCGGTGAGCATCGTGACGGGATCGACGCCAACGACGTGACTGTCGACGATCCGGGCCATCGGTTCCCAGCCGTGCTCCGCTGCGGTCTCGGCGCTCGCTACTAACAGTGCTGACGAGCCATCAACGATACCGGAGGAGTTGCCTGCGTGGATGACGCCGTCGTCCGAACGAAACACCAATGGGAGGTTCGAGAGCACCTCTTTCGAGGTGCTTGGACGAGGGTGTTCGTCCTGCTCAACCGTGATGGACTCTCCGTCGAGTTCGGTTTCGACAGGCGCAATTTGTGAGTCGTAGTGACCCGCTCCCCACGCCTCACCCCACCGGTGTTGAGAATCGACAGCGATTTCATCGACGTCGTCCCGGGTGAATCCCCACTGTTTGGCGATGCGTTCTGCACCTTCTCCTTGTGTGGTGAGTTCATCGAACTGCTCGAAGTAACTCTCCGTAACGGAACTACCGTCCGAACCCATTGGCACGCGGGACATGTGCTCGACACCGCCCGCAATGAGCACATCGTGCATTCCCGACTGTATCTGACCAGCGGCGAAATTGAGCGCCTGTTGACCGGAGCCACACATCCGGTTCAACTGAACACCAGGAACTCCGTCACCCCAGCCGGCGACCATGGGTGCGAGCCGCGCAATATTCAGCCCCTGCTCGTCAATCGGTGTCACACAGCCGTAGATTACGTCTTCGATCACCTCAGGATCGAAGCCAGCTCGTTCTTCGAGCGCCAACAACGGCTCGGCTGCAAGATCTTGTGGATGTGTGTCGCTGAATGCCCCGTTCTGCTTGCCGAACGGCGTCCGAACGCCATCAATAATGACTGCTTCTTGCATGTCGATACCAGATAGTACGTGTAGATGAATTAAGTAAATTGTCATACAACACGGAAAATATGGTCGGTTACCGTGTGATTCTCGAATCCAAGAGCTTCTCGCAGGAACAACGTGTTCTCTGATCCAGATCTCTCCACCAATAAATTTCATCAATTGGTGCCCTCGTACAGGGGTGACAGTCCTACGTTTGTCATGGCTGTTCTGTTTAACGCTGTACAACCAAATTTGAGTGAATTGGTACCTCGTTCCAATCGAATTTTGAGTACGAAGATGATGTCTATTCTGTGAGTGAGATACACATAAGAAATTGAAGGGCGAAACTACAAACCTTAGACGTATTGGACACTCGACGATGAATAATTATACTATAATACTTTTGTTGTACACCATAGCACGACCGTAATAGCCTGTGGCTGTTGAACTCGGATGCCAATCGGGAGATGATTAGAGGTGGGATGAGACAGTGTACACAATAATGAGGCAAAGGCATGCTTTCAGCAAAATTCTAATCTATCTATCTCGAAACACCTCTTCTCAAGCCAATGATAGCGTGATAATCTCCAAATATTGTATAAGATAAATTAGATAAAGTGAAATGTATGTTCTATTATTTTTGTTGGGTAATGCGGTGATTGATTGCGGTGGCAGAGACTGAATGATTATTTCATATAACTGGTATTAACACTATACAGATGTAGGGTAGTGTGGGATGAACTCAGGACAGACAAGAATGTCATCTTGCTCCAGTATCCACGAGTTGTATATGAGATATATAATTCCATACATTTAATACATTATTGTTGTGTATTGGATGTGATTGGTCTAATATAGCTTTCGATTCTATATGACCTGTATATGAGTATGCGGTAACAAAAAACTGAATTATTTGTTATGGATAGTAGATATATTGCATAATGGCGTAGGCATTATGAATGTACAAATGTACAATAAGTAGTTTAATCACACTTAATTGGTATGTGGATTTTACCATCCACAAAACGTATGATGGATTCAATACGATACTCTACGACAACACATGCAGAGACAATCGACTCGTCGGAGGTTCCTTACAACGGTTGGTGTCGTAGGAACTGCCTCGCTTGCTGGCTGCTCGAACATCACTGGCGGTGGGAGTTCATCGAAACAGCCCACAGCATCTCCTCAGCCAACCCAGACGAGCAGTAACGAAACCACATCTCCCGGAACGGACGGAAATGGCAGTAGCAACAATAACGACTCATCCACTCGCGGGACAGCAGTCGATGATTTTGAAGGCGATGTCAGTTCTCGTTGGGGGATCAGTTACGGCAAGTATACGGTCACGAAACAGGACGCGTTTCAGGGCAGCCAATCGCTTGTACTGGAACCGAAGAAGAACGCGGAAAAACCGGTCGCAAAAATTTTTAGATCGTTCTATCCGGATGCGCTGGATCTCAGCAAACACGATCTCTCGCTTGCGGTGAAGGTAAACAAGCCAAAAGACATCAAAATAGCCGCAGAAATCATCGCGCCCGCCGAGAGCTCCATGCTCACAGCGACTCGCTATATTCCGCTTGAGCTAGACGGGTGGGTTCGCTTCGATCTCGGGTACACTAGCAAGAGGGGTGAGCCCGTCATGGACAATGTTTCGGAAGTGCGCCTCCAGATTGGACCGATCGATGACCAATTTCAGGTGTTGGTCGACGATCTTCGCACGTTCCCAAAGCCAACGAAGGGCAAGGTGATGTTCCAGTTCGACGACGGTCACATCTCTGCCTACGAAGAAGCCTACCCGATTCTGAAAGAGAACGGCTGGCCCGGCTCCGTGGGTGTCATTCCTGACGCCGTTAATGCACAAGACCGGGTGACTGACCAGATGATGAAAGAGATGGGCAATGCGAACTGGGATATGATCGCTCACGCGAGCGAGCTCCTCCCGAATCTGAAAGAACAGGAACAACGCCGGATCCTTCAGCAGGCTCAACAGTACCTCAAAATCATGGGCTTTAAAAAGGGTGCACGTCATTTCGTTGCCCCGTATAACCGAGTGAACGAGGCGACGCTCAGTCTCATCGATGAGCTCTTCGAGACGGGCTATCTGTTCGGCGCCTGTCCCAACAACGCACAGCACCCGAGCAACCCGAGTTTCATCTCTCGGGTACAGGGCACTGATATTCGTGGGACCCGACGAGTGCTCGACATTGCAAATGAGTTCAACCAGCTTGCTGTCGTCTCCTACCACGCCATCGGTAGCGGCGACGACGCCCTTTCGGTGGACGCCTTCGAAGCGATCGTCGATCATGTCGAAAACACGGATCTGGATGTCATCACGCCCTCACAGCTTGTCGATGGGAAAGGCTGGTAGGGTACTGATAACGAGAATTTTAGTGCAACACATACCGTGTACAGTTGGCGTCTCCCGACGATCGTAATGAGTAGACTATCGGACACAAAGCCCGTATCGAGAGTGATCTCTCCTGCTATCGGTTGTCTTATCCGCTATCTCTGACAAAGCGCATCCCTAAACGCCGCTCTCGCATGGGTAATAGCACTAATAGTTGTGTCATACAATTTGATGACAATAGCTATACGAAATCGACGCCTCCACCATGTACAATCAGCGCCGAACGCACGAATCAGACGATCGTTTCTCGTATCGTATCACGGTTGTGCGTCTCATATAGCAGCGATAATAGCTTCATTTGGATAGCTGTGACATGACTGGCCGCAACACAGACTTACAACCACAGTGGAGACTCCTCTATATGAACACAACCGTGAGGGTGTTATGAATACAGTCGAACGCTGGAAACAGGAAAAACATCCACTTGATGTCATCGATGACGTTCGTGAGTACGCTGCCGGAGAACTGACGTTCGATGAGATCGAAGCCCGTGCCGGAAAGGGCGAGTGGGAACGCCTGAAGTGGGCAGGATTGTACACGCACGGACCGCATGAGGATTACTTTATGCTTCGTACGAAGGTTCCTGGTGGATACCTTACGCCGGAGCAGGCAGAGGTCATCGGCACAGTCGCAGAAGAGTTTGCAACCGCCCCCGACGAGTTCGGTGGACACGAGCAAAACGAACTGTGGGGCGATGCGTTCCTCGACATCACGACCCGACAGGACATCCAGATGCACTGGATCGAAATCGAGGATATCCCTGAGATTTGGGAGCGATACGAGGCCGTCGGACTCACGACGGTTCAGGGCTGTGGTGACGGTGCACGAAACGTTCTCGGTTGTCCGACTGCCGGTCTCGATGATCACGAGTGCTTTGATGCCCAGCCAGTTGTCGAGGCTGTCTCGGAGTACTTCACGGGGAACCGTGAGTACGCGAATCTCCCCCGGAAGTTCAAAATGACGATCACTGGCTGTCGAGAGGACTGTGCCCAGTCACAGATCAACGATGTCGGATTGACGCCGGCAAAAAAGCAGATTGACGGGGAGTGGTACTACGGCTTTCACGCCCGCGTCGGTGGCGGTCTCTCGGATGGGCCACGGATGGCCTCTCGTCTCGATGTTTTCATCCCTCCCGAGGACACGATCGAGTTCTGCCGTGCTGTTGCGCAGGCGTTCAAAGAGTTGGGTGACCGCCATAACCGTGGCGTCTGCAGAATGCGATATCTCGTCGAGCAACTCGGCCCCGATGCGTTCGAAGACGCTATTCGGGAGCGATGCTCGGTCTCATTGCGCAAGACGGGCGTCGATCTCACCGACGGGTACACCGGTGATCACGTCGGCGTTCACGAACAGAAACAGGACGGACTCTCGTACGCCGGCTTCAACGTCATCGCTGGACGGATGGGCGGTGACGAATTCGCCGAAGCTGCCCGTGTGGCCAAACGGTACGGTACCGACGAGGCATCTGTCCGACTCGCAACCGACCAGAATTTCATCATCACGCACGTGCCAGACGATTCGATCGATGATCTCGTTTCCGAGCCGTTCGCCGCCGACTATCAGCCCGACCCCGGTCCGTTCGCTCGCGGTGCAGTCGGCTGCACCGGGAGCGAGTTCTGTAACTACGGAATTATCGAAACGAAAAAGCGCGTGAAACGATGGGCTCGGGTCTTGGATGAGCGCATCGAGACCCCAGACGATCTAGCGGTCGTTCGCATGCACATGAGCGGGTGTTCTGCTTCGTGTGCCCAACCGCAAATTGCGGATATCGGATTTCGTGGAGAGACGGTCAAACTCGACGAATCGGACGAGAGTAGCAACGAGGAAGGAGACACCATCGTCGAAGGAATGGACTTCGGTCTCGGCGGGAGTCTCGGCGGAGACAACGCGTTTCTCGATTGGGTCGAGACAGCTGTCCCGACAGACGCTGTGATTCCGGCTCTCGAACAGCTATTCTCCGCTTACGCCGAGGAACGCACGAACGGTGAACGCTTCTACGAGTGGTGCAGACGGGTGGACAACGATCAGCTCAGATCAGTCATGCAACGGGCTGATGCCACTGTTTCCGGGGGTGTGGCACATGGCGACTGATCGAACCCAGAGCGAATCCTCGAAAGCAGACCAATCCCAGCCGCTTCCGAGTGTGCCTGCGGTTGAGGACACCGAGGACGTCCACGTTCCGCCGGTGAATACACCGGTCTCGGGTGATCGTGCGACCGAGGACGATCACAGCGTGAAACCAATCACGTACCATCAGGCTCCGCACTCATCGTCTCCATCACATTCGTCATCGCTTTCACACGTTTCCACGACCGAGTGCTGTGCGGATGGCTGTACTTGTACCTGTACCGGTGATTCACCGAACGCTGAGAGCAATCACACTAGATCCACGTCGGAACCGGTCGCAGACGGTGGCACCGTTCCCACGAACGTCAGTCCGGACGGTACTCTAGAAAATATCGAGTTCACGCCGCCGGTGGAGAACACCAGTCAAGACGTTGACGATGGATCACCGGCCGAACGCGTCGGCGTTCCCGACGGAACCACACTTGACACCCCGAACTACAGCATCCGCTCGGAGATGAACGACATCGAGACGCCGGATGAGAAGACGTGGTTCATGGAACTCGACGAAGCGGTCGTGCAGGCGGATCGATGCATCCAGTGTGGGACGTGCGTCGCTGCCTGTCCTTCCGACTCCATCGGAATCGGTGATGACGGGCTGCCAAAGCTCGTGAAGATGTGTACCGGCTGTTCTCTGTGCTGGGACTTCTGTCCACGGGGTGGTCTCCGGTACGAGCGCCAGTGGAAGATCACCGGCGGCGAAGACAACGTGAAAGGAGCGGGCGATCCAATCACGGAGTTCTCAGCGAAAGTGGACGACGCGTGGCGCGAAAATGCCCAAGACGGCGGCGTCGTCACGAGCGTCCTCATCCACCTGCTCGAAGCAGGCGAGATCGACGGTGCACTCATCGCCACCGAATCCAATGCGGAGCCGTGGAAGGCCGAATCCTTCCTTGCGACGACGCCGGACGAGCTGATCGAGAACGCCGGGAGCTTCTACAACCAGACGATGGCGCTCGGAAATCTCAACGTAAAGCAGTGGGAGGACAAACTTCCGGACAAATCGTGGGACGAACTCTCGTTGGCGCTCGTTGGAACGCCGTGTGAAATCGAAGGCATCCGCGCGCTTCAGGATTTCGAGTGGGACTACCAGTCCCAGAACGCGGGTGTGCGAGCGATCGACTACACGATCGCGTTGATGTGCACGAAGAATTTCAATTATTACAAACTCATCGGCGAGCAGCTCTCTGAACAGCGGAGCATCTCTCCAGACGAGATCGGGAAACTCGACGTGCTCCACGGGAAGATGATGGCTTATAATCAGGAAGGTGAGATGATTCTCGAAGAGGATGTCGAACAGTTCCACGACGCTGCGCTCAAAGGCTGTGATGAGTGTGCGGATTTCTCCGGGTTCTGTGCCGACCTGACCGTGGGGTCGGTCGGGAGCAGCGAAGAGTATTCGAGCGTCATCATCCGGACCGAACAAGGGATGAAGGCGTGGGAGATCACGAAAGACGACCTCGACTTTCACGACCTCGAAGACCGGAGCGCGATCGGGAAGCTCCAAGGCTGGGACAAAAAGAAGGCGTTCGACTCGCTCGAACGTCCGTTCGATCCCGATGCACCGAGATTCATCGACTACACTGATCACGCCGAACAGTACGACACCGAACTCAACCCTCACGATGCGGCTCACTGAATTCAATAATAGCTCTGATTTGACAGAATCTCGCTTCAAAATTCGGTCGTTGGCGCTGCACGGTGTACGGGGGATGTAGCAATCGCCCCACCAGTGTCTAGTACTTGTTAATTATATCCTACAGTTTGATTCGATCGCTTCTACGTATCGAAATTGACAGTGCTATATACATTCATTTAATACAATTTCTTGATGTTTTTGGATACAAACCGAAATCACTATGGGGCAGTTGACATTGTTTGCTACCGATGAATCCTATACCACTGCAACCATCAACGGATGTCATTGCGAACATCCAAGGGCAGATGATTGAGGCAATCATAACGTTCGTTACCTTCGTCGTCGCGTTCGTAGCGCTTTACTACGTTTCAAAGCGGCTGTTCAAGCACGGCGTTCAGCAAGGAATGCAGTCTCGTGGCGTCAACGCCACTGTTATCAGCCTCTCAGTGAGCGTTGCGGAGGTGCTTGCGTTACTCGTTTCGGTCGCGGCAGCATCGACCATCGCCGGATTCGAAGTGGTGATGGCTGCGTTTGCAACGCTCTCCAGTGCGTTGGCGCTGGCAATCGGTTTTGCCGCCCAAGATCTCATCAGCAACTTCGTCTCTGGCATCTTCATTCTGCGCGACGAGCCGTTCCACGTCGGTGACTGGATCGAGTGGAACGGCATGAAGGGTGTCGTGCGCGAGATCCAACTCCGAACCACGAAGATCGAGACGTTCGACAACGAGGTAATTACGGTCCCGAACTCCGATCTCGCTAACAATCCGGTCACGAACCCCGTTTCGAACGACACGCTCAGGCTCCCGTTCCTCTTTGGCATCGGGTACGACGACGACATCAAGCAAGCAAAACGCATCATCGTTGAGGAAGCAAAGCAGATTGATGGAGTCCTCAGCAACCCCGAACCGTCCGTTAGACTCACCGAACTCGGCGATTCGTACGTTGGTCTTGCTGGCCGAGTCTGGATCGGCAACCCCACCCGAGGCGAATACGTCCGCGTTCGATCTGACTTCGTCGAAGCGGTGAAAGAACGCTTCGATGAGGAAGGCATCGATATCCCGTACCCCTACACGGAACTCACTGGTGAGGTCGCTGTCTCGGAACTGGCCGACACCCCGTTGGTCGACCAGCGAGATCCTGTGTCTGGGTAGTAATCGAATCCCTCCGTTTTCTGTGCTGTTCGACAGGTGTGCGTCACTGCACATCGGCGACCGTATCTCTCGTTTCGATATTTTCTCCACATCTGCCACAACGTAATTATCGTCTCCCTCTCTTTGTGGTGCTATGCGTCTTGGATTGTTGCTGCCACCGTTCGGGGTCGAGTCGACGGAATTCGCGCACAACGCGGAATCGCTTGGATACGAGTCACTCTGGATACCTGAGCTGTGGGGTTCGAGTTCGGTCGTTCGCTTGGCCGAACTCGCTGTTTGTACTGACGACATCGAACTCGGCACTGCTATTTTGAACGTATTCTCACGAACGCCCGCCGTCCTCGCCATGACTGCTGCCACGCTTGATCGACTGTCCGATGGTCGATTCACGCTTGGTGTCGGGACAAGCACACAGAAAGCCGTTGAGGATCTTCACGGGATGTCGTTCGAGAACCCAGTGCGGCGCGCACACGAGACCATCGAGCTGGCGAGGGCCTATCTTGGAAGCGAGCGCGTCTCATACGAGGGACAAGTCTTCCAGACTGCTGACTTTCCGTCGCTCGGTGTCGACGTACCCATCTACCACGCTGCACTCGGCTCGGCGAACCGGCGCGTCGTTGCCCGACTGTGTGACGGCTGGATACCACACAACATTCCGTTCCCCGAACTTCCAGAATCGTTCGAGTATATCGCTGAACACGCAGACAGCGCGGGACGCGACCCTTCCGCTATTACCGTCGCTCCGTACGTTCCGGCGGCGGTGTCGGACGATCCTACAGAGGCACGTGACGCGATACGGGGACACATCGCCTACTACGTCGGCAACGGTCGAGGCTACGAACGGGCGGTCGCCACACAGTTTCCGGAGAAAGCTGAACGCATCGCACGGGCGTGGCGCGATGGCGACCGTACAGCGGCCACATCAGAAGTTACCGACTCAATGCTCACGGCGCTCGGTGTCGCTGGTACGCCCGAGCAGGCCCGAGCGCAGTTACGAGAACTCCTATCGATGGATACCATCGACCGTCCGATGCTGACGATCCCGAACAACGCGACGGAACTCGCAGATCAGACGATCGAAGCCCTCGCACCCACAGCACTGTGATCGGCGTGGTCTCAGTGTATGGTCTCCTCTCGGAGCAGTGAGCGGTCAAGATCGGTAACGGTCGTCTGTCCGGCGTTCGAGAGCGTGAGATCGAGATCCGCGCGGATGTTCGTGAGTACTTCACGGACGCCATCTTCACCGCCCAGTGCCAGTCCGTACGCGAAGGGTCGGCCGATGCCAACGGCATCAGCCCCAAGCGCGAGCGCTGTAACAACATCCGCACCAGAGCGAACGCCGCTATCGAAGAGCACGGGAACGCGGTCACCAATCTGATCGGCAATCCCCGGAAGAGCATCGAGTGCACCGATGGCTCCATCGACTTGTCGCCCTCCGTGATTCGAAACGATGACGCCGTCCGCGCCGTGTTTGATTGCCAGCTCCGCGTCATCGGGGTGAAGAAGTCCTTTCACGACGACCGGGAGCTCAGTCATCGAACAGAGATCCGAGAGATCGTCCCACGTGAGCGTCGGATCACCGAAGATATCGAGGAACTGCTGGATAGCACGGTCCTCGTTTTCCTCGGGTGGGACATCGAGCGACGCGCGAAACGCGGGATCGGTGAAATAGTTCGCAAGCCCTTCCCCGTCGAGCATCGGGAGATACCCCTGCTCGATGTCGCGTTCGCGCCAGCCAAGAATTGGGACATCGACAGTGACTACGATGGCATCAAATCCGGCGTCCGCCGCTCGCTCGATGAAGCTTTCAGTGATCGACCAGTCGGAAGACCAGTACAACTGGAACCACTTTGGCGTCTCGTCTAGCTCCGCAGCGATGTCTTCCATCGGGTAGGAAGCGACCGAACTCAGAGACATCGGGAGCGTGAGATCGCTCGCGGCCCGCGCGGTCGCACGCTCTCCGTCCTCGTGAATGATCGTCTGGATACCAAGCGGTGCGATCATCAGCGGTACGTCCCACGTCTGTCCGAGGATGTCGACGTGGAGGTCACGCTCGCTCACGTCGCGCCCCATCCGTGGGACGATACGCCAGTTAGCAAACGAGCGGCGGTTCTCTGTCACCGTGTCCTCGCTACCAGCACCGCCAGCAACGTACCCAGCTGCCCGGTCGCTCATCGCTTCGATGGCGTCCCGTTCGAGCTCCTCATACCGGACAGGGATATCGGGACGCTGATCGGCGAGCATCCCCATCGCGTAGACGTCCTGCTGGCGGTGTTGACCGTACAGTTCACTGGGATCCTCGACCATGTCAGATCCCTCGGGTTAACACAATATAACAAACAGGATCTGTGTGTATTTTGTTATGTACTATGGTGTGCATCTGTCGTATTGGGGAGACTGCATCGAGTTGTGCTGTCATATTCGTCGGGGCGGTACTGTATTCTGTTGGAGGTTCGTAGAGCATCCATGGAATTCGGTATCATTCAAGGAGATATCGCTCGACAGGACGTGGATGCTGTCGTGAACGCAGCGAATACCGGCCTTCGCATGGGATCTGGCGTTGCCGGAGCGCTTCGGAAGGGTGGCGGTGCACCACTCAACGAGGAAGCCATCTCGAACGGACCGATCGAGCTGGGAGGTGCGGTCGAAACCGGTGGATACAACCTCCCGTGTGAGTACGTCATCCACGCTGCAGCGATGCCGGAAGGCGGACAGGCGTCGGCCGACAGTATCCGCGATGCAACGAGGAATAGTCTCGTGCTCGCCGACGATCTCGGCTGTGAATCGCTCGTGGTTCCCGCTATTGGCTGTGGTGTCGCGGGCTTCGATCTCCGGGCAGGCCTCGAAATTATCTGTGGAATCATCAACGAGTACGATCCCGAATCGTTGAGCGACGTGCGTGTGATTGCGTACGGGGATGAGGCGTTCGAACTACTGAGTGATATCGCACGGGATGAGTGACGTTCGGTGAACTGAAGGCAGGCTGCTCTCTCAGCTCGGGAGAAGCTTCGTGAGCTGTCCCATCGTTGAGGCAAGCCGCGTTCCTTTCTGGATGGAGCCATCCATTTCGTATTTTTGTTGCATGAATCCCTGAATCGGATCGACGGTTCCGGTGATGAGCCCGACGAGTTCGTCGGCCGATCCAGTGATGGTGATGTCGGGATTTTCGAGTAGCTCTGTTCCACCGTCGATCGTTTGCTCTTCCTCGCGCACTTCGAGATGTCCTGTCATCGGTGCGTCGGTCGCCTCGAAATTGACGGTGATGTCTTCGGTGATCGACTCCCGAACGTCAGGGCTTGCCTGTACGAGCAGTCCCATTCCTGTCCACAGCATAGACTGAAACTGTTCGACCGTTTCGGGATGCTCGGTGGCGAACGATCCGATATCTACCGCATCCATCCGCTGGGTGATCCGGGCGAAGAGCGCTGGATGTTCGAGGAGGAGTTCTTCAGTCTGCCCATCGATCTCGTTGAGCAGTCCCGGTAGCTCCGCTGCAATTCTGTCGTCGGGCTCCTCAAGTGTTGCTTCGATCCGCTTGACAATTTCGTCAGTCATCTTGCTACTATCTCTGGAACGAAACGGATAGCTCTATCACCTCGAATGAATGGACGTTTTAGTATTGATCAGCGCCCGCTGGGAACAGCGGTGGTCTCACTCCCATGACGCCGCTGGTGAGAGAGCAGTATCACTCTAGGAGAACCGGCGGGCAAGTTGAATTACGCCCTCCAGTTCGATCGAGAGCCGGTCGTCTAACTGTCCGAGGAGTTCGATATCTGCGTTCTCGATTCCTCCACCGATGACGTACGCTACCGCTGTCATCCCCTGAAATAGGATCAGTCCCGCACCGATGATCGGAATCGTCGGTTCGATCGAGCGGGTTCCGTACTCGACGATTCCGAATAGGATCACAGCAATGAGGAGTGGGGACGCGACTGCACGGGAGTACGGATGGATGCCCGTCTGTGCGTACAGCCGGTAGCTGACGAGCACGTTCATACACGTGTATGCGCTCCCGGTTGCGATCGCTGCACCAAGGATACCGATCGCCGGAATGAGAGTAAGATTCAACGCGAGGTTCACGACGAACGTCACCAGATTCGCACGGAGTATGTAGCGGGTTTCGCCAATTGCGACCAGCGCCTCCTTGTTTGGACCAGCGACGATGTGGAGGAAAAACGTCGTGCTGAGGACGACAAGCGGTCCTGTGGCACTCTCGTACTCGGCTCCGAATATCGAGGCAAGGAGCGCATCACCGAATCCAATCAGAAACAAAACACCAGGAACCGTCACGACGACCATCCATTTTGTTATCGATTTGTAAATTGTGTCCATCTCGCTGTGCGCGTTTTGTTCCCCTAACTGCGAGAAGACCGGAAGGAGTAGGAAGCCAAACGCCCACAGCGAAACCAGAATCAGCCGGCTGAGAATGAACGCCGCATCGTAGACACCGACGCCCGCTGTCGTCAGAAAATGCCCGACGAAGAGGGTGTCTATCTGTTGCATCAGCTGCCAGACCGAGCTCGCTGCCATCAGCGGAATGGAAAACGACACCAGTTTGCGGGCTTTGTCCATGTCAACCGTGCGCCAACGAACGCGCTCGGGAAGCGCGGTTTTTCGCACCAGAACGACGGCGACGACCGCAGTCACGGCAACAGCACTCGCCCAACCGACAGCCGCTCCGAGCGGGCCATACCCGGCACCAACGGCCACCACTAACAGCACAAACACTGAGAAACGGTGCAAAACGTTGTAGACCAGCCCTTTCGTGAGCGCGTCTTCGGCTCCGCGGAAGATCCCAGCCGCGATTTCGAGAACCGCGAGGAACGGAGCAGCTGCGACAAAAACGATGATGAGCGACTGGAATTTTACACCAGCGAGCTGTCGTGCGATCTGCTCGGAAAAGAGAATGGTCCCACCGACGAGCACGAGTGACGAACCGATCGTCAACTGAAACGCCGTGACAGAGACCGACGCTGGATCTTCGTCGATCGGAATGTATCTCGGAACGCCCTGTCGGAGTCCCAACTGTCCGATGAGCGCCAGAACAGTCATGATTGTGACGCCCAGTATGAGTGCTCCGTATTCGCTCGGCGTCAAGAGACGAGCTGAGAGTATACGCGTGCTAAACCCCAGCCCCATTCCGATTACATGACCGACCAACACGACGACTGCACCGCTCGCAATACGACTTGAGGCAGAGGCTGTCTCTGACATGCTAATACTGTGTCAGTTGTCCAGGTAGCCAAGCGATCGAAGGCGTTGCTCGATCGCTTCATCGTCCATTCCCTTGGCCTGCTGGCTGTCAGGAGCGTCGTCGCTATTGTCTGTCTGGTGTGCGAGTTCGTCGATGAGAAACGTGAGATAGGCGGAGACGGAGTCAAATTCGGTCGATCGAACGCGTTCTTCCAGTACAGCAACACTCTTTGTCGGTAATTGGACGGTTGTATACTCCTGCGTCGATGTAGATGGCTTCATTCTTTTGTCGATTGGGTGGCACCAACGTATAATATAACCGTTGTCTTACTCTCGTTCTTCATCGTTTTATTTTCTAACAATTTCCAACTAGTTATCTCTCTTGATTGGTCGTTCCGTATCGAAACAGCGTTCTGTGTGCTATCCCTCGTGAAATCAGATACCATCACATGAATGTCGCTTTCGTCTCGAATGTCGTGTACCCGTTCGTCACGGGCGGCGCGGAAAAGCGGATCTACGAGATCAGTACTCGGCTCGCTGCCCGTGGTCACGAGGTGACGATCTACGGACGACATTTCTGGGACGGTCCCAAGAATACCGTTCACGAGGGTGTGACGCTTCGGGCGGTGAGTCCGGCGCGGGACCTGTACGTGGGTGACCGTCGTTCGATCACGGAGGCGATTGAATTCTCGAAGGATCTGCTTTTCGTGCTCCATCGTGCGCTCGACGACCACGACCTTGTCGTCGCTTCTGTGTTTCCGTACTTCCCCGTTCTCGCCGCCAAGGCGAGCGCAATACGGACAGCTACGCCACTCATCACGACGTGGCACGAAGTGTGGGGATCCTACTGGAATGAGTATCTCGGGCTGCTCGGGCCGTGTGGCAGATTAATAGAGCGACTCACGGCGAAGACACCCCAACACCCGATCGCCGTTTCGGGTGTCACCGCAGATCGGTTAGCCGCTATCGGTCCTGTGCGAGATCGTATCGACATCGTTCCGAACGGGATCGATGTCGATCGAATTCGATCGGTACAGGAAGCAGAGGACGGCTTCGATGTTCTGTTCGTGGGACGACTCATCGCCGAAAAAAACGTCGAAATCTTGATCAAGGCCTTCGATTCGATCGCACCCCCCGACTGTTCACTCGGGATTATCGGTGAGGGTCCCCGTCGAGATGCACTCGAACGTCACGCCGATGATCTCTCGTGTCGTGATCAGATCTCTTTTCTCGGTTTTCTCGAGCGCGAAGAGATGCTCGGATACATGAACGCCGCACGGGTGTTCGTCTCTCCCTCGACACGGGAGGGGTTCGGTATCACTGTCGCTGAGGCGATGGCCGCCGGTTGTGTCGTCATTGCAGCCGATCACCCACACTCAGCCGCCAGTGAGGTCGTCGGTGACGGCGGCTTTCTCGTCTCCCCGACCGCCGAGGCAGTTGCCCACCGCTTGGAGCGGGTTCTCGACGGTGACCAACCACCGTCCGATCCGACCACGCTTGCAGAGCGCTACGACTGGAACCGAATTACCGACCGCGCCGAGCAAATCTACCAGCGCGTGATCGATTCCTCATCCCACGCGTAGTACTTGTGTCAACTGTCTGTTCACTCTGCAATCGCACTCAGAAAGAACGATCCGAAGATGATCTGGAGACCGAGTACAATCGCTGTGAGCGCGACGATACTACTCATTGGGAATGGGAGATTTGATGTCGTGATCCACTCGTAGGCCAGATACGATGAATAAGCGACTCCTGCCACGAACACGACAAGACCGACCGACGCGCCTTGTTCGAGTCGGACGTGACCGACGATCCACTTCGTGATCGGATCGTTCGGTGTTTGGATCGGATCACCAGCCACAGCAGTGAACGCACCGAGGCTCACAACCTGATAGCCGATCAGCGTCAGCAGACTCCCGGCAACCAGCGAGTGGATACCGAACGGCTGACCGAAGATGGTGATCGGAGAGTACGCGAGTGCCATGACGAACAGCCCGATTGCTCCCATCACGAGACCGGGCACCGAAAACAGATACCCAGGGGCGTTCACGAGCATGAACCGCACGTGCCGCCAGCCGTCACGGAAGCTGTCTATCGTCGCATCACCAGTCCGTGGGTGGTACGTGATTGGCCGCTCGTCGATTCGTAACCCATGCTCGCCAGCTTCCATGATCATCTCGCTCGCAAACTCCATCCCGTCGGTCGAGAATTCGAGCTGTTCGAGCATCGACCGCGAGAACACACGCATTCCACTGTGAGCATCAGACACTCCGGCCCCATAGAATACGTTCAGGAATTTCGTGAGCAACGGATTGCCGATGTATCGGTGCAACAACGGCATCGCCCCCGGTTCGATCGTTCCGGCGAGTCGACTTCCCACTGCCATATCGGCCGGTCCCGATTCGACGAGCCGATAGAGCCGTGGGAGTTCCTCGAAATCGTAGGTCGTATCGCCGTCTCCGATCGCGATGTACGCTCCGCGAGCGTGCTCGAACGCGTACCGGTACGCATAGCCGTACCCCGGAGCATCCGGTTCGACGATGATCGCCCCTCGTTCTCGTGCGATGTCTGGTGTTCGGTCCGTCGAACTATCGCTGACGATGATCTCACCCGTGATTTCTAACTCACAGAGCGCGCGCTCAATGCGAGTGATACACTCACCAATCCCCTGTTCTTCGTTCAGCGTGGGAATGATGATGCTTATCGTCGGCACTTGGTCGCTGTCTGCGGACAGGAGGACTGCGTTCGTTTCCTCAGCTGTGCTCTCCTCGTTGCTCGTTGTGTCTCCATCTATTTCGCCATCTCTCCCGATGACTTCGAGTGACGATTCACCGTCAGAACGAACAACATCTTCTCGAAAAACGTCACTATTAGATGACACGTGTACCAATAGTCGTTATAAATTCTGTTTTAGTAACACGACCGTTATTCGGTATCACACGCTGTCGAATAGCCGCACTCGGGTGGTCCACGAACCTCGGGCTCGGCGAAATGAGACGTTGATGAATCACTGCTCGGACGTGATATTGGTGATGATAAATATCTTTTGTAATTCCAATGTCGGCGAGAATTTTACTCTCGTACGCTCAGCTCGATCCTACCGTGCTTTGAGTGGCAGTACTACTTCATCGAGCCACCACGGTGTCTCCCGTGTCTCGAACAGCCATACTCAGGAGAGAATCGTTTTCGTAGACGGCCACACCGTTTCGGCGAGCGAGCACGTAGCCTGCGTGGTCAGAGTGGATCGTCGTTTTTCGGGTGCCGTGTGGGGTGACGATCTCTGCGACGGGTTCGTCTGCCTCGATTACGTCTCCGGTATCGACGAGATGTCGGACAATTCCGGCCGTCTCCGTTGCTGGGTGGTCAGCTCGCCTCACAGGAAACGGTACCGGAGAATCTGGAGCAAGCGCGTTCGGCTTTCTGTCTGATTCATCAAGCAAACCGAGTTCGCACATTACATTACGGAGTCCAACGACGGCGCTTTCGCGGGGTCGTTCCTGAACGACGGTGTGGCTCCCGAGTTCTGGAGTGAACGTCGGTATTCCCGCGACATTCAATGTCGCGGCTCCGAGCGATCGGTGGAGCCGGCGCGTCTCGTGATCCTCTGCTTCAAATTCGAGCACGGTTGGCAATCCGAAGGCGTCGGCGAGTCGTTGCACCGTCGCTGCCAGCTCCCGTGCCTCAGATTCGGTGCGGAACTCACCGTAGTGGACGCGTTCGATGATCGAAAACGGCAGCGAATCCACACCAGCGGTGTGAAGCGATACGACCGCATCAGCAGTGTCTTCGATCTGTTCGAAGAGTCGTTCGTTGATTCGTTCTTGCACGCGTGCTTGTCCAGTTGTCTCTGTTGACTCCGGAAAGTATCTGTTCGGATCGTCGTCGTGATAGTACGATGTCCGAGCAGTCCGGCGGAGTCCAGCTGGATTCAGGTTTGGGAGACAGACCACAGTACCGGCCAGACGCTCAGCCAATGTCTCCGTCATCACGTCTTGTGCGGCCGCGAGTCCTGTGACTTCGTTGCCGTGGATCGAACCAGTGATCCACAGCGTCGGACCGTCTTCAACCCCATCGGCGATGAGAACCGGGAGCCGCTCGGTCGAACCAGTCGGCAACTCGGTGGCGTCGAACCATCCCTCAGTGAGCTGTCCGGCGTGTGCTTTGGCGGTACCGATCTGCATACCATCATGTCGAAACGTGGTATCGTTACTCTTTCTCATGCTTCACCCGGTGCTTTCTCCCACGATCTATGACGACGAAATCCTTTTCGTGATGTCGTGATTGTGACTTGTATGACTCTTCCCACAGTTATGTGTGCACTCGGACGGTGTGAAACGAGGTACGCTCCGGACGAGCGTGTGGTGTGCTTCGATCTCGCTGCTCGACAGACTGAGACTGGAATAGCCGTGTCTGGCCGTGTTCAGAGCGCTCAGCTCCGAGATCGAGTAGTGAGCTCTGTAGGGAACGCCACCGAGATGGTCGAGACCAATATCGATGTCATCGAAGAACACGCACGTGAGAGAACAGTTACTGTTGGGGTCGCTCCTGTCCGTGGGGAGTCAGAATCGGATGCAGAACGCATCACCGAAATCCTCTATGGGGCATCTGTCACGGCGTTCGACACAGAAGGAGCGTGGACCCGGGTCAGGACACCGGATGCTTACCTTGGCTGGGTTCGATCCGAGTATCTCGTTGCTCCTGTCGATGGGGCGTTCGATCACGTTCTCACTGCTGATGTACCTGATCTAGTCGACGGAGTAGAGACCGTATATGCAGGAACCGAGTGTCACGTCCGGGACGTGGATTCTCATCCCGTGATCGAATTTCGCACCGGAACGAACGTCCGACTCGAAGACGCTGTGGTGTCGAGTCTAACGAATGCGGCGATGGTCTCCGACGCTGATTCCGGTCTGACGGCTCAAGCAGTCGTAACGAACGCAACGCGCTATCTCGGAACGCCGTATCGCTGGGGTGGGATGACGACCGACGGTATCGATTGTTCTGGGCTCGTGTGGATGGCCTACCGACTGGCCGGTCTCACACTCCCGCGCGATGCAGACCAACAGCGCCGGTTGGGCGTCTCCGTCTCCTACGAAAACCTCCAACCGGGGGATCTCCTCTTTTTCCCCGGACACGTCGCTCTCAGTCTCGGTGGTAGCGACTACATCCACGCCGACGGAACTGTGGGGGCTGTCGTTACCGCGTCCCCCGATCCGGACGCAAATCTGGACCGTGATCTGATCCATGAACCGGACCAGCAACAGCCAACCCATCATACAGCTACCGATCGGAAGTTCGAGATGGCAAAGCGGATCCTGGATTGACGCGGTGCCGATCACGGATCGGGGTGGCCTCCGATCACCGCTTGTTGACTGGATTGAGCTTGCCAATATATGTTCATACATGTACATTTTAATACTAAATAATTGTGTGTTTAATGAGTAACTATTTAGTGAATGATTACTTTGAATGAATTGTCATATGAGTATAACCCGTGTCTGTCAGTCAAGTTCAGAAGAAGAAGGGACACTGTACAAGCAGGTGAAACTGGAACTCCAGCATCCGGGGTGTTGGACGCTCGCAGCCACGGAAGCTCATCCAGGAACCCATATTATCGAAAAATCTCTCTATCCAACGAAAGAGGAGATCAAGGGTGATTTCATTCTTGTTTCAGAAGGTGATGCAACGATCGATGCGTTCATCGAGACGATCGCCACCCACAGCGTGGTAAACAACATTGCGGTGCTCAAGCGTTCGTTCGATCGTGCCCGCGTTGTGGTTACTTACCAACGCGATAGTAGTATCGTTCCTCAGATCGTTAATTCCGAGTTCATGCCGATCGAACCTGTTCACATCACCGGTGGTCAGGAATACTGGACTGTGCTCGTGCGTTCCGATATTCTCAGTTGTGTGCTGAACCAGATGGCAGACGAGTTTGATGTAGAGGTCGAAGCGATTCACGAGGTTGATCCCAAAGATGAAGTCGAGTTCGCAGATAACGTCGATAAAATGTACTCGGGCCTATCAACCAGACAGCGCGAAAGTCTGTTTGAAGCACAGGCAAAGGGTTACTATCAGTGGCCACGGGACGTATCTGCGACGCAGATCGCTGAATCGCTCGGTGTCACTGGGCCAACATTGCTCGAACATCTCCGTGTTGGTGAGCAGAAAATACTGAACACTATTCTTGATGAGATGAAACAGCGCTATACACGCCACTGACGATATGACCGCCTGTTCTTTCTCGAACGCACTGAATTTTCAGATGCTCTTGGTTGCTAGCTTTGTTGCTGCTGGTCGTTCACGGTCGAGTACTGGGAAAAACACCGTGCGATCGCCGATATTATAGCGTTAATGACCTAGACGCACTTCTTCACTTCTAATGGGAAACGAGCGCGCTGGAGCAACTCCCTAATCGAATCCGGGTGAAATGCTTTATTGATCCTCACCGAACGGTGGTTTCGTGAAGGTATTCATTTCCGCAGACATGGAAGGAATCACGGGTATCACAACGCCGGAAGACGTTGTGAGCGGTGAGCGTGAGTACGAGCGCGGAACCGAGCTTCTCCACGGTGATGTGAACGCAGCCATCGAGGGGGCGTATGATGGTGGCGCGAGTGAGGTGCTGGTCAACGACTCACACTCGGGTATGCGGAATCTCGATCGATCGCGGCTTGACGATCGGGCCCGCTTGATCCGCGGACGGACGAAACCTCGCTCGATGATGCAGGGCCTCTCGTCCGATCACAACGTAGCGTTTTTTGTTGGCTACCACGCCAAGGCTGGCACATCGGGTGCAGTCCTCAACCACACATTTTACGGGCACGAACTGATTCGACTGCTAGTCGACGGACGAGAAGTCGGTGAGCTCGGTTGGAACGCTGCTCTTGCGGCTCATTTCGGTGTACCGGTCGGTCTCGTTACTGGCGATGATAAAACGGCAGACGAGGCAACTGATGAACTTGGAGAAAGCGTCGAGACAGCAGTAGTAAAGCAGGGGGTCGATCGATTTTCAGCAGAGTGTCTCTCTCCCGTAACATCGAGAGCAGCAATTCGCGAGGCAGCAACCCGAGCGCTCCAACGCGCAGCGGATGGTGGATTCGATCAGTCGACGACGACAGCAGAACATATCACTATTGAGGCCGAATGGTCAGCAACGAACCACGCTTTCCGTGCTGGCGGCGTGCCGGGCGTCGAACGGACTGGCGGTCGGACAACAAGTGTGAGCGCTGATACCTACCGCGAGGCGTTCGATGCGTCCGTTGCGATGCTTCGTGCCGGTGGTGCTGCTCGAAACGGATTTTACGGGTAGAGTGTCGAAAGTAGGACAGTCGGATAAGAAACGCTGTATCACTACTTTGGAATCGTTACACGTGTCGGTCGCTGTCAACACGACGATGTACTGTGCCGTCTGAGTTGCCAAAGCACAGCTGCTCTCGTTTGAGACTGTTTCATTTGTCTCGAACACGAGTGAGAAATCGTATGCTGAACGTATTGGTGATCAGTCGTTACGATCTAATCACGCACAGGAGATCGGTTGCGGTCCGCTGGATCGACGCACGTCCTGAATGAGTACTGTATAGTGATTCTTCGACATGGACTCTCACGCATCATCCTCCCGTACATCTGTTTTCCCGTCCTTCTGCGTCCGTTTGGTCCCGTCGTCTTCGGGATTCGCTTTGGAGGCGTCTCGCTGTTGTTCCCATCGTTGGAAGGCGACTGGATCTGGACCAAGTATCGTTCGACCGGTTGATGATTCACAAACGATCATCAATTCCGGATCAGGGCGGTCCGCTGTAGGGGAAGGCTCTGTCGTCATGGCGGAGTGGCTCCATTTGAATCGCTAGTATATTTACCTGTCGAATCATGTTATAATGTCACATGTTGTGTATCGTCAAAGGTGTTATTCTATTCAGGTCGGATAGACCATTCTCCTTACTTTTGCTACAGCTTGTCAGCGCGTCATTCGCGCGCCCGCGCGAGAAAAATAAAACAGCCAGAACATCTTGGAACTCCGCGATTGAGACAATATTGTATCGCAATGACGACTCTCGGTTATCTTCCTGTGTCTTAGTCGATGGCAATGAGCAAGTAGAGTGAGCCGAGCAACATTGCGATATCTCCGCGCCATGCGTGGAGAAACGCCCACATACCGTAGCGATTACTCTCCTCGAGTGGGAAAACCCAAACGCTGTGTCCCAGTAAAATCGGGACTTTCGTTGTAATGATCGCAACAATTGCGATCACTAACAGAAAGAGCGCGGCTAGACGTGTCGCCAATCCCAGGAGAACTGCCGCGCCTGCGACAATTTCGATCGTGCCAATGGCTGTGGCGGTGAGTCCCGGAACGGGAAATCCAAGGTGGGCAAAGCGTTCAGCTCCAAGAACCCCTGGAAAAATGAGCTTTTGAACTCCTTCGGAGAGAAATACGCCTCCTACTAAAAGTCGAATAAGAATCAACGATGCCGGCCCTTGTGTTCCAAGTGCTGTGTTCGTTCCCATACATCAGGTCTCCTCGCACCCAGATTAAACATTTTTCATACCATGTGACATTATTTACGCACAATATACTAATACATCGTATGCAGTATTGCATCCAACATAATTAAATAAACGGATAGTGAAAGGAATTGTTGTGTTTGGAATTTCATAATTCTTCGAGCACAAAGCGACAGGTTCTTTAGTTGATTAGCTGGGTCGGACGATAGTCCAATAAGAGAGAACCTTCACCGGCGTGCTGTCACCGACGAATCCAATTATACAAGAAAACGTCTGCGGTGACTGCTAGATTAACTATTAGAAATGTGATGTGAAGATATTCAATATTGACACTGACGTGTCCTCATTGTGTATCGTGCGGTCAACGGATCGTTTGGTTGCCACACGCACGAACTACTCCATCGTCTGAGCGGTTGATTGAAAGAATATGATGATCAGCGCTGCGAACTAGCTCGTGGAACGTCGCTCAAGCGGGAACAGCGGGGAAGGCGGAGACACCGTGGCCCGGCAACGGCACTACGCCGGTTTACTCAAAAGTCGTGCTGGAAGATGTGAGAAGGATTTGATCGAAGCAAACACCCACTGTGGTGTGTCGTCCTGGTTTAACCGCTCATCTTTTACTGATGTGTTGATAGCGACTTCATTCTCTCTCGATAATCATACTACCAACTATAATGAACTCATATAGATTTGTTAATAATAGCTCCTAATTCGGTTATTATCGAAGGACGTAGCGGCGATTGACAACTCAATATATACATAATTCATCTTAGACTTCTTTCTATATCTAAATCTTGGACAATATTTATAGTAACCCTGTTTGAACATGGGGATGCACTGGGATAGTGACACACCGACCGCCGACAAACTCTGTGGGCGTTATTGACCTTGGTGTGATCCTCTCCCAGACCAAATCAACAACCATGAAACGAACTATCCACGCTACGTTGGCCGCTCTCATGCTTCTGAGCATGATCGTTGGTGCCGGCGTTGCGCCTGCTGCAGCGTCATCGCACGTCAAAAAAGTCGACGTTGACAAGAAGATCAATGATAATCAGGATAACAATTCTGATACAACGACCAACAATCCCGTGATTGTTGTTGATAATGAGAACAACAACACGAACGGCAACAACCTCGTGAACAACAACACGAACGCCAACTCGAACGCTGCTGATGCGAACGCGAGCTCTAGCAGCACCGGACTTGGCATTGACATTGGCCTTCTGGAAGCGGTCTAAAATTTAGTTGGTTACCAACAATGAAACAAATTATCCGCGTTACGTTGGCCGCACTCATGATCCTGAGTGTAGTTGCGGCGGGCGCTGGGTCTGTTGCAGCGAAGCAGTGTGATCGTGATCACGATCACGACAAGAAGCACAAGAAAATCAAGAAGGTTGATGTTGATAAAAAGGTGAACAAAAATTCGGACGACAACTCCGACACCACGACGAACAACCCTGTGATTGTTGTTGACAACGCGAACAACAACACGAACGACAACAACCTCGAGAACAACAACACCAACGCCAACGAGAACGCTGCGAATGCGGACGCGAACGCTAGCTCCACTGGTCTCGGTGTTGATGTTGCACTATAACTCCTAAACAAAGACACAATTACAACAATGAAACGAATCATCCATATTACGTTGGCCGCACTCATGCTTCTGAGCGTGATTGGGGCTGGCGCTGGGCCTGCTGTAGCGACGAGTATCAAAAAAGTCGACGTTGACAAAAAGATCAACGATAATCAGGATAATAACGCTGATAACACGACGAACAATCCCGTGATTATCGTTGACAACGCGAACAACAACACGAACAACAACAACCTCGAGAACAACAACACGAACGCCAACTCGAACGCTGCTGATGCAAATGCGAGCTCCAGCGGCACCGGGCTTGAGCTTGGTCTCGACCTTGGTCGCGTCTTCGCGTGAATATAATGTCCATGAAAAGAACAATCTCGATTACGTTGGCCGCACTCATGCTTCTGAGCGTGATTGGGGCAGGCGTTGGGTCTGTTGCAGCGTCGCCGAGCGTCAAGAAAGTCGACGTTGACAAAAAGCTGAACAAAAATTCAGACAACAACGCCGACAACACGACCAACGAGCCGACGATAATCATCGTCAACGAGAACAACAACACGAACAACAACAACCTCGAGAACGACAACACTAACAGTAACTCGAATCTCGCTAACGCTGACGCCAGCGCCAGCAGTGACGGAATCAGTGTTGATGTCGGACTCTTGGATGACGGCGGCATAATACCGATCCTATAATCGCCGTTGAGTGAGTCGGTCGTTTTTTATTGACCTAAACACGGTTGCTGAGTCGCTACAGACAGCAAACTGAGCCAACCCAATCGACCGGTCTATTGTTTGAGGTGACTCGCTACTGCGGTGTCATAAGTCACTGACACAATAAATTTTATTATTTTGATATAATTCGGTCGAATCGCAGCCTTCGGCGTCGTATTTCGATACGCTTTTACTGATTGGAGCTGACTCATCGGATGAACTGTCCATCGATCGAACACCACGAGACGGCATAAGATATTTGATACAAAAGGGCAGTTCGTTACTCTCTGTTTGCCTTCCGCAGGACAGGCACGCTTGACCAACCCCTCTGTCCTGTACTCTCTTGACTGATATCCGAGTACTCCATAGTGTGTTTCTACCTCGTACGTGTTGGTGAATGTGAATAACGCAATGTTTTAGTGAGTAACAGATGTACGCCGAAATCATGGCAGAGGGAAAACACGGTCGACGAGCATTTCTGAGTGCTGCAGCGGCGGCAGGCGCGGGCATCACACAGTTCAGCGCTGCGCGGGCATCAGAGACGACTAACGCGTGTACCCGAACGGACGACAGTGGATCGAATGCTGGATGGGGAGAGGTCGATTCATTGGCTGGCACCGATTCCGAGACGACCACGACGGAGGCGCCTGCTTCTGAGTCTACGTCGCTCGACGTTTCCATCGCGGAGTTGGATGTTTCACTCGATACCTCTGTTATTGACAGTGGCGTTGAAGGACCAACGGCATTCGTCGTTGGCGGTGTCCACGGTGATGAGGAGGCTGGCTACCGTGCCGCCGATCAGATCCTCGATTGGACGCCGGATGCTGGTCGTCTCGTCGTGCTTCCAAGAGCAAATCCCACAGCAATCGCCCAAAACACCAGAACCACCGACGCTGGCGATCTAAATCGGCACTTTCTCGTCGACGATGGTCCAACAACGCCGCTCGCACAGGCACTGTGGGATATCGTCGAACAGGTTGAGCCAGACGCTGTCCTGTCGCTTCACGAATCGCAGGGGATCTACGGAAGCGAGCCATCGGGTGTCGGTCAAGCGATCTTTCACTCACACGGTGCCAGAGATGCGGCCCAAATGGGAATCAATCGGGCGAACCGAACGATCAGAAAGCGTCGCATCATGTTCGAGCGAGGCTTGATCACATCTCCAAGCATCGCACCGAGTGGACTGTTCACGGAGAAAACAGCGTACGAAGCCGATATTCCCTCGTTTATCATCGAGACGTACGAAGAACTTCCTCTCGATGCCCGCATCCGGTGGCAGAAGATGATCACCAAAGGTGTGCTGGATTATCTCGATTTATACAACTAATGTGAATGACGTTCGGGACCTCGTGATCTGTACCGGGGCTGGACGCATCGGCCTACGGTGTGCGAACTGAGAGCGGAAGACTCCGAAGCCCGTACATCGTGCTGTTCATAATCGGTTCGAAATCATCGGTTGCAAGACGCACATCGGAAACTCGATCGAGGAAGACAGAAAGCACGATGTTTGCCTCGATGCGAGCAAGCGGCGCGCCGAGACAGAAGTGAATCCCTGATCCGAATGCCAGATGAGGATTCGGTGCGCGAGAAGGATCGAACGTCGCGGGTTTTTCAAACGCTCGTGGATCTCTGTGAGCCGATCCGATCCATGCAGCGACACGGTCACCTGCCTGAATTGTCACACCATCCAGATCGACAGCCTCCGTCGCCACTCGTCTGATCCTGTGGACGGGTGGCCGGTAGCGGAGTACTTCCTCAATCGCAGTCTCGTGGTCGATGACGCCATCACGGATCTCCGATACAATGTCGTGCTCGGCGAACAGCCACACCGCATTCGTAAGAAGCGTGATCGTCGTTTGACTGCCAGCGAGGAGGAGGAGGGCGCAGAACTGGTATATTTCTTCTTCGGTCATCTTGTAACCATCCGGTTCTGCGTGGATGACTTCTGAGAGGATGTCATCTGTCGGATTCTCTGTTCGCTCACGGATGAGTTCAGTAATATACGATTTTAGTTCGCGTTGGCTGTATTCACTTCCTGGCCCTACTTTAACGAACAGCTCTTGGTTCTCCGGTGGTACGCCGAGAATTTCCGCGATGACCCTCGATGGAATTGGAGACGCAAACTCTCTGACGAAGTCGAATTCGCTTTCACCGTCTTCGAGGACACGATCGAGCTGTTCGTTGGTGAGCTGCTCGAACTCTTCGTTGAATTCTCGGAGTGCTCCCGGACGAAAATACTCGTCTACGATTCCTCGAAGCCGCTCGTGCTCTGGTGGATCTCGCCTGATCATCGTCTCGCCGAGATCGATCACACGCTCTTCGTCCGGTCCAGCGATTGGCGTCGCATCGAACTCGGACGAGAACGTTTCAAAATCGGTCGCAACCCGTTTTACAGCATCGTACCCGAAAACGTCCCAGCAATCACGTTCCGAGTCGTATCGAACGGGAGCCTCTTCTCGCATCTGTCTGTACCACGGATACGGATTCAACTGTCCTTGCGGGGTGCTGATTGGGTCTGGTACGTGCTTTATATGCGTCTCATCTGTCTCTTCCATAACTAACTATTCAGTCAGTGTCGGTAAAAATATTTCTTTGGAATATATTTTTCATATAGATAATCTAATTAGATCTGATGAACCATCGTTCAGTTCGGTGTAATATGATTGTCGCGGGATGCTCAATCGGTCGCCGGTCGTTCTGTTGCATCGGATGGACTGCTCTCGGCGGTTTCTGGCATGGTGTTTTGGTAGTTGCTCGCCACCGCTGCTGGCATCGCTTTCGTCCAACGATAGCAAGCATACGCAGCGAGCGCGCTCAAAACGCCTCCGACGATCACTCCTCTCTGAATGGTGTTCATTCCCAAGGGTGACAGAAACCCGAGCGTCCACCAGTTCCCGCCCGCGCTCAGCGCAGAAACGAGGGTCGCCCCTCCTGTCTCGACGGACTGTATTTCACCTGACCGTCGTCCCATCTCTGTGATGTACGGGGCGAGAACTGTGGTTGCGGCGGTAATGATCGTCGTGATGATCGCACCGCTGATCACCGTTCGAACGAGGTTCCCACGACTGATTGCTGCTGCCCACATGCAAAACATCGGTAACACCACGAGGTCTGCCAGTGGCATCACGACAACCCCCGGAATGAACGCCAATCCCAACGCGTACGGAATCAGTACCAGTCCAGCGACGACCGCCGTGGTATCAGCGAACGCGATTGGACCGGCGTCGATGCCAATGACAACTGTCTCGCCGCCGAAACGGTCGCTGTTGTTCACTCGCGTCGATGTCTGTTCGACAATCGGTTCGAGTCCTTCGACGAGAAGGGCAACCATTCGTGGGAGGAGTGATAGCAGGCCAGCGACGTAGACCGCTGTTCGGAAGCTCGCAAGGAGTGACTGTCGGGCAAGGACGCTGATGAACAGGCCAACGAGGAATCCAAGGACGACCGGATCGCCGAGCGCGTCGAGACGGCGTTCGAGAGCGTCGGGGCTGACTTCCCAATCACCAATGATCGGCACTCGACGGAGGCATCGCTCGATAGCGAACGCGAACGGTGCCTGTAAGACGCTCTGTGCGTGCGGAAAACTCGTGCCAGGAACGTCGAAGTAGACTTGGCTGAGTTCAGCCGTCCAGTCAGCGAGTCGAAGAACGACTGCTTCAGTGATAATCGCTGCACCGAGTGCGAGCACCCAACTCCCGGTTAGCACGTACACGATTGCTGCATTGAACGCCCACTGCCAGTAGTTCCAAATATCGGCATCGAGCGTGCGTGTCCACCCGACTGCGAGCAACAAGAGATTGACACCGAAGCCAAGTGGAATCACGAGAACCGTCACCCCGAGTGCCCACGTGAAGCCCGCAACGGCAGGCCAGCCGACGTCGATACCGATAAGATGTAATCCCCAGACGGTTGCCAGCGCGCGCACGGTCTCGCCAACGTGTCCAAGGACGTACTCAAGCAGAGCGAAAATACCGACAAAGCTGACACCAACGAGAAGCGCCGATCGGAGCGTTTTGGTTATATCCAGACGAACGGAGAGCCCGAGCCCGAATACGATGATCGGCATGAGCAGCGCTGGTCCCATTGCCGAAATGAGAATCTGGAGCTGTTCGAAAATCTGTACGACATTCTCTATCTGTAGTACTAACCAAAGCGTATGAAACATAATCGAGAACGCTCCGCGTAGACATCCACGCGAGAAAACGTATTTCACCGTTCTGCAACGCACTGTATAGTCGTTACGGACTCAAATTACAGGTTCAATTCTCACGCCGTATCCTTCGCGTCAGGTGGTGAGCCGAGCAGCCTCACGTGAATTTAACAGAGAAGTCTTTCTTCTGGCAATCCCATCTGTTCACTGGCTAGTTCGTTGAATGCGAAAGCCACAAGCTACTGGGCGGAAACGGGCCTCCAATGGGATTTTTTGAGTCAGTTCGACGGCCTGAGTACACCGGTGCGAACCGTTGTTGGCCTTGTACGGTCGCGAACGCTGGCATCGTTGTGGGTGTTGGGATCCTCGCTGCGATAGTGACACCACTACTTTCGATTTTCGTTGTCGCTGTGGGCGTAACGATACTCGCTCTCCGTGGCTACGTCATTCCGTACACGCCTCGCGTTGCGCCGCGCCTCCTTGCTCTCCTTGGCCTCGAAGCGTCGTTTTTCTCACACACAGAACGTACCGTGGGTGGAATTGGCGGAGACAGCGTGGATGGTGACACTGTTATCGCGGCGCTCGGTGAGGCTGGTGTCCTCACCGGTGGCGAGGAACTCGCCCTCTCTCCGGACTTCGCACACGATTGGCACAACGCGATCGACGACGTTGACCGCGAGTCGCTTGCCGATGCCGTTGCTGACGCCGCTGTGACTCCTGTTCAGGCCCGAAGATTCGATAACGACGGTCGCACGTGGATTATTGTTACCGACGAGGACGGGAGTGTTGCGTCCGAGAGATGGCTCTCTCGTCCCATTGCTATCGCGGACGTCGCCGCCGTCCGCACGCTCAAAGAGACGGGCGTCGACACTCGAATTGCTGTGGCTGCTGCTGCCTCGCTCCGTCTCTTTCTCGATGAATGCCCGGACTGTGGAGGCCGTGTTGTCGAGACCACTGGAGATGGCTGTTGTGGCGGATTCGGCCCCAGTGGTCCCGACCACGTCCTCGCTTGTGAGGACTGTGACCAGCGTCTCGCCACGCTGGACTGACATTCACTTCGTTGTGTTTGATGATTCTATTATTTACGACTAGCACATCCCTCGCTATCCTCTGTCCGCTGCACCAGTGCACTACGTTCGAAGGATACCCGTTCGGCCACCAGAGGAAACGTCATCTGAGCGCGTAGTGTGTACAACTCATGGACAAGGTGAACCTCACAGACGCGTTCGAGTCCATCACCGAACACTGGTCGCCTCAGATCGCAGCGGAACTGAACGGACAGGCTGTCAAACTCGCCACAGTCGAGGGTGAATTCGTGTGGCATCATCACGACGATGCCGACGAGCTGTTTCTCGTCATTGAGGGCGAGCTTCGGGTCGAATTTCGTGATCGTGATGATGTATCACTCGAATCGGGTGAGCTTCTCGTTGTTCCTCGTGGCGTCGAACATCGGCCTGTCGCCGATCGAGAGGCGCATATCGTATTGTTCGAGCCATCTGAGACGCTCAACACGGGCAACGTCGAAAATGAACGAACGCAGACAGAACTCGATCATATCGAGTAACGATCGAAAGATAACTCATCCAATCGTTCACTCCGTTCGGCCACCGACAGCGACCCAGACCGCCATCGCACCGAGTACGAGCGCAGGAACGAGCGGTAGAACGAGATACGCGTCCCGAAAGGTGAGACCCAACGATGCGATGACCGGTCGAGCGTGTGGCAGATAGAGGATCGTCGCGGGGATAACGAGGAAGGCAAAGAAGAGAGCGACGACGAGGAGCCATCCCCCTCGTCCAAACTCCTGGTTTTCTGGACCTGTGCCCGAGTCGAGATAGGCTTTCGTCGTTCGAGGCGTTTCTGCTTCATCGGTTTCGGAAGCAGCGTGCTCACGGAACGCCTCAGGATCGTGAATGTACGTGGAGTCGTCGTTATTCGTCATACTCGCTATCGGGGACGATGACGACCTTACCGAATCCCTCTCGGTCTTCGAGCATCTCGTGAGCGCGGGTGATCTCGCTCATTGGAAGCGTCGCTCGAATGTGGGGATCGAACGTCCCATCCCAGACGAGTTCGAGTATGTCGTCGGTCTCCCCTGGCGTCGCCATCGTGGAGCCGATGATCTGTAGTTGGTTCCAGAAGACGCGGTTGATGTTCGTCTCAGCCGTTGGGCCGGTCGTCGCTCCACACGTGACGAGTCGGCCGCCCTTCGCAAGGGATTTCATCGAATCATTCCACGTCGCCGGTCCGACGTGATCGACGACAACATCGACGCCTCGTCCGTCGGTCAGGTCACGGATTTCGTTTTTGAACGACGCTTCCTCGTAGTTGATGCAATGGTCTGCACCACATTCGCGTGCGTGTTCGAGCTTTTCCTCGCTGCTTGCGGTCGCATACACCTCTGCACCAACGTAATCCGCAATCTGGACCGCTGCATGGCCGACACCACCACTCGAGCCGAGGACAAGAACGCGTTCTCCAGCGGTGAGTTCGGCTCGGGAAACCAACATCCGCCACGCGGTCTGGAAGACGAGTGACACCGACCCGGCGGTGTACCAATCAACATTGTCTGGAACGGGGACGAGATTTTCCTCGGGAACAGCCGCGAGTTCCGCGTGGACGCCGCGGACGTGCTCACCGATGAGATGGTAGTTCTCGCACATCGATTCCTGTCCGTGTCGGCAGAACTCACAGGCGCCGCAGTAGCGCCCTGCCGCGACGGCCGCGTGATCGCCTTCTTCGAAGCGAGTCACGTTCGAACCAACCTCGCGGATGACGCCAGCAGCATCGCTGCCTGGAATATGGGGCATCTCCAAATCGACGCCCGGCAATCCACGGCGGGTATGCACGTCAAGGTGGTTCAGTGCGGCTGCCTTTACATCGATGAGTACCTCGTTGGGCGAAATCTCAGGATCTGAGAACTCATCGTAGGAGAGTACGCTCCGATCACCGTGCTCCGTGAACTGCACAGCCTTCATACACGTCGAAGGATGGCTACGAGCAAAATACTGTTGATCGCAGGAATTCTCGTTCATATCCACTTGAATTGAGGTCTCTAAACGTTCGGACGTGCGGCCATCGGCGCTCCACAGCCAACGACTTTCACGGAGACGATCGAACGACACGTATGGACGACTCACACGACCATCATGATCATCACGCTCACGACGACCACCATGACCACGACCATGGCCACCATGACCACGACGTTAGCAGTCCCGGTATGGCAGTACTGACAATTTCATCTTCACGGACGGTTGACGACGATCCCGCTGGCGACACGATTGAAGCGATCCTTCGAGCAGCCGATCATCGTATTGTCGTGCGGGATCTCGTTACTGACGAGCACAGCGCGATCGAGTCGCTCATCGATGAGTACACTGACGATCCACGAATTGGCGCCATCATCACAACGGGTGGCACTGGTGTTACGCCAGACGATGTGACCATTGAGGCTGTCTCGTCGTTGTTCTCGAAGGAGCTTCCTGGTTTCGGGGAACTGTTCCGGACCCTCTCGTACGAAGAAATCGGATCCCGGGTTGTCGGAACGCGCGCCACCGCAGGCCTCGTTGACGACGTTCCCGTGTTCTGCCTTCCAGGAAGCGAGAACGCCGTACGGCTTGGAACCGAGGATATCATTGTGCACGAACTTCCGCATCTCGTCGGATTGGCACAGCGCCAGCCAGAGCACTGAGCTGTTCCCGAACAGTACTGACAGAACTGTTTTACCTCATAAGCTCTGTTTCACCGTTTTCAGACGCCAGTACGCCCCGTTTCACTGTTCGAGATCGTAGTGTCCGTCGTGCACCTCAGCGAACGGATAGATCTCGTTGCCTCCACGATCAGAGAGAGTGTTGCGGACGTAGTTGCCGCTGACTGCCACGAGATCGCTGCTACTGCCGACGCGTCGTGCACGGCCTCTGCTATCCATATCCCTACACTTAAGTACGTATCGGCAGTTGTCACGTTGGATATGTCATCACAGACCACAAACTCACGATCAGGTGGGAACGTATTCGAGCGGGCGGGCCACCGTCTAGCAGATGTCGTCGAACAGTGGATGCCGAGTCCGTTCCTGTTCGCGATTATTCTGAGCTACGTGGTGTTCTTCGCGGGCATTGTCGTTGAAGGAGCTGGCGTCGGTGATATGGTTTCGTACTGGTTCGACGGCTTCTGGGCGTTTCTGGAATTCGCCATGCAAATGGTACTCATTCTGATGACAGGCTTTGTCATTGCCTACCATCCGCGAGTGAACGATGGAATTAAGCGGTTGACACAGGTCCCCTCAACCGGTCGTCAGGCGGTTGTTATGGTCGGTGTCTTCTCGATGGCAATCGCGTGGATCCACTGGGGCTTCAGTCTCATTCTCGGTGCGATCTTCGCCCGCGAGATGGGTGAAACTGCCGTGGAGAACGATATTGACGTTCACTATCCGCTGTTGTGTGTTGCCGGCTATATGGGGCTTGGACTGACGTGGCATTGGGGTCTCTCGGGATCGGCACCGCTGTTACTCGCCACAGAGGGTAACGAATTCATCGAACTCGGTGTCATCGACTCGATCGTCAGCACAACGCAGACCATCTTCAACCCGTACGCGCTCATTCTAACGAGTCTCTCGATCGTTTACGCTGCTGTCATGCTGTTTTTCCTCTCACCAGCACCCCAGCGATCACGCTCGATTCGGGACTATCTCTCTGCAGAGGAACTTGATGAGGAAGATGATACCTCCGATGAAGACGTCGATTCAGACGCCCAGACACCAGCTGAGCGCATCGACAACAGCCGCATTCTTGGTGGCGTCATCGGGCTCACGGGCGTCATCTACGTGGCGTATCTGTTCGCAACGCAAGGGTTGGATGCTCTCAACCTGAACGTTGTCAATTTCGGCTTCCTATTCATCGGATTAGCAATCTACACACAGCCAGCAGTCTACCGAGCACGGTTCGGCGAGGCGGCTACAGCCGCCGCAGGAATCATCTTGCTGTTCCCGTTTTTCGCGGGCATTCAGGGAATGATGAACGCCTCTGGACTTTCGACGAGGCTGGCAGAGACCTTACTGTCCGTATCAACCCCGGAGACGTTCCCCGTCATCGCGTGGGTGACTGGCTCCATCGTCAACCTGTTCGTTCCTTCTGGCGGCGGCGAGTGGATCGTCCTCGGGCCATCTGTCATCCAAGCCGCCCAAGAACTCGGCATCCCAGTAGGTCAAGCAACCATCGCGTACGCTGTTGGTGATGCACACACCAATCTGCTCAACCCGTTCTGGGCGATTCCCCTGCTGGCAATCACTGGCCTCAAAGCCCGCGAAATGTTCGGCTACGCTGTCGCAATGTTGCTCTTGCTCATTCCCTTCCTGACGATCGTCCTGCTCGTCCTTCCGTACTGAAACTTGATTTTATTTTTGACATGTTTACAGAGGGGCAAGAAGGGTATCATTTGTGCGTGGCTGTCTTCGATCTTGTATGGACAAACAAGCACTCCGCGAGCGCATTTGGGATAAACTCGATGAGTCCGGTACGGCCCGGTTTCCGTTTCCTCCTCACGGAAGAATCCCCAACTTCGACGGTGCGGCGGACGCCGCAGAGCGACTAGCGCAGAACACAGCGTGGCAGGAAGCGAGTACGATCAAATCGAATCCAGATTCGCCACAGCGACCCGTGCGAAAGCGCGCGTTAGCAGCAGGCAAAACCGTTTACATGGCTGTTCCCCGACTTCGAGACGAGGCGTGCTTCCTCCGGCTTGACCCAGATTCAATCGATGATTACGATCACGCGACGACGATCAACGGCTCCTTCGAGGTTGGCGAGCAGGTCACTCCCGAAGCGATGGAGACGATCGATCTCATTGTGAGCGGGAGTGTCGCAATCACCGAGAGCGGCGGACGGATCGGAAAAGGGGAAGGCTACAGTGATCTAGAGTTCGCTATTCTCCGTGAGTGCGGGCTGGTTGATGATGAAACCACGACCGCGACCACAGTCCACGAGATCCAGCTCATCGATGATGAGGTCCCTGAAGCACCACACGACGTCCCGATCGATCTGGTCGTTACGCCACAGCAAACTGTTCGAGACGAGAGGCGTGAAAAGCCGTCCGGTCTCCGATGGACGAATCTGTCCGAGGAGCGGATCGACGAGATTCCGATTCTCCAGCATCTGATGGACGAACAGTGAGCACTCCGTGAGAAGTGGAGGCAAACGATAGTCGTTCTATGGCATCGGACAGAGGCTTGCGGTCAGGACAGCAACCGAGTCTGTGTCATTGCGTGCCCCATGAGCAACCCCACGTTCGTGGAGGATGACACCGGGTGCGTGGACGGTTTCTTCGGTGTCGTCTTGTATCACTGTCACTGTGCCTTCGAGGACGTGAAAGACGTTCGTCGAAGCGCTGTGTTCGTGCGCCGAGAGCTCCGCGCCCGGACCGAGTGCGAAGACTTTGACGAGTGCGTCGTCCGTGACAGCCAGTTCGTCTGATTCGATCTCTCCAGATGCGGGCTTTGGCGGGTCATACCGATTGAGTACCATACGGAACTGTCCGAGAGCAGGTGTATATATGTGGCTCCTGGCGTTTGACGCTGCAGTCGATCGAATAGCGTCCCTTAATAAAACATATCTGATAATTCTGGAGGACACAGTTGTCACGATGGGCGCTGTGAGTCGTGTTCGAGGTAATCGGTCAGTGTCCGGAGGTTGTCGGCCGTTTCACCGAACGCTGTCACGTCATTGTCACTGACGGTGTTATCGAACTTCAGTGACCGGTACTGATCTGGTCCCATTGGCACTCCGGGGATCACGCTAGCGATCGTTAGGCCGATCCGAGCGAACAGCATCGGAATTGGAAGGACAACGACACGTTTCCCATCTGTGCGGTAGACGAATCGTGTAATCTCAGTGAGTGTCAAAGTCTCTGGACCACCGAGTTCGAGTGTCTTTCCAACGTACGTCCCATCTTCGGTCACAGCAGCGAGCATCGGAACGAGATCACCAACCCAGATCGGCTGAAATCGTGTCCCACCGCCGCCAGGCAATCCCGTGATGTAGGGGGTCGTCAACGCCTTCGTAAACGAGACAAACTCTCCTCCTTCGCCGAACACGACCGACGGACGAACAATGACCTGATCGATCGGCGACTCGGTGACAACGGCTTCGGCTTGTCCCTTCGCCCGGATATACGCCGTTGCCCCGTCGGGATCGGCCCCGAGAGCGCTCATTTGGACAATTTTCTCGACACCGTTCGCTTTGGCTGCTTCCACGATATTCCGAGTTCCGTCGAGATGAACTGCTTTGTGAGTAACGTTCCCTGATGGCTCGAATAGCGGAGAGAGCGCCACGAGATTGATGACTGCTTCCATTCCCTCGAATGCATCCGAAATTGATTCGGCGTTTCTCACGTCTCCCGATACCGATCTAACGCCGTCGGGAACAGGCGAAGGCGAGCGCGAGAGAACTGTCACACTATGGCCACGATCAATCAATTCGTGTGTAAGCGGTCGTCCGATGAAGCCAGTGCCACCGACAACAATAACATTCATGACTGTTGCTATTCCCGTCATCTACGTTACGTTATCTCCGCGCGTGACCGACTGCCGGTGGCGTATGCGACAGGTGTTGTCGTAGATTTCCTCCTGCCCCCGAGTAATTCTCTCCGTGATCGACACGGGTTCTCCGGGTACTAAGACATGGACTGAGTGACTTACGAGAGTCTTTACAACCGACTGTCTGTATTCAGTATTGTCGCTGATTAGTGAGTCCGACAGTTATTCCAAGGGAGAGACGAGTGGACGTTATGACACATATCGTGTTTTCTCAGATCAATTGTTGGGTGTATCACAATGCTTTTAATCTCATGAACTATAATGTTGAATACTGTGGGCACTATCAACGAGTAGCATAGTTCATGCGGAGTCATTGTTCCTTATTCAAATTTTGTGCCCACAGATTCCAATAGTTTTTGTGAATAAAATGGTTGAAACTATTTTTCACTACATACGGGTTTAGTAAACAAAATAAATGATTAAGCGGTACGCATCCTAATAGCGATTGGAGACCACATCTCACACAAAATATCAGACATTTGCTTGAACGCATCGGTTAAAGGCCGTGTGCCTGAACACACGGCAAGTGGTCTCCGACGCATTCCAAGAAGACCATGATTTATTTTGACACAATCATTGATAAGTCTGGTGATACTCTTTGGATCTAGCATTTAGACAACCGTAGCTGACTTCATTACTCTGTGTTCACGGCTATCGCTACGAATACACTGATTCTTAACTGATGTTATCCACTCAATTGACTATTCAAAATGGAACACCGGAGTCACAGCGCATATCTCAGGCGATACAATAACGAATCGATTGAATATTCACCGTTATAATCAATTCTACATATTGGTCACGTGAACGGGGGTTTTCGAGTCGGTGTGACGGGTGTTGCGTTGTTTTGATAGCGTTCGAATAGCTCCACTGCCCAAGCGAACAACGCGTTTTTAGACGAGTCGATGCAGGATCGCATCTGTCCGTGTTCGTCGTAGGCACCAACGAGCACGCGTTGTTCACCGAGGGTGAGACCAATCGGAATCGGTTCCGGGTGGCGATAGAGGTCGAGAACTCCGAGTCCCACGATTAAATCGAATTCCATCGGATTCAATTCTCGCGCCTGTTCGACCATCGTTGTCGATAACACGAGTTCTGTGTGGGTCCCACGCTTTGCGAGCGTCGCGTGGGCGTCGTGAAACAGTCGGCTCAGCACGGGCGATAGCATCCGAATCGTTTCCGTTTCGAGGGACCGAACACTCTTGACATAGTGGTGCACCGGAGCCTGTGGATTCTCGGGTCGAGCGGTGACAAGCGTCGCACTCTCTAACAGTCGTGGATCTGGCGCGAGTTCGTGGTCGGGAAGACAGTTGAAGAAGTCATCGAACGCTTCGATACGCGAGAGAGAATCGAGATAGGTTGTGTGCTCTTCTGCGATGAGCGTGCCTGTCGTGGTGAGCTGATAGATGCCGTCGCATTTTTCGACCCAGCCGCGTGTCGTAAGCCGAGAGAGATTACGCTGTACGCTTCGGTGTGACATCGAGAGTGCTGCTGCGACGGTGCTCGGTTGGCCGGGGTTCTCGTGAAGATGGGCGAGAAGCACGGCCCTGTCGGGAGAATCGGCCAGAAATTGCGCAGGTTCGCGCGATGGCATAGCGTCTCTACTTCGACGAGCGATAAAACCCTCGCGTCGACTAATTACTGCGGTGCTCCGATCCCGCGCTAAGTGAGTGCTGCTTCGATCACTTCGAGCGGATGGTTAATTTCGTATCCCGTTCCGTGTTTCATCTGCATCGCACAGGTCGGACACTCGGTCATTCCCGTGGTCCCCTCTGCGTCTTTCATCTCTTCGAACATCTCCTCGCCGATCTCCATCGAGTAGTCGTATTTCTCTGATTTCCAGCCGTACGTTCCCGAGATGCCAGAACAGGAGTCGCCCACGTCCTCGATATCGACGCCATCGAGTGTTCGGAACAGTTCGAGTGCCTGTCGGTGAAGACCTTGATTTCTGGCGTGACAGGGTGCGTGGTAGGCGAGCGCTGGATGGTCGATCTCACTATCGCTGTCGTGGAGCTCTCCTTCGAGGTCCTCGTGGAGGCGGAGGTATTCGACCGCCTCGTAGGTGTGTGCAGCGACCTCCCCAGTGCCTTCGAAATCGAACAGCTCGGGATACTCCTGTCTCAGTGCCATCGAGCAGGAGGTACACGAACAGATGATGTCGTACCCATCTTCGACCAACGCAGACAGCGTTTCGACATTAAACTTCGCGGCCCGTCGGGCATCCGCGAGCATTCCGTTTGCGAACATCGGCGTTCCGGAACAGCGTTGCTCGGGAACGGCGATTTCATAGCCAAACGACTCGAACACACGGACTAACGCCTTTGCTACTTCGGGCGTATTGAAATTCGAATAATCGCCGTGGAAGTACGCAATCCGCTTTTGCTCGCTTGTGACCTGTGAACCGCCACGGTCGTTCCACCACTTGCGGAACGTCTGGTGTGCGAATTCGGGAAATTCACGTTCGCTCGTGATGCCGAGCAAGCGCTCATTGAACCACTTCGTCACGCGGTTACCCATGATGGCGTTCGTTAAACGGGGGACCCGACTCCCGATGCGCGCGAGTGTTCCGTAATTGGCGAGGATACGGTTCCGGATGTATTCTCTGGAGAACTTATCCATCCCTTCGACGTACTCTCCGCGAGCAGTGTTGTGCATCTGACTCAGCGGAACGCTCGATGGACAGGCGTCGTCACAGCGCATGCAGTTCGAACAGGACATAATCGATTCATCGATATCCGTGTCCTCCTTTCGTTTCAGCCGCCACTGTTCTGGTCCCTGAAACTTCGGACCGGGGAACTCGTCGTCTACTTCGGCAACTGGGCACGATGTATCACAAGACGTGCATTTATAACAGTTGTCAGCTCCCGGACGGAGATCGGCATTCAGTCCGTCGAACGCTTCCGCAGATTCGACGGGAGTCGGTCCTGTCGGTGACGAATCTGATTGATCGAACTCGTGTTCGTATTCGTGTTCGTGGGTGTCCTCTGTGTCACTCATGTCAAATCGCTTCTCCTGCGTTTCGTCCTGCGATCAGTCCGGTTGCAAGCGAGACGCCGCTCCCAGACTTTTCGGAAGCAATGTCCGCTCCACCGACGACGCTTCCCGCCGCTCGCACGTTCTCAAACTCGATCTCACCGTTGGCGTCGGTCGGTTGTAGTCCCTCACTCGGAACGATGCCGAACCGGGCGAACGAATGGTCACCGAACGCTTCGTTGGAGAACCAGTCGTATCGATCCTCGGAATGAGGAATGTAGCAATCGAAGATTGGTTCTGTCACACCATCTCGATCCGTGTCGATTCCTTTCCCGACGAGACCACCGGTCGCAAGCACGAACTGCTCTGCGTGGTATGGGTGTGTCTGACCGTTTCGATCGACGAGCACTGCTGTGACACGCTCATCGTTGCCATCGGTCTCGTGTCCGACGACTGGAACACCGCTACTGATGTGGACGCCGGCTTCATCCAGTGTCTCGAAGAGCCGCTCGGCCAACTCAAGTCCGAGGAGGCTCGGCGGACCACCGGGGATTTCGAACACAGGCTTCCCGAGGCGGGTCCCGAGTTCGCTACGCACTGTGTCTTTACTCAAGAGCGCCGGGAACCCGACGCGTTCGGCACCGTCGAGATGCGATTCGACCGCATCAGCGAGCGCTCGTGTGTTGCTGTCGCGTTCGAGCGCCGTCGCAAAGCGCGTGATTCTCGCATCGTCACGGAGATCTTCCGGAAACTGAACCGTCACTCCCTGTGTCTCGAACGGAACACCGGCCGCAGCGAGGTGTTCGGCGGCGAGCGGCGCATCGAAGTCCGACAGTGCTTCGAATCCGACGAGAAGCATATCACGCTCGTCACTCGCAAGACCGGCGGCCACCGATTGCGGATAGCGCGCCGTTGGCTTGACCGTTCCACCTTGTGTCGGAACAAGCGCGTTCGTATCCGTGTGTCCTCCTGCATACATTTCGCCGACAATCTCGTCGAAGATGGTCAATCCTTCGCGGACGGCGGTCTCGCCGACAACGCTGTACGGGTGCTCGTTTGGCAGTTCATCGAGTGCGTCGAACGGGTTCACGATCGGTCCCGTTCCGTCTGGCAGGTATCCGAGCACATCGATGAGTCCGCTCGCGTGCCGGAGCGTGCTCTCTTTGTGCGAGATGAGACGAACCGAAGCGCCCGTTCGTGCCGCCATGAGGGCAGCTACTCCTCCCGAAAGCCCGCCACCGATGACGACCACGTCCTCGCTAATTGGCATGCTCACCCTCCTCGTCTCCGCTCGACGAGCTCCCTTCGGTGCTGTTGTGGTCTTTGATTGTGGCACCGGTGTCGAACGCTTGGAAATCAACCGTCCCATCGTGCGCGGGATCACTATCACGGTTCATCGTCGTCGCGTGAAGCAGATGATTCAACATCGCTTGTGAGAGCTGCTCACCCCAAAGCGCGTGTCGCTGTCCCTTCCAGCGTTCCTGATAGAGTTCGTCGAGTGCTGCGCGAGCGGTTGATTCGTCGTAGTCGGGGTACAGCTCGCTCGCCATCCGGTGACAGCAAATTCCTCCTTGACAGTTGCCCATCGAGGCACGGGTCCGGATGCGAACGGCGTTAAGGTCAGATCCCGACTGGCCGATCGCGTCTTGTATTTCTGCGCGGGTAACCGCCTCGCATTCGCAGATGACTGGGTTTGGGCGATCAGTCTTCAACACCTCGTCGGCCCTGCTTCCGAGGCGCTGGACGCTCCGCCGACCAATTGGTGATCGAAGTCCGAACTCTTCCATATACTCTCTCAGCACGTCGAAATCATCACTCCCGGGGAGAGATTCCTGTGCGGTTCGACATCGTGTATTAATCCCGAACTGTTCGCAGACGTGATCAGAGATTTTCTCGGCCATCATCCGATAGGTCGTGAACTTTCCGCCGACAATGCTCGTCATTCCCCGTAGATCGTCACGCTCCTCGTGATCGAGCAGGAAAAAGTCCCGCGTGATATCTGTCGGATCGGTCGTTCCCGTCCCTGGCGGTTCATACAACGGACGCACGCCCCAAAACGACCGGATTGTACGAGCACTCTTGAGAATGGGAACCAGCTCCGAGAGCTCGTCGATCATCAGATCAACCTCCCACTGCTCTTCTGGGTACTCCTCGGGATCCGCAACTTCCTCGTCGGTCGTGCCGAGAATCGCTGTCGTTTCGTGGGGAACGATGATGTCTGCATCCCCTTTCGGTCGACAGCGGTTGATGACGGTGTCTACCTGTCGGACGTTCATAATGACCATTACGCCCTTGGACGGACGGACTTCGATATCGACACCAGCCAACTCACCGATTTGTCCAGCCCACGCTCCAGTGGCGTTCACGACGTAATCGGCTCGAATTTTCTCTGTTGTTCCAGACGACTGATGCACTCGCTTTCCCGGTCCTGATTCGTGTCGCACCTCACATCCGACGACGTCGCTCCCCTCTACGAGCACGTCCGTGACTTCAGCGTGTGTCTCGATGCGTGCTCCGTGTTGTTCGGCACTGGCTGCGTTTGCAACACAGAGCCGAAATGGGTCGATAGCACCATCTGGCACCTCGATTGCTCGTTGGATATCTGATGCGAGATACGGTTCCTGTTTGCGTGCCTCTGTGGATGAGAGCACTTTGGCAGGAATGTCACACTCTCGACACCCTTTCAGCTTCTCGTGGAAGTACTCGTCGGGATCTTCGGGACGCTGGACGAATAGTCCACCCGTCATTTCGACGCAGTGGCTCGCGATATCGGATAGAACACGAGCTTCCTCGATGCATTCTCTCGCACTCGCCTGATCGGAAACCGCGTACCGACCGCCGCTGTGGAGCAATCCGTGCATCCGTCCGGTCGTCCCGTGTGTTAGGTTTCCCTTTTCGACGAGAGTGACATCAAGTCCCCGCATTGCGAGATCTCGAGCGATCCCACATCCAGTTGAGCCACCCCCAATCACGAGTACCTCCGGAGAATCTGCCATCAAATAATACATGTAACGCTCGCTACTTTACTTTATCCCTATTATGCTGCCACCAGTAAACATCATGAAAGATGTCTCACTTCAGTACGGATATCTTCGCGTGTGAGCGCTTGGACAGTGGATTATCGTGAATCTGGAGTCACAGACAGAGGACGGTGCATTCATGCAATTCTGCGTCTATCAGCACTCTATCTACAGCTAACGTATCTCGCTTATGTGATCTAGTGTTTCAGAAACTAACTGTTGCTGCTCCGATTCGTATTCTTCACTTATGGCTCTAACTCAATGGTAAAGAAGTGGTCTCAGTTGACTAGGATGTCTGTGATCAACAGAGGAGATTGTATTCGATTGTGGAATAATTGCGCGGTGAATAGAACGGATGGAGTGATCATTCTTGTCGAAATCACGATAAAATACACGATAAGAATACAAAGGTGTCATGAATGATCAACGACTACTATTGTTTCGGACGGTATGGGGACATATCGAATTCCCGCCAAGAGAGAGGCCAGGTGGGGGGAGGTCGGCGGGGAGTGCCTAGACAGGGATTCAGGATTGCTGCCCAGCTTTTTATAGCAAATGGCGCATTCCCGCGCGACATCATATAGTACGTGCTAGCCCCTGTAAAAAGCTTCCTATATGGCTTTGGTTGTCAGACATTTGTATGATATCGGGTAATAGATTACTATCCAAATGTATTCTAAAATTATATGTTTGGTATCCAGGTATGACTAGTGTGGTGTTTGAATTGTCTGTATGGATATGGTTTAGTGTTAGCAAACATTCTTTTATGCGGTGTTCCGGGACAGTACCGTTTCTACACACTGTTCATCTGATTGTATATCTCTCTATATTTCGTCAGTCTACAGTAAAAATAGCCCGAGTGCGTCGGGGTCAGGCCGCAGGCATAGCTCATGTCGGACTAAATCATATCTGCAACAATCCGGAACAAGTATTGCACATCAGTGAGTTCTATCCCGCATGTCAGTTACCCCGCCCGTTACCTTTGGTCTTGATTCACTACTACTGACTGCCGGACTATTCACATTCTGGATCGGATTCGCGCTTGAGTGGGTCCGTACTCGTGAAACGGCTCATGGATACGCTCGGACATCACTAGTGCTCTCGGTTGTATGTGGCCTCTTGTTCGTTGGTAGTGGTACCAACTTCATCCCAACAACAACTGTTGCGACGTACACTCTTATTGGATTACAGATTGGTGCTATTGCCCTCCTGTTCCCCGTGCTTCGTCGATGGCTCACGATGACGCCACCCACCCCGCCGTGAACGAGTAGATCAGCGACGAACTCACTCTGGCAGTCCAGTCGGACAAGTCCTGAATCAATTGTGCTGTGCCGCCTTGCCGTGCTCTGCGACGCTTGGCAAAAAGTTTCTTTACCAATTGTTGGATAATGCAATGCATCAAATTATGGTTTGAAGCACCCGAAAGCCCATACGAGATGAGCTTATAGGCTAAGCCGATGAGCTTGCTGCCGCTACGTGGGGAGTCACAATCGACCCCGAACGAGCCGCGTGTTCTCGGTCTGGATAACGATGCGGCCGATGAGGCGTTCGAAACGTTGACAGCCTCTACGACTCGGACGGTGCTTTCGATCATCTACGATCGACCATCGACCCCCACTGAAATACGAGACGAAATCGACACATCACTTCAGAACGTTCACTACCACCTCGGGAAGCTGGAGGATGCGGGTCTCATTGAACCCTCTGGGGTTGGGTATTCGGAAAAGGGAACCGAGATGACGGTGTACGCTCCGGCGAACGAGGCCGTTGTGTTGTTCGCGGGTCGAGAGTCTGACCATCTTCGGCTGCGTGATTTCCTCAGGCGTGCACTCGGTGCAGCGACTGTGCTCGCAGGAGCCAGCGCCATTCTTGCACTGTCTTTCGGCCGGTTCGGTATCTTTGACGTAAAGCAGACAGGTGGAGGACCAACAGCACTCGAAGCGCCTACTGCGCCAGCAGTCGATCCAGTGTTGATGTTCCTCTTGGGTGGTGTCTTTTCGCTCGCGGTTATTGGCCTGTTCTGGTATTTCGACCGATAGCGAGCCTTTTTTTGTTGGACGTCAACATCTGAGTATGAACGTCCAGTGTATCTCTGAACTCACCCCCGACGAGCGGCGAGTACTCTTCAAACGTAGTGGTGGCGTTACTGATGCGAAAGACACCGCTCGCGAAATTATCGGGCGGGTGCGTGAGGAAGGCGACGTTGCGCTCAGAGACTATGCCCGTGAGTTCGATGGATGTGAGGTTGGCAACATCGATATCACTGCCGACGCGGCACGCGCGTCCGAGGAACTTGATGCAGACCTCAGAGCGCACATCGAAACCGCGGCAGCGAATATCCGTGCGTTCCACGAAGCACAAGTTCCTGATGATTGGCGACAATCGTTCGGTGGACGGGAACTCGGTCGGCGCTTTCGTCCCATCAAACGTGTCGGTGTGTATGCACCCGGTGGGACAGCGTCGTACCCATCTAGCGCACTGATGGGAATTATCCCCGCAGCGGTGGCTGGCGTCGAACACATCGCGGTTGCGACACCGCCAGCAGAGACGCTCGATCCTGTGACGCTCGCGGCTATCCACATTGCTGGCGCAGACGCGGTGTATCAGGTCGGTGGCGCACAGGCCGTCGCGGCACTCGCCTACGGGACTGAGACGGTTTCGAGCGTAGAGAAGATCACTGGGCCCGGAAATCGTTTTGTCACGGCAGCGAAGGCCGACGTACGCGGAGACGTCGACATCGACTTTCTTGCTGGACCGAGCGAAATTCTTGTGCTAGCAGATTCAACAGCCAATCCAGCATTCGTTGCCGCTGATGTGGTCGCACAAGCCGAACACGATCCGAATGCCTCGGTCGTTGCGGTCACCGACAGTGAGGCGCTGGCCGAGTCAATCGCTGAGTCGATCGATGCGCAGGCGAGCGGTCGAGAGCGTGAGGACATCATTCGTGAGACGCTGTCCAGCGACGCGAGCGGTGTGTTCCTCGCGCGCTCTATCTCCGAGGCGGTACTGTTTGCCGAGGAGTATGCCCCTGAACATCTCTCCATTCAAGCAGACGACGACGAAGCACTGCTCGAACGGATCGACAGCGCGGGTAGCGTCTTCCTCGGTCCGTACACGCCGGTCGCAGCAGGTGATTATGCGAGCGGAACGAACCACGTCCTCCCGACGAATGGCGGGGCACGAGTGACAGGCGGACTATCTGTCGAGACATTTCTGCGCTCATCGACTGTCCAGCGACTCGACCGAGAATCGTTGTCAAATATTAGAGATACAATCACGGCGCTCGCAACAGCAGAAGGTTTGGAGGCACACGCAGTTAGCGTCGAACGGCGGTTTTCAGAGGAATAAGCGCATCACAGCGCATGCGATTCTCTCGTCGTCGTCGCGAGTAGTATTCGCACATAACATATTCTAATTTATGATTGTTGCATACCAAGTCTGTTCGTGATAGCGTACTCTTACATTTCGACTTCCAATGATAACGTATATATCCCATCGCTTTTTCACTCAGGGTATATCCCGGTTTCTCAGAAAAAGCGGTTCTCAGGTCGACGTAATATTCGGAGGCAGTGAATGTCATGGTGAGTGAACTGGCGTTCGGACGGATTGGTATAGCCTTCCTGATCGTGATTTCGGTCGGTGGCGGGGGTATGGTAACGACAGATCCCGTTGCTCGGGCCGCTGGGAGCGATACGGGCGATGCTCCCGAGAACGCAGCAGCGATAGATGCTGGTAGCTCGGTCGACGGAGCGATCATGCCGAACGACGTTGATTGGTACGCCGTTGAACTCGAAGCGGGTCGTGATTTTTCAGCGCTCCTCAAGCGCACAGCACAAAGAGGTGAAGACCTTCGCGTGAGCTTGTACAGCCCAGACGGCAAACGGATCTCGGCTCATGATAACCGAGCACGTTCACAGACCGACGGGGCTGGCCAGCAAGGAGCGGCGCACGTGACTGCTGGCGTTATCGAACAGTCGGGAACGTACTACGTGAAGGTGGAGGCTGTCAAGACGAGCACAACTCCGACGAGCTACTCGTTGGCGGTCTCATCGCGGTCGCTCGACAAATACGATCCGAACGAACGTCGCTCGAAGGCAGCTCCGCTCGAATCGGGTGAAACGATCTCGGGCGTCATGACTGAATCTGATAGAGAATTCTTTTCAATTAAAGCAAAAAAAGGAGATGATATCTCTATTGAGACTTCGGCGTCTTCGGGATCCGTCGATGCGGTGAACGTGTACGGACCCAGTGGCGAGCAGATCCACAGATCGACTGGCGATAGCACTGAGAAGATCCCAGTGACGAAAGCAGGGAAATACACCATTCAGATCGTCTCCGATCTCGACGCTAACGACGTGCTTGATTACACACTGACGGTCACTACCAACTCGAATCACTCTGCTGGCGGTGACAACGCTCGACACATCAAGCCGGGGACAACAGTCAGCAACACGATCCGCTCGAAGCACGAAAGCGACCGGTACGCTGTCACGCTCAAGAAAGGCCAAGGATTCGATGTCTCCCTCAAACATACGAATCGCAAGAATCCAAACGAGAAGCTGTCGTTTACGGTGTACGACCCGAATGGAAACAAAATCGGTGAAGCACCGTTCAACCGACCACTCCGTGCGTATCATACGAGTCCCGCGGCTCCCACTGCCTATGGTGGTGATGTCGTCGAACGTTCCGGTACGTACTACGTCGAAGTTACGGGAGGCTCCGGTGCCGATTACTCCCTGACGGTCAACACCGTTGGGTTGGATGGGAACGACCCGAACGAACGACCAGCATCATCATCTTCACTCGCTAATAATGACACGGTTTCTGGTGTTCTGACTGGGTACGACCGCGACGTGTATGCCCTCAACCTCCAGCAAGGTGATGCGATCACTGTTAGATACAGCAGCTCTGGAAAATTCCAACCAGCGCTTTGGGTGGCTGGACCCAACGGTGCGGACCAGCCATACGTCTCCAAGGACTACTCATTCGGAAAGAGTACCATTGCGAGTAGTCACTCGGGTGACAATCTCACATTCATTGCCAATCAGAGCGGTACGTACTACATCAAGGCTGTACCCTACTTCAAGCGCTCCACCGGCGCGACGTTCTTAGAGACCATTACCTACAAGATGCAGGTCAGTACTGCTCACATGCTGAATAGCTCAATGAAGGTCTCGCACTCCTGGACGACCGGGTCGGCACCGACCAGCGAAAAGGTTTCTCTGAAAGGCACCTCGACAGCAACTCCGACGGAGACGCCCACTCCAAACGCGACGACCACAGAACAGTCGACTCTAACCACATCGACGCGAGAGACGACGGAGACAGCGACAACCACCAAAGCGAGTGAATCCACGACAACGGAGACCGATGGCCCTGGATTCGGTATTATCGCAGCACTACTTGGTTTGGGAATTGGCGCGTGGCGATACCGTTCGCGAGAGTGATTCAAAGTGTTGTCCTGACCGGATTGATGAATGTGGCTCGGCTATTCTCTGAGTGCTACAACAAGCGCGTGTAGCTATCTGTTTTTGCCCGGAAGGAAACGGAAAGCGTCTGTGCACTGGTGAGCGCTCTGTGAGTGTGGATGCGGTGTTCTCGCGTTCGACAATAACTCCGCCGTCGCGCGCGTGGTAGTTCACAGAACAGCGACTTCCACGACCTCATCCGGATCGTCTATCTTCGGTGCATCTCCCGCACTGCCACCAATGAGTGCGTGGCTCGAACGCTGTCCAGTTTTATTAGGATGTGCGCGCTATCCCACACCATTCTTCCATCGATACATCGTCTGATGGCTCGCCGAACGTTTTCGATTGTACATCGACACAAACTGGCCACCAATCGTTTGCCCAATGTATTTTAGGTGTTGTTTCGTGAGGTGTCTTCCCTCACTTACCCACTTCACGCCCCCGCTTGCCGTACTCGTCTCCGACTTCAACTCTGGTAAATCAAAAAGAACTACTATCTGATTACAGCTTTTGCTCGGCGTCGTCAGCGAGCTCTTGCATCCGCTTTCCGATTCGGCCAGCGTTCGAAAACTCGTCTTCGCTCATTGCAGTCGCAAGCGCGTTTCCGAGGACGAACACAGCGTGTTTGTGCTCGCTTTTCGATTTATGAACGTCGTCAGGCGAGACATCAAGCTGGTCGTACGGATCGAATAGATTCCTGTTAATACCCTCTTGCTCTCGAAAGTAGTTCATAATCATTACCATTTGCTTGTGTAACTCAAGAAGTTCGTCCTTATGCATAGGCAAAATAACTATCGTCGTAGGTTTAAGGGTTACTGCCAACGGTCAGAACACGTACTCGTCGTCGTGCCCCATCATTCCGTCGTCTTCGAACCCTGGCTCTTCTTCGTCCATTGGTCCGCTTGTTTTGTATGCCCTAATTCCTGACGCAATCAAGTCCTCGACTGCTTCCTCGCGGTTAATGAACTCGCCCTGATCGACCAACTGCATAATCTGCATTTCGAGGTGTTCCGGTATCGTGATCTCCACCTTTGGCATAGATATGCGACGGTTTGATAGTCGCCCTTATAACTCTGACGGGGATCTTCCCCCTTCCGCAAAGACTCTCCAGTGGTTTGGAAAAATACGTTTCTATTATTTACTCAGATTTTGATCAAACAATAATAGTACCATCATAATTCATATGTGCTTTGGATGCATTCGATACACCTACCAGTCGCCCTTTCGAACGGATCGGTATGGAATACGAGGACGTGACGGAAATTCACGAAGAATTCGGTGGTGATCGGTTACCACCTGGCCAGCGTGAGACCTCAGCATTCCCTGTGCTCTCGAAGGGAGACGTTCCGTCGTGGGACCCAGAGACGTGGGAGTTTCGCTGCTGGGGGGCGATCGAGAACGAGCTATCATACACGTTCGATGCGTTCCAGCAACTCCCCCACGAGAGCCAGCGACAGGATTTCCACTGCGTGACCGGCTGGAGCCGGCTCGATTGTGTGTTCACTGGAGTTACGTTCCCGACGCTCGCCAATCGTGCGGGCGTCTCCGATGATGCTGTACACGTCATGTTCCACGCACTCGATGGATATACGACGGATCTTCCACTCTCGGATTGTCTCCGCGATGAGGTCATGTTCGCATGGGAACTCGACGGTGAACCACTGACGGGCGAGCACGGTGGACCGCTCAGGGTAGTAACTCCACACAAATACGCGTACAAGGGTCCTAAGTGGATTACAGGTATCGAATTCTTGACTGAAAAGAAGCGTGGATACTGGGAAAAACGTGGCTACTCCCAAACGGCTAATCCATGGCACGAAGAACGGTACAGTTAGCTCTGTATTGATCTATTGCTGTATAATCCATGCTATCCATAACCTCTTAGAATCGTTATCTAAGCTTATCGATCCTGATGAAGACATGAGAATAATCTCTGTTTGATATCTATCTCGGTAAAATCGCTTGTCTTCCTCTGATGATGCACTATTGCTAACGATTGGAGAACTCGCCTGATTCACGTGGTAAGTATCTTTCAAATTTTATGGTTTGGTAACTATATATGAAGGTTAAGTACTATAGCATGATAGAAGCAACTGGAGACCGAACACGGGATATCAAGACATTGGTTCGAAGCATTGGGGAAAACCGTGTGTGAAACACGGTTTCGGTCTCCAACTTATCCCATTGAGGACCATCTGATTGTTCAACACAACCACGGATAAATCTGTGGTATATTATTTAATTCTGCGCATGACTGACTCAACTGTTTATAAAAATAAACAGATACAAATTCATCTATCGATTGGATAATACACCCAACGGCGAGATCAGGAGGATTTTGATTTCACCATACGTGTGTCCCACTGGCACCACCCAAAAGTTCAGTTGCTGAGTCTACGTCGATGGTGGACGAAGCCCAAGAATCGTCAACTGACCGCTGTCCGACAGTCGATTCAGATAACAGCACACAGACCCGTGTCGACTGTGTTCTCTGCTACTGTGCCACATTCGGTTATATACTCTGATTTATTACTACCTCTATGATTATCATATATTCCCACAATCTCTTTGTTTCAACTGAAATTTTTACTTCGATAGGTATCATTTTCACTGATCCGATGAATGTATGGCATTCTATCTCATGTGTGATGTCTAAACAACGTCTGTGGCGCGAAGAACGGTACAGTTAGTGTTCCGGAGAGAATATTTCACGTAATGAGTCGACTCCGTGGTGGTGAGTCGGTGTATTCGTTCGAAGGATCGCTTATAAGCCGTTCGTTACCGATCGACCCACCGTCGTTCCTGTCTGTGATTCGGTCGTCTGACACACCACGAACAGTGTGGTCGACACCGGAGCAGGCATCAGAAACGGGAGGGACGACCGTCGTTGGAAACGGAGCGGCTGCTGTTCTACGGGCGGACGGATCGGATCGTTTCATGACAATCCGTGAGCGAGCAACCGATTTATTCACCAACTCCGATGTCGATACGGATGCTGAGGCAGCCCGTCCGCGACTCTTCGGTGGCTTTGCGTTCCACGACGACCACGCTTCCCGTGCACCATGGTCCGGATTTCCTGGCGCACAGTTCGTTCTTCCCCGCATTCAGATCACGTGGAAAGACGATCGCGCGTGGCTCACTGTCAACACAGTTGGCGAGTCTCAGCGAGGAATTGAAGAATATCTCACAGACGCCACGCAGTGGCTGTCTTCACTTTCTACGTCCGGTGAAAATTCGGACCCGCCTGGGATTGCTGACCGCGAGCGAGCGACGGATCGGGACGATTGGCGCGCTGCTGTCGAGGCGTCGGTTGAACAGATTCGTGTTGGTGCTCTCCGGAAAGTTGTTCTTGCACAGGCACTCCGGACGACGCTTGCAGATGAGCTTTCGGTTCCTGATACCCTCGCTCGCCTCCGTGAAACCTATCCTGACTGCTTCGGGTTTCTTATCGATGCCCTCGACGGTGCACACTTCCTCGGAGCAACTCCCGAGCGTCTCGTCTCACTTCGTGGACGAACCGTCGAAACGGGTGCACTCGCGGGAACGACTGGACGCGGCGATACCCCCGAAGAGGACGAATGGCTCGCCCGTGAACTGCTATCCAGCGAGAAGGACAATCACGAGCACGATCTCGTTGTCGAGGCGATTCGAGAACAACTCGAACCGCTTTCGACGACAATCACGACAGACGAACGCCGCATTCGGCGACTGGCGACGGTTCAGCACCTCGAAACGCCACTCTCGGCTGAACTCACGCGAGACGAGCACATTCTCTCACTTGTTGAAGCGCTCCATCCGACGCCTGCAGTCGGTGGACTCCCGCCGGATCGTGCCCTTGCGACCATCCGAACGACAGAACCGTTCGAACGCGGTTGGTATGCCGCACCTGTCGGCTGGTTCGATGCCGATGGCAACGGTACCTTCGCGGTTGCCCTCCGCTCTGCCGTCACGGCGCGAGACGTCGTAACGCTGTTTGCTGGCGTCGGCATCGTTGCAGATAGTGACCCCGACCGTGAATGGGACGAAGTCCAACTGAAATACCGACCAGTTCTCGATGCACTCGAATGATTTCAGATCTCATATGAGCAATGCAGTCAGAAAAACGAGGCTCGTGAGGTGCAGCGTATGAACTGTGAGTGGCCTGACGGCTGCTCAGGTGATGTCAGGAAGGACGGGCGTCTGCGGTTCGGAGTGAGGGTACGTGAATGAGCTTACAAAACCGGAACACGCTTTGGGGATCGGTCATCGCTGATGAACTTGCGAAGGCAGGCGTGAACGCTGTTTGTCTCGCTCCAGGCAGCCGATGTACTCCGCTCACAGTTGCGCTCGCCGATCACGACGCTATCGAGACGTATTCACATCTCGATGAGCGTTCGGCTGCGTTTTTCGCGCTCGGTCGCGCAAAGCGCACAGGAATCCCGACCCCGCTCGTCTGTACGTCAGGAACCGCAGCAGCGAATTTCCACCCTGCTGTCATCGAGTCCCACCAATCGCGCGTACCGATGCTCTTGCTCACGGCCGATCGGCCGCGGGTGCTTCAGGACAGCGGCGCAAATCAGACGATCGATCAGGAGAAGCTCTACGGCGACGCGGTGCGCGCATATCGGACGCTTCCCGAACCAGACGCAGATGATCGTAAACTCCGATCACTTCGGACTGCCATCGCGCGAGCGGTTGGGACGACAATGGGCGTCGAGCCGGGACCTGTCCACCTCAACGTCCCGTTCGAAAAACCACTCGAACCCGTCCCCACTGATGACGTTCCAGAGGATTTCGCGGAGGAGTATCCTCGTGCAGTTTACGGACGCGATGGACCGTTCGTAACTGTGACCGGTGGAGAGCCAGCTCTCGATTTTGATGCGAATGACGTGCGCGCGCTAATGAAATCGATCGAGACTGCGCACCGGGGTCTCATCGTTACAGGACCCGAAAGTGATCTCACCACAAATGCGCTGTCTCGACTGGCGGATGCGACGGATTTCCCGGTTCTCGCTGATCCGCTTTCTGGTCATCGCTTCGGCACGCACGTCGAGCGTGTGTTGGTCTGTGGCGGATACGATTCGTATCTCGCTGCATTCGATCACGACCCCGATGTTGTCCTCCGGTTCGGTGCCTCACCCACCTCGAAAACGCTCCGACAGTATCTGCGCGACTCTGGAGCCCGACAGTTCGTCGTCGATCCTGCCGGTGGCTGGCGGGAGGCGTCGTTCACCGCAACCGATCTCGTCAGTGCGGATCCAACGCGACTCGCCGATGCGCTCGCACAACGCGTCGAAACTACTCATGCAGGAACGGAGTGGTACAGTCGCTTCGAACAGGCCGAACAGGACTACTGGTCGTTCATCGAACGCGACGCGACTCTCTTCGAGGGCGGACTCGTGTACGATGTGACCACGCTGACACCGGATCCGAGCACGCTGTTCGTCTCGAACAGTATGCCCGTCCGCGATCTCGACAGATTCGGTCCGCCACGGTCGGCAGCGATAACAACGTTCGGAAACCGTGGCGCAAGCGGAATCGATGGCATCACGAGCACCGCCCTTGGAGTCAAAAGCGCGAGTGACGAGGAACCGCTCGTGCTTGTCACCGGGGACATCGCGTACTATCACGACATGAACGGCCTCCTCGCTGTCAGTCGGTGTGACGTTGATGTCACAATTGTTCTCGTGAACAACGACGGTGGCGGTATTTTCCACCTCCTTCCGATCGAGGAGTTCGATCCTCCGTTCACTGAGTACTTCAACACCCCACACAATCTGGACTTCGAGTCAACCGGCGATTTATACGGTCTGGACTTCGAGCGGTGCGAATCGCGCGAAGCGTTTCGTGCGGCCTACCGCAAATCAATCGAAGGAGAGGGAACGCAAGTCATCGAAGTCTGTGTCGACGGACAGGAGAGCCACAGACACAGGGATTCCCTTCACGAAAAGGTGTGTGAAATGACTGAACAGTAACGTCGTGTGCTCTGGATCAATCAACGGACGTACTGTTATTATCGACTGAATTAAATTGTAAATACAATCATGTCCTCCAATACGCCCGCAGACGATGCGACTTCCCCATCACGTCGCTACATCGCCATAACAACAGTTTGCCGACTGTTCGGTCTCCTTTTTACCTATATCGGGCTTCAAATCGTGTTCTTCGCTCTCGAACACCCGATTACGTCACAGACATTCCTGTTCAATGGATTGCTCGGGGTGTTCGTGCTGTACGGTGGATTCCGGTCAGCCGGCGTTCGATTCCGACTGTACAGCCGGCTTCGATCGATGAGGAGCTGAAGCTGATTACTCCTCAACGGCGGCGGCGATCCGTTCAACCGCCCGAACGAGCCGCACCGCGAGATACAGAAAGACGAACGTCAGCATGAACGACAGCCACTGTAAGAGCGCCTGCCTGAGAACGACTGCGTACAGGAACGTAAGCACTGCAATGAGACCGACGCCAATAACAGCGTATTCATTTTTCTTGTCCATCATGGTTGTCATGTATCGTCTCTTGAGTGTCCGTACCTACCCTAATAGTTACTGATTTGTTGTGGCTTATTTGAGCCACTGTTCACTCCTGTTTGGCCTGCCACCTCACTGTCGTGAGGGGATGGAGCGGATTTGCCCCGATACTGTCGTATTCGACAGTGGTCACCGAGAGATTCTGATGTTTGCCGATGGCGGACAATACGTCCGTATTGTAGTTCCGAACTTTTGCGTACTGTCGGCGGAGCAGTCCGAGCATCGTGTCGGGATGTGGTCCGACTGGTTCAAGATGAACGCCACCGATGATCTCACCGTCTCCCACACACGATGCGAGCCGATCAACCACTGTTTCAACAGAAGCTATCGCTGTAAGCGAATCACAAGTGAAGATAATATTGTTATTTCCATCAAGGAGATCCCAATCACCGTGGAAATCGAACTGTTCGACCGAGATGCGGTCCGTTCCAGCGGAGAGCTCGCGTGCCAATTCGACGCCGTGTTCGCTGTATTCGCCCCCAATCACGCGGTTCGGAAATGTGTCGGCAATGACGCCGAGGGTCGCACCCCACCCACAGCCGAGATCAACGACGGTTTCGTCTCCACCGAGTGCTGGTCGAAGCGCATCGCGGATGACGGATCTCTCTTGTGCGAGGAGTTCAGCTGAGCTGGCAAAATACAGCGCTTCGTCGATCGAGATGACGTCTGGATCGTTACGCCCCAACGACCGTGTTTCCTCGATGAACGTCTCGTAATCGATCGGATTCTCGTGGTATCGCTTGAGGAGATAGGCGTAGATATCATCGTACGTCTCTAATTTCGTGTACATTTCCGGATCAGTCGGTGGATCGCTGCTCGCATCGAGCAGATAGGCGGCCCACTCGGAGTGTCTCGGAAGGTCATTGAGCGAAAGCGGAGTCACGTCGATTCCTCCGTCTCAGAGTGATCTTCGATCAATTCAGCACGCGCAGTTGACAGTTGCATCGCTACTACCCGTCGACGTGAGAACAGCGTCACACCTTCTCGATTTGATCACTTAGCGTTTTTCATACTCGACTTATCGCGTACCGTCCGCGTGATGCAAAACCAGAACCAGACGAGGAATCTTTTTGCGGCGCCCGACCAAGTTCCGCCATGGTTTCGGAACTTTTCGATGCAGAGCAGTGGGATGAAATCACGGAATTCGACTTCCGGGATATCACCTACCATCGCGCGCGTGAGCAGGGAACAGTCCGTATCGCGTTCGATCGACCCGAAGTGCGCAACGCGTTTCGCCCTGGAACGGTCGACGAACTCTACGTCGCGCTTGATCACGCGAAACGACAGACCGACGTCGGCTGCGTGTTGCTCACCGGCAACGGTCCATCATCAAAAGACGGAGGCCGAGCGTTCTGTTCCGGCGGTGATCAAGCCATCAGAGGAGCCGATGGCTATCAGTACGATGATGGTGAGGGGAGTGAGACCGGACGACTCCACATCCTCGAAGTCCAGCGGCTCATTCGCCATCTGCCAAAGCCAGTTATCGCGGTCGTTCCTGGCTGGGCGGTTGGCGGCGGACACAGCCTCCATGTCGTCTGTGATATGACGCTGGCGAGCGAGGAACACGCACAGTTCAAACAGACTGACCCCGACGTGGCGAGCTTCGACGGTGGTTTCGGATCAGCGTATCTCGCCCAGCAGGTTGGTCAAAAGAAAGCCCGTGAGATTTTCTTCCTCGGGAAGTCGTACTCCGCAGCGGAGGCGGCAACGATGGGAATGGTCAATGACGTGGTTCCACACGCTTCCCTCGAAGAAACCGCGCTCGAATGGGCAAAGGAGATCAACGGGAAATCCCCAACGGCGATTCGGATGTTAAAATACGCGTTCAATCTTGACACCGACGGGCTAGTCGGTCAGCAGGTGTTTGCGGGTGAGGCGACCCGGCTCGCGTACATGACCGATGAAGCCCGAGAGGGACGCGACGCCTTCGTCGAGGGGCGCGCGCCAGACTTCTCTGGCGTGCCGTGGCACTACTAGGTATGACGGAGGTTTCTCGAAAAAAAGCGTGGCTGATGGCCGCTCGCCCGCAGACGCTTCCAGCCGGTGCGTCTCCGGTCGTGGTCGGGATCGGTCTCGCGATTGAATCCGAAGTCTTTAGCCCGATACCGGCGCTTGCGGCGCTGCTCGGAGCGCTGCTCATCCAGATCGGAACGAACTTCGCAAACGACTACTACGACGCCGTAAAGGGTGCAGACACCGATGAACGCGAAGGATTCACACGCGTCACACAGTCGGGACTTATCCGGCCAGCAGCGGTCAAGCGCGCGATGTACGGCACCTTCGCTGTTGCCATCCTTACAGGGGTGTATCTCGTTTACGTTGGTGGACTCCCGATTCTGATCGTCGGACTGTCCTCAGTCGCGGCAGGACTTCTCTACACTGGTGGACCGTACCCGTACGGCTACCGGGGGTTGGGTGACCTCTTTGTGTTCGTCTTCTTCGGACTGGTCGCGGTCACCGGCACGTACTACGTACAAGCAACAGCGATGACCGCAGCGCCGCTTTCGATCGGTATTCCTCCGGAAACGGTACCCACAGTGGTTGTTCTCGCAAGTCTTCCAGCAGCGGGACTTTCGACTACAATTCTCGTCGTGAACAACATCCGCGACCGAGAGACCGACGCGAAAACCGGAAAGCGCACGCTGGCAGTGATGTTAGGCTATCGATGGAGCCGTATCGAATTCCTGTCGTTGATCGGGTTGGCGTACGTCGTTCCGATCGCGTTTGCCTTGATCGGCTACAGTCTCACTGTTCTCTTACCGTTGCTCACACTCCCGCTTGCGATTTCGCTCTCGCGGACGGTGCTCACGAAAACGAGCGGCGATGCCCTCAACCCAGCGCTCGAAACGACTGGGAAGTTGCTTGCAGCCCACTCGGTGCTCTTCGCTGTGGGATTCGCTCTCGCTTAGGAGTATTCGGCTACTATACGCACTCGGTCGGTAGCATTTCCCACGGAGTGAGTGTTACTCATCAACAACGATGGTATAATGTCTATCAAACTGCATTATAAATTATGTAATAACGTTTGTTTTTATGAATCAAATATCGGCATGTAGATGTCATTGAGAAATACATATGGATAGATTTTAATAAATTAACGATTAATACAGTTCTGGCTACAGTAATGTCGGATGAAATAGAGAACGGCTTCGAACGCAGAACACTGTTGAAAGCGATTGGAACAGGAGGTGCGGTGGCTACCATCGGTGGTATGGCCACTCCCGCTTCCGCTACCACTACCGATTCTGATCGTGGAGCGGGACAGGGGAGTGGTTCGGATTCTGCCACAGCGAGTGTCGATAGTTCGCTCGCCAGAACCTGGGAGAGCGAGTACTGGTCATACAAGTGGGAGCTTTCCAGCCCGAGGACGGTTGTCGTCGAGCTTGTTGGACCGGATGGCGCGGATTTCGACCTCTATATCAGTGAAGGCACCACTTCCTGTCCAATCGGGTCTCACTCTGATCAGCAGTCGTGGTCGAAAGCCAGCAAAGGATCGATCACTCTCGACGATCCGGATAGTTCGACGGACCTGCGAATTCTTGTTAGCTCGCACGAAGGTAGTGGACGCTACACGCTGACTGTCACCGAACGATCGTCCGCTGAATCGGGTGGAGATGGATCATCCGCCGGATCAGATGACGGATCGCCCGCTGAATCGGATGGGGACGGGTCATCCAGTGAATCAGATGGAGACGGATCGTCAACAGAATCGGATGAAGATGGATCGTCCACCATCCATCAGATTGAGCGCAACGTTCATCAGGAAGTCAATCGGCAGCGCAAGAACAACGGTAAAGCACCCATCTCATACGACACCCAAATGGCGAGTGTCGCTCGCAAGCACAGTCAGGACATGATCGACCGTGACTACTTCTCCCACGTTGCACCTGGGGATGACAGCTTCGCGGATCACTACAACGACGAGGGCATCAGCTGCAACGGGTTGGGAGAGAATATTCTGTATCGGAGCATTCAGGGCACCTCTCCCGAGGAGATCGCCGCCAATATCGTCGAGCAGTGGTGGTCGAGCGATTCTCACCGTCGGAACATCCTTGGAACGTGGAAGACAGAAGGCATCGGTATCGCAATTACCGATGACGACGTTTTGTACGCGACAGAGGGATTCGGGAATGGATGCTGACTGCTTGCGCTGGCAGACAACCGAATCGTGACGATCTGGCTGTCTCGACTCTGTTCGGACGTGATCGATGCGCACAAACACCTTTGTCTCGCAACGAAGAGATTCCTCGATCTGTGAACCGCACCGTAACCGCTATCGGCCGCGTCGAATTGTCTTTTGCCTAGTAGGAGCAACCGTGTTGGTAGCGCCCGACGTGGTTTGCTTAAGGGACTGTCTCCGACAATACATTTGGCTGTCGAGACCCGAGACACAGAAGACGAATGAATAGATGCAGTGTAGAATCACCGTACATCGAACAAGTGGTAGACAGCAATGTCTCGCATTCTTTCCCCACCCTCCTCCAGACACACCTCCACAGTGGATGGACGTCTCTTCTCGAAGAAAGATGGATCGTACTTTGACAGTTGAACCGTTTTCTCTCGATCTTGCCCGCCCGCTCTCCACAGCGGATCGGACGATCACGCACCGCGATGGATTTCTCGTCCGCATCGAACGTGATGGCGTCGAGGGCATCGGGGAGGCGACACCACTTCCCGGCTGGACCGAATCGATTGATGAATGTCGCACTGCGCTCGAACGGGCGGTGTCCGTCAGTGAACGTGAACCGCTCGCTCGTTCCACGACCGACCGTGAGACGATTCTCGCTGAGGTTCCTGCTTCCTGTCCGGCCGCACGGCACGGACTCGCGCTTGCATTCTCGGATCTGCGCGCACGGCAAGCGAGACAGCCCCTCTATCGGTATCTCGGTGGCACAGAACGAGTCACGTCGGTTCCAGTGAACGCGACGATCGGGGATGGTTCGGTCGAAGCGACTGTTCGAGCTGCCACGCGCGCGGTCGACCGAGGCTACGACTGTCTCAAGTGCAAGGTTGGAGCACGACCAGTCACAGCGGATGTAGAGAGACTGCGTGCCGTCCGCGATGCTGTTGGGCCGGCCGTTGAACTACGAGGAGACGCCAACGGCGCATGGAGCCGCGAGCAGGCCGATCGCGCGTTCGAAGAGCTCGACGCTGTGAATATCAGCTACATCGAACAACCCCTTTCTCCCGACAATATTGAGGGACACACCGCTCTACGCGGAGGTGATGTGGGCGTAGCGCTCGACGAAACGCTCGCTGAAATATCGGTCGATGAGATACTTTCGGCAGGCGCAGCAGATGTCCTCATTTTGAAGCCAATGGTGCTTGGAGGACTCGATCGTGTGCGTGATGCGGCCATAATGGCGCACGAAGGAACTGATAGCACGAGCTCCGAGGACGTGATTCCCATCGTGACGACGACGATCGACGGCGCGTATGCGCGCTCGGGGGCTGTTCACGTCGCTGCAAGCATCTCTGGTATCTCTGCTTGTGGGCTCGCAACCGGTGACCGACTGGCTGAGGATCTCCTCACGCACCGATTACCAGCCACGCGAGGACGGATCGCCGTTCCACAAGGAAACGGCAATATCTCTCGACGTTCAGGTATAACTGATGCGTGATTGGCTATCCCACCGAGCGGTCGTCTCGCCGGATGCGACAGCACTCATCACAGCCGACTCCAGCACGAGCACGGACATGCGCGCAGAAACGGAAACTACGAACACGCGCGCAAGTGTGACGTATTCGGCGCTCAATGAGACCGTCGATCAGGTCGCTGCTCGATTGGCGACGCTCGGTGTCGGTCACGGGAGCCACGTCGGACTGCTCATGAGCAACCGCCCGGAAGCCGTCTGGCTCATCCACGCGACGATGCGCCTCGGGGCTGTGGTCGTCCCACTTTCGACAGAACAGACGCTATCGGAGCTCGCGCCTCGGGTCGAACGCGCAGATCTCGATCTACTCGTCTGTGAGCGCGAGACAGAGCCGATTGCAGTCGATTGTAGTGTCCCTGTCTCCTCTGTCGACGACGGTAACGTCTCACTCATGGATTCACCGACAGCTGACGAATCGGCTGCTGATCCCGAGTGGAAGCCGACCGATCCGCTCGTGATGCTCTATACGTCGGGGACGACCGGCCAGCCAAAGCTCGTTGTCCTCACTGTTAGGAATGTGTTTACCAGTGCGGTCGCGTCGGCCGACAGGCTCGGCGTACTCCCTACCGATCGATGGTGTTCTCCGCTCGCATTACACCATATGGGTGGGATCGCGCCCGTCTATCGAGCGGTCATCGACGGAACCGGTCTCATTCTCGCGCCAACTGACCCGAAGCCACTCCTCAATGCTCTTTCCCAGCACGAGGCGACCGGTGTTTCGATAGTCCCTGTCCTGCTCGAGCGCTTGCTTTCTGTTGGCACACTCCCAGATTCACTTCGTGTTGTCCTCCTTGGCGGCGCACCAGCATCGAATGAACTCATTGAGCATTGTGGCGACCGCGGCGTCCCCCTCCATCCAACCTACGGAATGACAGAAGCGGCCTCCCAGATCGCTACTGCTCGGCCTTCTGAGGCGACTGCGAACCCTGGAACCGTTGGACGGCCGCTTTTCATGACGACCGTCACTATCATCGACGACGACGGGTATCCGCTTCCACCGAACGAGCGAGGAGAGATCGTCGTTTCTGGCCCGACGATTATGAAACAGTACTACCGTGATTCCAAAGCAACAGGAGACGCGTTCTGTGCACACGGATTCCGGACGGGAGATATCGGCTATCTCGATGAGGATGATCGGCTGTGGGTCGATGGACGAGCGGGCGATCGCATCGTTACTGGGGGCAAGACCGTTGATCCGAGTGAAGTCGCAAACGTCCTTTGCGATCATCCGGAGATCGCCGACGCGGCGGTTGTCGGACTTCCAGACGCAGAATGGGGTGAGTGCGTTGGTGCACTCCTCGAACAGACGGACCAAGACAGTTCTGTCGATGCTGCCACCATCGAATCCTACTGTCGCGCGCGTCTCGCGTCGCATAAGCTACCCCGAGTCGTCACGTTTGGGGCGATCCCGCGGACAGAATCCGGCACGATCGACCGCGAGGTGGTCCGTGCGCGCCTCGACGTGGCGCGGACTTAACTCTGAAGAGATCATCTGTTTTCCCGTGTGTACTCTTACCATTTCATGGCAGGTTTTTGAAAATTATCCGGTTCTCATTGCAGCGAATCGGGACGAGCGGTTTGACCGACCCACTCGACCACCACAGGTCATCGAGAGCGAGCGCCGAATCGTCGCACCGACCGACGAGGAGGCCGGTGGAACGTGGATCGGCTACAACGAGGACGGTCTTGTTGCTGCAATCACTAATCGCTGGGTCGATGCCGATCTCGCTGGCGAGCGTTCAAGAGGTCTGCTTGTCCGTGACGCACTCGATCAACAAACTGCAACTGATGCCTGCCGGACCGTTGAACGGGCACTCGATGTGAATGAGTACGAGGGATTCAACCTTCTCGTCGCTGATGAGAACAGTGCTATCCTCATCGAATATGACGGTGGTCCGACTATTCGCACGCTGTCTCCTGGTATTCATGTGATTATGAACGTCGGCTACGACACGACGTACACCATTCCATCGCTCCGTCCTGAAGTGAGCGAGCAGCAAGCCGAAAATGGGCGCAGACTCTTTGAGCACCTTCAGCCCCAATCGTCGGAAACTGCTCTCGCGTGGCACAAACGTGCCAGCGGCGCACTCGGGAACCACGAATTCGGCGTCTGTATCCACGGCGACGGGTACGGTACCCGCTCGTCGTCGCTCATCCGCGTCGATAGTAGCGGACGCGGTCAGTACGAGTTCGCCGATGGTCCTCCATGTAAGAATCGTTATGAAACAGTGGACAAGCAACTTTAAACCGTTCACCAACTCATACCAACTATGAGCGTCGTAGCTGACGAGAGCGATCTTTCGGAGGACGAGCGCGCGGGCCTCGCGCTCATCCGCGAGACGGGTGGTATTCATCAGAGTGACTTCTGGAAAGAGCTCGATGTCTCCTCTCGCAAAGGTAGTCGTATCGTCGAATCACTGGCCGAGCAGGGATTTATCCAGCGTGAGGAAGCGATCTACAACGGACACAATACGTATCATCTCACACCCGCAACGCGCGACCTTGATTTCTCGTTGCTCATGGCCGGTGATCTGCTCTCCCCGTTCGTTGCTGACGAGGAGGTAGAAGCAAACAGTGACGCATTCTCTCAGTGGATCATGACCCTGGCGTATCAGTAACTGCAGTTGCGCTCAAACTAATCGGCTTCTCCGCTATGCTGTGTTATTCGTGCTCATTTATTTCATCAGTGAATAGTGGAGAATACGTCACATCGTAATCGAGCGGCTATGAAACCTTATCTAACTATCACGTGGTCTGTACCAGCGTAGCCGTGCTCTCCGTTCTCGTCGCGTTCCCAGAGGAGTTTCCCGAGTGATTCATCACCGTCAAAACCCGCATCCTGTGTCGGGAAGTGAAGAACAAGGATCTCGTGATCGTCGCCGTCGACGATGTGTCCGCCGTGCACTGGACGCGCGCCACCGCCCTGTTCGACGACATCGGGTGCGCCGAACCGATAGCGGACGGCTCGCTCTGCTGGGTCGAACACGACGCGTGATCCGTCTTTTTCGAATTCGGTTCGAGCAACCGTCACGGGGATGACCCCCCGACTCTTCGGATTGATTGGATTTCGGCCACAGCCTGGTTTGATGTCGATCATGAGTTCGTCGGGGAAATGTGCGGCCGCCCGACGGCTGATCAACGGGAGTGCAATGGTTCCCATCGCTGCACCGAGGCCTGTCTTGAGAACGTCTCGTCGAGTTGCTCCGTTTGGCATTTCTGACACAATCTGATGATTTCGTGGTTTGGACCTAATCGTTCTGGCACGATCATCGAAACGGAGATGCCGAATAATCGAACTGTTGAAAGCAATACCGCAGTGATTCGTGAATTGAACCAAATAGCCCTTATTCTTGTGACTGTTGCAGTGATGTATGAAGAGGCGGATATTTCTCGGATCGCTCGCCACCATCGGGACTGTTGGAACACTTGGTGGATGCCTCGGTCTTGCCGACCCAAATCCAAACGTCACGCTCGGTGAACCAGACCGCCAGTTCGACAGCTCCGATGTGCCGTATCAGGCGTGGGGTGAACGCGTCCCAGACGTCACGATTCCGGCTCCGGTCGATTCTCGATCAGTGTCTCTACGTACTGTCGATACACCGACTGTCATCACGTTCTTTTTCAGCCACTGCATGACCATCTGTCCGGTACTCATTTCGGCACTCAGAAATGTTCAGACAGACGCGATGAACAATGGCTACGCGAATCAGGTAACGTTTCTTCCGATTACGTTCGATCCGGCCCGCGATCACGCCCAACGGTTGCAAGCCTACGCAGAAGAGATGAACATAGCCGACGGTGCGGGCAACTGGTACTTCTTACGACCCGACTCGGAGCAGAGTGCAACGCAGATTATCCAAAAGGAGTTCGGCGTTATGTTCGAGAAAACTCCCACAAAAAAGCAGTCAGGATACATGTTCACGCACACACCGTTGACGCTCCTCGTTAACGCTGATGGGTATGTCGAGCGAGCCTACAAGACAAAATCACCGGACCAAGAGACGATTATCGACGATTTGGCCAAACTCCGATGAACCGCCGACAGCTGTTAGCCGGTATCGCTGGTGTGTCGCTCACCGGTGGCAGCGCGTGGGTTGCAGCACAGGAGCTTCCTGCAGGCACTGCGTTGCCAGTGCAAATCGAGACGATGAATGCCCACGGATCGGATCGGGGAACAATCAGCGTTCCCATTGAAAACACCGTGACGGTGATTGATCTGTTTGCGACGTGGTGTTCTCCGTGTAAAGCACAGATGGGCGGACTCGCATCTCTCCACGACGCGTATGGTGATGACCTCGCATTCATCTCTGTGACAAACGAACGGATCGGCGGAACACTGTCCCGTGCGGACATCCGCATGTGGTGGCACCAGAACGATGGTCACTGGACGCTTGGGTTAGATCCCGAGAGTGAGCTGATGGCGATGCTCGGAGCTGGTGGGCTCCCCTACATCGCCGTTGCTGACGCAGATGGAACGATTACGTGGCGACATAGAGGCGTTGCGAGGAGCGACACAATCCGAGCCGAAATTGAGGCGGCCCTGAATGAAACATAGCGTCGTAACATGAGTTCGGTGACCTTCTTTGGCGCGTTCATATTCGCGGTGAGTGGCGGTGTTGCGACGTTCTTCGCTCCATGTGCGTTTCCTCTCCTGCCGGGATATGTCGGGTATTTTCTCAGCCACACCGATACTGATCGGTCAACCGGCGTCGTCTTGCCTGCGTTGTTCGCTGCTGGGAGCGCCCTTGTTACTCTCGTTGTTGTCGGTAGTGTCGGATTTGCGCTAGGACGAGCAGTGCTCGAACGCTTGCCGCTGTTCGAGCCGCTTGTTGGCGCTGCGCTTGTCGTATTCGGTGTTTTGATGCTTATGGATCGTACCCCTGATCTTCGGATCCCGCTTCCCGAACGCTCTGGATCTGTGGTCGGGTTCGGGCTGTTCGGAGCGGGGTACGCTGCTGCTGCGGCCGGATGTGTCGTACCAATCCTTCTTGGTGTCCTCACACAAGCGCTAACGTTTCCACCCGTGCAGGCTGGACTCATTTTCGGTGGATACGCGCTTGCTGTATCGCTTCCGCTCGTTGGAGTGACACTGCTTGCCGCCGTGGGCAACGATGCGTGGCACTACAGTCGCTATACCGAACACCTTCAGACAATTGCAACAGTGCTTATGATCCTCGCTGGCATCGGACAGTTGTATCTCTCGGTGATCGTTCTCGATGTAGCACATATTTAGACGAGCTGTACGTGACACCTGTTCGTCATTGTGCTGAGGAGACGAATTTCGATGTGCGATAGCATGCGTATCGAACGAATCTCAAACAGTTAGGATAGAACGCACCGAGTCACGTCCGAGACGACAACTCGCGGGATCCTCAATTGCTTGCCGGGATCCGATTCCGGATTCACCGTCTTTGCACTCATACGTTCCTGAGCGGCGCACGCACGATTTTCCATGAGTGTCCCAAGACGGCCTCTTGTCCGGTCACGAGTCGTGTATGCTCACACGCATATGTTCTATTGACCGTTCCTCTCGGCCAATCGTCTCGCTGACGGAGAGTCTGTTCTTCAGTGAACGACGGGCCACGATGATGCCGCCAACCAAGCCCCACGAGGGATCGATGGCCGATGTGAATGGAGGGCCGAAGCGGAGATGCGGGGACCAGTATCGATCCAATCGCACGGGTAATCGGTAGACCACGAATCGACGGACAGTGTCGGAGGGGTGTTTGCTGTCCCTGTCGATTCAATGACCAACTGTGACATCATCAACTGAATAGATGCGTGATTATACATTCAACTTTATCACACTACCTAATTTTATACGCTTTATATCGATATCTTTCATAGTATGGACACAATAGATACTATCGGAGCTACTATAACGGATGGAAGTAGCTCGGAAATCGTGTGGTTTGGGTCTGTTACTCAGAAACAACTGATTGGTACTCGGTTGTCTCTGGGATAATTCACTCAGATGAAGTAGAGACAGCTCGTCTCTCCGATATCGTTCACGCTCTCTGGGGGTCGGACCAACTCAATCACCGACGAACACGTTGTGCCGTCGCGCTCAATGCGGTCGGAAGAGAAAATATACAATAATTGACCGTTTGTCCAAACTGCCCAATTTCACCAGATAGATGGTGGTCTATGGATAAATGATGTCATTTTATCAATTAAAGTAAGATTATAGTTTGTGCCGGAACGCACGCAGTGCATTTTGCCCGGTTGGTGTGAGCGTGACCTGTTTCTGTCGACCGACTTTTTGTACTTCAACATACCCGTTTTCTTCGAGTGGGTCGATGATATTCGCGTTGAGTAGCGCGAATTTCGCTTTGTCGTTTGCTGGTTGATTATCCGAAATAAACGAGAGCTCTTCGTTTTCAGCGTACTCAATAATATCTTTTTTCTTTGGAGTATAGATGTCAGTTGTTGAGGAGTCAAGGAAGTCCATCGCTGCGACCTGATCGGCAGTTGGTGATTCGATGGGATAGGACGGGAGCACTTCATCGTCTACGTAACCGTAGCTTTGGCGCTCATTCCGATCTGCGTGGGCGTATCCTTCCGGATGAACATAATACGCGGTCGCATCAGTTGCCATACAGGCGATGGTTGCGCCGACCGCCGAAAGCTTTGATCCACTGGCGACGTTCACGCGAACGATGTCATCGCTGTGCTCTGAGACAACCGTCGTGACGATCCCCAGTACGTCGTAGATGTCGAGTAGATTGACTGTTCGAGAACGAACCTCGATCCCTTCATCCGCGAGTACGCCTTTTAGTTTTTCGTGGTAGTCTGGCTTCGTCTCGGACGATTCGTCGTGTTCGAGGAGATAGATGATGTCGATATCGTACCGCCGCGCTGGCCCGAGAATACGATCGTACTCGTATCCCAACGGCGCGATGTGTACCTCATCGATAGGATTCATGATATGGGTAAAACCACACGAGATGTTAAATCCTACCTGTTATCGTTCTGTCTATGGATGAGAGAGTTCGTATCCGATCCGACTGCACTTCATCTGTTATCACCGTAAATATCCAAAGCTACAGCATATTGTCTGCCTTGTTTTATTTTTTCTATTTCATGATATGCTTCTGAGTTTTTCGAGCATTTTATCCAGTTCGAGTTCAGTCGTTGCCAGTGAGTAGCCGTCTACGTTGGCAAGCGCGGATGCGTGTTCCCAGAGATCATCGCCGTTCAGTCCATGGAGAACGACGGCAGTCGGTGTGGGTGTAACGACGCGAAGAGCGACGAGCGGCGATTCTCCTCGTGTAACGTCGGTAAACACGAGCGCTCGGTTCGTCGACTGACCATAGAGTCGATAGAACTCCTCGCTTGAGAGGCGAGTAATTGCTTCGATAGAGTTGATAACCGTGTGTCCGGCAATCGAATGCTGCCTTCCGGACACTATCTCCTGTCCATTGATGGCACTGTGGAACCGTTCAATCGAGACCGGTGTCGAATACTCTTGTAGGTCGTGCACGACATCGCTCTCGAATCCAGCAGAGAGCACCCGTGTATACTGTCGAACGTGCTCACCGCCGCGTGTCTCATCGACATCGAGTAATGCTTCGATAATACGCCGGACAACGGCAATTCCGGGGCTTTGTCGCCGTCCACTTTCGTAATCTGAAACGACGGACGGAGACACGTCCAGTTGCTCTGCGAGCGTGGTCTGAGAGATATCAAAATCGTCGCGCCACTTCCGGAGGGTTGCTCCGGGATCATCGCTGAGCACGACCTCTCCGGACATCCGCCGCGCTAGGTCCTCGCGCGAATTCGGCATGGTGAATCCGAGCAACGAGCCGGGCAAAAGGGTGACGACCGACGGAGCACAGAATGAAATAAAACGATGTGATTGGATTGAGGCGGGATCGGGGGTGTTTTCATCCAAACGTGCGTAGTTCGTCTGTGAGCGTCCCTATCACGACCGGTTGCCCACCAATCGACACTCTGCTTGGCGGTGGATTCGACCGCGGCACGGTAACACAGCTGTACGGTCCACCGGCTTCGGGAAAGACGAACCTCGCGCTCGCGGCAACCGTCGAGACGGTCGCCGAAGGTGGAAGTGTCCTCTATATCGATACAGAGGGGCTGTCAATCGATCGTTTCGAACAGATGGCACAGTCACGTCTCACGGACGAGAGAGATGCTGAAAGTGGGAGCAAAGGTGACACTCCGAACGAAACCGATGCAGATCTCGACGAGCTCGCTTCGAGGGTCATCACTAGCGAAGCCCTCGATTTCCAAGAACAGGAGGAAGCGGTCAGAGACGCATCGGAGGTTGCCACGACGGTCGATCTCGTGGTGCTCGACAGCGCGACTGGTTTCTACCGATTAGAGCGTGCAGAGCGTGATGAAGGCGACGCGCTCCGGGCGGTTACCCGTCAGGTTACGCATCTTCTTTCGCTCGCACGCCGGTACGAACTCGCAGTGATCGTTACCAATCAGGTCTTCACCGATCCCGATACGGAACAGGCACGCCCGCTCGGTGGTCACACTCTCATGCACTGGTCGGGCACTGTTCTCCGCCTCGAACGGTTCCGTGCCGGAAACCGGCGGGCAACCCTCGAAAAGCATCGGTCGAAAGCCACTGGTGAAAACGCCCGATTCCGAATCACTGAAGAGGGGCTGGTTGCCGTCGAGAAACTGTGAGTATCACTGTTGGTCTCCACATTACTGTCGATATACCATATTCATCTATTGCAACTCGGGGCTGACCGGTAGCGCATACTCCACAGTAGCTATTGAATCTGGGCAAACGGCTACATTCTCACGGCTATTTTTCTGCTTCTAGTTTCGTTCCGTCTCGCGGACAGTATCCGTATGCGGTATTTTTTGTCTGAAATCCACAGGACGGACAGTAATAGAGCGGCTCTTCTGACTTTGATCCTCGGAATAAAAACGGGACGAATGGCACGAACAGGAAAAACACGAAGCTGTCGAAATACCACCAGAGAAGAACACTGATGAGAAGGCTTCCGATGAGTCCGACCACCGCAATTGCCGTTCGAGAGCCAGTCATGTTTCTCATTGCATATGCGATCGACGAAGAAAAACTAGTTGCGAATGCGTTCCTGATCTCACAATTCACGTCGCTCAATCGATAATCAATGAACGCCTTCATCCGTGGCTGTGTTCACTCTCGTGTCTCTATCTACATCTATTCCGATAACCACACACCGATGAAATTTATCATCCGCCAGTAACTGTTTAACCACACGACGGGTGTAGGAGAGTGTGATTGTCGTTGCCACCACGGACTTCGAAATATATCACGGCGTGGTGAACGAGCTCCGAGATCGGGGGGTGCAGTTCACCACGCGCGAGCCCGACGAAGCCATCCCAGACACAGCCGAGTTGCTCATCACTGGTTCCGATGACGAAATTTCTCCGTCTCAGATTGGCATTGAGGTTGTTCAAATCGACGCGGACGATCCTCGATCGGCTGTCGAGAGAGCCCTCGCACTGCTTCGTGGCGATGGTAGAACAGTCATCGGAATTGATCCCGGTGATCGACCGGGGATTGCTGTTTTCTCGGGAGAGACGATCGTGGCTGCATTTCACGTTCCCATTGCCGATGCTGCCGATACGATCCGAGACGAGATTGAAGGAGCGGTTGATCCTATTGTCCGTATCGGTGACGGTGCACGCTTGAAGGGAGCGCGCATCATCGACGAACTTCCCGACGTCCCTGTCGAACTCGTCGATGAAACGGGAACGACACCGTATCTCGGAACCGGCGCGCGCGGGATGGGCGACGTACTCGCCGCTGTCAACATCGCTCGAATAGAAGGCGAACACATCGAAAGCCGAGACATCGAACCGACGACCGGCGAAATCCGGATGATCAAAGAACGATCCCGTAAGCAAAGCGGTGGTGACCGCACGATCGATGAAGACCTCGCGCGACGGGTCGCACTCGGCGACCTAAGCGTCGAAGAAGCACTCGAAGAGCACCGAAAATAATCTTGCTGTTGCTATTTTGTCTCGACGACACCAATCCTCATAGCCAACGAACGATATTTACAGAATTATGTGCGTGAAAGTAATTATCCAAAGCCGAGTGCCGTAGCATTAACTTGATCAAATTCGAATGAATATCTATGGATCTGCCCGTTAACGGCGTTTCGGAACTCGTCCTCGAAGTAGAAGAGATGGACCGAGCGGTCGAGTTTTGGTCAGAAACACTCGGATTTCCAATTCTCGAACAGTGGAACGATCCAGAGGCCGATGTGACTGATGAGGGCACCGTCTGGGCGACATGGCTATACGTTGGTGGCAACACCCGACTCGGACTCTGGCTCCCCCGAGATTTCACTACATCCGACCTGAAACAGAAAGAACAACCCGTCTCGTCGTGGCCAGCGACTGCTCTCTACGACGAAGGTGGCGAACACGTGCACTTCGCTCTTGATGTGGACGACGCTGATTTCGAAACCGCCCGCGAGCAAATCGAACAGTCGGGTCTCTCGACGACAGTACGTGAGCGTGAACATATCCCTTCCCGATCATTGTACTTCAAGGACACCGAAGACAACATCATCGAACTCTACACACGTTCTATAAAGGACACATACCAGATAGACACAACCGGCTGAGAAAAGACAGCGACGACGTCTATTGGTCGATTGCGTTTTCTGCCCGGCGCAGTATCTCTCGTGTCGGTCGTCCTGTCTTGGCTGCTACTACCGCGGCATCGTCGTACTCTGCACTCACATCGTACACGTTGTCGTCTGTGTCCCGCGCGAGCTTAACCCGCACATCATACGAGTCGCCATCGATTTTCAGCGACACCGTCTCGAACTCTCGCTGAGCGATAAAGCGGTGTTCGACACTCGTTTTACGAATGCCGAGTGTGCCCGTCTCTTCGGCCAGTCGTTGAGCGACCCGTTGTGCGTCCTCAGGCTTGACAATGACCTTTACGAGGTGACCGGGTCGAGATTTTTTCATCGTCACTGGAAGGATCGAGACATCTCTTGCACCAGCCTCCGTCAGGGTGTCGTGAAGCCCACCAAGTACTTCGGGCGTGACGTCGTCGAGATTTGTTTCGAGCACCTGAATGTCGTCTCGAACCAATCCTCCGCGCGATTGTCCGACGATCGACCGGAGGACGTTTGGATGCTCTGGGAAATCGTAGCCTCCGGCACCGTAACCCGATCGATCGATACGGAGTGTTGGGAGCGTTTCGTTTCCGTCCGCAAAGTAAGCGAGAATGGCTGCGCCCGTGGGCGTAAGTAGCTCGGCCCCAACAGGACCGCCTCGAACTTCCCACTCGGCCTCAGCAGCGATGTTAGTCACCGCCGGTGTGGGAACGGGATACGTTCCGTGACTCATCGAAGCCTCTCCTCCGCCCGTCGCAAGCGGCGTCGTGACGATCTGGTCCACCCCAAGATCATCGAACAATAGACACGCACCGACAACGTCAGCAATGGCATCGTCTGCCCCGACCTCGTGAAAATGTGTTTCATCGAGGGCAGTGCCGTGAACTGAGGCCTCTGCCTCTCCCAGGAGACGAAAAACTGCCTTCGCATCCTGCTCGATGGCTGCTGGAAGTTCCATCGATTCGACTATCTCGAGAACTTCGGTGTACGATCGAAGCGGTCCACTCCCTTCGGCATGGTCGTGGGAATGGTCGTGGTCGTGACTGTGGTCGTGAGAATGGTCGTGGTCGTGACTGTGGTCGTGAGAATGATCGTGGTCGTGGCTGTGGTCGTGAGAATGATCGTGGTCGTGGCTGTGGTCGTGAGAATGATCTGAATTATTTACGTCGGTGAGCCGGACGACGACACGGGTTGCGCTGATACCGTTTTTCATCTCGGTGTCCACATCGTAGTCGACATCGAGTGTGTCCACCACGGGAGCGAGTGCATCGGTTGTGGCTCCGGCGGCGAGTAACGCCCCGAGAATCATATCTCCGCTCGCACCCATTCGTCCGTCGAACGCCAGCGTCTTCATATTCGGAGATCGGGTGGCGGTGCGAAAAACCGTGTCGCCATCGATCAGTGTATAGCTGGTATCCAACCGTACCGCCGCGTTCCAACTGTATAATAGATGGTACTAAACACTCTTTAAAAAGTACAATCGAAGGGAATGGAGTAGAGCAGAGCCGTATCTGATTGGGTTATATCAAACCATTACCATTTCCATATGGTGATCTTCGGTTCTGTCAGAAAGAGATGGGCAGATCAGACTGTGGATGGCTGAATCAAGATACGATGAGTTGACTCAGGGTGTGATGAGTTAGATCAGATTATGTACATCAACACAGGTGTGTGTCATCCTGACATACTCGAATTCATATGAATTCGACGCGATCAAATCGTCTGACGCGAGCAAAAGGGCTATCACCCAGGGGTGCCGATTTCTACTAACCACGCAGTACCATGAATGAAGTCCAATTGGAGGTGGCAAAGGCGTACCCGAATGATTCGGGGCGTGGGATCGCTCGTCTCGACCCGGACACGCTTCTTCACTTGAAGCTCAGCCCGGGCGATATTATCGAAATAGAGGGCAGTGACACGACTGCGGCCAAGGTATGGCGTGCCGACCGGCAGGATTGGAACACAGATACAGTACGTATCGATGGGTTCACTCGTCAGAATGCGGACGTAGGCATCGGTGAACGCGTCAAAATCAGGAAAGCGGAGGCAAAGAAAGCAGAGAAATTGGTGCTTGCACCACCGGAGGAAGCGAGTGTACAGTTTGGCAGTGACGCAGCCGGGATGGTGAAACGGCAGATTCTGAAGCGTCCGGTCGCGCAGCGCGACATCGTCCCAGTGATGTCGAGCACGAATCATCCATTCATGCGATCGCCAGGGCAGGCGATTCCGCTCATTGCGGTCGAAACTGACCCGGAAGATGTCGTGCTCATCACCGAGGACACGGACGTCGAACTCCGTGAAGAGCCGATCTCGGGATTCGAGAGCCGAGGCGCTGGCATCACCTACGAAGACATTGGCGGCCTCAAAAACGAAATTCAGCGCGTCCGTGAGATGGTCGAGCTGCCAATGAAGCACCCGCAGATCTTCAAGAAGCTCGGTATCGAGCCGCCACAGGGTGTTCTCTTGCACGGACCACCAGGTACCGGAAAGACGCTGCTTGCAAAGGCAGTCGCAAACGAGACAAGCGCGAGTTTCTTCTCCATTGCCGGTCCGGAGATCATCTCGAAATACTACGGCGAATCCGAGCAACAACTGCGCGAAATCTTCGAGGATGCGAGTGAGGAGTCCCCGGCTATCATCTTCATTGATGAACTCGACTCCATCGCACCGAAGCGAGAGGACGTAACCGGCGAAGTCGAACGACGCGTCGTCGCTCAGTTGCTGACGATGATGGACGGCCTCGAATCGCGTGGGCAAGTCATCGTCATCGGCGCGACCAACCGCGTCGACAGCGTTGATCCTGCACTGCGGCGTCCCGGCCGCTTTGACAGGGAAATCGAAATTGGCGTTCCCGACGAGACGGGCCGCGAGGAGATCTTACAGATCCACACGCGGGGGATGCCGCTCTCTGATGACGTGAATCTCGGGAGGCTCGCGGACGAAACCCACGGATTCGTCGGTGCTGACATCGAATCGCTGACGAAAGAAGCAGCGATGAAGGCACTCCGGCGGTATCTACCAGAGATCGACCTCGATGAGGAAGACATCCCGCCGAGCCTCATCGATCGGATGATCATCAAACGTGGTGACTTCCGTGGTGCGCTGAACGAAGTCGACCCGAGCGCGATGCGCGAGGTCCTCGTCGAACTTCCGAAAGTTACGTGGGATGACGTAGGCGGTTTGAACGAGCCGAAAGGGCAAGTCCAAGAGTCAATTGAGTGGCCGATGAACAGCCCGGAACGGTTCGAACGTCTCGGAATCACGCCTCCCTCGGGCGTCCTTCTGTATGGTCCACCGGGGACCGGAAAGACGCTCATGGCCAAGGCAGTGGCCAACGAGACGAACGCCAACTTCATCAGTGTTCGCGGGCCACAACTGCTCTCGAAGTGGGTTGGTGAATCCGAGAAAGCCATCCGGCAGACGTTCCGCAAGGGACGGCAGGTCTCTCCCACGGTCATCTTCTTCGACGAGCTCGACAGCCTCGCTCCCAACCGGGGCGGTGACGTGGGGAGCAACGTCTCCGAACGCGTGGTCAATCAGCTACTGACCGAACTGGATGGGTTGGAGGAGATGGAGAACGTGATGGTCATCGGTGCAACGAACCGCCCGGACATGATCGATCCCGCACTCATCCGCTCTGGACGGTTCGATCGACTCGTCTACATCGGCGAACCCGAACTTGAGGGCCGCAAACAGATCTTCCAAATCCACACTGCGGACACGCCACTCGCACCCGATGTGAGCCTTCGTGAGCTCGCAGAGCTGACGAACGGCTACGTCGGGAGTGATATCCAGAGCATCTGCCGGGAGTCCGCCATCGAAGCACTCCGTGACGATCCGGAGAACGAAGAGGTGGAGATGCGCCACTTCCGTCAAGCGATGGAAGCGGTCCGTCCGACCATCACCGACGAAATTCGGAGCTACTACGAACAGATCGAAGACCGCTTCCGCGGTGGCCGGGATATGGTCGAGCAACAACAAGGCGGACGCATCGGATTCCAGTAGAAATCGGAGAGCGAGCCCCCCACTCTCGACAGGTCGAGCGATTCTATTTATTCACTTGCTGATTTATTTAGCACACCTATTATCGCCAGCCGTTCCAGAAGTTCTCATTTAATCGCTGTTCAATCACTTTCAAACGACGGACACCTCGTGGACGCAGTAAAGCACGCTCTGATTCCACAGGTGATTTTTCGCGTTCACTCAAGCGCAGCAAGTGAGTGTGGGGCGTCCCAGCGACGGCGACCGTCTCGCCGAGTTGTGCTCAAAGCACACCTGAATAGAAAAAGGTGGATTTCAGTAAATCAGCTCGTCGCTATTGTCGACCATGTACAGCGTTCGCGCGGCGATATTTACGGCGTGGTCGCCAACCCGCTCTAAATCACGAATTGTGAGCAAAAGCCGCGAAACATCCTGCATGAGATTCTCGACATCCGTGTCGTCATTGAGAGAATCGAACTCGGTTTCGATGAGGTCCCGAACAACGGTACCACTCGCGCGCTCGCACAGATCGTCGAGATCGTCGTCTCGGTCAGCAATTTCATAACAGGCTGATGTGTCTTCGGCCGCGTAGGCCGTCATGGCCTCATCGACCATCACGAGCGTTAGATCACCGATTGCTTGAATATCGACCTCGGGATATACGTCGCTTTCAGCGTTGAGTGCGTAATCACCGAGATTGGTTGCGAGATCGGCAATGCGTTCGAGGTCGGTGATGATCTTGAACGAGGACGCGATAAATCGAAGATCACCTGCCACGGGTTGCTGGAGTGCAAAGAGATCGATACAGCTCTGTTCGAGCTCTAAATACATCTCGTTGATCTCCTCGTCTCCCTCGATCACCATCCACGCGAGATCGTCGTCTTTCTGTTCGAGTGCGTCGAGACCGCGCCGGAGGCTCTCGGTCACCACTTCACTCATGTACAACACGTCCTCTCGAAGCTGATCGAGTTGCTCCTGATATCCCTCACGTGCCATGGGAGATCTCGTAACGCTGGAACCATATATCTCTGGGATATGAATTCAAATATATGCCTCTTCAGAAATAAATTCACGAGTATAGTTGACAATGTATACAACAATATTCTATTGACTGTGAGGGAGTGAGGCGTACAGAGAGATATTAATCACGATCAATTGAGAGGGTTATATCCGCTACACCAAATACAGTTCTGCAGGATTTCATTCCCATTATTGACGAGAGAGTATTTAAGACACCGTATATTGCTCGCAGGTATATAGCGATAGATTGATTTATTGTTCTGCATGCGTCATGGTATATATGGAAACGCGAAAGGTGCAGGTAACTGGTGGGTCGACGTACACCGTTTCGCTTCCGAAATCGTGGGCAACAGACAACGGTGTCGAGGCAGGGAGCGTTGTCGAGTTCTACCCGGAAGACGACTCGTTGTTATTGATGCCGCGAGGCGATCGAGAACGGACAGAGGGACAGCTCGATATTACAGACCTCGATGGATCGGAGTTGATGCGGACAGTAGTGACAATGTATGTGAGTGGGTTCGACGTTATCACACTCACATCCTCTCGGATCACAGCTGCCCAGCGGCGAGCAATCAGACAGTCATCGCAGCGACTCGTTGGTCTCGAAGTGATCGGCGAAACGAGTGAGAAAGTGTCGCTTCAGGATCTTCTCGATTCTTCGGAACTATCTATTGTAAATGCCATCACGCGGATGCGTCTCGTCTCGCTCAGTATGCTTTCCGACGCTGTCACGGCCCTCGTCGAAAACGACACCGACCTGGCGGCGGATGTTATCGAGCGCGACGACGACGTCGATCGACTTTGGTATATGGTTTCGCGGGTATTCCGGTCAGTGCTTCGAGATCCGAGTGCTGCGACCGAAGTCGGGCTTCCACGGGAGACGTGCTTCGATTACCATTCGAGCGCGCGACAGCTTGAGCGTGTCGCAGATCACGCGACGAAGATCGCAGAACTCGCACTCGAGCTCGGCGAGATCTCGGACGAAGTCGCGGAGGGACTTCTAGAGCTCCGGTCAGAGGCCTCCAACGCCGTCGAGATGTCGATGGAGGCCGTGCTTGACGACGATCCGGAAGAAGCGACGAGACTAGGGAATGAGGCCCGCGAGCACGTTCGTGATATGGATTCACTGGCACGAGATGTCGACGGAGACATCCGCGAACTCGATCCACAACAGGCCCAGCCGCTTGGGCTCATCGTCGACTCGCTCTCGCGCAGCGCCGACTACGGAGGCAACATCGCCGAAACGGCGCTTCAGAACGCTGCGCCGAAACCGTAACGTCTGAAAAAACGGCTACTCTTCGTCGAGAAGAACAGCGCTGACTTGTCCGACCTGTCCGGGGCGGGACGTGACGCGCGCGCGTCCATCGTCAGTTTCGATGATTGCGCCCTTCGTGATGATGTTACGTCGGACGTAGTTGGGGTTTGCGCCGTTCTCGACGACGGTTTCGATCGTCGAGCTGACGACACCGTCTCCGGTTGCTACATTCGCGGTGTCCACCGAGATGGCGCGGACTTTCGTCTCTCCACCTTGGACATCGATCGTCTTGAGCTTCGTATCGCCGACACGGGTCTCCGTCGGCGAACGACCGAGTTGATGCTTGCGCTTTTTACGAATCGGCCGACGGCGGCCACCAGTTCGTTTCTTGGGAGAACGTCCCTGATCCTTCATACCGCTACACAGCCCAGAGAAGTACTTCAAATGCTCGATGCAGAACGACAGTATTAGGTCGTGGGCGAAAGGGAGCATGAGCGATGAGTCTCCGCGTAGCCGTCGGCGCACCATTTCGCACGAAGGGTCAGTCACGCATTGAGGAAAGCGAATTCATCGTCGCGTTGTCGCTCGACCGCGATTGGTTCTCCCCCAATCAGGCAAAGCGACTCATCGATGTCGCTGTCGGTGAAGGAATACTCCGACGCGACGACGGCGAGCTTGTCGCTGAATTTGCTCCGGAATCGGTCTCGGTTCCAGAAGATTTTGCGCCGGATGAATCGATCCTCCGCACCCGAACGACGTTCGAGCGAGTACTCAGCGCACTCGTCGATGCGGGCGAGACGAAACAGGAATCCGTCGCCGCAATCAATCGGTTACAGACGGAGCTCGGATTGACGATCGATGCTGCAGCAGTGTTGTATGCCCATCGTATGGGACTCGACGTGAGTAATGTAGCCGAACGCGCGCTGTCTGATCTCCACGAGTCGTGATTGATATGTTATATCAGAGTCTACGACATTATATGGGGTGTATAGCATGACTAACGAGCGCGTAACCGACGGCCGACGCATTGGTGAACTACTCGCAAGTGAAGTGACTGCCCGAGCCGATGGGCTGCTCTCCACTCTCGATGTAGTCGATGTTGACCCAGACGCCGAAGGGAGCGACAGCGGGACGTTCGCGTACACGATCACAACTGATGGCGATGAAGTGACTCAGCTTGCCGATGTATACATCCACACAGACCGCGCTCGCCTCGAATTTCGGGCAGGTCTCGACGCAATCCCATCGGTCAGTGAAGAGGCGAACTTGCGCGCGCGACCGAAAGCCGTTGCGCCTCCCCGCGTGCTCGTCTTTCTCGAAGACGGAGGCGAGATAAAACGCGTCCTCGATGTTATCCGTACAGCCATAGCGGCCACGCATAACGAGTCGTGATTGCAGGCTGTTGATTTTGGGCCGTGCTTTCGTTTTTGCACCTGCTCTACGGGATTCCACTCTTCAGAAGGTAGCGACGATTCCGGGGTGTGCTCTTCTCACTCGATAAGCGGGTGAACCGGGCGAAGTGCGCCGTTGCTCGAATATGCTGGTACCGGTGACGAGACGGTCAAGACACTTATCAGAGAGCTCGAATCGGTTGCTGTGTCCGGTGTTGGACTCATCTTTCAGGGGACGGCGGTCATCAGCGAACTACGCGGAGCCGCGTCTGGCCGCTCGATTGCTTACAGATAGACGTGCGACTGTCCTCTGTGAGAACTGTAACAACTGCGTTGTCCCGCAGTCGACGAGCGCACCAGAGATGTGTCGAACACCATCTGATCTCGAACGACGCGGTGCGTTCCAACGAACGGGAGCATGCGATCGTACATCACGAACAGACGACGAAAGCAGGGATGCTAGTCCCGATGACACAGACGGAAGCGCCTAATCCCCTCCCACAAAATGGGCGGTATGTTCTTTGACCGCCTCCGTGAACGCATCAGCACTATCGATAGCGTCGTCTGTGTTGGTCTCGATCCCGATATGCGGCGGATTCCGGATCATCTCTCTGAGCATGATCTCCCACGCTGGGCGTTCAATCGCCGGATCATTGATGCTACCCACGAGCACGCAGCCGCCTACAAGCCCAATGCGGCCTTCTACGAGGACGCAGACGGGTGGCGGGCACTCAGGGAAACGATCGCGTACGCCGAGGGAAAAGGCGTCCCCATCTTGCTCGATGCAAAGCGAGCTGACATCGGCAACACCGCGCGCCGATATGCTGCGCTGCTGGATCACGCTGACGCCATCACAGTGAACCCTTACTTGGGACGGGATTCAGTGGAGCCGTTCCTTTCGCGCGAAGAGAAGGGAATCTTCGTCCTCTGTCGCACCTCGAACCCAGGCGGCTCGGACATTCAGAATCTCGAACTCGAGAGCGGTGAGGCGGTCTATGAGCGAGTCGCAGATCTCGCCGACGGATGGAACGAGCACGGGAACGTCGGGCTGGTAGTCGGAGCAACTGCTCCTGAAGAGCTACAGGACGTGCGCGAACAAGTCCCCGATATCCCGTTTCTCGTTCCCGGTGTTGGGGCACAGGGTGGTGATGCCGAAGCAGCCGTCGAGTTTGGACTCGCGGACGGTGTCGGGCTCATCAACTCTTCGCGGGGAATTATCTTTGCTGGCGAGGGCGAGCAGTTCGCAAGAGCCGCAGGTGAGGCGGCAAAACGCCTCAAACGGCAACTCAATCGATATCGAACGTAAATTCGATTTCGAGCAGGGAAAACGATGGTGTGTTTTGTCGACCGTCTATTTCTCAGATGAGAGTATCACTGAAGCTGCCGAAACGATTCGGTGTGAGCGAACAGTCATGTCGCTGTTACTGCTGTTATATGCCGGCCAACTCGCTCATTACCCACCCCAACCCTCCAATCAAAATCGGTACGTATCGACGTCATCGGGCTTGCGATGCTGGGTATCATTCTCTTCTGGTGATTGTCCCATCTCTTTGAGACAGTCCGTGCAAAATCCTGTCTTCTTATCGTAGTGGCGCTCACAGACGAGGCGTCCACACCGGTCACATCCGTCTACGACCTCGTTTTGCATGCAGAACTCACACAGTCCGGAAACACTCATGCAGAAAGGTAGCATCTGTCACGACAAGAATCCTATGACGATCATTGGTGCTCGTCGTAGTCATTGGACCAACCGACGGAGATCAGGATTCGATGGAAAGAGACGAGAATTGCATCGTTTCCAAATATAATCCATCAGTCATGTCTGTTTACGACCGAAAACGAGAATGTTCCTCGACTAATAATGGGAATAGTGGATAGAAATCGGCTCATACTGTCGATTGCCGCCGTTTTTGCAGGATTAGCCGCGCTTTTGGTTGTCGTTGGTATCGTATATGAGCCGTTCGTCTTCCTCGTTGCGTTTTTGTTCGGAATCGTTGCCTATCTCATGTGGTATCAGGCGTCTGGACGGCTCTCACGACGCGTCTATCGGCGCGTCGAAGAACTTGGACGAGCCAACAATGGACAGAACGAACGCAGTCGCGGCGGCTTCGGTGCTGGTCCGCGCGAAGATTGGCAACCACGAAGTGAATGGGCGCGACGCGCCGGCTTCAGCACGCAACGCCAGCGCCAGACGCACAACGGTCAACACGGAGAAGGTAGACGGACCCGACAGACTGGGCAGCCATCATCGTCAAGCCCGACGATGCCAACGCGGAGGGAGGCGTACGACATTCTCGACCTCGATCCAGGTGCGGACAAACCAGCGATCAAGCGCGCCTACCGAGAGAAGGTAAAGGACGCCCATCCAGACACTGAAACAGGGAGCAAAGAGGCGTTCAAGCGTGTAAACGCTGCATACGAACAACTCACAAGTAGTTAGGACAAAGCGTCTGAGCAACGGATGTATACTTGAGTGCAGGGAGACGATCACGTGTATGCGAGCATTGGCAGTCGACATTGACGGAACACTGACCCGCGCGGACCAATCGCTCGACCCGAGGGTGTTCGAACCTCTCCGCGAATGGCCCGAACCAGTCGTCATCGCAACCGGGAAATCACTCCCGTATCCGGTCGGACTCTGTGAATTTCTAGGCATTCCAGTTCGTATCATCGCGGAGAACGGAGGAGCGGTCTACCTCGCTGATGATGATGAGATCGTGTTTACCGGTGACCGTGAGGCCGCCCATCGGGTCATCGAACAATACTCCGAAGAAGGATACTCGCTCGGGTGGGAGGGTGTAGACTTTGCAAATCGATGGCGGGAAACAGAGCTTGCTGTGAGCTGTGATCAACCGCTCGAACCCCTCCGTGAGATCGCCGAACGCGAGGGGATGCGCGTGTTCGATACCGGGTACGCGTATCACGTAACCGCACACGATGTGGATAAGGGAACTGGACTCACGAATATCACGTCTCGTCTTGGTAACGATCCGGAATCGTTCGCCGTTGTCGGTGATTCCGAAAATGACGCTGCAATGTTCGAAATTGCTGGCGAAGCCTACGCGGTGGCAAACGCTGACGACCGAGCGAAATCAGCCGCCGATCACATTACAGATGGCGCATTCGTTGACGGTTTACTCGAAGCACTAGAAATGATTCGAAACGATCGTTGATGTCTGTTCAGCTGTGCATCCGTCCGGTAGACCGGCGCGAAACCTTTTATTCGATCAACCGCTAGTAACGATCAATGAGCCCGGACCGGGCTGTACTCGAACAAGCACTCGAGCGCGGTGAGCAGGAGGGCGGTAATGTTGAGTTCAAAGAACGACTCACACGCGAAATCCACCTCGCTGATGGTCGTCTCGAAAGCCTCGCAGCACAACTACGCCACCGGGTGCTCTCCGGTGACGGCGAGGCGACGTACGTCGTTGGTGTCACTGACGATGGTGGCCTTGCCGGAATCGATGCGGAGACGTTTTCCGAGTCGATGGATGTTCTCTCGTTGCTCTCAGAGGAAGCTGGATCGCACATCGAGGAGGTACAGACGTGGGGTGTCGGTGACGAAGGATTGGTCGGTGTCGCAACCATCTGCGAAGGATCGATGCTCAACACTGATGATGGGCACATCGTTGTCGGTACCGCAGGACACGTCGATCACGGAAAGAGCACGCTTGTTGGCTCGCTCGTGACGGGACAGCCCGATAACGGGGAAGGAAGCACGCGCAGCTTTCTCGATGTTCAACCACACGAAGTCGAACGCGGGCTTTCGGCCGATCTTTCGTATGGCGTCTACGGTTTCGACGACGATGGTCCGATCCGGACGAACAATCCTCACCGGAAGCAAGACCGCGCGCGAATCGTCGAAGAGGCCGATCGACTCGTTTCGTTCGTCGATACTGTGGGTCACGAGCCGTGGCTCCGAACGACGATCCGCGGACTTGTCGGACAAAAACTCGATTACGGTTTGTTGACGATCGCAGCGGACGACGGGCCGACGAAGACCACCCGTGAGCATCTCGGCATTCTGCTCGCCACCGAACTACCGACGATCGTCGCCATCACGAAAGCCGATATGGTGACCGACAAGCGCGTTCATGAGGTCGAACGCGAGGTCGAACGCTTACTTCGAGACGCCGATCGCTCGCCGCTGGGAATACAGCGACACGGCGTCGAGGCCGCTATCGAAGAGATTTCGGAAACTGTGGTTCCGGTCGTTACGACAAGCGCGGTGACGATGGCTGGGTTGCCAGTGCTCGATGAGCTGTTCGAACAGCTTCCAAAGACCGCCGATGGGACAGGCGAGTTCTCGATGTACATCGATCGTACGTACAAGATCACCGGCGTCGGTGCCGTCGCATCCGGAACGGTCCGCTCTGGAACCGTTGAGGCGGGTGATGAACTTCTAATCGGGCCGATGGCCGATGGCTCGTTCAGAGACGTGGAGGTTCGCTCTATCGAGATGCACTATCACCGCGTCGACGAAGCTAAGGCGGGTCGCATCGTCGGCATCGCGCTCAAAGGCATCCGCGAAGTTGACATCGAACGCGGAATGATCCTCGTTCCACGCGATGCTGACCCGAAGCCCGTTCGGGAGTTCGAAGCAGAAGTGATGGTGCTGAACCATCCCACGCGCATCAACGACGGCTACGAACCAGTCGTCCACGTTGAAACAGTGTGTGAGGCGGCTGCCTTCTATCCGGAGGGCCGACAACTGCTCCCTGGTGATTCTGGTCGAACGCGTGTTCGATTCAAATTCCGCCCGTACGTGGTTGAGGAGGGTCAGCGGTTCGTGTTCCGGGAGGGACAAAGCAAAGGTGTCGGAACGATACTCGACCTGTCAGAAAACTAGGCGAATAATCTGACCGGTCGATACAAAGATAATTCAGTTACTCAGTACTCTTCTCTGGTGAGCCAAGCGTATTCCACAGCACCAAAGCGGGTTCAAATCACTCTATCAACGCATTTCTATAAAGTGGTGAGAAGGGTTATCCCTCGGGAGCCAAACAAACAACTACAAAGCACGATTCCGGCGGGACGGCACACCAGTTGTGGTCTGTCGGATTCGCCGTCCTCTTGGTGTGCACCAGCAACTCCCTGTTCGGACACGTCTTTGGACAGCAGTGACTCCCTATGAAACCGAAACAACAGCGGGACGAACCATCGGCATCGACCGGAGCACCACAGCACGAGAGCGCGACTCTTGTGACTGCTCGTATCCCCGCTGAAGAGTTCGCCCTCCACGAGACCTTCACAGCCCTCTCGGAGCTTAGATTCGAGTGTTCGGATCTCGTGGCCACAGGAAACGAGGCTGTTATGCCGCTGATGTGGGCGCAAACAGACGATTATGCCGCACTGGAGAGTGCGATGGCGGCCGATCCGAGTGTGAACGCTGCTGAAGAGATCATCCACGCTGACGACCGTCGACTCTACCGAATACACTGGCAACACGAAGTCCATCTCCTCTGTCAGATCATTCTAAACTCGGAGGTAATCCTCCTCGACGGATACGGCACTGACGACCAATGGACGTTTGAACTTCTATTCTCCTCGCGTCAGGCTCTCCAACGTACCTGCGAATGCTGCCAGCAGTACAATCTGACGTATACAATCGACCGCATCCGCGGACTCGGTGACGATACCTCGGAGTCAACACCGCTTGGGCTAACCGCCGAACAGCACGAAGCGCTCGCGGAAGCGCACAAGCGCGGCTACTTCAGCGTTCCAAGACAGATCACGCTCGACGAACTCGCCGACATCCTCGATATCTCACACCAAGCACTCTCTGAACGACTCCGTCGAGGGCACGATGCTCTCATTAGAGAGACGTTCAAAGATCCGAGCCTCGGGTTTGGATCAAATCCGGATTTCGGTCGTGCTTCTGACACTGGCTCCGATTCTGGTTCGACGACCGATACCAACACCAATATTACAGGATTGTCGTCACTGTAACGCAGTGTATTCTAGTTACCTGAGATACAGGTTATTATATTCGTCTACATATATTCGAATCTTATTAACCTTCCCTTGGATAAACTCGAATATCGTCGTATTTCGTTTTAGCCGGGTATATACCATCGGTGCCAGAGATGGTGAATATGGTTTCCACGCCCGACTGGCTGACGGCAGAACGGGAGTACTCCGACTCGGTTATTGGTGACAACACAATATCACAACTCTTCGCTGAGAGTGCATCGCGCCATTCCGATAGCGTTGCACAGCAGTACAAGGGAGGTGTGTACGACCGATCACTGTGTGATGCAGGCATCGTCGATTCCGCTCCACCCGGTGAGTATGGCCAACTGACGTACCGTGAGATGCATTCCATTGTCATGAATCTCACCGCAGGGTTTCGAGACATCGGCGTCGAACCGGACGACAGGGTGGCCATCTTTGCGAGCACACGCATGGAGTGGGCACACACGGACTTCGCGTTGCTAGCAGCCGGTGCCGTCGTAACGACGGTCTACACGGAGTCGTCACCGAATCAGGTGGAGTATCTACTCTCTGATCCCAATGCAACTGGTGTCGTCGTCGAAAACGAGGAGTTACTCGAACGAGTGCTCGAAGTTGAGGATAGTCTCAATCTCGAATTCATTGTCGTCATCGACGCAGTGGACGGTTACGAGGACCGTGAGGATATCATCACGCTCGGCGCGCTTCACGAACGCGGCGCGAAGAACGGTAATGAGGGCGACTACGAGGCTTGGATCATCGGCCGCGAGCCGAACGATCTGGCGAGTCTCATCTACACATCTGGGACGACCAGTAAACCGAAGGGCGTCAAACTCACCCACCGAAACTTCCGTGCGAACATCAATCAGATCCGAAAGCGATTCGGTCCTCGTCCGGATCGTAAAGACGCTCCAGCCCTCGATTCATCGCTCACTTCGCTGTCGTTCCTTCCGCTCGCGCACGTATTTGAGCGAACGTCCAACCACTTCATGATGTTCGCGGCCGGTGCGACCGTCTCCTACGCCGAGTCACCCGATACCGTCTCGGAGGACATCTCGACCGTGAAACCATCGGCAGTAACGAGCGTTCCTCGGGTCTACGAGCGCATTTACGATCAGATGCGCGAACAAGCTCAGGAATCCGATGCGAAAAAGCGTATTTTCGACCTCGCTGTCGATGTTGCGACCGAGTATGCCAACACGGATGATCCCGGCAAGCGACTCCGTGCCAAACGTGCGCTCGCTGATCGGTTGGTCTTTAGTAGCGTGAAAGAACAGATGGGCGGAAATCTAGAGCTGCTGATTAGCGGCGGAGGAAGCCTCTCTGAAGAGCTCTGTCGGATGTTTCAGGGAATGGGCTTTCCGATCGTCGAGGGATACGGTCTCACAGAAACCGCTCCGGTGGTCTGTGTGAACCCGACTGAGGACATGCGTCCCGGTACGCTTGGTCCGCCATTGGTTGGTGTCGACGTGAAACTCGATAAAGAGGTAGTTGGCCCCGATCAACGAGAGAAGGCGACCGGCGACATCGGTGAACTGCTTGTCAAAGGCCCGAACGTCACTGAAGGCTACTGGAACAACCCCGAAGCGACCGTCGAAGCGTTCACATCCGTGGAGAGTGGAGGCGATGGAGAAACTGAACAATGGTTCCGAACCGGTGATATCGTCGAACAAACCGACGACGGGTATCTCATCTACCACGATCGGTTGAAGCAGTTGATCGTCCTCGATACCGGAAAGAATATCGCTCCTGGTCCTATCGAAGACTCGTTTGCCACCAGCGACCGCACTGAGCAGGTAATGGTTCTTGGCGACGATCAGAAGTTCATTAGTGCACTGATCGTTCCAAACTTCGAAGCCATCACCCGATGGGCAGACGCAAACGACGTCAATCTCCCCAACGATCCCGAAGCAATCGCAACCGACGAGCGTGTTCGTGAGTGGATCGGTGAAGAGATCGAACGCGTAAACGAGGACTTTGCAAAACACGAGCGCATCAAGGCGTTCGAACTCGTTGCCACCGAGTGGACGCCCGAAAATGATATGCTCACCTCCTCGATGAAACTCAAACGCCGAAATATCATCGACGAATTCGAAGAGAAAATCGAGCGGATCTATTCGGGCGAGAAAAGCGAAACAGAACCCAAAATGGTGGGTTAATCGTTTCGTCGATCGAGCTACTGTTCAGCACTATTCAGCGATCTGTAGGGTCGTAACCCCCGGTATTCGGTTACCTGCTAACGACTGAGTAACAGGCGTCCACGACGGTTACGAAGAGGTCTCCGGAGAAGACGGTTTATTCTCCCGCTGAACGGATTGCTCTGTAGTGGTTTTCGTCCTCCTGTTCTGCGAGGTCGAGCACGACGGCCCATTCCAGTAGTCGGTGCACGCGCTCGTGCCAGACGGATTCCCAGTCCTGACGGCGGTTTTGCTCCCACGGTGGAACACGGACTCGCTCGAAAATCTCGTCAGCCGATAGTGAATCTGTTTCATCGAGTGCCCGCAGCACTGATTCGGCCGCGTAGACGCGCTCTCGAAACGCTGTTGCGGTGTCGTTTGCTGATCGATTCCGACGCTGATAGTATCGGCCGTCTGATTCAGCAACCAGTCCGAGCGCTCGGAGAAACGTGATCCATTCTCGAGCAGTGTCGCGGCTGTCGATCTCGGTGTCTGCTATGAGAAGGGTACAACAGTCGTCCTCACTACTGGGAACAAGTGGAAGTGTCTGCTGTGCTTTCCGGAGGAACGAGCGTGAACGTGGTTCCGGGATGACTTTGAATTTCATCGTAGTCCGAACGAGTTTAGCAAGAGCTCTTCGTTCACTTGCCCGTATGCTTTCGTTGGACCACCTACCACATCGACGGTGACCTGTGCTGGCGCGAAGATTGCTTCTGGGACCTCGTATAGGTCCCAATCGACCGATTCGAAAATATCTGCGAACGGCGTACCGTACTCGTCCGTCGCGCTTGAGGAAAGCTCTGAGAGGAGCTCGGCATCCGACTCGACCGTGAGATGGACCTGACCACCGTAGGCGAGTGCATCGTTCGTCCGGGCAATGGCAGTCGCTTCATCGCTGGCAACGGGCGCGACAGGCGCGCGAGCTGACACGGAGAGAAGTTCGAGCGGATCGTATCCGAGTTCGAACGCCCGGAACACCACCAGCTCGGCCGCACGGGCTGCCATCGTAACACTTCCTGGGATACTCGCAGTCGAGAAGACTGGGAGAAAGACACTCCCTGGCTGAACGTCACACATGTCCGCGACGTGGGCTGCGACCGACTCCGTCGGATGTTCGTCGGATTCGACGGTAAGAACCGCGAAATCGAACGCATCAGCGTATCCGAGCTGACGAAACTCCTCCTCGGTAGCGACGAGTGCACGGGCCGGACCACTCCCGAGCCCCTCGTACATCGCGTTTTCACTGCTGCTTCCATCGTCAGCTGCCTCGTTATCGCTCGTGCTCTCTCCTTCGATAGATAGCTCCCAGCCTGCTTTTTGTGAGCAAAGCAGCGCGCGTGCGGGATGGTCTGTCGAGAGTTCGACGAATGGTCGGGGAGCGCCTCCGATTTCGTCGAGTGAAGACGCGACAGTTGCAAGACCAGCGGTCTGAATCTCGGTCAATAATAGTCCAGCTTCGAGACCACCAATTGCATCGACTCCGAAATCAAGTACCGTCGCTCCGTTTTCGAGCTCGTAGGCGTCGATCGCGAGCTCATCGGTGAACTCAAGTGCCTCATCGATGAGTTCGGTCGCCATCCGGTTGAGACTCTCCATATCAATGGCTCCGGCGCGAGTAATAAATCGGTTGTCGGTTCGGATAGCGTGTCGCTCGAATCACCGATCGTCGCTTTTTGCGGCCCGTCCGAGGTGGTGTTCTACGCTCTCGACCTTCTCGCTGGCGGACTGATCGATCGTCCGCTTATCATCGATCTTCAAGACAGTACTCACCCGATCTCCATCAACGGCTGTATGAGCAGCTTCGGCAGCTCTGAAAAGCTCGCCGATGCTGTCTGTCTCGATGACGGTTCCCATCGGATTGGTCTCATAGGACACGTCGAACGCATCGAGTGCATCGACGGCTTTCGCTACTTCAGCCCCCATACTGTCTTCCTGAACCGGAGCAACACTCAAAAGTGCGATAACGGACATACGCGATCCACTCTCGGAGCGAACGTAAGCGTACTGCCAGCAACGACAACTCTCTCAAAAGATGGCTCCGAGATCGAGCTCTGTTCGGCATTAACCTATCCGCCATCAGCGTCAGAGAAACGCTGGTGTACACGTATCTGCAAGATAAAATATTTATCTCTCTGTTGTGATGTTGCACGTGATCAGGTGTCAAACAGTAGTTATGGCGACGACTAAACGAACGGTAACCGTTCTTGCTCTCGTTTTTCTCATTTTGCTGTCTGGTTGTTCGGCCAGCGATCTCGGAGGAACGAAGAGTATTAGTAGCAACACTGGTGGTGATAGCGGTAGCAAACCATCTGCTACTGGTGGCGATGCTGCTCAAGAAACGTCAGATGTCCAATCGAATGCACAGGCTCAGCAGGCGCTGATTCGAACCGGGTTCGTGCGTAGTCAGGTGATGGACTTCGATGCAGCCAGGACGAATCTTACCCAAGCCGTCCAGTCATATGGTGGGTTCGTGAGCGACTCTTCGGAGGGTGTAAGCGGTTCGGAAGACAGGAGGTGGACCAGCGGTCGGGTCGTCTACCGTGTTCCCGCGAAGAATTTCTCGACGTTCTTCGAACGCGTAAAGCAAGAGGGTGAGGTACGACGAGCAGAGACAAATACGACAGACGTGACCGATCGTGTCGTCGATCTCGAAGCACGCTTGAAAAACCTCCGCGCTCAGCGTGACCGTCTCCGGAAACTCTACGATCAGGCGAATGATACAGAGAGTGTCCTCGCGGTCGGAGAGCGACTTTCGACAGTCCAGGGACAAATCGAGCGGCTGAAAGCACAGCGCCGTGCGCTCGAAAACCAGATCACCTACGCGACAGTCACTGTCGAACTCAACGAACCATCACCCACACGCGAGAAACCGAAGCAATGGTACGAGACGGGTGTTCTTGATGCATTTGTTTCGTCGGTCAACGGTGTCATCGTCGCAGTGCGTGCACTCTTCGTCGGTGGAACCTACGCGATCCCGTATCTCATCGTGTTTGGACTCCCACTGCTCGGGATTATCACCGTGCTCCGTCGACGAAGGGGGTAGCGGGATCAGAGACCAGACTGAAAAAGTGCCTCCTGACTCCATATGCTGTGTCTCATCCTATGACCTACGAGAGAAGCTACAACCAATTCGTTAAAATTTCAAAAATGTTTTTATTATTCAGTCAGTAATTTGTCGTATAGGTCTCACAGTACGGAGACGTGACGGATCCAATCGCACGCAGGGTGATTGCGCGGAGAACGAGTGTTCGGGAGCATCCAGTGTAATCGTTCATGGAATACAGCCAGTCGATCCCGGTAGCTTGGAGTGTTGGGGCACGGCAACCGACTGGCTGACTCGTTCTGTTGTATCCATTGTCAATATAATTTTCGAATTAGAACATACTATTTTCACTTATGTTCTATTACTATTTGCATTGCGAATTAAAGAAAACAACGGCTCCCTCTCCTACATTCGTACTGTGAGATCGGACAAATGAGATGGATGTGGGAAATACATGTGAAATAACATCTCCATAGTGTGGTCGATGACCGTAACGCTATGCTGTTGTATCGTTTGGATGATCATACCGTTCCTAGATTATTTGAGATGATCTGTATCGTTTCCCATCTACTTATGTCAACTATATTTACTTAAGCGTACAGAAAAATAGATATGTTTTGTTATTGATTCCAGCCAGCGTGCGTCCGTGCTGTTCCACCGTGGCTGTGGCGTGAATACGTGGTCCGGTGGAACGTGATCGGGACAGGCCACTATGAAGTTCTGTTAGCAACTGGAGACTTAAAACTTGAAACGAAAGAACAACAGCAATGCGCTGGCCGGGATTTGAACCCAGGTTGTGACCATGGCAAGGTCACGTGATACCACTACACTACCAGCGCCTGTCTGCAATCAGACCGACGGCGGTCAACCATAAAAGCGTACCGGAGTGCGGTCGTCATGTCCTTGTTTTTGCATGGCATAGTGACCCGAATTAGCGTGCGAAGCCGTCCCATTCCCGTACTGAAGCGCTATCCTTTTACGAGCGTATCCGGAAGGAGTAGCACAGTCTAGTGGATAGTGAGGAAGTGTATCGGCATGACAGTTACCGTACTCGTGCCGTCATCGCTGACCCGAGAAGCCCGAGACAAGCGGGAGGCGACCCGCAAACTCGGTTACGTCGCCCGTGCGGCGACGGTGTTTCGGGTCGATCGTCTTGTCGTGTACCCCGATTCGGAGGGGGAACGCAGGCGCGATGGCGGGTTCGTTCGCACCGTCCTGGCCTACGCGGCCACACCCCCGTACCTCCGAAAGGAAGTCTGGGGACGGCGGAACGAACTGGAGTACGTGGGCGTCTTGCCGCCACTCCGCGCTGTCGCACAGACCGGCTCCGGATCGAACGATTCGGGGTCGTTAAGACAGGGAATCGTGACCGAGGTCGGATCTGACGGGCGCGTTCGGGTCAATTGCGGCCTGCAACACCCACTCTCTCTCGTTGTTCCACCGAATATGTCGGTGGATGAGAGAGAGCGCGTTACCATCAGGATCTCTTCGCGACGGCCACTTCGTGCGCGGATCGTTAATAATCCCCTTCCAGGGATGAGCGTTGAGCGCGCGGAGTTAGATACAGTGCTCAAGCGACCCGATGCGGGGTTCCGTATCGCGTCGTCGCGCTACGGCGAGGTACTCTCTATCTCGCTGCTCCGTACTCTCCGTCAACAACTGACTGACGACGGAGCTGGAGTCACTAGCACGAGTACGAGCACGGATACGGACACGGATGCAGCCGAAGGCAAAGGTGACAGTGCGTACACCGTTGCGTTCGGTGCACCGGAACGTGGCCTTCCAGAGATATTAGACGTCGACCCAGATGCGGTCGGCGCACGAGATGACACGTCGGACGACGGACCGAAACCGGACAGGTCCCGGTTCGACCTCTGGCTCAATACGGTTCCAAATCAAGGCAGCAAGACCGTGCGAACTGAAGAAGCGATGTTTGCAACACTTGCGTGCCTCAATCTGGAGTGAATATTGAAAAACCATGCCAACGCCAAGCAGACCACGAAAAGGCTCGATGGGCTTCGGCCCACGCGTTCGCGCGTCGAGCGAGGTGCCTCGAATCAGCACCTGGCCCGACGATGACGGGCAGGTTGGGCTTCAGGGGTTCGCCGGCTACAAGGCCGGGATGTCCCACGTCGTTTTGATCAACGATGAGCCCGATTCTCCCCGCGAAGGGATGGAGGAGACCGTTCCTGTCACGGTTATCGAGACCCCGCCAGTGCGCGCGGTCGCCCTTCGGGCCTACGAGAAGACCCCATACGGTCACCGTCCGCTCACGGAAGTTTGGACTGACGAGGTTCACGAGGACCTTGAACGTGCAGTCGATCTTCCAGACGAGCGCAGTGATCACCAGGGACAAGAACAGATCATTCGAGACGCTCTCGAAACGGGAGATCTCGGGGATGTGCGTCTTATCACGCACACGCTCCCGGGTGAACTCCCGAGCGTCCCGAAGCGAAAACCGGACGTAATGGAGACACGCGTGGGCGGAGGAACGCTCGGTGAGCGAGTTGACTTCGCCATGGATCTCCTCGCAGACGGCGGTGAACACACCGTTTCGGATGTCTTCCGAGCGGGCGAGTACACCGATGTCGCGGGTATCACGAAAGGCAAAGGGACACAGGGTCCCGTCAAGCGCTGGGGTGTCCAAAAGCGAAAGGGCAAACACTACCGACAGGGCTGGAAACGCCGTATCGGTAACCTCGGCCCATGGAACCCATCGCGTGTTCGCTCAACCGTCCCACAACAGGGACAGATGGGCTACCACCAGCGGACCGAGTTGAACAAGCGAATCATATCCATCGGTGACGAGGACGTGACGCCTGATGGCGGTTTCATCAACTACGGTGAGGTCAACGGTGGCTACGTTCTCGTGAAAGGCTCGTTGCCAGGACCGAAACAGCGCCTCGTGCGACTCCGCCCCGCCGTCCGACCGAACGACCAACCGCGCCTCGATCCAGAGGTCCGGTACGTCTCTACGAAGAGTGACCAAGGATGAAGGCAACAGTACGCGGTTTGGACGGCAGCGAGAGTGGAGAGATAGATCTCCCCGAGGTGTTCGAGACACCATACCGCCCCGACCTCGTCGAGCGTGCGGTGCGCGCCGCCCAAGCCAATCGAGCACAGGACTACGGTGCTGACGAGTACGCTGGAATGCGTACGCCCGCCGAATCGTTCGGCAGCGGACGCGGCATGGCCCACGTGCCACGCCAGAACAGCGTCGGTCGGCGCGTTCCACAAACCGTCGGTGGTCGCCGGGCACACCCGCCCAAGACCGAGACGGATCGTGGGAAGAAGATCAACAAGAAAGAACGCCAACTCGCAGTGCAAAGCGCACTTGCGGCGACGGCTGATGTCGAACTCGTGCGCGAGCGCGGTCACCAATTCGACGACGATCTCGAGTTTCCGGTGGTCGTGAGCGACGAGTTTGAGGATCTTGTGAAGACCCAAGCGGTCACCGAGGTTCTCGAAGCACTCGGCATCCACGCGGATATCGAACGCGCAGACGACGGCAAGACGGTTCGTGCCGGTCGCGGAACGACTCGCGGGCGAAAGTACAAGCAGCCAAAGTCGATCCTCTTCGTAACGAGCGAAGAGCCATCGAAAGCTGCTCGGAATCTCGCTGGCGCTGACGTGGCGACGGCACAAGAGGTCTACGCGGAAGATCTCGCCCCAGGTACACACGCTGGTCGGCTCACCGTCTTCACCGAGAGCGCAATCGAGGAGGTGAGCAACAGATGAGCAATGGTACGGACATAATCCGTCATCCGAACGTGACCGAGAAGGCGATGGACAAGATGGACTACGATAACAAACTTGAGTTCATCGTCGCTCTCGACGCCTCGAAACCCGAGATTAAGGAGGCGCTCGCAGAGCTGTTCGACATCGCCGCCGAGAGCGTCACAACGCAAGTAACGCCACAGGGAACGAAGAAGGCCACCGTGCGCCTATCCGAGGACGACGACGCACAGGAAGTCGCCTCACGGATTGGGGTGTTCTGATCGTGGGACGACGCATCCTCGGTCAGCGACGTGGTCGCGGAACACCGACGTTCCGTGCTCCCTCGAATCGATACAAGGCCAACCTCTCTCACCGAACGAACGAGGAAGGAACGGATGTCCTCAGTGGAGAGATTGTCGACATCGAACACGATCCAGCGCGCGCAGCACCCATCGCGGCCGTCGAATTCGAAGACGGCGACCAGCGACTTGTGCTTGCGCCCGAAGGCATCACCGTCGGCGATGAGATCCAGATCGGCATCAGCGCCGAGATCTCACCGGGCAACACGCTTCCGCTCCGCGAGATCCCGGAAGGAGTTCCAGTGTGTAACGTCGAGCGGCAAGCCGGAGACGGTGGCAAGTTCGCTCGCGCATCGGGCGTGAGTGCGACGCTGCTCGCCCACGACCGCAACGCTGCGGTGGTTCAACTCCCGAGTGGTGAGGTCCGTCGACTTTCGCCAGACTGTCGCGCCACGATTGGTGTGGTTGCTGGCGGTGGTCGAACCGAGAAACCGTTCGTGAAAGCCGGAAATAAATATCACAAGATGCGTGCTCGTGGCACAAAATGGCCACGCGTGCGTGGAGTTGCGATGAATGCGGTCGATCACCCGTTCGGTGGTGGTGGCCGTCAACACCCAGGCCAACCGAAAAGTGTATCGAGAGATGCGCCGCCGGGACGTAAGGTCGGTGACATCGCATCCCGCCGGACTGGCCGCGGTGGCAAAGGGAGATGAGATGAAACTAACAATCACAGTGATCTGACATATGAGTTCAAATTCGGATTACCAGATCGGCCGCGACTCGGACGAAGAGTTCACGTATCGTGGCTATACGCTCCCAGAACTCCGTGACATGGAGGTAACGGAGTTCGCAGAACTGCTCCCCGCACGAAAGCGGCGAAGTATCAATCGCGGTCTGACCACCGAACAGGAAAAGCTGTTCGAGAAGGCAGATGCGCGTGACTCGGAGGAGTCGGCAAACCGGCCACTTCGGACACACCTGCGCGATATGCCCATCCTGCCGCAGTTCGTCGATAAGACGTTCGCGGTCTACGATGGACAGAACTTCGAGCGGGTGCGTGTCCAACCGGAGATGCTTGGTCACTACCTCGGTGAGTTTGTGCTCACGCGACGGTCGGTCGAGCACGGTCAGGCCGGTATTGGTGCGACACGCTCCTCGAAGTTCGTACCACTCAAATAATATGGGAATCAGCTACAGTGTCGACGCAGACCCGGACACAACGGCGAAAGCGATGCTCCGGGAGCGTCACATGAGTCACAAGCACAGCAAGGAGATCGCCCGCACCATCAAAGGGATGACTGCCGACGAGGCAATGGAGTATCTCAACGCCGTTATCGACGGCGAGCGGTCAGTGCCGTTCAAGTCCCACAACAGCGGTGTTGGTCACCGGAATGATATCGATGGCTGGGATGCCGGTCGATATCCCGAAAAGGTCAGCAATGCGTTCCTCGACCTGCTCGAAAACGGCGTCTCGAACGCCGACCATCAGGGATTCGACGGCACGTCGATGGAGATCATGCATATCGCGGCACACAAGGTCGGCGAAAGTCCCGGTCGAAAGCCGAGAGCGATGGGTCGTGCGACCGCGTGGAACACGCCACAGGTCGACGTCGAACTCGTCTTGAGCGAGGACACCGACACAGAGGTGAGCGAATAGATGGCTGACGAACACCAATTCATCGCCGATGGAATCCAGCGGACACAGATCAACGAGTTCTTCCAAACAGAACTCGATCGAGCGGGCTACGGCGGCATGGATGTTGCCAAAACCCCGATGGGGACACAGATCGTCCTAAAAGCCGAAAAGCCCGGAATGGTGATCGGCAAAGGCGGGAAGAACATCCGGAAGATCACGTCGGAACTCGAACAACGGTTCGATCTCGACGATCCACAAATCGACGTTCAAGAAGTCGACGAACCGGATCTGAACGCTCAGATCGTCGCTGATCGGCTCGCAAACGCGCTCGAACGTGGCTGGTACTTCCGAAAAGCTGGCCACACCACCATTGATCGCATCATGGATTCGGGTGCACTGGGTGCCGAGATCGTCCTGTCTGGGAAGGTCACGGGCGCACGATCGCGTGTCGAGAAATTCAACCGGGGCTACATCAAGCACAACGGTGAACCCGCGGACGCCATCGTCGATGATGGCCAAAGCGTCGCGGTCATGAAGCTCGGTACAATCGGTGTGACGGTGAAAATCATTCCGCCAAACGCCGAGCTGCCCGACGACTTCCAAGTTCAGGAGGACGTCGACATCTCCGAGTACATCATCGAACCGGAAGAGAAAGAGGGCGTCGAGGAACTACTCGCTGGAGAAGGCGACACCGACGAAGAATCCGAACCCAGCGATCAGGATAGTACCCAGACGCAATCGCAGGACGAAACCAGCGCGGAGACGGCAGAGGAGGAGGTCTTCGAGGAAGAAGTCCTCGATGAGGACACACAAATTACTCCTCCCGAAGAAGGCGACATCGAAGCGGAACTCGATGAACTCGATGAGGAGGTCGAAACCGAAGCAGAAGATCTTCTCGATGAGATGGAAGCCGATACCGAGGATGCTGACGATGAAGAAGCCGAAACGGCTGCAGCTGCCGATGACGGTAGCTCAGATTCGGATTCAGACTCTGACTCGAATGCTGATTCGGAGGTGCAAGAGTAAATGTCGATCATCAGTGCTGAAGAGCTTCGAGACATGTCGCCGCTTGAACGTCAAGCGGAGCTGGACGATCTCGAGACAGAACTGCTCAACGATCGCGCTGTACAAGCGACTGGCGGCGCCCCAGATAATCCAGGCGAAATCAAAGAGCTTCGCCGTGCGATTGCGCGGATCAAGACGATCCAGCGCGAAGAGGGCGATTTCGAAGACGAATAGAATAGTATGTTGACTACCGAAACCCTTCCGCGACACGAACTCATTGGCCTGCGAGTGCAGGTCGTCGAGTCGTGTGACCCGACACTTCTCGGGTGTGAAGGTGACATCGTCATGGAGACGATGCACACCCTCACCATCTCGGAGGGTTCTCGGGCGCGACAGGTGCCGAAGGGTGTCGTGACGTTCGAGTTTGCGCTTCCAGACGGTGACTATGTCACCGTCGATGGCGAACGACTGATCGCACGACCGGCTCGACGCACCGAACGCACAAGAGGTTCACAATGGCAATAGGACTCGACGTAGAGCAACCACCGGAGCCGGAAAGCCCGGAGGACTACGATTACGAAACGTGCCCGTTCTATGGTCGCCTATCCGTTCGCGGACAGGTGATCGAGGGGCGAGTCGTTTCGACGGATATGGAACGGACCGTCATCGTCGAGCGGGAGTACGAGGTGAAGGTGCCGAAGTACGACCGGTATATGAAGCGACGCTCGCGCATCCCGGCACACGTGCCCGGCGTGCTCGAGCCGCTCTCGACCGACGATGTCGTGAAAATAGCAGAGACGCGACCACTCTCGAAGACGAAATCACACGTGGTCGTCGAGGTTACCTCGGCGGCTGGTGAAAATGGGGGTGAGGAGTGATGCGGGCGCTCAACGCTGACGTTACGCAAGGCCTCGAAAAAGGCTCACTCGTCACCTGCGCCGATAACACTGGCGCGCGCGAACTGAAAGTCATCAGTGTCGATGGCTATGGCGGTACGAAAAACCGTCACCCGAAGGCCGGACTCGGTGACCTCGTCACTGTTTCGGTTACAAAAGGGACGCCAGAAATGCGCCGCCAGGTGCTCAAGGCAGTCGTCATTCGACAACGTAAGTCGATCAGACGGCCAAGCGGGACCCGCGTAAAGTTCGAAGATAACGCGGCAGTCATCGTGGATGAAAATCACGATCCCCGCGGAACCGAGATCAAAGGCCCCATCGCACGAGAGGTCGCAGAACGGTTCGGAAGTGTCGCCAGCACGGCGACGATGATCGTCTAAACGTGAGTGTGTATACAAACGTGATCACCGAACTGAATCGAACTGAATCGAACTGAGTATGACTCGACAACCACGCAAACAACGGATCAATCAACAGCGCGCACCGCTGCACGAGCGCCACAAGCAGGTCCGCTCACCTCTCTCGGAGGAGCTGAGAGAGGAATACGGCCAGCGCTCCGTTCGCGTCAACGCCGGTGACACCGTCGAGGTGCTTCGCGGCGATTTCGCGGGCGAAGAGGCTGAAGTCGTGAACGTGGATCTGCGGAAGGCGATCATTCACGTCGAGGACGTGACGCTAGAGAAGGCCGACGGCGAGGAAGTGCCACGGCCACTCGATGCGAGCAACGTTCGCGTGACTGATCTCGACCTTTCGGATGATCGACGCGAGGCGCGCCTGACGGAGGAGAACGAATGAGTAAACATCAAAAGCGACTTTCGGTACCGAAGTCGTGGCCGGTTGCACGCAAGGAGCAACATTATACTGTCAAAGCGGGCGCAGGCCCGCACGGTGAGTCAGGAGTTCCCTTGCTCATCTTGCTCCGCGACGTGCTCGGCTACGCCGACTCGAAAAAAGAGGCACAGTACGCCCTCTCACAGGGGAGTGTGCTGGTCAACGGTGAGCTACCATCGGACGTTCGTCGTCCTGTTGGGATGTTCGATATCATCTCGTTCGCCGAACGCGATGAGTACTACCGTGTCTTCCCTGATGAGGGTGGACGGCTCGCACTGACGCCAATCGACGCCGAAGACACCGACGGCAAACTCGGAAAGGTCACGGACAAACGCCACATCAAGGGCGGACAGATCCAACTTGGCCTTCACGATGGACAGACGCTGCTGACCGACGATGAGTCTGTCAGCTGCGGTGACTCAATCGTCGTCGCTACCGAGAACGATGAGATTCTCGCCCACTTCGCCTACGAGGAGGGTGAACTCGTCACGGCTGTTCAGGGACGTCATGCGGGAGAGATCGGACGAATTGAGGAGATTACGGTCACTTCCGGAAGCTCCCCAAACGGCGTCACTGTCTCACAAGAAGACGATGACAATGGCGGTTTCGAGACCGTCGAGGAGTACGTCGTCGTCATCGACGAGAACTTCCTTGATGGAGACAGTGCTGCCGACGAAAACGAAAACGAAGGCGAAGCAGAGGTGGATGACACGTGAGCAGTGAGAGCGAATCTCAGGACAAGCCGTTCCACGAGATGCGCGAACCGGTCATCGAGAAAGTCGTTGTCCACATGGGCATCGGTGAGGGTGGCCGTCGGCTCGCAGATGCCGAAGACATCCTCACTGAAGTCACCGATCAGGAACCGGTTCGAACGGTTGCAGAACGCACCGTTCCGGACTTCGGTATCCGTGAGGGTGACCCAATCGGCGCGAAGGTGACTCTTCGTGGCGATGATGCTCGTGAGTTCCTCAATACGACGCTTTCGTTCGTCGAAATCGAGTACAAGCAGTTCGACGAATCGGGGAACTTCAGCTTCGGTATCGAAGAGCACACCAACTTCGAGGGACAGGAGTACGATCCGAACGTTGGGATCTACGGACTCGATGTGACGGTGAATCTCGTTCGACCGGGATACCGCGTCAGAAAGCGAGACAAGGTCCATCGACAGATCCCCTCGAACCATCGACTCACCATCGAGGACGCAATCGCGTTCCTCGAACAGGAGTTCGATACAACGGTACAGTAACACAATGAGTGAAAGTAGAACACAGACGGGCGAGCACGCCTCGAAGCGAACCGAGCAGGTTCAGGAGTGTCAGCGCTGCGAACGAAAGCAGGGGTTAGTCGGTAAGTACGACATCTGGCTCTGCCGGCAGTGCTTCCGCGAAATCGCCCGCGAGATGGGATTCAAAAAGTACAGCTAACTATGGCGGACAACGATCCACTCAGCAATGCGCTTTCGGGAGTCGACAACGCCGAGAGCGTAGGGCATCTCAGCCACACGGTATCGCCCGCCTCGAACATCATTGGCAGCGTCCTCGAAGTCTTCTATGACTTCGGGTATATCGACGGCTTCCAGTACGTCGATGATGGCAAAGCCGGCGAGTTCGAGGTCGATCTAAAAGGTGCCATCAACGAGTGCGGACCTGTAACACCGCGATACTCGGCTAGTGTCGACGAGTTCGAGACGTGGGAGAAACGGTATCTCCCTGCGCGCGATTACGGGACGCTCATCGTGACGACGAGCAGCGGCATCATGAGCCACTACGAAGCCCGCGAACAGGGTGTCGGTGGCCAAGTAATCGCATACGTGTACTGATGACTGTCGAAACAGAAATAAAACTATCAGACGATGTCGACGCGTCGATTGATCATCTCGATCTCACGATCGAGGGACCAACGGGCGCGGTGACGCGGCGGCTGTGGTATCCCGATATCAGCGTCACTGTCGATGACAGTGACGACGATGGCGGTGTGGTAACATTCGAGAGCGACAACACGGACGCGAAGACGCTCGCGACCGTGGGAACGTTCGAAAGCCACGTCAAGAATATGATTCACGGCGTGACTGAAGGATGGGAATACGAGATGGAAGTTCTCTACTCACACTTTCCGATGCAAGTGAGTGTCGAGGGAGATGAAGTTGTCATCTCGAATTTCCTCGGCGAGAAATCCGCGCGTCGAACGGAGATCCACGGTGACACCGAGGTACAAGTCAGCGGTGAGGAGCTAACTCTCTCGGGTCCTGATATCGAAGCCGTCGGACAGACCGCTGCTGACATAGAGCAGCTGACACGCGTGACCGATAAAGACCCTCGTGTCTTCCAAGACGGCGTCTACATCACGCAGAAACCGAACCGAGGTGAAGCCTGATGGCAGACGAATCAGAAACAGAAATCGAAGACCAGACCGAATCGGACGTGAGTGCTTCACTCACTGATATCAGTGGTATCGGCGAGGTCAAGGCCGAATCGTTGCGGGAGGCTGGATACGAGTCGATTGACGACATTCGCGCAGCAAGCCAGTCTGATCTCGCTGACGTACCGAGCATTGGTAACGCGCTCGCTGCGCGTATCAAGGCCGATATCGGTGAACTCGAAATCGAGGAGGAAACGCAAGCCGAAATTGAGGAAGAAGGCGCCGAAGAGGAGCCATCAACGGACGAAACCGAGACAGTGTTGCGTCCGCGTGGACTCGCTGATAAGACGCCTGATCTCGATGAGACGACTGAACGGCTGCTCGGACGACGAACACGAGAAGGGAAACCGTCGTTCAAGCGACAAGATCACCACAAGAAAAAGCGGACGCCAGAATCGTGGCGACGCCCACGTGGAAACCTCTCGAAGCAGCGACGAGGGATCAAAGGCAAAGGTCAGACAGTCGAAGCTGGCTACCGAACGCCGAAAGCGGTCCGTGGTCGTCACCCGAGCGGATTCGAGGAAGTTCGTGTCTTCAACACGGACGATCTCGACGGTATTGATGGCGATACCCAAGCGGCTCGTATTGCCTCGACTGTTGGCGCACGAAAGCGCGAACGTATCGAGGAGGACGCCGAAGACGCTGGAATCCGCATCCTCAATCCGACGTACGTGGAGGTGTCTGTAGACAATGAGTAATCTCAAAAACCAGAAACGACTGGCTGCAGACGAGCTCGACGTCGGGAAAAACCGCGTCTGGCTCGATCCTGGCGCACAGGACGAGATCGCTGATGCGATCACTCGGGAAGACATCCGCGATCTCATCGATCGCGGTGTCATCAAATCGAAACGAGAGAAGCGTTCGAATTCGCGTGGTCGCGCCCGTGAACGCAACAAAAAGCGTGCGTACGGTCACCTGAAGGGACACGGGTCCCGGCGGGGAACCGCGGGCGCACGACAGAATTCGAAGGAGGAATGGGAGAGTCGCATCCGCGCACAGCGCAAACGGCTGCGTGAACTCCGCGATGAGGGAGACCTCTCGCGTTCTGCATACCGTGAGTTGTACAACAGAGCAAGCGGTGGCGGGTTCGACAGCGTGGGCGACCTCGAACGATACATTACGAACAACTACTGAATCAAATCACATCAAATCATGGCAACCGGACCACGATACAAAGTACCGATGCGGCGTCGCCGCGAGGTACGAACGAACTACCATCAGCGGTTGCGCCTGTTGAAATCCGGCAAGCCACGCCTCGTTGCTCGCAAGAGCAACAAGCACATCAGGGCGCAGCTGGTGAGCACAGGAGCAAGTGGAGATCACACGGCAGCGAGCGCACACTCATCGGATCTCGGTGAGTTCGGCTGGGAGGCCCCAACATCAAACCTTCCGGCAGCGTACTTGACCGGCTTTCTCGCCGGCAAGCGTGCGCTTGCTGAGGGACTCGAAGAAGCAGTGCTCGATATCGGCCTCAACACTGCAACACCTGGTAACAAGGTGTTCGCGCTGCAGGAAGGGGCCATCGACGCCGGTCTCGAAATTCCGCACAGCGAATCGGTGTTCGCTGATTGGGGACGGACCCGTGGCGAACACATCGCAGAGTACGCCGAGTCTCTCGATGAACCGCTCTACGGCGGTGACTTCGATGCAACAACACTACCAGAACACTTCGATGACGTACGCGAACGACTGGAGGATGAGCTATGAGTAACGGCTGGGAACCACGTACCCGGCTGGGCAAGCAAGTCGTTGAGGGCGACATCACGTCGATGGAGCAGGCTCTCGCGTCGGGTCTCCCGCTGAAGGAGCCGGAGATCGTCGACCAGCTACTGCCCGATCTCGAAGACGACGTTCTCGACATTAACATGGTCCAGCGAATGACTGACTCGGGTCGACGAGTCAAGTTCCGCTGTGCCGTCGTCGTCGGTAATCGAGACGGATACGTCGGCTACGCAGAAGGACGAGACGATCAGGTTGGTGGTGCAATTCAGAAGGCGATCGAAATCGCGAAGCTGAACATCATCAACGTTGAGCGCGGCAGTGGCTCGTGGGAAGACCGTGCGGGCGGCTCCCATTCACTGGCACGCAAGACGGCAGGAAAGGCTGGCAGCGTTACTGTCGAACTCATGCCTGCACCACTCGGACTGGGTCTTGCAGCGAGTGAGACCGTCCGCAGTGTCCTCGAACTTGCAGGTGTCGAGGATGCATGGACCAAGAGCTTTGGCAACACTCGAACAACGATCAATCTCTCGAAGGCGACGTACAACGCGCTTCGAAACTCCGCACAGGCACGTGGCCCACGTCCGGAGCAACTAGAGGTGGCAGATTGATGCGGGCTCTCGTTCAGGTTCGAGGAGAGGTCGACATGAGTCAGGGCGTCCGTGACACCATGTCGATGCTCAACCTCGGGCGTGTCAATCACTGTACGCTCGTTCCAGAGTCAGACACCTACCGTGGAATGGTCACGAAGGTGAACGACTGGATCGCCCACGGTCAACCGAGTGAAGAGGTCGTTGCGCTGTTGTTGCAAACGCGCGGGAAACCCATCTCAACTGAGACTGAGGACGACCAAGCGAACTCGATCGACGACGAGTGGGTCGAACAGAACACAGAATACGATAGTGTCGATTCACTGGCTGGTGCCCTCGTGGCTGAGGAAACAACGCTGCGCGAGCAGGGGTTGTCACCGACGATGCGGCTTCACCCGCCGCGCGGTGGTCACGATGGCATCAAACACCCGACGAAGGAAGGTGGCCAGCTTGGAAAGCACACGACCGAGGAGATCGATAGCCTCCTCACCACAATGCGATGACGAGTAAAAAGCGACGACAGCGCGGCTCTCGCACGCACGGCGGCGGAACGCACAAGAATCGCCGTGGCGCCGGCCATCGCGGTGGCCGGGGGAATGCAGGCCGCTCTAAACACGAATTCCACAATTACGGACCGCTCGGAAAGCACGGTTTCAAGCGACCGCCAAAAGTACAGGAGAACGTCGAAACGATCGACCTCAGAACGCTTGATGAAGATATCGCCCTGTATGCAGCAGACGGAGTAGCCGAGGAGACCGACGATGGCTACGCGATCGATGCCCGCGAGGTCGTCGATGCGTCCAACGACGTTGATGTCGTGAAGGTTCTCGGCGGCGGCCAGCTACACACGTCTCTCGATGTGACGGCTGATGCCTTCTCTGAGAGCGCGGTCGAACAGATCGAAAACGAGGGTGGCAGTGCAATCCTTACGGAACTCGGGGAAGAACGCGAAGCCGACGAGACGGCTGAAGAAGACGAAGACGAATAATAACACGTACACGTTGGCTGCGTATTCGCCATCTCGTACACATTCAATATTCGTCATTTAATTCTTGAGATAGAAGTTAATATTAAACATGTTATTTGGTTATGTGCGGGTTGTGTTATGGATCAACTTGTTCGTTGACTGGCTAGTACCGAGGCTCTTCTATGCGCTATCGAAGGAACTACAAACGAACTACGCTAACGGCACTATAGAATGACTTGGAAGGAGACCGCCGCGCCGGTACTCACGCGGATGCCGACGGTCGCGCGTCCGGAGGGTCACGTCCCATTCCGACGCAAGCTGGGCTGGACCGCGGGCGTACTTGTGCTGTATTTTTTCCTTACGAACGTTTTCCTGTACGGTGCCGATCCAGGGACCGATGTGTTCGGGCAGTTCCGCTCGATCCTCGCGGGCCAACAAGGATCAGTGCTACACTTGGGCATTGGACCGATCGTCACCGCGAGCATTGTGTTGCAGCTGTTGGGTGGTGCAGATCTACTTGGGCTCGATACGTCGAACCCGCGCGATCAGGCGCTCTATCAGGGTCTCCAGAAGCTACTGGTAGTGGTGATGATCTGCTTGACTGGCCTGCCGATGGTGTTTGTCGGTGGGTTGCTCCCGGCTAACGAAGCAGTTGCCCAGCAGTTGGGCGTGGGGTTACTTGGTGTGAAGTGGATCATCTTCGCGCAGCTGTTCGTTGGCGGCATCCTCGTGCTGTTCATGGATGAGGTCATCAGTAAGTGGGGCGTCGGGAGTGGTATTGGCCTGTTCATCGTTGCGGGGGTCAGCCAGCAGCTCATCGGCGGATTCATCCAGTGGGGAGGACTCTCCGATGGTGGTCAACTTGGATTTTTCGTCGCGTGGGCACAAATCCTCACTGGACAGCTCTCGATTGGCCCACCGTTGTCTGCTAGTGGCCTCCAGGCCATCTTCCTCGGACAGGGCCAAATACTAGCGCTGCTGACGACGCTGTTGATCTTCGGAGTCGTTGTCTACGCGGAGAGCGTCCGCGTAGAGATTCCACTGAGCCACGCGAAGGTCAAGGGCGCACGCGGGCGCTTCCCGGTGAAGCTCATCTACGCGAGTGTTCTCCCAATGATTCTCGTACGGGCGCTGCAGGCCAACATCCAGTTCTTCGGCCGCATTCTTAACTCCCAACTGGGTGGCGGGATGCCTGCGTGGCTGGGCGTTTACAACAGGGGACAGCCAACGAGCGGGTTGTTTTACTATCTCGCGCCGATCAACTCGACCAATTGGCTGTCGGAGCTTTCGACCCAGCCTTTCGATGTCACGATTCGGATCGCGATTGACCTCACGTTCATGGTGATCGGTGGGGCGATCTTTGCGATGTTCTGGGTAGAAACCACGGGGATGGGTCCCAAAGAGACCGCCAAACAGATTCAGGATTCGGGGATGCAGATCCCTGGCTTCCGACGTAATCCGGGTGTGATGGAGAAGGTGCTCGAACGCTACATTCCACAGGTCACAGTGATCGGTGGCGCGCTCGTCGGCCTGCTAGCCGTCGGTGCGAATATGCTGGGAACCATCGGGCAGGTCTCGGGAACTGGGCTGTTGCTGACGGTTTCAATCACGTACAAGCTGTACGAAGAGATCGCCGAAGAGCAACTCATGGAAATGCATCCCATCATGCGAGACATGTTCGGCTGACGGGCTGATTCTCCATTCTAACAACGACAGAAGCCAGAAAGGGTAACTGTTTGTCCACGACCGAGTGTATTTTCTCGACGTTCACACGGTCGTACTTCCCGAGTAGGTGGTCGATGAACTCCGAGAGACAGCAGCGTATTCGGATGCTTCCAGATGGCAGCGCAAGCCGTACTCGACCGGCATTCTGCGTTCGATGTTCGGACGATGGATCTCGATGAGCGTTTTTTCTAGATGATGGCCAGAATGCGGTGATCACGCTCACAGACGATCTCGGGCCGCACACCATCTCTCGATGCAGACCAGCGATGCCCGTAGCTGGATGACCAATACGTATACCGCCGAGTGAAGGCCACGCTGTACGCTTCGACCGACCAGCAACGCGTGCGTCGACGCACAAATAGTACGTGAACTGTTGTCCCACCTGATTGATGTGCATTGCCCGAGACACCTACACCATGCAGGCATCGGATCTACTCGTCGAGTGTCTGAAAATCGAGGACGTCGAGCGCGTTTTTGGACTTCCGGGAGAGGAACTGGAGGATGTGTTGTTCTCGTTGTCGAATTCCTCGATTGAGTTCATTCCCGTTCGTCACGAGCAAGGTGCAGCGTTCATGGCCGATGTCCACGGCCGGCTCACCGGTGAGGCTGGCGTCTGTCTCTCCACGCTTGGACCCGGAGCGACGAACCTCCTCACGGGAGTCGCCGATGCACATCTCGATAAATCTCCTGTCGTGGCTATCACGGGTCAGGGGAATCTCGAACGGATGCATAAAGAGAGCCATCAATCGCTGGATATTGTCAGTATTTTCGAGCCGATTACCAAGTGGAACACACAGATTGACGATCCAGATACCATCAACGAAGCCGTCAGAAAGGCGTTTAAGCTCGCCGAATTCGAAAAGCCCGGCGCAACCCACATCGAGATTCCAGAGGATATTGCGGCGAGTGTGACGGGGACACAGCCGCTCGAATCACGGAAGAGAGTTCGTCGACCGAGTCCAGATGCAACGGCAGTCGAGATGGCTGGATCGATACTCTCTGATGCAGAAAAACCAGTGATTCTTGCAGGAAATGGGGCCGTCCGAACACGTTCTGCAGAACAGTTGCGGTCGTTCATCGGCGAGACAGAGATGCCAGTTATTGCAACGTACATGGGAAAGGGTGCAGTTTCCGATGCAGACGACCACTCGTTGATGACGCTCGATTCGGGTTCTCGCAATCAGACAAAGCGTGTGATCGAGAGTGCTGATACAGTGCTTGCAGTTGGCTATGACATCGCAGAGCACGATCCCGAGCGGTGGAATCCGGATCTAAACACGCGCATCGTACATCTCGACTTCGAACCTGCCGAAGTGTACGAACACTACAATCCGGAAGTCGAGATCGTCTGTGATATCTCGGCCGGGCTCCGGGCACTGAGTTCTGAAGCCATCGCCACCGCAGATACGAACTGGTACAACAAGCTCCGAGAATCAATCATCGAGGAAGTGACGCAACGACCTGAGGAGGATGATCCGGTAACCGTCCGGAATACGCTCCCGTATCTCAGGGACGTGATGGACGACACGGACGTACTCATCTCCGATGTCGGCAGCCACAAGATGGCCATTGCACAGAGCTACCCTACGTACGAACCGAACACCTGCCTTATCTCGAACGGATTAGCGAGCATGGGAATCGCTGTCCCTGGTGCAATCGCTGCCGACCTTGCTGTTGATGAGCAGATTGTCGCTGTGACCGGCGATGGTGGATTCATGATGAACAGCGCGGAACTCGAAACAGCGACTCGGCTGGATCTTGGATTCACCGTGATCATCTTTAATGACAATGATTATGGGCTCATTTCGGAGAAACAGCGAGATCACACTGGTGAGTCGTTTGGAACGCGTTTGACGAATCCCGATTTCGTCGCGTATGCCGAGAGCTTTGGTATCGATGCCTATCGACCTGATTCGTGGACAGAGATTCACGATGTTCTCCAAGCCACTATCCCGAGCGATGAACTGAGTCTCGTAGAAATTCGAATCGAGTAGGTGTCGATCGATTCGAGACAGAGTGCTATCAGTGAGAGATTTCAAGTGAGGTTAGGTCAGTTATCGCATTCACCAAATCAATCAGACGAATGCTGGAAGCAACGGCAGGCTGACCGTTCCACAAAGTGTGAATGAAGCACGTGAGGAGACGCTAATTACTTGGCTACTTGATCGTGTGGTCGTCCCACTTGCTACCGTTGGTAGCTGTCGTGTCCTCGTGTGATGACTGTTCGGGGTTCTGAGACTGTGACTCAGATGTTGGGTCCGGTGTGTCGCCATCGGACATCTCATCTCGGTCGTGGCCGTTATTCCCGCGCCTGCTATCGTGTCCGTATCCGTTTTCACTCTCGTCTGCAGTCTTGATTTCGTCAGGGCGGGCCGATATTCCGTCCCAATTGTCCACGATATACTGATGGAAATCACCGTGCTTTCGGCCCGCGTAGTTCCAAACAAGATCTTCGAATGGGCTGGCCTCGATTCGGCTCTCCCACCATCCTTCTCGATCTTGGAAGTGGATAAGACACTCAGAATACTGACTTTCTGAGCTTCCTGTGACGGCTGTATTCCGGACGAAGTCGGCTTGATTGTGGTTTTGCCCCAGCCCATCCATGAGCAGTTCTGGTTCGATTCGTGGCGTCCGGAACGTCTGAATCGTCGAGCACTGATCGAGGATGGTCCGACGTTGGTTCTCCTGTCCTTCCCCAATTGATTGAGCGCGTTCGATGAACTCCCGCGGTGATTGCGTGACGAACCACAGCGCTGCATCGTACCGTGCCCAACTCCGTGCAGCGTCTTGGAGATACTCGATCATCTCCTCGCTGTGGAGAAGGAAGTGCGCCTCGTCGATGAGGAAAATGATCTCGCCTCGAGTGCGCTTCACTTTCTGGTAGACCTGTCCGAAGATCAGGTGCAACATGACCGACTTTTCCGCTTCGGACGCCTCATTGAACTGACTGAGATCGATGTATGCCATGTCGATCTCACGGTCAAGGAGACTGGCGTCCGTCTCACCGACCATGTGGTGATACTTCCGTCCCTCTTTGAATCCGCTGAGCTTATCGAGAAGGTTAGAGACAACACGAACCCGCTGCTCGGCCTCACGCTCGTGACCGGTAAACGTAAACTCTTCGGGATTGGTCAGCATGTCCTCCAGCACAGTAACGAAGTCGGAGATTGTTGGGCTTTCTTTGTTGTGCGTCTCTGGGTCGCGCGTGATTCCAATGGATTCGTACGTTTCTTGCACAGCGTCTTCGATAGTGGAAATATACCGGGACGGATCAATTCCCTGTGCGCGTAGAATTCCTGCGAAGAAACTCGTCACTTCGTCGATTTTCATCTGGAAATGATTCGACGCTCCGATATTCGATTCACGAATCCTCCTCGGTGGCCGCTGAATGTCGAATGGGTTGATCGTCTGCTTGCCGTCAACGACGACGTGTTTTCCACCACAGAGTTGCGTGAGTCCTTCGAAGCCTTGTTCGGTATCGCAGACGATGAGCGTTCGGGTCGGATCTGCACAGAACCACTCTGCGAGCGCGGTCTCGACGGAATACGTCTTTCCAGACCGAGTCTGCCCTAACGTGAGGAGATGCGGTGCACCACGCTCGAACGGATCTGCAAAAATCGCCGATCCGTTCTGTTTGTTTCGTCCGAATCGGAGTCCACCTGGCTCTTGCATGACACCCCCACACCACGGGAACATCGCACCGATCGAACCACCGAGCATCCGTGTTCGTTTTGGCTTATCTCCCATCTCGTGGTAGAGGTCGGTCCCCGTCGGAGAACTGGATTCGAACATATCGAGTGCTGAGGCGTTCGTACTCGCTTGACGGGGACCAAGTCCTGCTGGAGCACTCGTCATCACTTCGAGGACGTCCTGACACGCAGCTTCGAGTGCTCGGATCTTCGCTAGATAGAGGTCATCACCTCCGCGCCCTGTCTGCTGAGCGTACTCATAGGCCTCAGTTGGTCCAACGCGAACCGTGACGTACATACTCACTTTCCACGGTTGTGCAGTCGTGTTTCGGAGGAGGAGGTACATCTTCCTCACCGCATCCTTGTCGTTTTGGATCTGGATCTTGCTCGCATCCATGTTCCGATTTCGCTCCATCTCCTCCGATTCGACGTCTGCATACGTCTTCTCGAGTTCATCGATCGCCGCCTGTTTGTGCTCAGGCTCGACGTGGATGCGAACGTCGATATTTGCCTTCCGCATAGTGAAGAGGTCGGCGAGAAAGAACGGTGGCGGCTCAACCGGCCAGTCCATGACACAGAACGTTTTGCAGAGTTCGTCCCCGACTTCAATGCGTCCATCTTTCGCATCGAACTTACTCGGAGTGAGCATCCGCTCGGTCGGCGTTTCACCGACGTTCACACGGTTGTCGTCGTCAGCCATCGCCTTCTTGACTTCTGTGCTGAGCGACGTTGCGGGTTCTCCAGACCAGTACTGCAAGAGCACACTTGAGTGATCGAGAACTCCTGCGCGTTCGGTGTCGAGCCCCTCGACGGAGGCGAGCGCTCCCTCGACGGTGCTCATCTGCTGATCGAGCTCTGCGCGTAGCTCCGTTTCTCGGTCTTGCGTTTCGGTTTCTTCATCTCCCACCATCGGGAGGAGACGTGACCGCCACGAACGATTTGATCTCTTCGTCGATTGAGTAGTGTTTGACCCGCTCGGAGAGACATCAACAACAACGTAGTATCCCCACTTGTTCGCATCCCACTTTGGAGCTTCCGCTTCGACGAACCAGTTGGCAACATCGACGAGCAGTTCCCGAACGTACTGTGCCGCCCGATCAGTTCGTGCAAGGGGTTTGTCCTTCCATTTGTCGGTTCCGTTCGCGCGATCAGTGTAGTGCCTGACTAGCTCCTCCGTTTCGAAATCACTTGATGTGCCGTAGATGGAAAACGACACATCCTTTATTTGTTCGTCGATGCCGCTTGTCAGTGCACCTACGTAGGACTGTGATTCATCATCGGTTATTCGGCAGGCATTTACTCCTGTTACTCGGATAAGACCGACACGACGTCCATCTTTCATCTTCGCTGTTCCGTCTGGATAGAATCGCTCGACACCGTGTATCTGCCGACCAAGCGCTTCGTGGTACTCGTACGGGAATTTCTGCTGGAGGCGACGTGACTCAATAAACTGTTCAAGACGTTCGCGGGATGAGAGATAGTATGGATTGGTGTATGTGAGATACAGCACAATTGGCAATCCAATGAGACCAACTAGAAACGCAACAAAAGCAAGTGCAGTGGCCTCAACCGACCACGCGAGAAGAGCAACAACCAGCGCGGCGAACGGGACGGCAAACGTGTGAACGTTATCAAAGGTGATGACACCTTTAATCGTCACGTCGGTATCGACGTACGGTAATACTAGGCTCGTTCTCGTGGATGTGGTCTCTGTATTCGATGGATCCGTGCTCATAGTCTATCGATGATATGTGAATGCATCACTGATTTGTTGCGTTGCGGTTCGATAATACATGGCATTCTTTGATTGCCTCTTGATATATCATAGTACTCATGTCTAATATTCGATTGCTGACTCGCCACTGAAAGCACATTATTTACCATCGTTATCACCGCCGCTGCTCTGGTCTCTGCCACCGCTACCACTGTTTGGTCCGCTACTAGAACCTCCTGTGTACGTGCTCGGTCCTCTGTTGAACGAATTGGGATTTGGATTTTCGCTACTCGGTCCGGTGGTTGACTGGTACCCATTCGGTTTCTTCCCGGCTGCCCAGGAAGATGTTGGTTGGTCGGGATTTTCGCTTTTCGGTCCGACGTGTTCGTCACTGACTTGCTGTGTATGTGTGACGTTTACATTAACGTCTTCGTGCTCGTGGATGACTTTCTGTTTGCGGTTCATGTTCTCCATCAGCATTGCTGATCCAGGAACGAGCTTCGTTACGGTGGCATACGGCAACGCGATCAGTGCGATTGTGAGTCCGCCGGTCGTCGCCACCAATTTGAATATCGCTCCTGCGCCGCCGCCGTACGGGATTTCGAAAAGAAATCGGAGAATTCCGGCCTGAACGAACTTCATGAGGATGAGCAGTGGGAACAGTGCAATGCCCATGTGACCGAATCCTTTCATCGTGGATTGCGGCTGCACTCGAAAGGCCCAGAAGATCGGCCAGAATGCAACAACGAGATAGACCAGAATATGGATTAACATCGTACAAATTATTCCTATTGCGACGAGCGATCCCTTTGACATGAGGAGGATAAATCCGAATATAATCCCTACCCCGAGTTCCTTAAGACCCGCTAACGATGCTATGAAATCGAGTCCTTTCGGTGCAACAGCTAGCGTTAACGAATTGCCGAGATGAAGACAAAACGCGATCACTGGGATGCCCAGTAAGATGAAAAAGGCGGCCTTACTGAGTTCAATGAAGTATGCGTGTCGTTCCTGTCGATCGACTTTATCTGTTGCCACCATGAACGAGGGCGTCAGCAGTGCGATCGCTATCGCCGACATGATACCGTAGACCCCATACACTGCTGTCCACCAGCCTCCCGCATTCATCCACGATGATATATCTGTCGCCTCTCCTGGTGCTGGGAGACCAAGAATGTACTCGTGAAATGTGTTGATCAACGATGCAATTCCCGCACTCGTTTTATCGACGATGAACTGAATTGATTCAGCAACTGCTTCGCCGATCGGGACCTCCATGGGGCCAACTCTTATAGTATATTCTTTGGCACTTTTATTCTCAGAACTATTATCCTCATTCACTTGGGCGTTTGTCTGACCACTAGGTCCATTTATCGATGATTGTGTGTTCTGAGATGATTGAGATCCCTTTGATTTCAGAAGATCATTTGCTTCTTTTTTGTTGAGGGAATGAATTCCGACACCAACCCCGCTTTCATTCGATGCATTAGATGTATTGGCTGAGGTTTGGTTTTGATTTGTCGTGTTTGATGAATTTGGTGTATTAGCCGATGATTGGTTTTGATTTGTCGTATTCGACGTATTCGATGTATTCGATGTGTTGGATGATGGTTGGTTCTGTGCTGTTTGGATCGGAGATTTGGTAGCAACTTGGATCGCCTCCCCGCCACTGTCTCCCACGCTCTGAGCTGCTAACGCTGGACTCACAAGTCCACTACACAGGCACAACACACACACCAATACGATCACATGGCGGTTACGAGCACGAGTCACAGCGGACCTCCTTTCTACGGGAACAAACACGATGCGACGTTGATCCCTGCTGTATTCAAGAAGACGGGAACTAGAACTGGGAGAAGAGCCGCAAGAAGTGAATAAACTCCACCTTTTGCTTCTTGCTTACCTTGTTGCTGGGCACTCGAATCCGTGCTCCCTGCCTTATCGAGCCCAGTCATCATCCGGAGGAGGAACTTCAAAATGAAGTACATCGATATCATACCCAACCCGACAGTTATTATTTGTGCGATATTGAATCCCGTGCTTCCGTTGCACAAGACTTGTTCTGCTTCGGAGACGCCAACCTGAGCAGCAACAGGTTGTGCCCAAAGTGGAGTGGTGAAAAGAGCTGTCACGAACATGGCCATGTACAAATCATGACGGCCTGGTTGGGTGATGATCCATCTGAGTTCGTGCCAACACCGCTTGGCAGCTGTTTTGGATGCTTCGACTCCCCGATTGAGAGATGTCTTTTTGATCATAGTCTACGTTAATATTAGCAAGTGGGTATAAAAAAGTACCGCCTTGTCCCCCCAAAGATTATTTACTGTTCAGCCCTGAACATCCATAACCTGAATGATGCTAATAGAAGAAATAACAGATGTGGATAATTTATTGAGGGATGTCATGTGTGGGTTCTTTGTCGCAAATAGTCGTTCGCAGATTGCGCGGACGCCGGTGGTGCGAATACGAGATACGTCCGATTGCATTGAATGGGCGTTATCTGGAAGGTGAGACGAGATGGGCACAGACGACAGTCTGACACCGGGGGAAGAAAATCCTATCGATACTGATACCGTTTCTCACTTAGTACGGGTTGAAACAAACCTCAGTTCTGTTCGTTATTCTAACCAGTGTGATGTCTGAATTGCACACTTCCGACCGAGCGTCTAGACGACGCCTTCTTCAGGGCGTTGTGGCGACCGCTGGCGTGGTGAGTTTCTCTTCGCTGGGCGGTTGTCTAGAAAAATTATATCCTGCGAAATACAACACAGAGGATTTGAAATATCCTCCCATGCAGTTTGCCACTCAGCAACACCGTATCACGAAAGAGATGGCAACATACGTCGTGAGTAACCGATCTGCACTCATTGAGGCCGTCAAGCATCCCGAAGCTGTGGTCTGGATTCCTAATGATGTCACAATTGATATGACGGGTGCGATCGGTGTTCCTATCGCACCCAATGTAACGATTGCTAGTGGGCGTCTCTTGAACGACGACACAGGGGGAACAATCAAAACCGACGGCTATGATAAGGGTATCTTCATCAATCCTTCGGGTGGATGTCGTATCACAGGAATCAGCCTGCAAGGACCACGATTGGACTATTTCGACCCAGCTTCTGATAGAGAGAGCTTGGAAGATTATTCAGCGCTGGGGTTCAAGCTTCAAGGACATACTGCTATCCTCGATAACTGTGAGGTTGCTGGTTGGACATTCGCAGGAGTGGCCCTCGGATCAAAGACGCGAGCAACACAAGGATGGATCCACCACAACTTCATGCACAGTAATCAGATGAATCATCTCGGATATCCGATGGAGCTCTATAATGGACGGCATCTGATCGAATGGAACTATTTCGATCGAAATCGCCATTCTATCGCAGGTTTTGGCTATCCAACAAATGGCTACGAAGCTCGCTTCAACGTTGTAGGCCCACATTCGGTCCAGCACGCCTTCGATATGCATTATTTGGGAGAAAACCTCGACTATCTTGGACAATCGACTCAGGGAATGGTCGCTGGATCGTTTGTTAACGTCCATCACAACGTCTTCGAACTCACATCGAACTCTGCGTTCTCAATTCAAGGATATCCTCAACAACACGCGCGATTCTGTAATAACTGGTGTGCCGAACAAAAAGGAGGTGCTAAATCTGGAGATCCAGAGGGTGTTGTTTTCTCTCTCAGTGATGCCGACGTGCGCGTGAAAGATAACAAGTACGGACCACAGGCGGTCAAGCCCGGACGGCAGTGGCTACAAAAACTACGGAACAAGATGATGAACCGTTCCGACACTTCGTCCGTCTCACCACCAAAGGCAACTCTGTCACCGATGAATCTCAATCAGATTTTAAACGTAGCTAATACAACCAACTCGACAGACAACAAGACTGATGATTTGACTAAACCATCGACCATTCCTGCGTCCGCTGACCAATAAGGGATCAAATACGAACAAATCCACAACTACAATTACTACGCTACCCACAATTCTGATCGAAATCATATGTCGTCCACAGACAAGCCCCGATCGAATCGGATCATCCCCCTTGCTTTACTCACCCTTGCTGTGCTTGGGCTTTCGGTCGTAGCTGCCGGCAGCGCAGTACCCCCTGCAAATCAAGCAAACACGTCGTCAGCACAATCAGAAAAAACACACACCCTCGTCATCAAGAAGACGACGGGGAAACCCGTCAGATACGCCGTCACCGCTTCAAAAGGCATCACGGGTGAGACTGCCGAAAGCGATACTATCCAAGGGACAAGCCTCTCTGGTCGTGTTGGCCCCTATCCATGGCAGAATAAGAGTAATGATACCAAGGATGTCATCAATTACATCGGTTATATACAGTCATTTCAGATTCAAGGTGGCGATGCTCAGGTGCTCCTCAACGGTCAACGAGTACAGCCGTCTGTGCTTGACGACAACTACATTGAGATACGGAATCCGAATGCTAACGGGACAAACAAACAGCCTGTCCAATACCAAATAACAGTGACAGGCGACGCTATTGGGGGCGAAAAAGCGGAGAAAAAAGATACGACGAACGCCACAAAGAAAAACGCGAAGACGAATAGCACAACAATTCGAGGACAACTCACCGATCGTGCGGATTCGTTTTACTTTGGTGGTAATATTACTTCGTCATCGTTTGATGGGCAGGCACACGTTTTCATAAACGGTCAGCGTGCCTCAGTTTCCAAACCAACAGCTACGCCGACTGCGACATCAACCCCGTCGCCGACCGTAACGGAGAACAAGCCACCGGCCACTTCGACGACAGTGTCGGAACGGAGAACTGATTCTCGAGTGACGACCACGACGAGCGAAAATGCCACATCGACAACCACTACCAACTCATCAAACAGCGAACTGTTCATCAGTGTTGTAGGGGGGATTTTCCTTCTGATGGTAGTGGCGTTTTCTACACTCTGGATTTTCAGTCCACGAGAGCGACGGTGGTAATCACTTCCATATTTTGACCCTCGTCCTCCTTGAATCACGACTGGACACGAAAATTCTGTATCCGTTGTTTTGAGCCGCTCCTTCAGTGTGATTGTTGCTTTCAGCTTGTGGAGGGTGGCGAGCGATCAGTACGCGGTGGATTGTGATGGTTCGATTGGAATCCATCCAGAACTGTGATCAAATCCACAGAGGTGCCAGTGCTGTTCTGGGAGATGACCTTCTCGGTCTCGAAGGTGAACGTGGATATCGACGGTGTTCGCAAGTGAGTTCGTTACCGTACTATCTGAAGGCAGTGGTAAGTGACAGTGTCCCAACCCACAGTACGATCTGACTTGTTGGCTAAACTGGTCGAAGAATTCCACTGTCTCTTTCTGGCCATACTGTGCGACGATATCCGATAGGCTGAGAATTCCGACTCGAAATACACCCGGAGGCCTGACCGATGAGGATTCTGTCTCTGCAAGTACTTCGTTAAGATGCCGTGAATACGCAGCGAGTTCAGGAGGGCCACTATCTGAAAGACGGCTATCTTGTAATCTAACGCTTCTTCGAGGAAATTTTCCCCATCCACACAGGTGGACATCCGTACAGTCTGGATTAATCCCGTCTGGGAGGTACGACGTTGGTTGGAGGGGGACGTCGTCGGTTACAACGACGACACGTTGGCGGGGAAGCTGGGGTGTGCCAAATAACCGGCGGGAGGTAGCGGCCCGAACGGTTTCATCGACAGTGCCGGTGACGAGCACCATACATCCAGCGTGCTTGAGCTCATCTAAGGCAGCGGTAAAGCGCTGCAAATCGCTGGAGGATGGGTCTCGTTCACTATCATGGGCCGAATCAACCATAATATTTTAATAGATTGTGGCCGTATTAAATATGTCGGTGGAACTGTGGTTGATGATTTTCGAACTCTACTATACCTGATAGAGTAAGCCTCAGAAAAAACCACCCGATATCGAGAATAAAATAGAACGATTCAATCATTTCTTCGCAGTACTCTTGGATACGGTTATCATTAGATCCTGAACGATACTGCCTCTCTACAAACAATAGTAAAACTATTTTCGACGTTGGATTTGTCGACTGATACAAAACTCAGAGTTTCGATGTATCACTATGATTCCTGCTGCAACACGGTTAAGAGTGAATGAATACGATGCCATTCGTTGTACTGCCTCATAGCTATTCTGAGATGGTGTAGGAATGATGGTGGTTTTGATTGAGAAAGTAACTGGTGCTCATCTACCAATCGAATATCGCATACTATGTGTCAATAAGTGACTTTGAGTTGAGTAGGTAATAATTTCTAACTCTGGATATTCGTGAGGGATTTTATTTGGAAATACCCTAGCATAGTATAGATATTGACATATTAAAAAAATGTCTTCTACGGAGTTCATTCGACCTCTGTACTGGTAATTACGGAACATTTGAGATCTGTAATATTCTAATTACAGACGGATCCAATGGTCAGTGATCTGACTTCATTTGTTTGAGGTCCGAGGATGGAGGTTTCATTTCAATATTGAATTTGTGTGGTGATAGTTGACATACTGGATGATTGGCATTCGTAACTAGACGTTAGTTGGTAATATGGGAACCTACGGATTAGTGAAGATCAACAATCGTCTCTAACCACTAGATATGTTGGAGTGTATGTGACAAAATAAAATGCAATAAACTCTGATTAATAGATCAAGCTATACACTTTCGTATCATTCGGAGATCGATATACCTTCAGGAACCTCACAAACCAGTGTCTCATTGAATCACTCGTTATCTACACAGGACTCAAATAAGTAGATGAAAAACATACTGCTGTCGGATCATGTATTATAACGATTCTCTAGAGAAACGTGTCTATGAAAAAATCGCTGTATGGATGGATTTGATCGCTTTCTCAATTACTAGCCTGTCTTAATCCCCCTCAGCAGGTAATGGTGGACATTACATCATTACTGTTGTAATCTGTAATTACTCATTGGAAGAGAAACACCCTCATTGCCGACTAGAAAAATCATTAAAAATCAGTAAAAATAATATCATAACATATTTTAACAGAGAGAAGTAATGACTCATTTGTTGATCAGGCAAAGCTGAAGAATGGCGTTTATCTATGTAGTTATCAATCCTAGCGTGTTTTGAAGTGGAAAATATTATACGATAAAATCAACTCGATATAGCTGCTATTGTTGATTGTCTTATAATTCGATTGTAGCATAGATCGGGTTTAATCCATATTTCAGACGGTGGTACGTCACTCGTATAGTGTTATAGTTCACAATAGCTACACTTCTGGATACCCGATCATAGCTGCATTTAGTCTGTCAGAATATTTTTTGTTAAGTTTCTGTTATGCTGCTGGAGTTGTGGGAAAATCATTTTGAATATTTTCAGCTAAGATACTACTTCTTTCAGTCAACTATTCAACATTTGTGAAATATAGTATGTAAGCAAAATGAAACGGTAGCGTATTACGTTCTAGTAACATACGGTTGGTTGATAACATCTTTTTTACCGTTGCCGATTGATGCTGGCACTGTACACCAAATGAACAATGATCCTGTGTTGACAGAAGATGTAGCACCGACTCGACGAACCGTTCTGCAGTTATTAGGGGTCACTGCAGGACTTACAACCATTGGAACGTCGGACGCATTCGCCGCGAGTACGAATAAATCAGATATGAATGACAAATACGCACTTCCAGAGCTACCATATGCATACGATGCGCTTGAACCACACATCGATGAGAAGATCATGCGGCTCCACCACGACGAACATCATCAGGGCTATGTCGATGGAGCAAACTCGGCTTTGAGTCAGCTTGTGGAGATGCGAAAAGAGGGAACGTTCGACCAGATCAAGCCTGTGAAACGAGATCTCTCGTTCAACCTTTCGGGTCATATTCTCCATTCGATCTTTTGGGAATCTCTGTCGCCGACAGGTGGCGGTACGCCGTCCGGTGCATTCGCTGAGGCGCTCGCTCACGACTTCGGCTCCGTGGATAGTGCAATCGGAGAATTTTCCGCAGCTGCAAAAAATGTGGAAGACTCTGGTTGGGGAATGCTCGTGTATGACCACCTAGCCGACCAGTTGCTCGTAACGCAAGCCGAGGACCACAACGATCTTGCTGTCCAAGGTGCGACACCGTTGCTCGTTCTTGATGTGTGGGAACACGCCTACTATCTCCAATACACGAACAACCGTGGTGACTACGTCGATGCGTTCTGGAACGTCGTTGACTGGGACGCTGTTGCGTCCCGATACGAAGCTATAACATCGTGTGAAATTTTCGATCAATACGATTGCTGATCTTCATCCACGAAGATTCCGATTAGGACGAACCGAGAAATCACTCAAGTGGAGTCTGATTCACGGACGAGTTCGTCCACCGCTTTGGCAAGCGCTACTGCGAACGCGTCGTCGTTGATGTCGGTTTCCATTTCGACAAGTTCGATATCATCGTTGCGGGTTTCTCTGATTGCCTCGAACAGCGCTTCGTCGGCAGCAGGATCGTTGAACTCCCCTCCCTCGATATCGAGTATTGAGATACCATTCAAGGGGAGATATACTGCGGTAGGCCCTGTTGCTTCATTGAGTTTCTCCGCGATGATCGTCCCGATTGCAGCGGTTTCTTCGGGCGTTGTCCGCATCAGCGTCACCTGCGGATTGTGTTGATAGAACGTCCGATCCGAAAATTCGTCGGGAACGGACTCGGGCGGTCCGAAGTTCACCATATCGAGTGCACCGGTTGAGACTACGTGAGGGATTCCAACTTCACCGGGAGCGCTCAATCGGTCCGGTCCGGCGTTGAGTATGCCGCCGACGTGTTGGTCAGCCCATTCGGTCGTCGTCACATCGAGTACGCCATCGATGACACCCTCTCGGACCAATTCCTCCATGGCCTGTCCTCCGGTACCGGTTGCGTGGAAGACGATGGTCTCATAGCCGTGATCTTCGAGATATTCGCGTGCTCTTCGAACGCAAGGTGTCGTGACACCGAACATCGTAATGGCAATGGTCGGTTTTTTGTCAATCTCCATATCGACATCCGTCTCAACCATACCGACCATTGCTAGCGCTGCATTCGCGATGATGCGTCGTGAGAGCCGATTGAGCCCTTCGATATCTGCGACCGAGTACATCATCGTGATATCTTTAACACCAACATAGGGTTCGACATCACCCGACGCCATCGTCGAAACCACCAGCTTTGGGATGCCAACAGGAAGCGCTCTCATCGCAGTCGTGGCGATAGAGGTGTTTCCCGATCCACCGAGCCCGAGAACACCCGACAGGACACCTTCTTTGTGAAGTTGCTGTGCGATCTCAGCAGCTCCACGCCCCATTACATCTACCGCGTCACCACGAGCGCCGTCTTCGCGAAGGGACTCAATGCTTGTACCGCCAGCTTCGGCAACTTCGTCGGCAGTGGTATCTGGAGCGAATTCAGGTTCACCCAACACACCTGCATCGATGATGTGAACTTCACCATCTTGTGCTTCGATCACATCACGGGCGAATCCGATCTCTTCACTTTTCGTATCGAGTGTACCGATAATGACGATGCTCATTTCTCATCACTCGTCGTGTTCTCCGCTGTCGGTATCTCTCCGGGAGGAATGATTTCGCATTCGGGCAGATCCTGCAGGACTGCTTCGGGACCAGGAGGTGCATAGACGGCTAAGAGGATAAGCGGCTCCCAGCCAGTATTGAGCGTCCCGTGTTCGACACCTTCCGGAATGAACACCATCTCTCCCGTCTCGATATCGCGGGTCGTATCCGCAACTTCCTGTTCGCCCTCGCCACGGATGACATAGAGTATCTCATCACTGTCCGGGTGGGTGTGTCGTTCGTGACCTTTGCCAGGTTCGAGTTTAACGATACCGGCGCTAAGTCGCTCACTCCCTGTGATTTCGGGCGTATTCATCCACTTGAGAACACCCCAATCGAACAGCTGGCTTTCGACATCGTCTGGCTCGATGAAATTTTCAACCATGTCAGATATCGATGTGTTTGAAATCGCGGGCTTGATTTTCGATCGCCTCCTCGGTCGGGAGTCGCTCGATGCTGGAGGCACCGAAGAATCCGACGACACCCTCTGTGTTATTGAGGACAAACTCGGCGTCGTCCGGCCACGCGATCGGACCACCGTGACAGATCACTTTGACATCTTCGTTGATCTCTTTGGCAGCATTATGATGTGATTGGACGCGTTCTGCAGCCGTTTCGAGGGTTAGAGCCGTCTCAGCACCAATGTCACCCGACGTCGTTAATCCCATATGTGAGACGATGAGGTCGGCTCCCGCCTCGGCCATATCGCGGGCGTGTTCCTCGGTGAACACGTATGGACACGTGAGCATTCCTTGATCTGCAGCCTCTCGAATCATCTCGATCTCCTTGGCGTAGCCCATCCCGGTCTCTTCGAGGTTTTGACGGAACTGACTCTCTTCGTCGATCAACCCTACTGTGGGAAAGTTTTGCACACCCGAGAATCCCCGACGTTTGAGATCTTCGATGAACACGCTCATCTCTCGAAACGGGTCCGTCCCATTGACGCCAGCCAGAACAGGAGTGTCCTCGACGACAGGAAGCACCTCGTGACCCATCTCAAGGACAATTTTGTTGGCGTCGCCATATGGGAGGAGACCGGCCAGCGACCCACGCCCGTCCATCCGGTAGCGACCTGAATTGTAAATGATCAACAGATCGATCCCCCCACGCTCGGCGAACTTCGCCGAGATTCCGGTGCCTGCACCGGCACCGATGATTGGCTGTCCTTGTTCAACTGTCTCCGTGAGTCGTGCCAGTGACTCCTCGCGGCTGTAGTGCATTGGTACGCCTAACCAACAACTGCCAGTAGCTTAGTATTTTCCAGCGTTCACGGACTGATTCCCCTGCCCTTCACCAAACAATGTGAGTTCACAGTCATTGTCACGGACACATTTGTACGCTTTGCTGGTTGTCCTTTCGAATTTCTCGACCGACTCGAATAGTTCATGCTCACTAATTATGTTTCAATCTCTTCGAGCGCATTCAAGACTCCATCTGCTCCTGGATTCACATCGATGGGTGCGACGTGATTCCACTGTATCATGCCCTCGGTATCGAGCACGAATAGGGCTCGCTCGGATGTTCCGTCTTCTGGACGGTAGACGCCGTAGGATCGTGCTACCTCGCCTTTGGGTTCGAAATCAGCCAACAAGGGGAATTGAAGCGTGTGATCGTCAGCGAATGCAGTATGACACCAAACACTGTCTACCGAAATCCCAAAGAGCTGTGCATCGTATCGCTGGAACTCTGGAAGAAGTTCGTTGTACAGTGCCATTTGGCTTCCACACACTGGGCTCCAATCTGCGGGATAAAACGCGAGAATCACGGGTTGACCGCGATAATCGCTCAACGAGACCGTCTGATTCGGGCTCGAATACAGCGTGAATCCTGGTGCGGACGCTCCAACCGCACGGGCGTTCTCTGGATGCTGAGTGCCTTCACAGTCAGCCTTAGCCGGACCACAGATGGTGAAATTCCGTTGATATGGATCTGCGTGCATAGTGTGTGATCTTCCAGAGGATGTACGACATTACTGTGTATATCAATTATTGTGAAATAGCTACCGTTGCTGTTTTGAAATTCGAAAGGCAGTAATTAGTCAGTGGTGTCGTTCGTTCGTTCGTCGATGTCGCTGTCGCGTTCCTCGGTGGTTGTAGTCCCGGTCAGGGAGGCTGGCGTTGATGAGGCTGTCGTAGATCTCCGCCGCCGTTTCGATTTGTATAGCTCCGACAGACGGGTTCCAAAGAGCCACTCGCCCCACGATAGTTCGAGTCGGCGACGATTTCGTTCAGGGAACCGCCGGTTTTCGGTCATACTGAAGTTGACAAGCCCGACGAATACGACACCTCCGACGGTATTGCCGATAACGACTGGGACGAAGAATCCGAACAATGCTGTCAGCAAGCTCGCTTCGCCGGCGAATACGAGAAAGAGAACTTCACAGGCACCGACAACACAATGGAAGAGATCCGCAGCAGGGATTGTGAACATGATTATATAGACGACAAGGAACCGGGTGAGGGTATCCCGTGCTGCGTGGCCCAGCCACACCATCGTTGCGACGAGCCCGCCGGCGAACACACCCTTATAGAATAGCCCCATCCACGAGACGCTCAGCGCGTGTTCGCCGAACTGGCTGGCCGCTTCGACAGCAGCTGGATCGAGGGTGCTTGTCGTCGCAAGGAGATACGCTACGATTCCCGCACCGATAACGTTCGCAGCGAGAACGATCGTCCAGAGGCGGAGTAGCTGTGGAATGCTCGCAAGCCGCGTCAAAACGAGCGTTACGGGAGTGAGAGTATTTTCGGTAAACAGTTGATAGCTCCCGAGAACGATAATAATGAATCCGATCGGGTAGAGCAGATTTCCAGTCACCGTTGCATCCGCTGGATTGACCGAGGTCAGGGCCGAGCGTGCGAGGAACGTGGCCCCGACACTGAGGCCAGCAGCGAGTCCACTGAAAAACAGCAATCGCGTACTTCGTTCGACCTCTTCGTCTGCGGTTGCTGTTACCCGTTGGAAGATCTCGTCTGCGGAAAACATATCCCGGACGGCTTCTCCAGCGGCTGGCGCGCCTCGACGAGAACGATCGATGGTTTCCCGAAGTTCTTGATTTTCCTGTTGGGTCGAGCGCTGGATGTCGACGAGATTCCCCGCATCAGCGAGTGCAGCGAGTAGGGGCTCGAATTCAAGCGGACCGTCGTAGCGCTCTCCGTTGATATAGAACGTCGGTGAACCATTTACGCCGCTGTGAATACCGCTCAGGAAGTCGTCTCTGACACGTTGTGTGTGCGTTCCAGCATCAAGTTCGTCCACGAACCGATCAGTATCTAAATCGAGTTCCGAAGCATAGCGAATGAGGTCCGATCGACGGAGCGCGTTTTGATTCTGATAGAGAAGGTCATGCATCTCCCAGAACTTGCCTTGTGCGCTCGCAGCCTCGGCCGCTTCCGCTGCCTGCTGAGCGTACGGATGTTGCTGTGTAAGAGGGAAATTCCGGAATACGTACCGGAGTCGGTTACCAAGCCGATTCTGAATACGACGTACAATGGGATAGATATCACCACAGTACGGACATTCATAATCACTGTACTGGACGAGTGTTACTGGTGCGTCATCTGATCCACGAATATGGTCGCGGTCACTGACTGAGCGCGTAAGCGTGGCGGTCTCGGTCTGACTCATGTAATCGATTCACCTCATCGCCGGTAACGGCGAGACAGTTCGGAACGACGCAAACACAAAGGAAACAGTACTAGGGGGAATTCAGCTCCCGAATCTAGCGTCTCCTTCGTTTTGCAGTACGCCCTTCGAGAGTGGGATAGTGAAGACAATTCCTCGTGACTTTATTCGCAAAGTAGCCGAATAACTCTGTCGACAGCAATCTACTTATGATAGACAATAAATTAAGGATGTCTCTACAGTATACTTTGCGTTTGAATAGATTGGGGTCAAACGGAGTTCGTGAGTCCACCATCCACACGGATATTCTGACCTGTAATGTAGCTCGCTGTAGGGGAGAGGAGATACGCGACGGCATCAGCAATTTCCGTCGTCTTTGCTGGTCGGTTCATCGGAATTTTCTGTTTCGTCTCGTCGTCTACATCGTAGCTATCGACAAACCCTGGCAGCACAGCATTCATTCGGATTCCGTCTGCAGCGTAGTGGTCAGCGAACAGCTTCGTAAAACTCCCGAGACCAGCGCGGAGGACCGATGAAACTGGGAAATCCATGCTCGGCTCGTACGCTGAGAATGTGGAAATATTCACGATAGAGCCGTGGCCTTGCTCTTGCATAATTGGGGTAACCATCCGTGCGGTGCGGACTGCGTTCAGCAAGACGAGATCCAGCCCTTCGTGCCACTCTTCATCGGAAATTTCGAGAAGGTCACCAGTAGCTGGATGTCCCGTGTTGTTCACCAGTGCGTCGATGCGCCCATACCGTTCGTACGCAGCTTCGATTAGTGCCGTCAGATCGTCGGTGTCTGTCACAGATCCCTCGAATCCAACCCCACCGAGATCGTCTGCAACATCGACTGCGGTCCCCGACTTCGATAATAAGACAGGAATGTAGCCCGCTGCTGCCAGTCGTTGAGCACATGCTTTACCGATGCCACGTCCTGCTGCAGTTACCACAGCAACTTTTTCCGAGTCCATATTCGGGAAACGACAGCTGACCGAATAAATCGTTGGAGTCACAACACACGCTGAGCAAAGAATGCTGCTCGCTATCGCACCATCCAATGAATGTGTTTGTCTTCGAGAAATTTCACCGTGTAGATGGACCTCAGTATCCTACGGCCACGGTTCGCGGACGAAAATTGGATTCGTGAGCGCAATCACCTTAATGAAAACACTGACTATGGTTTATAGATGAACCTATGTCGGTATCGATAGACATTGAGCCACGATCGTCGGTGTTGAGAAAGGCGTCTACAGCGAACGTTGGTAGGAGGCTATCGATTCATCATCCGGCGTTGTTCTAAGAAGCTGGCAACAGTACCAGCATGGAGTGCCCCCACGAGCGCGCTGCCTATCGGTCCGAACAGCGGCACGCTCGCAAGCAGATGATTCGCTCCACCGATGAGGAGAACAAGGTAGAACAGCGACCAACCGTTACCCCGAGTACGTTCCCAGCTCTGTCGAAATGCGCTGCTACCAAAATCAGCAATCAGGAGACCTGGGACGGCAAACAGACGCACCGCGAGGAAGAAGACGACGACAACCAGTGGAATTGCGACGACAATCGTAACATTCTCGAACTGGAACTGTCCGATGATACCCTCTAAGAAGAAGACGGCCACCGCATACTGGAGCGTAGCTGACGCTGTGAGGGGAACATCGAGTAGCCGTGCGAGTGCGTACGCTCCGGCACCGACTACGACGGCAAGTCCAAGCAGATCTATCCCGACCGACCACACGAGCCACGGGAGTTTCAGCTCTATGAGCGAAGATAGGGGGACAGTCGTTTGCGAAAGAACAGTGATCACGACATCGAACGAGACGACAAAGCGGCCGTCCTGTATGCCAACGAATCCGGTCGTCGGAACGGGATCGTGTAATCGTAACCAATCGACACCGGCAACGACTACCCCTGCGGCGAGCATGGCGAACACAACGGATGGATTTGTTCGGAGACGACGAACGGCCTCGGATACGAGGATGAATGCCGAACGTGGAGTTGGTTCTGGACGACCGTTGATTTGGTCGCTGGGACGTTCCTCGCTCATGCTTCTTCGAGCGCGTAGAGATGGTCAGAACCGAGCGTGTACAGGGTTCCGTCAGCGAGTGCCGCTGGCGAGCCCGGACCCGCACGATCGGATGGCACAAACTGCCACAGGACAGATCCGTCTCTAGTATCGATAGCCGTGAGTCCCTCATCTTCTACAGGTATGTAGATAACGCCATCGGCGATTGCTGGGGGAGCAAACTGCGGGGTCGATTCTATCGAGACGTCGCTGCGCCACCGCTCGGTTCCGTCCACAGTATCGATCGCAACGAGGGGACTTCGTCTGTTTCCATTGAATCCAGCGTACGCGACGCCGTCTGCGACAGCGATGGGACCCCCATCGCGCGAAAGATCCGCTGGGTTGTATCGCCAAACGGTCGTCCCCTCATAGTCAAGGCCGATTAGTCTGCTGTCCATGTCTGCTATCAGGAGGGTGGGAGCAGCAGTGACAGAGAGCGCTCCGTGCGAAGGCGTCGCCGAAAACGTCTGTTTGCCTGTCTCAATATCGTATCCAAATACTCCCTTGCTGTAATCTGTGACATAAACCGTCCCGTTTCGTACCGCGGGTCGACGCCCATCACCCTCCCTCTGCCATCGGACACGGCCGCTGCTCGCATCGATCGCATGAAGGGTGTCGTTGCTGATGACGAACACAATCCCGTTGGACGCAACAGGGATTGACACCGATGGTTGTCCACCGAACAACAACGAATGTTCTTTCTCGTCTCCAACTGACCACCGAGTTCTTCCAACGGGCACGCCGGCGAGTGCTTGATCACCGTGGGCGTGTAGTCCCTCCGCCCCACGTGGGGTCGAAAATGCAAGTGTCGGTGATCGGTACGCCCGGGATCGCGCGATCGTCGGTGGACTATTGTAATTACGATCTGTCCGAAACACCGTCTCTCCACTCGCAGTGTCGGCGCAGATGAGCTGTTGACCGGCCCCATAGACGAGTCCATCCGCAACGATGGGTGTTGGCTTATATCCAGCTCCAAGACTTGTCTCAATCCGTTGCTTCCACCGGACACTGACAGCATGCTTTGGACCGCTAGCGTTGGGAGCGTAACCGGTGCCGGCGGGATCGTGTCGTTCCATCGGCCAATCACTCGATTGACGTTGCCTCTCCGATTCTGAGCGTCGGTCAGAAAGCAACGTTCCGATGGGGAGTAAGCCAGCGGCGGCTCCTGTGGATGTAAGAACACGCCGCCGAGATATGTCGGGGACCATATGGAACGATTTTCATTTGGATGTAAGTATTTGTTGGTGCTATTGTCAGGCCGATCGAATAGAGGTTGAAGAGAACGATGGGTCGTCGTGTGAATCAAATATTAAATTATTGAAGGCTGGTACGAGAATAATGATTTATTTTCTCTCTGTAATTAGAACGGTCGACTCGACAGTTGGTGTATCCACACCCACATGATCTGGAGCGGAACGATCAACAGCGGGGTGAAGTAGGCCAGTGTGAGGCTCACAGAACTGACAGCGATAGATAGAAGAAATACTACTGGAGCGATAAGTCCACGAAGAGTGATGAGTTTAGCTATTCGGTTGTGCATCTCTTCGGTTATGAGATCTTGAGTGGCGGCATACCACCAGACGGAAGTCATGAGAAGACCGACAATTGTCAAATTGAGCGCATAGAGTGCCCACGTGAGCCGCGTTCCGTACGTTCCTAACAGCTCTGTCGGGAACGGAAGGAAAGATACGGAGAGCAAGAATAGCAGATTCAAATAGAGTCGGACTCGGTCGTGTTTGACGATGTGTTGAAAGAGAGTGTGGTGTACAACCCAATACAATTCGACGACGACAAAACTGAGTATATAATTAAAAAACAACACGTACAGTCCGGAAAGCCACGCAGGCAGTTCGGTAGTCGCTTGACTTGACGGGATATTTGGAACTTCAAACTGAAGAATGACAAGTGTGAGAACAATGGCGAACAGACCATCACTCAAGGCAGTAATACGACTCACATCTTCACCCTGCTCTGTTTTCAAACGATCCATCGTATGCCCTCATACGAACCGAGAAAATAACGCGTACTTCGTCATTGAGAGCTTTTCATCAGTTTCACACTCACACCGATTGTCCGATCGTAATATGTGCAAGACAAAACTCCTCAGTCGGTTCGTCGTCGTTCGATCATCCTTGTTCGAATGTCTACCAGAGTACGGATGTCACACTTCGATACGTGGCATACAATACGTTCCAATTAATAAATACTAGAAAGAAATATATTGTTCGATATCCTATACGGTCGGTGGATGTTGATTTGGAGCCGAGAGATCAATGCCGATGAAATCGATGCGTGGATCATAGCACTCCGTTCCGAGGGTGATTGGGGTATTGAACTGGAGGCCGTCGCTCGAACGACGCTGTTAGCAATGGCGGCCAGTGACAATACCTACACAGGAAAGGATCTGTATCGGGTGTTTCACTCTCCGATGCAACGACAGCAGTTCGTGGCGGCTGAAAAGGACGAGATGACCGTGAGCGGACGCTCTGTGAACGAACTGGCGACGGTCGATGAAACGACGTACTCGATGCTTGCAAGTCGAACACTTTCGTGTCACAGATCGTGAGGTTCCAGGCGACGAAGGATGATGTCCCGTTACGATTATCCGTCGTCGTTCCTACTGCTATTGCTTATTTTCGTCGTCGATACAGAGCGTAGATTCGATGTAGCTATCGAGTTCTGATCGAACGGAACGAGTGACTCCTACGTTAGACGTTGAGCGATTGATTCGAACGCCGTCAATAATCGTTCGGATGAACGGAGCAACGCGCTCTGGGTCAACATCCCGGAAATCACCGTCCGCGATACCAACCTCGATAACGTGGGAGAGATGATTTTCGATGAATCGATCGTGTTGCGTGAAGTACTCTCGGTATCGGTCGTCGTGTGCGGCTTGTGCGCGGAGTTCGACCATCGCCGCTTCGAATTCACGTTTTTCTTCTGTTCTCTCACAAGCAAATACTTTATCGAAAATCACATTGAGATGGGTTTTGGCATCTTCTTCGATTGTCTCTGGGACAGATGTTTCCAGCTCTTCGAGCATAAAATCGAGAAAATCGAACAAGAGTTCGTCTTTGCCGTCGTAGTGGTGATACAGCAACGACTTACTCTTCTCGAATTGATCACCGATTCGCTGAATCGTGAGATCGGCGTACCCGTGCTCACACAACGCGTGATAGGTCGCGTTCATGATCTCCTCTCGTGTGCCCTCTGGACTGTCGAGGAACGAGCGTTCATCAGCCATTAGTGAATGAATATTTAATTGTTCTTGAAAAGGATTCGGATGTAGCGGGGCTCTCTGAGTTGATCCGCTAAACTAACCTATCCCCTTTGTCGGACACTACTCCGATCCCAAAAATGCCTTCGGGAGCCCATTTCGCACGTCATGAATCGAGGCGACTGGTTTCGCGCTCAATACGATGGGCTACTTCGGGACTCAGCTGACTTCCGCCAACGGGCCGAAGTCATCAACAGGCATAACAGAGTAATCGATGTTGAGCGTGTCCTTCGTTGCCCGTATCTTTCCAACGAACGCAGAGATCGAATCGAGGGAGCCTTCGAGGACGAATAGCTCCATGCAGTAGTGATTTCCAACGTGGCTATGGAAGTTTGATGCGACAATCCCTTCGTGCTCGTGACGGAGTCGCATCATCTTTTCTTCGACGTTGGTCGTCTCGTAGTTGAACATGACCGTAACGATTCCCATCAGTTCTCGGTCTTCGAGCTTTTTGTCCTGAAACTCGCCGAGAAGATTACGACTCGCTTCACGGATAACTTCACTTCGACCAGTGTATCCGTGCTCTTCTGAGAATTGGTCCAATCTCTCAAGGAGACTATCTGGCATCGAAACACTCACGACAGTCATATATTAACTTGGGTGCGTTAAACTATTAGGCTTTGGCATTTCTATTTCATCCGACAGGATGGCATAACTACTCTGAGTAGCTGTCTCACGGGGCTACTGTAAATATCACCCAAATCTGTGTAAGTAATGCTGCACTCTCGTTGGTCTCCATTCGAAGACAAATTTTGCTTGATGGTCTAACAACGCGATCGTTCGCACCCACTTCGAGAATCGATATGTATGAATAGTACTGGCCATGATGTATTGGGAAGTCCATAGTTCTGAAGAACGGCCGATACAATATTGGATTTGTACAGAAATAAATACACTTATTGAGTCAAGAGAAACTCGTACGTTGTCCATCAAATATAACAGTTCTACTTCTCTACAGTCGTATGTATCGATTTCGATAACCGCTATTACTGGAGGTTTGGTGATATCGAATGCCCGCTTTGTGCTACATCTTGATCGATATCACTGTCTCGATCGAATGTCCTGATAGTACAATAAATTAAATTTTCAATCGATAATCAAACAATGATAGCCAAAATTCATATCGTTCTTCATTATGTTGAAAACCGTAATCGTTGGTGATGAGTCAGTGAGCCGTGGGCTTGTTTCTGATTCTGGCCAACAATTCCATGAATTAATAACAACTACTATGTATTACTTCCAGTACGAATATTGATGAATGTTGGTCAGTGAATTGATATCAGAACCGTCTGCTTCATTTTGGATTGTTGTCTATATGTAATCACGCCTCTATAAGCTGTAGCGTAGACATTTGCTAGAATATTCGACAATCAAAGATCAGATGCTTTATCGTCCCACCGATATGTCGGTTCGTCATTATTCACACCGGTTTCTGACTGAATATGACAGCTGTTATAGACAGACCAGCAGGACCGATAACGTCGATATATGACTCGTTACTGGACGAGCTCACGCTGGAGATACGCAGCGATCTCGTCGACGCCATCGTAGGTACGATCGATAATTGCCTCCATATTGAGAAAGCCGTGGATCATTGATTCGTAGTTGGTGTGTTCGACGCTGACCCCGTGCTCGCGGAGACGGTCGGCATACGCGGTACCCTCATCTCGGAGTGGATCGAAGCCGCACGTCAAGACGAACGCTGGCGGAAGCTCTGAGAGACTGCGAGCTTGAAGGGGGAATGCGAGCGGGTTGTGTGCGTCGAGTGTATCCTCGATGTACTGTTTCATAAACCAGATGAGGTCTTCGGCAGTGAGGAAATATCCTGATGCATTCTCAGCGCGTGATGTCATCGGTTCGAGATACGCGGTTGCTGGATAGAGGAGTAACTGCCGGTCGATATTGGGCATTCCACGTTCGCGGGCCAGTAGTGAGACGGTTGCCGCGAGGTTCCCGCCTGCGCTGTCGCCTGCGACCGCCACCCGATCGCTGCCCGAGAATCGATCAGCGTTGCGCGAGAGCCACAGTGTCGCGTCGTAACAGTCCATAAGCGCTGCTGGCCACGGATGTTCTGGTGCGAGTCGGTAGCCGACTGAAACAACGAGACAGCCTGCACGCTTTGCCAGAAGTCGACAGAGGTTGTCGTGCGTATCGATGCTTCCAAGCACAAACCCCCCTCCGTGGAAAAAGGCCACCGTCGGAAATGGTCCCTCACCCTCAGGGACATACGCCCGTGCTGGTACCTCTCTGTTTTCGATATCGATTGTGAAGTCTGAAACTTCACCCACTGAGACAGGATCCTCACCAGCAAGACCAACCATCGTTTCGAGCTGCTGACGAGATTCTGAAATACTATCACCCGATAACGAAATGTCGTAGTCATTCAAGAGTTCGAGCAGTACCTCCGCCTGCGGATCGAGTGTTTTCCTCATGAGGACTCACCGTCTACGAGAATGCTGGTCACATCGGTTTTCACACACTGTTGATCGGAACCGTCTTTTGTTGCCGGCTTATGTTCCATATGCAACACAACCGTTTCTGATCTCATGAAGTCGCTTCCTCGTATACACGGGTGCATAAGTAGAATCCGCTCGTACGGTCGTCTTCTGCGGATTGTAGTTTTCCGCTTCATTCGAGTGATTGCTCGTCGAGTCAGGATGACTACTATTGCTCTTTCAGGCGGGTTGGTATCGCATGTCGGTGATCTGTATCGAAGATCAGCTCAGGATTCGTCTCGAACAGAGACGGTCTCTGTCAGCTCAATCTCTCGTGAGGCGTGCCGATAGCGCTGATAGAGTTCCATCGCCCAGTCGAGAAACTCGGGATTCGTGCATTTAATCGACGCTCGTAGCTGGCCATGGCTATCGTATGCTCCCATGAATCCACGACGATCTGTGAGCGTGAGTCCGAAATCGATGTTTTCGTCGTGTTCGTACAGCGTGAGTGTATCGAGAGAGAGCATATTCTCTAAACTTTCCGGATTCTCGTTTCGGTACACGTCGGTTATCCCCTGATCAAGAAGAATCTCGGTATCGACGCCACGTTCTGAGAGTTCCCTGTGAAGATCGGTGTAGAACCGGCTCAGGACAGGAAGTGTGCTGCGCACGGTTTCGATCGAACCTGTGTGTGTGTGAAGACAGTTTACGTACTCATTAAGCGGTGCATACGGATGATCAGCAGTTGCTGTGACAATCTCTGCGTCGTGAAGCCATTGAGGGCTGGGAATGTGCGCGTAATCCGGAAGATGCGTGAAAAAGGGCTCGTATTCGTCGATAATATCGAGCGTCGTAAGAAAATCGCTGTACTGCCTTGTGATGAACGTTCCTCTCGTCGTGAGGTGATATTCGCCTTCTGTCTTCTTAGCCCATCCTCGTTCGACCAACTCCGAGAGATTGCGCTGAATTCCACGCCGAGACAAGGAGAGCACACTCGTGAGGTCACACGGACACCGTGGGGCCTCATCGAGACAGCTGAGAAGACGGATTCGGGCTGGAGAGACAGAAAGAAATCGAATGTGGTCGTGTGAGATCTCTGTGTTATCGAACATTATCGTGTTTCTCTTCTTTGGGTTCTTGACTGCTCTGTGAGGAGGACGTTACTGAAAGCGGCGGGGGTTCGCCGGTGAGACGCGTCAAATCGTGATTTCAGCGCGTGAGTGGAGCATGATCTACGATTCCGCACCGGTCGTGTTGTCGCTGCTCGTTCAGTCGTTGTTCACCGGTTGTTGGTTCACCGCCCGTTCGTCAGTGCAGCGCCGAGGTTGGGTGCTGATTGTGGTGTCGTTCGGAAATGCTCGATGTGAGCATGCCTCCATCACGGCACTCATCGGATCATGTCGAATCTGACCTACAGCACGCACCCGCGCTGGTGGGAGTACGGTGAGATGTCTGCCGAAGATTGGATTCGACGTTGATCTCGCAATTGGCGTCGTGTCGCAACTGGTCAATTCGCAACCACACTATGTATATTCAACACCATTGTATATAATATTATTTAATAATGGTTGAGATGTTATTGGTGCCGATTGTCGAGTAGTGTTACATTCACATATCCTCGATCTCTTACTTCCTAAAGAACAGGTCGATCGATACTGAGTTTTTTGTACAGGGGTAGTGATTGGTGACCATGCTGATCAGGAACGTAGAAGCCATCCCGGTAGAGATGGATGTCCTGCCCCTCGAATCAGAATCGGAGTTCGGTCTCGCACCGTACGTGAGCAACCATGCCAGCGTTGAGTCGATCACTCGAATGCTCATCAGAGTAGAGACCGACGAGAAACAAGTGGGATGGGGCGAGATGCTCGTAGCGATGAAGTCCGCTGCGGTGACCCGCGCTGTTATCGAGGATGTTATCGCTCCAAAACTCATCGGCCGCGAACTCGATTCGATCAGGGGATTCATCGAGGAGTTCTACTTCCCATACGTCAAAGTTCGTCCGTTTCTCGGTGCTGTCGAAACTGCCCTCTGGGATGCACTGGGCAACAACCTCGGTGTTCCCGTCCATCAGCTACTCGGTGGCGCGGTCAGAGAGCGTGTTCCGGTAGCGTTCTGTCTCGGTATCCTTCCGGTCGAAGAAGCACGTGAGCACGCGAGACGAGCCATGGGGTCTGGTTTCTCGACGTTGAAAACCAAGGCCGGTCCCGACTGGCGAGCAGACACAGAGCGCCTGAGAGCGATGCACGATGCCGTCAATGGCGAGATGGAGTTCCGCCTCGATCCAAACCAAGGCTGGACAGCAGAGGATACGGTCCGGGCTGCAGCCCAACTCGAAGACAAAGGTGTCCTCCTCCAGTATCTCGAACAGCCAGTACGGATCGACGCGTACGGCACATACGCGAAGCTTCGTGAGCGACTCCGAACGCCCATCGCGGTCAATGAGGACACGTACTTCCCCCGCAATCTGCGGTATCTGCTCCAAGCGGACGCGATTGATGTCGCCGTGGTTGATCTCGTTCCCGCCGGTGGTATCATCGCTGTTCAAGAGCAGGCCGCGCTCGCTGCCAAGGCTGGCGTATCGGTCTCTCATCACTGCGGCTTCGATCTTGGTATCAAGACAGCGGCAATGCTCCACGTCGTCGGAAGCACCCCCGGTATCAACCTCCCGCCGGACAGCGTCTACTACGCGTGGGCAGACCACATCATCAAGGAACCGTTCGAGATCGATGATGGATCATACCCGGTTCCAGACGGTCCGGGACTCGGAATCACAGTCGACGAAACGAAGGTTGAACAGTACCGTATCGACTGACTGACCGACATCTACTCGAAATTCAATCGCACCTATTAGTCAGTATCAGCCGACGTGGCTCCGTTCGATTGTAGTGCTATGTCGTCATCCAGCGGTTCGCTCTCCCAGTAGGGGTGATCGCTCTTTTGCCGGAAGCAGGCCGTTCGCCGCCCATCGCCGTCGTGATCGTCGAGAACTGGGCTATCGCGCGTACAGGCTGCTCGTGCCTCAGGACAGCGTGTGTGAAATCGGCAGCCACTCGGCGGATCAGCAGGGTCAGGAACGTCGAGCGACCGGACAGGCGGATCCGAAACTCCCGAACGGTCCCGAAGATCCGATGTGGCCCACAACAGAACCTTCGTGTACGGATGTTGTGGATCGTGGATGATCTGCTCGGGCGTCCCGATCTCAACGATTTCTCCGAGATACATGATACCGATCCGTCCGCCCGCCTGTTGTGTGAGATGCTTTGCGTTTGCGAGGTTGTGTGAAATGAATAGATACGAGGTGTCGAACTGTGCTTGGAGTTCGAGCATTAACTCCATCATCTCGACGCGCAACGAGACGTCGAGTGCGCTAATGGCTTCGTCTGCGAGGATCACGTCCGGATTCATCAACAGCGCCCGAATGAGTGCGACACGCTGCTGTTCGCCACCCGAAAGCTGGTGTGGATAGCGTTCGGCGTAATCCGCTGCTGGCGTCATCCCGACGTATTCGAGTAGCCCGTAGATGCGGGCGCGCCGGTCAGCAGACGTCATCTCGGATTGCCAGCGCCGCAACGGGTCTGCGAGAATGGATTCGACGGTGTAGTTGGCGTTCAGTGAGCTCCCGGGATCCTGATGAATCATCTGAAGCGCGCGTCGGATCTCTGTCTCGGAATGCTCCTCTGTCGTGGACCCGAAGAGCCCATTTCTCTCCATCGACTCCCAGATGTTTTGACCACGGTATCGGACCCGCCCAGCAGTTGGCCGCTGAACGCCGATCGCGGTCTTTCCGAGTGTCGTCTTCCCACAGCCACTCTCTCCGACGAGTGCAACAACGTCGTTCTCGTGGATATCGAGACTGACACCGTCGACCGCGTGGACGGTCTCGGAGCCTGCGAGACCGAACAGTCGTTTCGAGGTGAAATGAACGCTCACGTTCTCGATCGACAGAAGCGGCGGCTCATCTGCGTTACTCACTGGTTTCACCCCCTGCGTCGTCTATCGTCCGTCCTGGATCATCGAGCAGCAGTGGAATCTCCTCTCTCGATTTCTCCCAGTGAAAACAAGCCGCCTCGTGATCCTGTCCGACGCTGTCGAGATCTGGACTATTTGCTCGGCAGTCCTCATCGGCGAGTGGACAGCGCGTGTGGAACGAACAGCCTGTCGGAATCGAAACAGGGTCGGGGCTCGATCCGTCGATCCCTTCGAGATTCATCGCGCGATCGGAGATGTTCGGAACAGCGTTCAACAGCGCGCGCGTATATGGATGAGTGGCGTGGTCGAGCACATCGTCTGCCGGGCCGCGCTCGACGATTTCGAACGCGTACATGACGGCGAGACGGTCGGCAAACTCCGCAACCAATGGGAGATCGTGCGTAACGAACACGATCGTTAGGTCATACTTCTCCCGAAGATCGTCAAGCATGCTGATAATCGAGCGCTGCATGAGGAGATCGAGCGCTGCGGTGGGTTCATCCATAACCAATACTTCGGGATCCAAAATGAGACTGAGTGCAATGAGCGCGCGTTGCTTCATCCCGCCGCTCAACTCGTGTGAGTGTGACCGAAGCACTTGCTCTGCGGGCAAATAAAGATCGGTCAGTAACTCGCGGGCACGGTCCATCCCACGATCGACATCCTCATCGTGCGCTCGAAGGGTCTCTTCGAAATGTGCGCCGATCGTCATCGTCGGGTTGAACGCGCTCTGAGCGCTCTGAATGACGAACGACACCTCGTTCCATCGAATATCGATCATCTCCTCTCTGGAGAGTGATATGATGTCGACTGGTTCACGACCCGGCGGTCGGTAGATGACTTCTCCGCTCACTTCGCCGGGGGCGACGACCGCATCGAGCATCGCCGAGGCGAGCATTGACTTTCCGCTTCCGCTCTCGCCAACGACGCCGAGCACCTCGCCAGAACGGACCGACAGATCCACATCACGGAGGACGCGTGAGTCCCCGCGATCCATACTAAACGAGACGCTCGCGTTCCGGATTTCGATCACAGTGTCGCGGCCAACAGTCGATGAAAATTGTGACTCAGTCGCCATGGCTCTCACCGACACCTCCCGTCCTGTCTCTGCTTCCAACGCTGACGACATCCGCTTAGAGCGTGTCTGACAGCGTGACCGGAGCGTTTGAGCCGCCTCGTTCTGTGTCGGACTGTGGACCGAGTTGGTGGTCGGCCGATCAGTGTGGTTGCAAGTGCTGGCCGAACTGTCGGTGGCCACTGTGTGGCGGTTCGAGCGGGCAGCAATACGTGTACGAATGTGGATAATCGAGTCATTGTTTCAGTGGTATCCAATCAGTCGGAGTCCAATGTGGCCAAGAGCGCCGTATACGAGTGCGCTCACACCCCAGATGGCGAACATCCCTGCAAGCACGCCGTGTGTTACGCTTTTGAGCGCGTGCGTTGACAGGAGAATTGAGAGACAGAGGAACAGAACCCCGAGCGTTACGACAAACACGAGAAATGATCCCCGCAGCAGTAGGAGGAAAGCGAGAAGCGATCGACGAATTGATAGGATAAATTCGTTTGTGACGCTCACGCTCTTTCACCCCCGTCCGTCTCGCTTCTGGAAGCGTTCTCGTGACGGGCCCGAAGCCGGACGTTAAACACCCGGTCGAGTCCTTGCGCGAGCAGGATGAAGCCCAGTGAGACGAGTATGATGAGTACCATGGGAATGAGCAGCCAGTGGAGCTCTTCAGGTCGCGTCAGATTTGCGCCGTTGTACGCCTCGTTCATCATGACCCCCCAGTTCAGCGTCGTGAACGGGAGTATACTGAGAAAGTAGAGACCAACGGATTCGAAGATGACCTTCCGAGAGCTGTTTGCGAAGTTCACCGAGATGTATGGCATAAGATTCGAAATGAGATCTTTTCGGAGAATGGTCAGCTCCGACAGCCCCATGATGCGCGATGATTCTGTGAACGCCTCTTCGCGGATGCTCAGAACCTGTGAGCGGATCGTTCGCGCCAAGCGCGGCCAGTTGTCGATCCCGAGAATGAGTCCCACGATGAACGGATCTTCGGGCTGGTAGATGCTAGCGAGCACGATAACTAACGCGAGCCCCGGAATCGTGAGAACGACATCCGTGACGGTCATCAGGATGCTATCGCTGAGTCCGCCGCGATAGCCAGCGACCGTTCCGATTACGGTCCCAAGGCTCACTGAAAGGAGTGCGCCAGCCGCGATCATCTTCAACATCGCTGGCGTCGCGTGAACGACTTGCCCGAGGATAGATTTGCCCATCACACCCGTCCCGAGTGGATAGTCCCAGTTGGTGAACGGCATCACGAAAATCGGACCCTCCATTACTCTCGGTTCAGGGACCACGTACACACCGACGGTTCCCATGAGGAGGAAGCCAGTCAGTATTACTGCCCCGGTGACGGCCCGCCAGTCGGAGAAGAACACCACGCCGGGCGCGTAGACGTGGCGATTGAACCACTCTGAAAGCCGCTCGGCAGCGGTCGGTTCAGGGACATCGGACAGTTGTGTAAAGAGCGTGGCTTCGTCGATTGGTCCGGGACCATCTGGGTTATTCGTCCCGCCGTCAGGACGTGGCTCGCCGCCGTCCGCCCCGTCAGTAGGCTTCACGGTCACCTCCTTTCGAGACGCGTGGATCGATGACGCCGTACGTCAGATCGGCGATGAGAATGCCGATCAGCGTGAGGATTGTAAAGATGATGAACGCGCCCATTATGAGCGGGTAGTCACGGTTCATGAGTGCGTTGAATGTCACAAAGCCCATTGCCGGGTAGTTGAAGATGGTTTCGAGGATGATGCTGCTCCCAAAGATGCTAGCGATTCCGACCATAATGTTCGTGTAGATTGGCAACAGCGCGTTCCGTCCGACGTACCGGATTGCGATCCGTCCTTGACTGATCCCACGCAGTCGGGCGACGCGAATGTATCCTTCTCCCATCTCTCGGATACAGTTGCCGCGGAACGCCAGCGCACCGCCGAAGCTTGCGATGAACGCCGAAAGAACCGGCAGCGCCGCGTGCTCTACGACGCCGACGATGAACGGGAGGTTGAGCCCGGCCGTCGTATTCGGGTCCATCCGACCACCGCTCGGAAACCATTCTAGGTTGAACGAGAACACGATGAGCGAGAGAATGGCGACGATGTAGTACGGAATCGTACTGTTGACGAGGGCAACGACGGTCATCCCGGTATCGAATGCACTTCCCTCGTTGTAGGCCATAAGCGCACCGAGTAGCAGACTGACGGTCGTTCCGAGTGCAAGACCGTAGATGCTGATAAAGAGTGACCACGGCATCGCCTCAAAGAGGATATCAAAAACGGGCCGTCCCTTGAAGATAGACCGACCGAAATCCTGATAGAGCACGATATCACGCAGATACTCGTAGTACGAGATGTACCACGGCTGAGTCGGATCGATCCCCGTGTACGTCTCAACCATCGCGTTGATACTCGCCATCTGTTGTGGCGTGGGACTCGCTCCCTGTTTGAGCGACTCTTTCATCAGCTGGACTTTGACCATGTCCGTCGGTCCGAATGGCAACAATCGGTATAGCGCAAACGTCACCGTGAGCGCTATGAAAAACACCAGAATTGACTGACCGATGCGCTTCACGTAGTACATCGTTCTACCCTGCCTGTTCTTTCCCGCTACAATAAATCTATGGGACAGAGGTGACAACTCCTCTCAGGCCGAATCACTTGTTAACTGTCATGTGGTTCGGAGACAGAAACGGAACAACGCTTGTATAGACGCGTTCAACCATGTGTATGTCCTTCGTACAACGGCTCCTCGAACGGTTCGGGTTGGCGGATAGCGACGACGCGAGCGATCCCTATCGGTGCATCCGGTGTGGGTCCACCTTCGAACGACAGCACCACGACTGTCCAGAGTGTGGCGTTCCATACGTCGTCAGCGAGGATGCGGATGAGTAAGACAAACGCCGAGCGGGCGGAACGTTTACGTTTCCAAACCGATTCGTACCGGACGAAACGATGCCCACCGATCTCACGCTCTTCGATTACGTCTGTTCGAGTGCAGATGCGTTTGTGATACTGCTCGCTCTCGAGTCTCTCGCTGGCATCGTCTCGCTCGTCATTATCGTCGGGTCGTCATCAGGAACGGCCACACACGCTATCGCCGTTCTCAACCTTGTCGGCGTCAGCGTACTCGGATCGGGTACGGCAGCGATCCTCCTCAAATGCTATCGGATACGGTGAGCCAAACAAGCGCTACTTCGTCTTCGCGCTGATGTGTCCTTTCATTAAGAACTCCATCGCAGTCGTGCGGTGTTCTGCCTTCGTTTCCTCCGCATGTGGGTGGTCGTCGGCCTTCAACGATGGGAAATCAAATTTGTTAGTGTTGCCCCAGTAGACTTTCACCTCGTCGTAGAACCCGACGTGTGGAACCTGCCAGTTCACGTACCACGCGAGCTTCTCGGTGAGTTGCTTGACTTCCTGTGTGTCTTGTGTTTGGAGCATGATCTTGTGCCATTTGAGCGGATACAGCGTTTGTCCCGCTTCTGAATTGAGTGACTTCTGGCCGATCTGCTTCGGGAATTTCGGCCGAATGGGGTGTTGCAGTTTTTCACTCGTTGGCTGATCGAGTTCCGGCTCCGTGCGGTTGACCGTACAGCCCTCCGTTTTCTCCGTGGCAACAGCAATTTCGTCGTAGTTCCCCAGCCCACTCACTTCTACTGTCGAATAGGCGTATGCGGGGTGTGATCCAGTCGTGAACCAGTTACAGAGGTCGAAGTCGTAGGTCTCGTCCCAGCGCTTGTAAAATCCGCTTCCAGACGGGACGACGAGGTTGTTTTTGAATCCGAATTCGTCGAGCTTCGAACTGAAGTACTTCCCGACCGACTTGTAGATGTTCCACGGCGGTGTGAGGTACGTCAGTCCCGAAACTTTGCTCCCATTCGGTCCTACCCAGACGCCGCCATTTTTCGAATAGCCCGCCTTTTTCAGGACAGATGCGGCTTTCTCGGGTTTCGATGTGCTGCCATAGTCGATGAGTTTGTCGACGAATCCGTCGCTGACCCAGTCGCTAATGAGACTCGAGGACATCCCGAAGACGGTCTTGCGCGAGTTGTACTTGATGCCGTGCGCGCTCTTAATCACCTTGACGACCTCTTCGCTGTCGATGAGGTAGGCAATCGCGCGCCGAACCGGACGACGAGCGAGATGCTCGTTGTTCCAGTTCATCGTTAATTTCGGAACACCACTCATCCCGAACCGACTGAAGACTTCGGTCTGATCGTTCGTGCGAGCCTGATCGGTCAGCTTATCACCGAAATCCAGTTTTCCTGTGTTTAGCGCCTGTATCGCCTTCTGTTTCTCCGAGAGCAGGTGCCAGTTGAACGTTTCCAGATTCGTCCAGTCGGCGCGCGGATGATCCTGATATTTCTCGTGGACAGCGTTGGTCGGAGAGAGCTGTGCAGGCTTCCATAGCCCGCAGCCGAGTCCCTTATCCGTGAGATCTTTCAGCGTCACCGTGTGGTCGTTCAGCTCCTTTGCAACGCCTTTGATGGCCTGCTCGCCGCTTGCGTCTTCGAACTTTTCTAGCCACGACTTGTAGTAGTCGTGCTTGGCAACCGGCGTGTAGTAGTCGACTTTCTTCACTGCTGGATTTGCTGGTCCCGACAGGACGTTCTTGATCTTGTATTTGTCAACGACTTCCCAGCCGTCATCCGTTTCGTCCGGACCACCATACTCCTTGTAATCCGTGATGAGCTGCGTCGTGTGATAGTCTTTGGCAGTGACCGGCGAGCCGTCCCACCACGTGTGGTTTTCATCGAGCGTAATGAGGACTTCACAGCCACCACCCTGAACGCTGATATCCTTGGCAAGCCAGTAGATCGGCTCGCCGACAGCGTTCGGATAGGACGGCGACTCCCACCACATATACTCCATCCAGTACTCGATGTCACCTTGCGTCGAGAAGGGGTTGACGTTCGAGTCGCTCGGCGTCCAGCTCACCGGCGCACGCATGTGAAGCTCGGTCGTGACTGCGTTGCTGTTCGAACCACCCTCTGAGCCTGTCGACTCCGAACTCAACGTGGCGTTTGGATCGTCTGGATTCGCACCACAGCCAGCCAGTCCAGCCATCGCTGCGCCCGAACAGAGCGCGAGCCATCGACGCCGCGTCAACGGGGACTCATTGCTATCGCCATCAGCGCTACGCGTACTGTTAGCCATACCCGAAGGATATTGGTAATTATATTAAAAGTTTGGGTGATTTACGGATTCGAGTGAGGCGTAACACAGTTGACGTTTGAATATGAACGCTAACCATGGCTTCAATCTACGATCGAGAAGATGATATAGTCGTTGTCACTGGCGCAAGCAACGGCATCGGTAGCGCGATTGCACGACAGTTCGGTGCTACAGGCGCGACAGTCGTCGTTGCAGACATCGATGCAGCGGGAGGTGAGGAGACTGTTAGTGCCATCGAACGCGACGGTGGACGAGCAGATTTCGTTCCAACCGACGTTAGTGACGCAGACGACGTAGCAAGTCTGATTGAGGCGACGATGGACACGCACGGTGGAATCGACGTGCTCGTGAACAACGCCGGTGGATCGTTCGACGACGGGAATCCTGATCGCGTGTCTCAGTCAACGTGGGATCGCATCATCGACGTGAATCTCAAGGGCCAGTTTCTCTGCGCACGAGAGGTGCTTCCTGCAATGATCGACTCGGGCGGCGGCGCACTGCTTCACGTCTCTTCGGTGAACGCACGTCTCGGAATCGGGCTCGCATCCTACTCGGCGGCCAAGAACGGCATTCTCGCGCTCTCGCGGCTCATCGCCACACAGTACGGCCGCCACGGAATCCGATCGAACGCTATCTGCCCGGGCACCATTATCACCGGCGCATCGAGCGAAAAACTGAGAACAGAGGGAACAGTTCGTGAGGAGTGGCTCAATCAGTATCCAGTCGGCCGGTTCGGGCGGCCCGCGGACGTCGCCGCTGCTGTGCTCTTTTTGACCTCTGATGCGGCCTCGTTCATTACAGGGACGGAGCTCGTCATCGACGGTGGGTTGACTGCCGGACTCGATCAACGCTTGGAGACGCTGATGTACGATATCGACGAACCGGTCACACAGGAGGGGTCACCGTGAGCGGCCGTCGCATTGTTGGACTGATGTCTGGAACGTCGCTCGACGGCGTCGACGCAGCGTGCTGTCGGATCCGCTCTAACACGAACGGATACGACGTGACCGTCGAATCGTCTCTCACACGCCCGTACGATTCTGAACTCCGAGAGCGCATTGCGCGAGTGTGCGGGGACGATGGGACAGTTGCCGAGCTGTGCGATCTGAACGTGGCGCTTGGAGCGGTCTTTGCGGACGCAGCCATCGCAGCTGTGGCCGCCGCCGATCGATCACTCGCTGACGTTGACGCTATTGGATCGCATGGTCAGACGGTCAGACACCACCCCGAACCACGTGCTCTCCCTGTCGGTGACGAGCGTCTCCGTTCGACGCTGCAAATTGGCGATCCGAGCATCATCGCCGAACAAACGGGTCTAACGACGGTTGCAGACTTTCGGACTGCCGACATCGCTGCTGGCGGCCACGGTGCGCCGCTCGTGCCATTCGCTGATCTCGCGCTTCTTGCCCACGAGACGAAGTTTCGAATCGCACAGAACATCGGCGGCATTGCGAACTGCACCGCACTCCCTCCCTGTGCGAACCGAGCGGACGTGATCGCCTTCGATACAGGACCCGGGAACGTGATCATCGACGGTGTCGTCGAACACATAACGAACGATGAACTAACCTACGACCGGAACGGCCGCCTTGCGCGCAGTGGAACTGCAAGCGACGCTGTCCTCGACGAACTGCTGGACGATCCGTACTTTCGCGCTGATCCACCAAAATCCACGGGACGCGAGCGATTCGGTAGCTCCTATATCGAGGACTTTCTCGATGCGTGTCGAGCGCGTTCGCTCTCGGACGAGGACGCCGTTGCGACGGCGACCGCGTTGACGGCTCGATCCATTACGGATGCTTACCAGCGGTTTCTCCCTGTGCCCGACGAGATCATTCTTTCGGGCGGTGGCGCGTACAACGACCGACTGATCGAACTGCTCAAATCGAACCTCGATGCTCCCGTGTACACGATCGACGAGTATGGGATCGGTATCGACGAGAAGGAAGCCGTTGCCTTCGCACTGCTCGCTGCTGCTGCGCTCGATGGTGTCCCAAACAACGTCCCAAGCGCAACCGGTGCGGCTCACCCTGTCGTGATGGGGACACGTGCTCCACCAACGTGATAGCAATCGAATCGTGTTGACAGCGTGATTGTAGAACAACTGAAATCGCTGCTTCCACGCTGTTGTTGTTTTCATCCGGATGAAACGTCCACATTCTGCCGTTTTCGATCGAGAGCCGCTGATCGTCCGAGCTTAAACTACCAAAACGGTCCTGACGACGATTGAACCGCACCACGCATCGTATGGGTGGTTTCGAACGATTCGAATTCCGACACTCGATACGAAGATTGACAACATGTGACTCAACATAGGTGTAGACCGTCCGTTCTTGCCAGCATCGGCGTTACATCAGTACCAGTGTAACGCATTGATCGTGGTTCTCGAACGAGCGAACCTCGATAAAACTGACATTGTAAGGCCTCTACCGCCGCTTTCGACTGGTTCTAACGTAATAGATTGCCTGTTGGAGTCGTATTTCGTCACGACAACCCGCCTATGCGTGTCTCTCACCATCATGCCCCATTTCGACTGAGTCGAAAGTATTTATTCTACACACTCAACGCTTCTAACAATCATCTATTGGACGAGCGGAGCGAAAATCACATCGAGGATGCAATACCGGGAATGGTGGGGAGAGACGCCAGTGTGTGGATCTCGTGTGCCGGCTCTTCGGGAAGCGTGTAATCCTCGCGGTGTGAGCGCCGGATGAACACTGCATCGAGACCAGCAGCGTGAGCAGCCTGAACGTCACAAGCGCTGTCTCCGACGTACACCCCCTCAACCGTGCCGAGGTCGGCCATCGCCTGCTCGACGTAATGAGTCTCCGGTTTCGTCCGGACGAAGCCCTCGACCGTCGGTGTTCGGCCGTACACTGTCTCAAAGAGATCAGCCAGTCCAAATTGTGTGAGCATCTCCTCGACAGTCGCGTGCTGGTTGCTACTGACAAGGCCCAAGGTGTGTTGCTCTGCCAGTTGTTCGAGCACCACGCAGTCGTCGTACGGCACTCGTTCGCCGCGCTTCATCATCTCGCGCTGAAGCGTGAATGCATTCGTCTCTCGGCGCACCCAGAACGTCTCGAAGTCGATGTTGTAACCGGCACAGACACGTCGCATCTCCTCGACTGTGGCTCCACTGGTAAAGGCATCGAGATCAGCGGCCACGGGGGTAACGTCGAACTCCTCGAACGTTGCTTCGATCGCTTGCTGGTAGACCGTCGGATGATCGGGATGGAGACACAAGAGCACGCCATCGAGATCGAACAGGATCGAGTCGTATGTCATCGACGATCTGTTCTTGTGGCGAATGTATATATTGCTAGCCGTGCTGTCGATAGCGCCGAAGCAGTTACGGTGTTCGGTAGCGTCGGTCCGCGAGATGGATAGTTCGAGTTGTTCAGACGATCCGCTCGCGGTCTTCCTGACCGAAGGCTGTGAGGAGGTGTATCCGGGCGCTGTGGCGGCTGTCGGCCGATCGTCTGGAATCGACCGCGCTGTCGCTGTCGGACAACGCGATGAAACAGATCAGATGACGCGATCGACGCTGTTCGATGTGGCTTCGTTGACGAAACCAGTCGTAACCGCAACAGTCGCGCTCGGTCTGATGGAGTGCGGCCGTGTGGCGTTTTCGGACGAAGTACGTCGATACGTCCCCACTGTCGGTCCAAGCGTGGGTAACGTTCGTCTTGTAGAACTGCTGACGCACAGCTCAGGGCTGCAACCGTACGCTTTCTCCGAAGCGTGGGACTCACGAGCGGACGTGTTCGCCGGACTCGATGACGGAATACTCGCGTCTCAACCGGGGACTCGGCACGAATACAGCTGTCTGAACTTCGTGTACGCAGCTGAGATGCTTCGGCGTGCGACCGATCGGTCACTCGGCGAACTCGCAGCCGACTTCGTCTTCGGGCCCGCGGATATGACTGAGTCCCATCTCGGTCCCGTGGATGCTTCGAACGTCGCCGCGACCTACGACCATACGTACCGCGATCGGGTGCTCAGTGGGGAGATTCACGATCCACTGGGGTGGGTGATGGGCGGGGAAAGCGGAAACGCAGGTCTGTTTACAACCGTCGACGATCTCGCGTCGTTCGCACAACAGTACCTCAGCGGCGATGCACTCCTCTCGCCTGCGACCGTCGGTCGGTTACAGGACGATTGGCTTCCCGAGCTCGATGACCGACACAGCCTCGGGTGGCGACTCGGAGACGGAACGTATCCATCGCCGAACTGGTCGTTGAGCGGACTTGGTCACACTGGATACACAGGAACATCAATGTGGCTCGACCACGAGCGCGACCGCTTTGCCATACTGCTCACAAACCAAGTGTACGACGGAAAAGAGACCGGTCTCATTCGGTTCCGCGAACGATTTTACGCGATGGTTGCCGCAGGACGATTCGACTAGCTGATCCCGATGCAGACAGAGAGACCAGCAGCACCGACGGACAATATTTATTATCACACCGGGTGGTTGAACCGTATGGTCGCAGTCTGGAGTTATCCATGGAGTCTACTCTCAGATGACATTGACGCGACGTGTCGAGAACTCGCTGAGCACGGCGTGACATCCGTCACGGCGGCTGCTCACTATCACTCGATTCGGACGCTGGAACCCCGCTCGAACGGTACACTCTTCAAATCGTACACGGGAGGATGTTACTTTGACCCCGATCTGTCCACCGTGGATACTCCTATTGATCCACCAGTACACGAGGTCGCTGGTCACACCGATCCGTTTCAGTCAATCGTCGCCGGCGCGGACCGCCATGCGATCGACGTGAACGCGTGGCTCGTCTGCTTTCACAACTCGAAACTCGGATCGGAGTATCCACAGTACCGCACGCAGAGCGTTTTCGGTGACCGCCACGATCATGCGTTTTGTCCGTCTCACCCGGCGGTTCAGCGGTACTTCGAGGGAATTGCCCGTTCGCTCGCTGGGTATGACATTGAATCGATCAATCTCGAATCGCTTGGCTATCCCGACGCCTTCCACAGTCACGGCACACGATTCGGTCACGCGAAAAACCACGTCGTTCAGGGACGCCCCGAGGAACTGCTTCTCTCGCAGTGTTTTTGCTCGGCGTGTCGCTCTCGGGCTGAAAACCATCCCATCGATTTCGACCGGGCCCGCGAAGTGACACAACGCATCGCTCGGACCGCGCTCCAGCAGCCAACAGCGTCTGTAACATCGCTTGAAGAGCTGGCAACCCAGCAGCCGGAGCTGAAGAAACTATTCGACTTTCGATCGTCTGTCATCGACGAGTTGCTCGGACGGCTAGCGGCAGCGAGCGGCGATATCGCACTCACGTACTCGGCATCGGACGGTCTCGGCCGAGATCCAGACGACGGATGGCCGTCCGGTGTTACACTTGATCAGCTTCACGAACATATCGACCGCATCGTTGCCCTCTGCTACACGGCCGACTCAGATCTTGCCCGCCGCCGTGTCCAACAGTACAAAGAGCGTGTTGACGTACCGGTCGATATCGGTATCACGCTCGATCCAGATCTGTTCGAGACGGAATCCGAACTGCGGGGCTTTCTTGCTGACGTGGCCGGTTTCGGCGACAGAATTCACGTGTACAACCACGCGCTCATGAGCGAGACACACCTCGACTGGCTCGACACAGTCACAACAAGAAGCGTATGAGACACGAACGAAACTGCAACGAGGAAAGACGACCCAGAAATTGAGTCGTTGAAACGGACCGAATACGGGTACAGATACTGATATTGATACGGATACGGAGTTTTTTAGGGGTGCCCCGTGTTGTTCGAACCATGGTGCGATTGGGCGTAGAACGACTACTGACAGAGCGGACCGACGCTGTCGAGGGCCAGTTGGGACTCATCACCAACCCATCAGGAACCGACAGCGGTCTCACTCCGACGATCGATCTCCTCCACGATCACGACGCGTTCGATCTTCGGAAGCTGTTCGGTCCGGAACACGGGCTCCGTGGTGACGCGCAGGCTGGTGTGAAAATCGACGACAGCACCGACGAACGAACGGGCCTGCCAGTCAAGAGTCTCTACGGGGAGCAACGCCGCCTGCAACCGGAGATGCTCGAATCGCTCGATACGGTCGTCTACGACATGCAGGATGTCGGTTGCCGTTTTTACACGCTCATTTATACGCTTGCCTCGGCGCTCTGGGGCGTCGCTGAGGCAGACAAGCGACTTGTCGTCCTCGATCGCCCGAACCCCATTGCCCCACTATCCATCGCGGGGAACCGGATCGATGAAGTCGCCTCGTCATTCGTCGGCGGATACGGTCTCCCGATCGTCCACGGCATGACGATCGGCGAGCTGGCGACCTATTTCAATGAGGAGTTCAATATCGGTGCCGCTGTGGAAGTCGTCGAACTGGACGACTGGTCGCGCACCGCGTGGTTCCCAGAGACTGGGCTGCCGTGGGTCTATCCATCGCCGAACATGCCAACACCTGGTACGGCTGTGCTCTATCCAGGCACTTGCTTTTTCGAGGGAACGAATCTCTCGGAAGGACGGGGGACCACGAAGCCGTTCGAACTCGTCGGCGCACCGTGGATCGATGCTGACGAGTGGGCAGCAGAGCTCTCCAATCAAGCTCTCGACGGCGTTGCGTTCCGTCCTGCGTACTTCTCGCCGACGTTCTCGAAACACGAACGCGAGAACGTGATGGGCATCCAGATTCACGTCCTCGATCGTGACGCTGTCGATCCGGTGTTGGTTGGTCTCACGGTTCTTGCCTCTGCGTTCACCGACTCCGACCGGTGTGAGTGGATCGAGTACGATGGATCATTCTTCATCGATAAACTCGCTGGTGGTAGCTATCTGCGCGAAGCGATCGACACTGCGGATGCCGCAAGCGCCCGAGAGATCGCAGAGGACATCACTGATTGCTGGACGGATGACCTCGAAGCGTTCGAGAACGCGCGAACACCCTACCTTCGATACTAAACCGATGGCTCGGGAACACGGTCAGGGGACACGTATGTCAGTCACAGAACCATCCTCATCGTCGGTGTCTGCGTCGCTTCAGTCGTTATCGCTCGATGCAAAGATCGGCCAGTTGTTCGTCGCGGGGTTCGACGGCACACGACCGACGCCCGGTATCGAGTCGCTCATCACCGAGCGCCAGCTTGGCGGAATCATTTACTTCGCCAGAAATATCGAAACTCCCGCTCAGCTACGGCAGCTGTCGGATTCTCTTCAGGGATCTGTCCCGGCGAACGTCCCACCGTTGCTCGTGGCCATCGATCAGGAGGGTGGGCGAGTCACACGACTCCCGTGGGAGACGCAACTTCCGAGTGCGATGGCGATCGGTGCAGCAAACGACGCTTCGATCGCTGAGGCTGCCGGTGAAGCCGTTGGGCGCGAACTCCGGCGATTAGGAATCTCCGTCAATCTCGCGCCGGTGCTCGATGTAAACCGGGCCGATAACCCCGTCATCGGTGCCCGCTCGTTTGGTGATCGACCAGCGTCTGTTGCCGAATTGGGAACCGCGTTCGCCGCGGGCCTTCGAGAATCGACCGTCGTTGCCTGCGGCAAACACTTCCCGGGCCACGGCGACACGACGGTCGATTCTCACCTCGATCTTCCATGCGTCGACCACACCCGTGATCACCTCAATTGCGTCGATCTTCGTCCGTTCCGTGCTGCTCTCAATGCGGGCATCGACATGCTAATGACGGCCCACGTCGCGTATCCCGCTCTCGGGACGACGCGGCCAGCAACCGTTTCGCAGTCCGTCGTGACTGGTCTCTTACGGGATGAACTCGGATACGAGGGCCTCGTTATCACCGACTGCATGGAAATGGACGCGATTGCTGATACCGTTGGAACGGTCGAAGGAAGCGTGCAGGCAATCGAGGCTGGTTGTGATCTGATTACCATCTCGCACAGCCTCGATCTGCAGCACGCAGCCATCGATGCTGTTATCGACGCTGTCGAATCTGGTCGTCTCTCTGAAGACCGAATTGATGCCTCAGTGCGTCGAATCCTCCGGGTGAAGCGGGCGTATACGATGGGGATGAACGGTAGCACCGACTGGCTGAGTGCTGCGAGAGAGTGTCGTACCGTCGCTCAAACAATCGCCGAGCGCAGCGTCACGCTCGTTCGTGCTGACACGGGACGCATCCCCATTTCAACCGACGAACCAGTTGCTGTCTACGAGTTCGAGAACAAGCGGGGATCGCTCGCCGAAACCGACGTTGACTCCTCCTGTGGGCCTTTCGCGTCTGCACTCTCGACGGCAGGTGTCGATGTGATCGCTTCGACCTTCCCTCTCTCCTCAGACGCACTGGATTCGGTTACGTCCTCACGATCCGATACAAAAGGGCCGACGATCGTCTGCATATCGGACGTGCGCGCTCATCCAGTGCAAGCAGCCGTCGTTCGAAAATTTGCCGAGATAGATGACAATAAAAACCCAGATTCAGATTCAGATTCGGATTCGGATTCGATTCAAGACGTTCATCCGATTGTCGTCGCAGTTAGGGCTCCGTACGATCTCGCGGCAGTTCCGGATGGAGTTACGATGACGACCTACGACGACACGCCAGCATCACTCGCTGCTGGCGCGCGGGTGCTCATCGGAGACCTATCGCCAACCGGGAGACTTCCAGTCACGATTCCGGACGATGGGCGTGAATAATCTCCACTACTCGTTGTCGGATTTCTCTGACCGGGCGGCTTGATCCGAAACGTGCTGGAAAATCTCGGCCAGTTCATCGCCCAACCGATCGAACAACTCTGCGCCTTTCTCTGCGGTTGCCAATGATGGATCGCCGATTGCTCCCGAGTCGGAGTACTCGGCGAACGGCCGATACGTCGATAGTGGACCACCAACAAGGAGATCCTGTCTCCCGCGTTCGTACGGTTCATCGAGGTACTCGGCGTCGGCATCCTCTTCTCGGACGAGATCTGGATAGAGATGCAACATGAGGGATGTTTCGAATTCGCCGCCATGAGCCATTCCTCCAGTATCGCTCTCCCTGATCTCGGCGATGAACGATTTTGCGAGCTGGAAATACGTCACCCCGGTGATCTCTCGGTCCGGATGAGACTGGCCGACAGTGCTAACGACAGCATCGACGATCGACGCGTTCCCACCGTGGCCATTGACGAAACAGACGCCATCGAACCCATTCTTGAGTGCCGAACTCGCCACGTCTTCGAGGAGAGCAACGAGCTCTTCGAGATCGAGAGTGAGCGTTCCGCCGAGGGAAATGTGGTGGGGGGAGTATCCCGACCACACTGGTGGTGTCACGAGAACCGGCGCATCGACGCGTTCGGCTCCGAGAGTGGCCACTGCATCGGCTAATAGCGTATCAGTAGCGACTGGGAGATGGTTACCGTGCTGTTCGATGCTCCCCACAGGAACGACGACAACGGATCCTGTCGCCGAACCAGTCTCGAGTATCTCATTTCTCGTTTGAGCCGCCCACGTGACGGACTGTGGATCTAGTAACATGAAGTCTACTGATCGAACAAACTGCATAAAGATTCCGGGACTGAGCGGTTCACGTAGGATGGATATGTAACTCTCTCATCTTAATAGTCTATCAGTCATATAGCATCGTGTGTTACGAATGAGCGAGCTTGAGCTCGATAATATTTTTTGTACGAGATATATCTTCGAGGAGTAGCTCTGCTGGAGACTCTGAGATTTGACTCGCTGGCCCTGCCACACCGATTGCTCCAATCACTTGTCCGTTCTCGTTTTTGATCGCCACTGCTATACTTCGTACCCCACGAATTCGTTCTTCATCACTGATAGCATATCCTACCTCCCTGATCTCGTTTAATTCTTCGAAGAGCTCGTCAGTGGTCGTGATTGTCTCTGGTGTTCGGGACGAGAGCCCGTGCTGGTCCAGAATCGATTCGATGCGGCGTTCGGGGAGGTGTGCAAGTATTGCTTTTCCGGGAGCAGTTACATGAAGTCCAACGTGCTTTCCGGGGTGAATATCGAGTGGAACGCCATCAGTTGCCCGCGCGTTGTAGAGAAACACGCCGCTGCCGTCTTCTTCGACCAGGAGATTTGCTGCTTTCTCGGTTTTGTCTGCCAGTTCGTCGATTTCTGACCGACCAACTTGGTAGATCTTGCGCCGTGAGCGGGCGTACTCACCAACGTCAAGAAAACGAAGACTCACACTGTACGTGTTGGCATTCCGCACGACGTATCCACGTTGGACGAGCGTTGTGAGGTGGTTATGGACCGTACTATCCGGAAGATCGAGATGACTAGCCACCTCCGTCAGACGAGCACCATCGAGCTTTCGAAGCGTTTCGATGATGTCCAAAGAGCGAGCGGTCGTCCGGACCGCGGTATTCGGCTCACGAGTCATGCATCCATCCATTTTTGTGTACGATTAGTTATTATACCTTCCTCCATTTCACCACTCATTTTCTAATAACGCTCATGATGTGACTATTTGGTCGTATCATAGTCGTTGTCAGTCGGGAAGTGTGTCTCTGTATATGATCATCGAATTGATGCAGTCGAACTCACATGGGTGATCGCCTCTCTGTCACCCCATCTGACTAGCGTTGTCTGAAGATGATACCACGATTTGCTGCAGAGCGATGGTGATGGCCGTTTGTCGTGTGTCTGGTGGGATTATAGACCGAATAGTGACTGCGTGACATCTTGTACTGTTCTGTGCTGAAAAATAACTGTGTATACTCGTCTGGAGTGTCGGCTATACTGTTGAAACCGTCGGTGGCATCCATCGAACGAGGTTGGGACGTGACGAATACGTGATTGCTGTGACGCCGCGTGTCACCGATGCAAGGAGGTAGCATAAAAAAGAATCCCTTTGTAGAGAAACTTGTCGTGAAACGGAATTCGCACGTCGACTCGATTCGACGACGAACGACTCGACTGCACGCTCTCGGCGTACAGCCGACGGCAGCATCGAATAGTCGCCTCCAACACAGTTCGACAGCAGGGTTCAGGACGTCGATATGCACGACGGAGACGCTGACGTACGCACCATCGATCACGCCCCGATCTCCGCTGTCGACCGTTAAGCGACTGCGAACCCCGTTTCAGTGTGGGGAGAAATTCTGTCTCTTCCCAAGTGAACGATCCCGAGCAGACGATCCAGACTTCAATCTATGACAGACAACCTAACGCGACGTACGGTTTTGAAGGCAGTAGGAAGTACGAGTCTCGCCATGGTCGGCGGTCTCGCAACAACAGGAACCGCCGCGGCGTACACCATCGACAGCGATCTTAGACAGACAGCTGATGTCACCGGTGGTCAGATCGATACGGCAGTCAACGCCGTTTCTCCGGGGAGCCCGCTCGTCGGACTCGGCGATACGTGGGTCGACGTTCAAGGCAACCGAAGCATCAACGCGCTCTATATGGCTGCGCACGCTGCACTCGAATCGGCGTGGGGACGAAGTGATATTGCACAGGAGAAAAACAACATCTATGGCTTCGACGCGCGAGATATCTGTCCCTCAGAATGTGCCGACGAGTACGCGTCGTTCGAACAGTGTACTCGACAGGTGATGGAATACGTCGATCAGGAGTATCTCACGCCTGGGGGAACGTACTACGAAGGTGCGACCCTGCGTGGCATGAATGTCCACTACGCAACCGATCCCCAATGGGCTGAGAAGATTGCTAGCATCATGAACGATCTCGATGCTGAACTACCCAACGGAGGAGGTGGTGGCGGTGGTGGGTTCAGCGATGGTGACCGTGTTACTCCAACCACCTCGTTGAACACTCGTCACCGACCGGGAACTGAATCGGAGATCCTCGGTACGATGAGTCCAGGGACCGTCGGTGAGATCATGAACGGCCCTACAGACGCGGACGGCTACACGTGGTGGGGCGTCCACTGGCTGGACGATGACATCTGGGGCTGGTCGGCCGGTCAGTACCTCACTGACGCGTAACGTTAGCACGACGGCTCAACCCTCCTCTCTGGTTTTACAGCATCGAACGATTGTGTCCCTCGTTGTTTCGGATGATCGAACAGTGACCAGTGTGCCAGTTCTCGAACGTATCCACGAGAGCACGTGCCGTCGTATCGCTGTTCATCGCCACACCTTCTATCATCCGCTCACAACGAATCATATCGATATACGCTGCTCATACCGTCTGTACCTGGTTGCTGTTGTCTGAGGCCAGCACGTGTTGCCGTAGATTTTCTCATCAAAACAAGCAATCGGCCCGTGACACGTTATTAGAACAACACGCTGTCGACCGGTGTTAATAAACTCTCTTCTCCAGCCAATCTTGAACTATATGGATATAAGTAGTTGTAGGCATATCAAAATCGGGTAACTATTACTAGAGGATTGTCGGTTTAACGCCTGTCGGTCGTATCGTTATACCGGTCGAGATGTATGCGAACTTTTCACCAACGAAAAGCATGGGTATTGTTCTCTTTTCAGTAGACCGACTGTTCGTACAGCGGCTCTTTGGACGCATTGTGGCGTCTCTCAGCCTGCTATATGGAATGGGATTGCTATCTCTGGACAAGCGAAATTCGCTGGCTGTATCCAGCCCAATTATATCGCTGATGTAGAGCGCTGCTCGCTACCTCCGAGACAGGAGGAGAACCCTGACCAAGACTGTCTTCGACCGTACAGTCGACAGATCAAGCGAAACCGACGTCATCACAAGACGTTCACTCCGATCACAATGTTATAGTGACAGAAACATTTGATATTGAACTCTGACGAAAGTACATACAACAATTTTTGTTCAGAACATCTCTATGATCGATCGAACAGGAAGGTTGGTGAATGGAAACGTGCGCATGAATATACTCACCATATTCATTAGAAAAATATTGGATAGTCGGACTGCCGTGCCTTCTCGTTCGGACTTCTCCAGCAGTTACTCATAGTGTTCACCATCCGAATCTCATCAATCATATATGAGTTTCAATAAAGATATAAATGTATCCAATAGTCTGCAACACAAGTCTATTATAGCTATGAAATAATTATGATAAACGACGATATAGTAATATTCATTACCTAAGGCGTCACAACAGTCAACAGTTGGCATGGTTGGGACACCACTTATCGGAATAGTTGGTCTTGGGTCTATCGGTCGATATCACGCCGAACACCTCGGCGCGCTCGCGCCACAGTGCGATATCTCGCTCGCAGGCGGTATGGATATTGCTGCTTCAGCGCGCGAGCGATTCGAGGACACATTCGGGGCTCCGACCTATGAGACTCACAGAGAACTGTACGAACAGGTCGATGCAGCGATCATCACAACACCAAACCGGTTCCACGAGGAGTATGCGGTTGATGCACTCTCGGCCGGACTTGACGTACTCATCGAGAAGCCGATCGCTCACACCCTCGAAAGCGCAGAGCGGATTGCAACGGCTGCACAGAACGCTGATGGTAATTGTATGGTTGGGTTCCACAACCGATTTGCACGACCCGTCGAGGTTCTCATGGAGTATCTTCGAGAGGGCCGATTTGGCGATATTTACCATATTGAAGCGGATTACGTGCGCCGTCGTGGCGTTCCTGGCCGAGGTTCGTGGTTTACCCGTCAAGACGCGGCCGGTGGCGGCGCCCTCATCGATATCGGAGCACACGCGATCGATCTCGCGCTGTACATTCTCGGATTCCCGGAGGTGCACGACGTCTCGGGCGTGACACGCTCGTTGTTCGGTGGACGGTCGGACTACACGTACCTCGATATGCATGGTGAACCAGGTGACGGTGAGTTCGATGTGGATGACTCTGCGACTGCATTCTTGCGTTGTGGCAACGACACGACCGTTACACTCGACGTAGCGTGGGCGTCCAACCGACCCTCGAAGACCGAATTCGTGATTCGCGGCGAGAAGGCTGGTGCGCGCCTCGATCTCGTCGACGGGGATCTAACAATCTTCGAGACTGGGGCGGCTGGGGCACCGCATTTCTCTGATAGTGAGATCACGACGAGAGACGATAATGCACATCGGAACGAGCAACGACACTTCGCCGAAATCATCACGTCGGACGATCCACTAACGGTCAATACGGTTGAACAGGCACTCGTCGTTCAGCGGGTAATGGATGCGATCTACCGATCAAGTGACAGTGGTGTCGGGGTCGAACTCGATGAACGACCGGTTCTGACGGTCGATTAGAATCGAAGTCTATTCACTGTTCGTGAATACCTCGTTCGTACACACTTACCTGAGCATTTGTGGTCGAGTGCTTCACGCTCTGTCCCTGCTCTTCAGGATTCTTCGAGCCTGTTCGCACTCTTTCTTGTATGATGGTTCAGTCTCCAGTTGAATCGCTGGCTATGCTTTGAGTGGCGCCGATCACTGTGACTCGTCAACAACGGGAATATTCGACATTAGAATGTGTAATTACAGTTTTAAGACATGGATCTACCCTTGATAGAGACATTTTCGTAGCGATAGCAGAATTCTCGAAGCTGTGGTGTAAGGTGAAGCCCTCCGTTGCCAGCGTAGCTTCGTCCCAATTACTTTTGGTCGATATTCTACGAAAATCCATCTGCTCTCCCGAAATGCGGTGTCTTCGTTAATCGTGGGTTCCATCAAGGAAGCATAGTGTACAAGTACGAATATTGTGCACCTGACAGACCATTTCAGCTGATGAGTGATCGAAGCAGTAACTTCAGCAGCATTCTTTGATCCACTGCCACTGTTCTTCTCTCTGCTGTCTACTCGGCTAACATCGATTAAATACAAACTCTACCAAGTAGTCACACTATGCTACTGAGACGGTAATTATTTAAAAACTATTATTTTGATGGGTCGATTAGTAACCACCTCTTACTATCATTACACCAACAAATATATAAGTAATATTGAATTAGATCAGCGAGTAATGAAGACTTTACCTCTGTTCTGTGTGATGTTTGTTATAGTGATTGTTCTGGATTCTACAGTAGATAACTGATACCTGATAATTTCGGGGCGGCTGGCGAATTCTATGAGGTGGCCCATTACACTCATACTCTTGTAATATGGTTCATTGTTGTCGCGTCTAAACCACTCTCGGTATCGGGTTTCGAATGGCTGGAGTGTCGAGTGTACATAATCGCCGTTCGTGTCTCCGAGTGCGAGCGAGATCAAGCATAACCAAAGCGCAGCAATCGCACAATATCCAGCGTGGTCACGAGTTGGTCGTTCCAAACGCCTCCCGAAGGGCGATTCGATCGGTCTTTCCAGTTGCTGTTTTTGGAATCTTGTCTACGAACTCGACACGCTGTGGGATTTCGTGTGGTTCGAGATATTCTTCACAGACCGCTCGTACCTGTTCTCCGGTGAGTGTCTCCCGAGATCGCATGATTATTGCCGTGACGATGGCTCCTCGTAGATCGTCTCTGGCGTCGATAATTGCAGCCTCGGAAACGTGATCGAGTTCGTAGAGAACGTCTTCAATCACTCGTGGATATACGTTTGCACAGCCGGTCGTAAACATGTCTTCACGCCGGTCAACGATGTACAGATTTCCGTCATCGTCTCTCCATCCGATATCGCCAGAGCGCAACCATCTGACACCAGCTCGTTCGACGAACGCGTCTGTGTTGTTCCGTTGTCGTTCATATCCAGGCGTGACTGTATCTCCGTGCCAGAGGAGTTCTCCTTTTTCTCCCTGATCAACGAGTGCTCCCGTCTCGGGATCCTCAATGCGAAGGTCGATAACTTCCTTTGCAGGAGGGCCGACGCTGCCTCGCTTGCGAGTATCGGAACGTAACTGATTGAATGCTGCCAACGGCGTGGTTTCAGTCATTCCGTACCCTTCGAGTACTGGACACCCAAGCACTCGTTCGGCATCGTCGAATCGTCGCTTCGGCATCGGTGCCCCACCAACTCCGACGACCGAAAGCGACGAGAGGTCGTACCGATCGACGTTGTCGTAATCAAGCAGATCGATAATCATGCTTGGTGTGAAAAACGTGTACGTAACACTGTGATTTTCGATGGTTGTGAGAACTGTCTCTGGATCCCATTCGGGGAGCAATCTGTTCTCCGCCATCACTCGGATAAGCGGCGTGGTCGTTACGTTGAGACCGACGACGTGGAAACACTGACAGACCGTCAGTCCGACCGTCTTCCGCGTCAACCCCACGCACTTGATCAGCGCCGTCGCGTTTGCCACGAGGTTTCCATGAGTGTGACGGACGCCTTTCGGTTGGCCGGTTGTGCCACTGGTGTACATCACTGCTGCGATATCATCGTTTTGACGAGGATACACTTCGTACTCGTTCATTGCTTCTGCCAGAAGAGTGTGATAGTCGTGACCGACGCTTCCATCGGTCGTAATTGCTGTTTCGACGGATGTTGCAACAGCCTCGAATCGTCTATTCGTCACGATTACCAATATATCACTAGTTGTGAGAACATGTCGAATCTGTTCATCATTGAACTGCGTGTTGATCGGAACTGGAACGGCGCCACGCTTCATCGCCCCCAGATGAATACTCAGGAATTCGAGACGGTTTTGAAGACAAATCGCAACACGATCGTTTGGCCCGACGCCGAGTGAACAGAGTGCGTTCGCAGCGGCATCAGTCATTTCGGAGAGTTTAGAGTAGGAAATGAGCTCCGTCGCGTCGCTTAGTGCCGGACTGACTGGCACCTCCCTCGCAGCGAAATCGACGAAGTTTGCAAAGTTCATGCGAAACGGTCTTTCCCTCACACTATCCTACTTTCCCAATCTAGGTGATATGTAGTTCCTCAAAAAAAGCTATCTCTGGTGTGTCGCCCTCCATTCTATTTCGTTCTGGTAGCACTGAGACGACGGTGAGAGCGATCTGAATACGAACACAATCACCGCTTTGTCCCACAGTATCGAACACAGCGCGTGCCTGTTTCGTGATCAACGTATTCAACCGAGACTGTCGAACACGATGTCGTCACGAACGGCTTGTGCCTGCTCTTTAACGAGAGTTGGCAGTATTTCGCTCTCGATGTTCGGTTGTATCTCGTTGATTGGACCATAAGCGGCTATTGCTCCATACACGGTGTCTGTCGTCGCGATGGAGGCTCCGACACCAGCCACCCCATCGATCATTTCCCCTCGGTCGATTGCATACCCCTGTTCTCGAACCGATCTTAGCGCCCTGTAAAGCTCGTCTTTGCCTGTTATCGTTTGATCTGTGTTTTCTGGCAGGCCGTGACGATTGATGATTTCTTCAATTCGTTTCTCAGGAAACTGTGCGAGAATTGCCTTCCCTGGAGCATTTGTATGGAGATATTCGTGCATCGGGTAGACGTGCTTTGCAGTTGGGGGAAGGTCCTCGTACTGCCACCGTGTCGCTAAAAGAATCGTTCCTCTTCCATTCTCCTCACAGACCAACTGGCAGTAGGCATCTGATTGCTCACCGAGGCGCTTGACCTTCTCTCGCCCGTAGAGAAATACCTCGTGGCTGTTGCGTGCCTCGCGGCCGAGGTGAAGAAATTTGGTGCTGAGTCGGTACTTCTCCTCTTGTTGAACGAGGTAGCCCAACTGCTCAAGCGTCTGGAGATGATTGTGGAGCGTGCTTTTTGGTATCTCCAATGCCTCAGCTAGCTCTGTGACGCCAACTTGCTCTCGTTCACGAATCTCATCGATAACGTCGTACGAACGCTTCACTGAATTTATTGGGACATCGGGATCACTCATATCTACGCGTTCCACGATGAGACATTTAGGTCGTTCGATAATGTGGGATGCAAACTGATGTATCGAATAGTTACTAGGAATGGCTCACATTGAGCACGGAAAGCTGTATGTCTATCAATACTATCTAGAAACCGATATAGGACAACTGATCTCAATACCTCTTCAGATCAGAAATATATGTGGTCTAACTATATGTTATGTTTTATCAAACATGTGTGGCTGTTTATATTTGTTATTATATAAACTACTACGTATTCCCTGCAGTAGACTTATTCTCGAATCTCTGGGAGGGGGAGTACGATCTATTTGAAGCATCATGAAAAACCCAACAGATTCGCCCGTCTCTCGAAGAGGCGTCATGAAAGGAATCGGTGGCCTTACTGCCTTATCGATGTCGAACGCGACGGTAGCGCGGGCAGAAGAAGTATTAGAGAATCCGCTCCCAACTGATCCCCATACCCGTGATACGTATCGTGCAATTGTCGATGCAGTAGTTCCTCGCACACCAGAGCTCGAAGACGAACTCGGTCCGGAGCATGTTCCTGGTGGTCTCGATATCGAACTTGAGAAATTCATTATCTGGGACTTCAACCACTTTCAGGAAATTCGGTTAGAGACACTCAAAACGCCACTCACAGGTGGTTTGCTCTCATCGTCGAACGAAGCGATGTCTTTGGACCTGTTCGAGATTGGCCTTGATACGGTTGGAGCGGTGTCTGATCTGGATGCGTTGAACCAACTCCTCGATATTAATTTGTTCAACTCCCTCTCTGATCTCGGAGTTATTGAGGAACTCCTTGACTTCGGTGCCGTCGACAAACTCGATATTACGCTTGCTGACGACGTGCCCTCGAACGCGTCTGGCCCGGCAACGTTCGACCTCCTTATCGAGACGGGGAACGAAACGTCGCACAAGGTCCTTAAAAACTATCCGTACGCATCGGTGTTTGCACTCACATTCGATATCGTGGCAGCCGAGTTCATTGCTCTCGGGAAGAATCACGATCCGCTTTCGCCCATCGACGAGCAGTTCGCTGGCGGCGGAACATTCGTTCGACTCTCCAGAGAAGATCGGCTACGGTGTCTCTGGACGATCGTCCAGCAGGGGACCATCGATCGGCTTGACGTGCTCTTGTCCCCGCTCCTCCCTGTGGTTGGAATCTTGAAATACGTCGTGATGGCAGTCAACGGACTCCACGGATTCGGATATTACACCGAATGGTCGGGATATGGTGAGACGAAGACGGAGACACCAAGCGAGCGAGAATTGATCACGCCTGCTGGTGAGGTTCAGAGCCGCAAGCAGACAGGATACCCAGGTCCAGCGTCCGGGTACGCAGCCGACTGGGAGCACGTACTTCCGAACGGATTCAAAGACCCCACGGTAGGGAACCTAAATCTCCCGAACAATCTGATGGGTGATGATGTCGTTGAAAGTGGGGGTGGTGGCGCATGATGACTGATCCAGATGTCGTTATTATCGGCGCTGGTGCTGATGGTCCGGCCTGTGCGTCACGACTCGCTCGTAAACACGGTCTCGACGTCCTCATCCTTGAGGCTGGTCCGTGGCACGGCAACAAAGAGTGGCCCAACCCGCACGTCGAGGTAGGAGGTTCAGAGAGCTCGGATCCGGATGATCTCGATGGAAAACTGCTCGACGAACAGTACTCAGCACGCGAGGCAGATGCCAACGACCCAACAGCCGGATACCTCCGTGTCGGTCCAGCCGATCACTCACGGGCACCGTGGTTCCGTGACCTCCATCAAAACGCATTCCTTTGGCAGATCTCGGCCGTCGGTGGTACCTCGATTCACTACTTCGCCAACCACCCCCGTGCCTATCCGTACGCTGTCGATGAACAGCCCCACTGGCCCATCGACTACGAAGATCTCGTTCCGTACTACAAGCTCAACGAGCAGGTTACGCACGTCCAACAGGCTCCTGCGACAGCCAAAGAGCAGTTGTTCTTTGAGGGGGCAAAGCGCGCTGGCTACGATCTGCTCGATAATCTCAACGTCACCGAGACGGGCTATCGACCCCAGCCCAACGCCATTGCGTGTCCACCAGAGTATCTCGATGCTGACTACGACGGATCGTTCAGCTACGACGACGGATTCCGAGGAGACTCACTCGTCGGTAATCACTTCCAAGGAGGTCCAACACCGAAGGACGCTCCGGTCCGCGAGAAGGCACGCAAATCGAGCAACGTGAGTTGGGTTCCTCGAGCGCTCGATGTCAACAACGATCCCAACCTCGGAAACGTCGCCATCCGACCGAACACATTCGTTACGAACATCAACGCGACCGAAGGGTGGGGCGCGATGGAAGCAACCGGCGTCGAGTTCCGCGATACGTGGGCCGGAAAGACCGGAACCATCTCTGCTGATGTCGTCGTCCTCGCCGCCGGCTGTATTGAATCGCCCAGACTCTGGCTCAACTCTGATCTGCCTAACGACGGGTGGGTCGGTAAAGGACTCACAACACACTGGTTCGACTGGATCGTCGGTGTGTATCCAGAAGAGACGCTCGAAGAGATCACAGGAGTGTCGACGATCGACCCGTTCGTCGGACAGAACTCTGCTGCTCGGTTCGACAAGCCCGGTATCGGGGGGATGGAAGACATTGGTATGTCACCCGGGCTGGTCTCGTTCGGTAATTTCCTGTTCAGTCAGGCCGGTTATAGCTTCGATACCGAGGTTGATCCGGACGAGCCGTGGGACGGCCGTGGCTACGTTGTCGGAAAAGAGCTCAAACGGAAAATGGCGGACTACCGCCGGACGAAGTCCATCTTGATACTCACGGACGATCTGCCACGACAGAACAACGGGGTCGAACTCGACGACACGTTCAGCGACGAGCATGGTCCAGTTCCCAAAGTCAAGTGGACACCGCATCCTGACGACGACGCGAAACGTGATGAACTCTCGCGTATCGCCGCACGCATTCACAAGGAAGCGGGCGCGGAGTACGTCCACCGATGTGATTGGCCGCCGCTCTTGTTACACATGCAGTCATCGATGGGAATGGGCCGCGTTCTCGACGAGAACGCCGAAGCCTACAACGTCGATCGGCTATTCATCGCGGATCACTCGGCCTTGGCAAACGGACTCGGTGGGCCGAACCCCACGAACAGCGGGCAGGCGCTTGCACTCCGGACAGCAGATCGAATCAGCGAACTCTACTTCTAATCTCCCTACAGCGGTTTTGAGACAGGGTATCGATGGAATCATGTCTCCAATTCAATCAGATTCAACGAAAAGAGTCATTACCGATTAGCAACACCGAATGAATATGCCGGGAGGTACTGATCAGACGCTTCGGCCGTTTCTCTGGCGCACAGAACGATTATACCCAGACACTGAGATCGTCTCGCGAACGGCTGATGGTATCAAACGCTACGACTATACTGACTACGGAAAGCGAGTCGCACAACTAGCGAACGCGCTCGAAGATGCCGATATCACATCGGATGCTCGCGTCGGGACGTTCTGCTGGAATCATGCGCGTCACTTCGAGACATACTTCAGTATTCCCAGTTCTGGCAGGCAACTCCACACTATCAACCCCTTGTTGCCCGATGAGCACATTCAGTACATCGTCGAGAACGCAGTCGACGAACTGTTGTTCGTCGATCCGTCCCTTCTCGGGAAACTCGAGAGTTCGCACGATGCGGACGCGTTTTCCTCAGTCGAACAGTTCGTCGTAATGGGGGATGCTGTCCCCGAAACTACCCTCAACGCCGTCGACTACGAGTCATTCATTGAGGGGCATGCGACCGAATACGACTGGCCATCACTCTCAGAAGAGAAATCTGCGGGATTGTGTTACACCTCTGGAACGACCGGAAAGCCAAAAGGTGTCGAGTACACCCAGCAAATGCTCTGGACACACACGATGGCGACGCTGACACCCCAAGGTCTCGGTATCGACGACAGTGATGTCGTGATGCCCGTCGTGCCGATGTTCCACGTCAACGCGTGGGGAATGCCCTTTTCGGCGACTGCTGCCGGGGCAAAGCACGTCTACCCAGGACCGTCGCCCACCCCGGAGGATATCGCTCAGCTCATCGAAGAAGAGCGTGTCACGATTACGGCGGGCGTCCCCACCGTCTGGCTTGGACTGCTCGAATACATGGAGGACAATACGGTCGATCTCTCATCACTCGAAGAGATCGTCATCGGTGGAAGTGCCGCACCAAAATCGGTTATCAAGAAGTTTGATGATCTCGGCGTCGACGTTCTCCACGCGTGGGGAATGACCGAGATGTCCCCCATCGGATCGGTGGCGCGACTCAAACCAGAGATGGAGGATTGGAGCCCCGACCGGCAGCACGAAAAACAGGGCAAGCAGGGATTGATGGTTCCCGGTGTCGAATTCCGCGTAATCGATGAGAACGGAGAAGAGGTGCCGTGGAACGGCGACGACTTCGGTGAACTGTGGGTTCGTGGACCGTGGATCACGACCGAGTACTTCGAGCGTCCAGAGGCAAACGAGGAGGACTTCGAAGACGGCTGGCTGAAAACTGGTGATGTTGTCTCGGTCGATTCCGACGGCTACATCACAATCGTCGATCGGACGAAAGACGTGATCAAATCGGGCGGCGAGTGGATTTCGAGCGTCGAACTTGAGAACGCACTGATGGCTCACACCGGTGTTGCCGAGGCTACGGTAATCGGCGTTCCCCACGATCGCTGGCAAGAGCGTCCGGTTGCGTTCGTCGTTCCAACGGACAACACTGATGAAGAGTCGATCACCGAAGAACTGCTAGAACTACTCGGTGAGGATTATCCGAAGTGGTGGCTCCCGGATGAGATCCTCTTCATCGATGAGGTTCCGAAAACCGCCACCGGAAAGTTCTCGAAAAAGGACCTCCGCGAAGAGTACAACGACAGCTCTCTCGTCGAAGGGAAAGCTCCTGAAGAGTCAGCTCGTGAAAGCGAATAGGATGTTCTGCCCTGAGTGAGTGCGTCGTCATCCGGCGTGATTGACCCGTCGACGGAAGTGAGAAACATTCGCGTCTGATACGGCCCGACAATTCCGAGAAATGGTCTATCACATTCATGATGCTTCGATCTTAGATCAGCCACGAACTGTAGACAGATATTTGATATTTATCGCTGGCAGAACTACCAAATTATAGGCAAAAACTGAATCAAAATTAAACACTCAATATTACTCTCGAAGAACGGGCAGGATACATTCATTTCGTTTTCATTATCGGCGAGAGGATTGGCTGTTCATGAATGAGTATCCGAAATTCAACGTCCGAAACCGTCGGCATCCTCCAATTGAGTGGACTGACGGAAGCTACTGATGATCCATTTTTGATCGACTGTGCGGGCATCATTCGATATCGCAAACACAAGATGTAGTGCAGTCTCGATACTAATCTGCTCACTGTAGGATTGACGGTATAGCACAGCGCTTCAATGAAGATAGTAGCTCATCTCGAACTGAATGAGAAACAAATATTGAATGTAGATAAAACACAGAAGTATATTGTTTTATCACAGTGATTAAATCCCCTGATTGTCGTATTAGAATCCACAGAATTAACAGTATATGAACACGATCGGGCGTACAGAGCACTTCATTTGATATTTACAATAACCTCATGCCTGTGAGATAGATGGGACCCAAAAAATGATGTACAATTTAGCCGATTTATTATCATGGTAGATGCTACCATTGATGTTATCGATCGTGGTGGATTAGAGTGTGATTTGAATTATCTGATCGAGGGAAACACGCTTGGCTCCCACGACACTCCAAACCCCGACACGGAGTACGTCAAAATTCCCGTTCCGAATTTCGTGATCAACCATCCAGAGGGAATCATTCTTTGGGACACTGGGTCTCATCACGACGCTGCCAACGGCCACTGGCCTGAGGGACTCGTGCAAGCGTTCTATCCGTACGATGCCCACGAACACCGTCTTGACGACGATTTAGAGGAGGCTGGTTATTCCATCGAGGAAATTGACTACGTTTTCCAGAGTCACCTGCATCTTGATCACGCCGGTGGCTTGGAGTTCTTCGACGGAACAGACACACCAATCTTCGTCCACGAGGAGGAACTCAAATTCGCCTACTACAGTACGAAATCAGACGAGGGATCGGCGGCCTACGTTCTCGATGATTTCGACCACGATCTCAATTGGACAGTGCTTCACCGTGATCGAGAGACTCACTTCGAAGGAGTGGAGTTCATTCGCTTGCCCGGACACACGCCGGGGCTGACAGGAACGATGGTGCACCTTCCGGATGAGTCAGTGGTCTTCGCTGGCGACGAACTCTATCAAACCGAAAATTACGTGGATGAGACGCCATTGGGTGCCGGACTGCTCTGGAGCCACCGTCACTGGTTCCAGAGTCTAAATCTGCTCAAAGAACTCGAACGCCGACACGACGCTGAAATCGTCTACGGTCACGACCCAGAACAGTTCGCGGAAATCAAAGACGGGTGGAGACGATGAGCTACGAGCGTTCTGTCTCCGCACCGGAGCACGAGCTTTCCCCCGAGACAGTCTGGCACCTCCAACTTCCCGAGATCCGATTCGGTCGGAATGCTGTCGAGGAACTCGGATTCCAGCTCCACGATCTCGGCGTCGAAGCGGATGCCCACGGCCTGATCATCACCGACGAACGACTGGTTGAACTCGGCCACGTCGATCGCGTCGACCGAGCACTCACTGATGCTGGGTTTGCAGTCGATGTGTACGACGACTGCGAGCGCGAGCCGTCTCTGGCGGCTGTTGGAGAGTGTCTCTCGTTCGTCCGCGACGAGCAGGGATCGGAAGGATACGACTTCTACGTTGGTTTCGGTGGTGGAAGCTGCATGGACACCGCGAAAGCGACACGAGCAGTGATCGAAAACGGCGGGGAACTCATCGATTACATCGCCGAACCCACTGGGAATGGTGAGACACTCACCGAATCGGCCATTCCGCTCGTCCTCATGCCAACTACTGCGGGAACGGGTGCCGAAATCTCTCCGGTGACGATCCTCTCGGTTGAGGAAAAAAGTATCAAAGAGGGAATTTCGAGCAATCACGTTCGCGCTGACGCTGCAGTGCTCGATCCGACGTTTACGACGACGCTCCCGCCAGCCATGACCGCAAAGACAGCGATGGATGCGCTCGGCCACGCCATCGAGGGGTACACGACCCACGAGTACGACTCCTTGCTTCGGGCGAGCGATCCAGCATCACGGCCGACGTACGCCGGACGGACACCCGTGACCGAAGCTTTCAGCGAGAAGGCTATCGACCTCTTAGCTGGTAATGTCCGTTGTGTAGTGAACAACGGTGATGACATTGCTGCTCGCTCGGCGATGCTCCAAGGCGCGTTGTTCGGTGCCATCGCGGGACTCACCGCTGGTGCGAGCCTCTGTCACGCGATGGCCTACCCTGTCGGAAATCGATACCACACCTACCACGGCGAAACCATTGCGGTTCTCACACCGGCGAGCACGCTCGGCTACAACGCTGCGAGCGATCCCGAGCGGTTCGCACGAATCGCCAAAATGCTCGGTGTCGATACCACCGGAATGAGCACTCGTGCCGCAGCAAACGAGGCGAAATCGGAGTATATCCGTCTCCAACGCGATCTAAACGTTCTTCCGAGTGGTCTCTCTGAACTCGCGGATATCACAGAAGACGATCTTGAGTGGCTCGCAAACCAAACCACAAAGACCCAACAACGGCTGCTTCGGTGTAATCCGCGCCCGGTCACAACTGAAGACGTGCACGCGATTTTCGAAGATGCACTGCACAACTGGGGGTAGGTACACAAGTCTCCACACCACATCTGAGACACGGCCACAGTCCCAATTCTCGAACCGAAATCGACCGACAGCAATCGATCATTTTTAACACAAAGACGATGGATTTTTCCATATGTCGAACGACCGGAATCGCATGCCCCGCTCCTCCATCGTCCGCGTGTGTTGGGAAACAGTGATTCGACTCAAGCGTTGGTGGCAGATGATTGACTGGATGCTGATGCGTCCCGGCCGCCACGATCCGGTTCTCTCGGTCCTCTTGACGTGTGGAATGTTCATGCTGTGGCCGACTCCAGTTGCGGCACAGGTCGGTGTCTCTGGAGCAGAACAAGTACTGTGCGCCGAGGGGATCAATCTCGCTCAGCTAGTCACGCTCGGGTTGGGTCTCATGTCAATGTATTTCATATTGAAATTCTTCCTCAGGGCAATGACGGGTCTCGATAAGCGTGGGGAAGTGATTGCTACCCGAGATCCGGTGGTCGATCGGAGGAAAAAACGAAGATACGGAAAACTTCAAACTCGTGACAGTCTCTACTCATTGGGTGCAGCCCTGCTTCCTCTCTTTGTCCCCGTCTTCCTGAACGTGGTCGGTATTGATGTCGTCTCTTGTCTGTTTCCCTGAGAAGACGACGCTCTCTCTTTGAATGCGTCAGTCTGCCCCCAATTCTCTCGTAGGCCGAACACCACAACACGTTTTGCTAACAGTCACGAACGCCCGATATATGATTTCTCGAATAGTTCTCGACGCGAATGAGTCGAAACAGTATCGCTATCGCCCACAATATCAATGACGTATCGACGGTTACTCGCTTGGATTTTCGCCTTTACCATCGGGGGAAGAGCTGTCGTTTCCCCCGCTGCAGCACACTCCGGGACGACTCATGCAGGAACTCCACACTGGCTTCTATTCGTCCTCTGTCTCGGTGGCATCGGTGTAATTGTTCTCACAGTCACCGCAGCGCGACGTGATCTCGTGAGGCTCTCCTTTGCAGCACCGTTTATCGTCGGTGGGGCGCTCTCAGCGGTTTTCGGTGGAATCGGTCTCGTCGAAATTCAAGTCGTGGCCAATTCCCCGCCACAGCTCACCGAACTGTATCCGGTCTTCGGATTCATCGTCGGGGGACTGCTTTCCGTTGGTGGCTTTCTTATTGTCCGGCTCAGATGGCCCCAGAAACCCCAATATGCAATCCTCTGTCTTCTACTCAGCGCATGGATCGTATACCCATCGGCGCTCCAAAACCAAGGCTACCACAATCCGCTGGGCTATCTCATTGCGCTGAGCCTCCCGCTGGTGCTTGTGTTCATTATTTGGACCGATGGACGGGCGATTCTCCAGAGCCTCCGTCTCCAAACCATGCCCAAGGTCACTGGCATCAGTGCTGGTTTATTGACCAGCGTTTTCTTCGCTTTTTCGGCAGGAACGATGAGTATAAATCCTGATTACGGTGTCAACGCACCGACGGAAACATTCATCACTCCGTTCACTGTCGCCAGTCCACTGGTCATGTGGCCGGCTATCGAATTCTACGTCCCCATGGTTCCGTTGAGTGGATACATTTCGATCGGGACGCTCCTGTTGATGGGTATACTAGGCGGTCTTGTCGGATTGAACGTCGCTGTCGTAACACAACAGTGGTCAGCTGTCGGATCGTTCGCGGGAAAACAGCTCTTCACCGGGTCGCTTGCTGCCTCTGGTGCGACAGCGTGCTGTTGTTGTGCCCCGGCATTTTACGGAGTGCTCAGCGTTCTCTTTGGGAGTGCTGTAACGCCCGTCTACTGGTCATTTATGGTCCCCTCATCTCCAGTTGGCGGCATGTTTTTTGCGGGGAGCGTACTCTTGTTGCTCGGGAGCTTCCTCACATCGACAGGGTCAGCCACAGAGAACGCGACTGTTCTCGGTTCGACTTCCAATTAAATCACGTACCCCTGCATCTAGCGCTGTGATGGCATCGCGTCTCTCGGGATAGTACAGTATTGACTGAATATATAAGAAATTTGTTGTTAACTGAGATCGAAGAAAATACTAGATTTGATTATTTTACCCCCATTTTTAAACAGCGGGATTAATAAGAACTGGGCAGCTACTCAGAGACAATGACAGAGTCCGCAGACGACGGAGCTGACTTGCCACACTGTGGTCAGGATCACGACCACTGCCATGAGCACCCCCACGACGATGTCAACGCTTCGTCTTCCACGGACAGCACGGAGACAACCATCTCTCTCGATGTTCCGGATATGGACTGTCCGTCCTGCGCGGGAAAGGTAGAAAACAGCCTCCGGAAGCTCGACGGAATCGAAGATCTCGAACCGCAGGTAACGACTGGTGTGTTATCGGTGACGTACGATAGTGGTCGAGTGTCTGCAGACGACGTCGTCCAGCGGGTTGAGGCGGCCGGATACTCGGTCCAAGCGCACAATCAGTCCCGGACAGCGACGTTTGCGGTTCCGGATATGGACTGTCCGTCTTGTGCAGGGAAGGTAGAAAACAGCGTTCAGAAACTTGATGGCGTAGAATCATACGAGACACGGCCAACCATCGGGCAGGTAACTGTCACCTACGATGACAGGGCTGTCACTCCCGGAGCAATCGAGCAGGCCATCGAGAACGCGGGCTACCCTGTCGAAGCAGCCTCTACCGAGGACAGTGAGAACAACAGCACTCTCGAGACGGCTTCTTCAGATGAGACGAGCGTCTGGCAGAGCCGTCGGGCAACGAAAACCGCTCTCAGTGGCGTCTTACTCGGGCTAGGATTACTCGTTGAATGGGCACTCACCGGTCTGAATACCGAGGTCGTATCAGTGCTCAGTGTCGGATTTACCACGGCTGAGGTCTTCTTTCTCGCTGGAATCGTTCTGGGCGGTCAGGCGATCCTTCGGAACGGCTACTACTCTGCGCGCAATCTGAATCTCGACATCGACTTCCTGATGTCAGCGGCCATCGTGAGTGCAGTCGTCGCCAGTCTTATCGCTTCTAAAAGTTTGTATTTCGAGGCTGCGACGCTCGCATTTCTCTTCAGCACCTCCGAACTCCTTGAACGGCATTCGATGGATCGGACGCGCAGTTCACTGCGGGAACTGATGGATCTCTCGCCAGACGAGGCGACTGTCCGCCGCGACGGTGAGACGATGACGATTCCCGTTGATGCTGTTCAGATCGGTGACCGCGTCGTGGTTCGGCCGGGCGAAAAAATTCCGATGGACGGAACGGTTCGTGAGGGCGAAAGCGCCGTCAACCAAGCGCCAATCACCGGAGAGTCCGTCCCGGTCGATAAGACCCTCGGAGATGCTGTATACGCGGGGACGATCAACGAAGAAGGATATCTCGAAGTCGAAGTCACATCCGCTGTCAGTGACAACACGATCTCACGAATCGTCGATCTCATCGAGAACGCACAGTCGAATAAGACCGAACGCGAGCAGTTTGTCGAGCGGTTTGCGAACTACTACACACCGGTTATGGTCGGTGTAGCGGTGCTGGTTGCGGCTGTTCCGCCACTCCTATTCAGTGCATCGTGGGTTGAGTGGCTCGTTGCTGGTATCACGATGCTCGTCCTCGCTTGTCCCTGTGCGTTCGTCATTTCGACGCCCGTCTCGGTCGTTTCAGGGATCACCAGTGCGGCGAAGAACGGCGTTCTCATCAAGGGAGGCAACCACCTCGAAGCGATGGGTGCCGTAGAGACAGTCGCTGTCGATAAGACTGGCACCCTCACAAAAGGAGAGCTCGTCGTCACGGACGTCGTTCCACTCGGCGAGCACACCGATGAGGACGTTCTCCGGTGTGCGCGTGGACTCGAAACACGCTCCGAACATCCAATCGGAGAGGCGATTGTCGCTCACACCGACGGAACGACCGTCGCCAGAGAGATATCCGACTTCGAGAGTCTCACCGGAAGAGGCGTTCGCGCGGATCTCGATGGAACACGCCACTACGCTGGTAAGCCCGAGCTGTTCGACGACCTCGGCTTTGATCTCGGCCACGCCCACGTCGTCAACGACGGCAACACAGATCTCTCGACCGAGATGCGCAATCTCTGTGATCAACAAGGCTGTCTCAATCTCGTCACGGACACCATTCCTCGCTTGCAGTCCGACGGGAAGACGGTCATTCTTGTTGGTCGAGAGGATGAACTCGAAGGAATCATCGCTGTCGCCGATGCGGTTCGTCCCGCGGCCCAAGAGACAGTCGAGCGCCTTCACGAGTTAGGCGTGCGGGTGGTGATGCTCACTGGCGACAACGAAGGGACAGCTCGTGCGATCGCTGACGAGGTAGGTGTCGATGACTACCGTGCCGAACTCCTCCCAGAGGACAAAGTCACAGCCGTCGAAGCGCTCATGACTGAGCACGACGGTGTTGCGATGGTTGGCGACGGAATCAATGACGCACCGGCACTCGCCACGGCGACAGTGGGAATCGCAATGGGTGCAGCAGGCACGGATACAGCCCTCGAAACAGCAGACATCGCGCTCATGGGCGATGATCTCTCGCGGCTCCCGTACGTGTACGAACTCGCTCACGACGCAAACGGCGTTATCCGGCAGAACATCTGGGCGAGTCTCGCTGTGAAAGCGCTCCTCGCTGTCGGCGTCCCCTTCGGATACGTCGGCGTTGCACACGCGGTGCTGATTGGCGATGCCGGAATGACCGTCGGCGTTACCGGCAACGCGATGCGCCTCTCACGGATCCGCCCAGATGATTCACCCACTGAAAAGCCCTGAGATAGTCGAACCCGTATTCATCCCACACGATGGATATCGACGACAGCGACCACGACCATAGTCACGGTCAGACCACGATCATGATCACGGTCACGACCACGTCTTTGGTATCTGTGTCGGTCAGCAAGGAGCAGATCGGACGAGCACCGAGCGGTTGACGCTTGTTGCTGTGAGCAACCTCGTTGGTTTCATCGTCGAGTTGGCTGGCGGTCTCCTGTTTGGTTCGGTTGCACTGCTCAGTGACGCACTCCACATGCTGTTCGACATGCTCGCATACTCGATGGCGTTCGGTGCGAGTTACACCGTAGACCGCTTTGAAGGCGGTGAAACGTGGTCATACGGCCTTCATCGTCTGGAGCCAGTCGCTGCCTTCCTGAATGGTGTCCTGTTTATCCCAATGGTTGGCTACATCCTCTGGGAGTCCTATCAGAGATTTCTCGATCCCGTCACCATCGACCCGGAACTGACGCTTATCGTTGCCACTGGTGGCTTACTCGTCAACGTCGGATCGGTATACGTCCTTCAGAGCGGTGAAATGAGCCTCAACGAACGCAGCGCGTTCTACCACCTGCTTGGCGATGCGGGCGGCTCGATCGCAGTGATCGTTGCAACGGTGGCCGTCGCCGTAGCAGATCTCCCGATCGCCGACCCGGTCGCTGCCACGCTGATCGGATTCCTGGTTCTCTGGTCGGCTGGGACGGTTCTTCGGGAGAGTTCGTCGATCCTCCTCGAACGAAGTCCGAGTTCACAAGACGATCTTCGAACTGACATCACTGCATTGGGCGATGTCGAACGCGTCGATGATATCCACGTTTGGCAAGTGTGTAGCCAACTCACTGTGGCGACTGTCCATCTCGTCGGTCCGGCGACGTCCCTCGAAAATCAGCGGACAGATTCTCATCGTCGAACGAGCGATTAGATGATCGAACGCCGCAGTCGATTAGCGATCAATGATAAATTGATTCGAAGCAACTGCGAGATTCGATTTTCGAGTGTAACGACACAGTATCTACTGCCCCCAGCGACTACATTCGAGAATCGCAGCGATATCCCTCGACAATGTGCTCACTCGAGCGGTATCAGCCTATTTCGCATCGCGCTCCCACAATTATCACACGTTCCCGGATTCGACTCTGCTCTCACGATCGTACCGCAGTTGAAACACTCGTATGCCGACTTCGAATTAGGGTCGTAGCTGACATCTCTCATCGTTGTTCCCACTACGAAACACTCATGAATGACAGTGATCGTTGAATAACAAACAATAATTCAGATTGGTGGTTTGTTATTCAACCCCCCAACGTCCACGCCGGCTAATCCATGGATGAGGTAGGAATACCAACGTCGTCGAACAACGTCGAGAATAGCTTTCGTTGGACTGTCCGGGCGTGCCGATAGAAGGCAGTCGGCGAGATATCAAGTACGTCAGCGATCTCTTCGCCTGTGTTTTCACGCGGTGATTCGAAAAACCCGCTGTAATACGCCATCTGAACCACTTCGAGCTGTCTGTCGGTTAGCTGATCGAGGAACTGTGAGTAAAGACTCTGGCTGGACGTTCGATCGAGCGTCTGTTTTGATTGGAATTCGACATTGTCGAACGGCTCAGTCACGAGCTGCGTGATATGGCGCACATCGACGCTATCTGGAACGTCGATAACGAGATTTGCGGATGACGCATCAACCGAGGCACTGTGGAGAACTGCCCCGTGGTCAGCTAATTCGAGTGCGAGAAACGGCTGAGCGAGTTTGAGCCTGAGCACACCTTCGGTACCATCGGCGCTGATTCGATGAACCTCTTCGACTGCGACCAACTCCGTCGCGACCCGTTCAGCCGCATCGACAACTGCACCCTCAACAGTCACGAAGACGTAGACGCCGTCTGTGGTCTGTTGCACCCCGCCGTGATAGGAGAGCGTGCAGTCTGCCTCCTGTGCAAGCCGAGAAAGCACGAACGCTGGGTCCTCGATCTTGAATTCGAGACGCGTCATCGAAGTTGTAACAAGTGCGTTTTTTCGCTCGACTGCACTCGTCGCCGAAGCGATCGTCTCGCCGAGCTCGGCCAGTACTGCACGGGAGGTCTCGTCGAATGCGTTTTGGGATTCTGCATACACAGTCAGAACGCCGTACGTGAACTCATCATACGCGAGCAGAACACTGAGCACCGAGTGGAATCCGCGAGAGAGTGCTTCCTTTCGCCATGACTCCTGTCGAAGGCGATTAGCGACGTTCGTGACCATCGTTACTTCTCGGGTGGCCGCAGTTTGTTTCGATGGCTCCGATTCGGATTCGTCCACAGAAACAGCGAGGCTATCGAGGTAGCCCCGTTCCGCACCAGCCCACGCTCGTGGCTGTAACGAGCCTTCAACCGGGTCGATCACACCGATCCAGGCGAACGCGAATCGATCATCAGCCGTCAAGCGATCACAGACAGCACGATCGATTTCCTCGCGTGTTTCTGCCTGTACGAGCGCTTGATCGATGTCACGAATGATCTCGTTGATGCGGTTCAGTGCGGTGAGCTGGCTGTTCTGGTGTTGCAGCTCACGATCTTGTTCGCGCAAGCGGCTCTCACGCTTGACACGATCGAGAGCGGCTTCAGCCGTTGCAGCGAGCAGATCGGCGAGCTCTCGTGTGACGTCATCGAACAGTCCGACATCAGCTGCACCAGCGATAAAGACTCCGTGCTCGCCCAACGGGATGTACGCAGCACTTCGGAGGTCAGTCGCTCGATTTTCGAGCCGATCGGAGCTATGGACATCGTCGAAAAACAAGGATTCGTCCTCGACGAAGCTGTAGCCAGTGAGACTGTCGGGATCGGTATGCGTGGTCAGGGGAGGGCCGTTCAACCGCTCCATCGAGGTTGAATACGCAGTCGGCTGCAGATTATTTCCGTCAACATCGAAGAGATAGACCGCGCTCGCATCGAGGCCGAGGACGCTCGAAACGTCTTCGACGGTGCGTTGGGCGATCTCCGCTCTGGTTTCTGCATAGAGGAAATCACGCGTCGTTTCCTGAAGCGTAGCCAACGCTTCTTCGCGCTGCTTTCGCTTTGTGATATCTCGACAGCTATACAGCAGCGTCCCATCCTGAATAGATACCTCCCTGACATTTACTAACAGTGTATGCTCACGTCCCGCTTTGTCCGTCGCCGTACACTCGATGTTCTTCAGTACACCATTGTCCGTGAGTTCGTCCCGATCGAAGAGATCATCGCCGAGAAGGGCATCGATCGTACCGAGTTCACGAATTTCGTTTGCGGTGTATCCGAATATGAAGTGAACGTTAGGACAGACGTAGGTGTAGGCCCCCGAATCATCGGTAATCAGGACCGTATCAGTCATGTTGTTGAGCGTGACGCGGTGAAGCTCCTCGGACTGTCGGAGTTCACGTTCGAGATCAACCCGTTCGGTGATATCGACTTCTTCGACGATGATGGAGACGATGGATCCACGTTCGTCCCGAACAGGACGAGCAGACAGCTCGCTCACCTGTGGACTGTCGTCTGCTTCTGTTCGGGTAATCACCGCGGTGCTAAACGTGCCATCGAGGGCTTTCTCGACTATTTGACGAACGTCTGATTGAATCCCATTCGATCTTGGCCACCATGGAAGCGTCCAGAATGGTTGTTCGACGACGCTTTCGGTATCATGTTCGATCATCTCACGGGCAGTCTGGTTGACTCGTACGAGATGACCATCAGGATCGAGCACCCACGTCGCGGACCGTGAGTCGTGAAATATCGCATCGAACTGTCGTGCTCGATCTCGCAGGGTCTCTGTTCGTCGAGCGGTTCGAATGGCTCGTTCGATACGCTCCAGACTGTCCTCGATCCACGCTTCGTCGCCAGTCAGAGCGATGTAGTCGGTGACTCCCGCAGAAACGGCTTCACTAGCGATCGATTCGTTTCCTGCTGCAGTACACAGAATAACGGGCGTCGTCGTCGTTTCCGAACGAATTGTTCGGAGTAGTTGGAGACCGGTCGATTCAGCAAGGGCATATTCACTGATGAGGCAGTGAACCGACTCCTCGTGATAGACGGTGAGCGCTTCATCAGCGGTTGCAACCACCCGAACAGTTGCCCCGGTGTCAGTTTCCAGCGTCTGCGCGAGTGTTCCGACCCAATCGGTCGTACCAACGAGAAGCACGCAAGCCGAGTCCAACGCGCTGGATAGAGACGACATTACCTGTCTGTACAAATCCCAGAACGTTCAATCTTGGCGATGGAACGGTCCACTCTCACCGACGCGAAGAAGAGTGACGGAATGATGGCCCGTGGCTCACATTCTTGAAACAGCGAGATCGATATCGACAACGAATACGAATCGAGGGCAACGAACCGGAATAAGATCGAACGATCAGAATGAGATGACATCCGCTGAGATAGACGGAGATGAGATTACTCGAAATATGTCACAGTCCACCGAATGAATCTTCAGGTCCTTTCAAGCGTTCGCTCTCATTGTCCATTCCGAATCGCCTCATTCAGTGCTGGGACGACCTCGTGGAGGTCACCGATGACGGCGTACTCTCCTTTTTGGATGATGGACGTTTCGGGATCTGTGTTGATTGCGAGAATGTTGTCCGCTCCCTTACAGCCAACCATATGCTGGACCGCACCGCTGATCCCACAGGCGACATAGAGCTTCGGTGCGATCTTGGCACCGGTCAGGCCGATCTGGTCGTCGTGGGGACGCCATCCCTCGTTGACAGCGGCACGCGAGGAGCCAACCGTCCCACCGAGCAGTTCTGCAAGCTCTTCTAACTGATCAAAGTCTTCGCTACTTCCGACGCCACGGCCTCCACCGACGACGATGCGGGCCTCTCCTAACGGAATGCCCTCTGCATCGGACTCTTCCCGTCGTGAGACGCGGACACGGAAGTCGTCGTCATCGAGTGTCGGTGTGAAATCGTGGGTCGTCACGTCGGCTGCCTCGGTGGCTGGTTCTGCGGCTATCTCGTGTGCTGCGGTCGTGAGCACCGGCATCCCGCTATCGAATCGAGCGTGTTCGATGAGGCTGCCACCCCAGCGTTGTCGCGTCACTTCGTAGGCATCGCCAGCGTCCACTTCGGTGCAGTTTGCGGCCATCGGTAGATCACGTCTGGCGACGACGTGTGCCAAAACCTCGTGACCACGATCGGTACCAGCAGCCAGAACAGCCTCCGGGTCGAGTTCTTCGACGAGCTGGTCGACGCTTTCGGCCCACGCCTCTGGCGCATACACGTCGAGGCGGTCGTGGGTGACGCTGTAGACATCTTCGACGCCCTGTGTGGCTACCGCGTCGGTCACAGCGTCTCCATCATCAAACACGATGGCAGCTAGCGACGAATCTGTTTGTTCGGCGATGTCACGAGCCAACGTGAGCATCTGGAGCGACACGTCGCTCGGCGTGCCGTCTTCGTGTTCGATTAAGCTGAGGATCACGGTCAGAGCACCTCCAAATCGTTGGATAGTACTTCCATGACGTTGTCCACTGCCTCGGGTCCTTCTCCGAGTATCTCGGCGGAGCCTTCTGATTGCTCTGGCGTTTCGAGACGAATCTTTTCGAGACCGACAGCAGCAGTCCGCTCCGGTTCGCTCCGCTCGACGTCGTGACGTTGTGCCGCCATCTTTGAGCGTATCGACGGATAGCGAGGCTCGTTCAATCCTTCTTTCACGGATATCACTGCCGGAAGCTCCACCTCGTACACCTCTGAGCCCCCGGATACTTCTCGTTTTGCGATGGCCGTTCCGTCTTCAACTGTGAGGGATTTGATGCCGGTCACGCAAGGGAGATCGAGTTCGTGAGCAACGCGGACACCGACCTGGTAGTTCCCTGCGTCTGCGGACTCATTACCGAACAGGAGCAGATCGAGTTCTTCGTCTCGATTGCGGACGTGCTCGGCGATGGCTTGGGCAGTATCGATAGCGCCCCACTCGCTTCCATCAGTTTCCAGCAGCACTGCCTCGTCGGCTTGCATTGCCAATGCGGTTCGGACTTGCTCGGTCGCCTCGTCTGGGCCGAGTGTCAACGCTGTTGCCGTCCCACCGTGGCTCTGGGTCAACTCGATAGCAGCCTCAACCGCACATTCTTCGTGCGGGCTCATCGTGAACCCGAGATTGCTGGTGTCGATATCTTGTTTGTCTTCTGTCAGTACAATTCTCGATCCGGTATCCGGTACCCGCTTGATGCAGGCTAGCACTTCCATGGTGTTCTCGTATAGGTTGGTGTAAAGGATCTGATCACGTTCGAGTCGATCCCAGTGGTTGTGGATGCTTCTCTTAGCTGCGGATGCGCTCGTTGTTCGGGTCGAACAGTGGCCGGCTTCCGGCGACTTCGACGGTAACCGGGTACTGCTGGCCGAAGTACTCGACCGACAGCTGCTGACCCTCGGTTGCGTATTCGGGCGGAAGATAGCTCATCAGCAGGTGTTTGCCGACGCTCGGTCCGGTGCCAGCGCTCGTGACGTACGATCGTCGCCCCTCTTCGTCGACGATCACGTCGCCGTCTGCGAGAATGGGCTCGCCACCCAGCATGAAGCGCCGCTCACCCCCGTTGGGCGCGTGGTCATCAACCGAGAGCGTACAGAGCGTAGCAGTGTTCTCCGATTCGATGGCCGTTGCGTAGGCTTCCTTGCCGATGAAGTCTGCGTCTTTGACGCCGTGGAAGGTGAGACCGGCCTCTGCCGGATTGTATTCGAGTTCGAGTTCGTGACCATAGAGGCGATAGCCCTTCTCCATCCGTCCGGTCGTGCCGTAGACGCCCATGCCGACGGGACGAACGTCGTACTCCTGACCAGCCTCCCAGATGATGTCCCAGAGACGCTGGCCCTGTTCCATCGGTGCGTACAGCTCCCACCCGCGCTCTCCGACGTAGGAGATCCGCAGCGCCCACGTGTCTACCTCGCCGATAGTAATTTCCTGGGCCGTGTACGGTGGGAATGCTTCGTGGGACACATCCTCTTCAGCCACCGAATCGAGGACGTCTCGTGCATCTGGTCCCCAGACACCCAGCGTACAGAGTGCAGAGGTCTGGTCGTCGATATGCACTGAGCCATCCTCCGGAAGGTGTTGGCTGAACCACTGCTTGTCCGCTCCACCCATGCCCCCCCCAGTGATGACACGGTAGCGATCCTCCTCAACGCGAACGACCGAGAGATCCGAGCGGAAGCCACCGTTCTCATCGAGAATGGGTGTGTACACCGACTTTCCGACATCGACATCCATGCGGCCGACTGCCATCTTCTCGGCGTACTCCGTCGCACCCGGTCCCACGAGATCGAAGATGGTAAAGCCCATATCGCCGATCATGCCGACGTTCTCGCGCATGTGAAGGTGTTCGCCGAGGATGATCGGAGACCACCAACGAGAATCCCACTCGTTGGACCGGCGCAGATCTGCTATCTCGTCTGCGTACTGATCGACGAGGTCCTCGTTGGACTCGAACCACTGTGGGCGCTCCCACCCAGCGGCTTCGAAAAAGCGCGCGTCCAGTTCGTCTTGTCTGGTGTAGAAGGCACTCGTCCGAAGGGGACGCGAGGACTGCCACTGCTCGACCGGGTGAACGATGCCGTAGATCTTCTGGAATCCCTCGTGCGCTCGCTCTTTGACGAACGTCCGCGACGTTCCGTACTCGAAAAAGCGGTTGATGTTCGAGCTGTGGAGGTCGATATCGGGATAGCCCCGCGTCATCCACTTTGCCACCTCTTCGCCGATTGCAGGCGCTTCTTTGATCCAGATCGCCGCACAGGACCACAGGCCATCGACCGCTTGCATCGGTCCGAGGAGTGGCATACCGTCCGGTGTCACCGACAATAGGCCGTCAATCTCGTGGCGAATACCTGCTTCAGGATCATCGAGGACCTCTGGCATCAACTCAAGTGCGTCCGCCATCGATTTCTCGAAGGCGTCATCAGTGAGCGGCGGCTGGGTTGGCGACAGCGGTGCCTCCTCGATCGATGGAATGTCATCGACATCCCAGAGGATCGGTCGGTGTTGGTAGGAACCGACCTCGAGATCGTTGCCGCTCGGGCGTTCGTACATCTGAGTGTCCATGTCACGAACGACTGGATAGTTGATCTCGCCCTCGTCTTCTTCGAGCAACGAGATGGGACCCACACTAATCATCTGGTGTACTGCTGGCGTGAGCGGAATTTCGACGCCAGCCATCTCCGCGAGCTTCGGACTCCAGAGTCCGGATGCGATGACGACCTCGTCGGCAGTGACCGTCCCACGATCGGTTTCGACCGACTGAATCTCGCCGTGCTCGACGTGGATGTCGAGGACAGTAGTGTTCGGCGAAACGGTGAGTGCATCTTTGTCCTTGGCCCGAGCCCGCATCACCTCACCGGCACGGAGTGGGTCACAGACACCAGCCCCCTCTGTGTAGAAACCACCTTTGATGAGGTCGGTGTTGATGTAGGGAACCAACTCCTCGACGTCTTCGGGCGACAACAACTCTGCTGGTTCGCCCCACGCCTTAGCCGACTGCAGACGACGTCGATTTTCGGCCATCCGTTCTTCTGTGCGTGCGACCTCGATACCCCCGCTCTCGTTGAACGTGTCCATCTCTCTGTACTGCTCGATGGACTCCTGAGTAAGGTGGGTCATCTCTTTCGAATGTTCGACGGGCATGAGGAAGTTCGATGCGTGGCCCGTCGAGCCACCCGGGTCCGGCAGTGGTCCCTTATCGACGAGGAGGATATCCTTCCGGCCCTGTTCTGCGAGGTGATAGGCGAGGCTGTTTCCGACGATTCCGGCCCCGAGAATGACCGTTTTCGCGTGCGATGGGACACCGCTGTCACTGGAATCCGATGCCATCAATGATCACCCACGCAGGTACTGAACTGATGCCATCTCTTGGACCGATTCACGCTCGCTCTCACGGCTATGTCTGTCAATTTCATGCTTGTCTACTGTTGAGGAACGCGCCGAGTAATAAAGGGATCCATAACTGACAACTCTGTTAGAAAATGAGCGATAGGACGGATCGATCGAATGCTATGCGTCAAGCAACATTGGCCAAACAGCACGTCGTGAATCCCGTATACACCTGCTTGTGAATCAGTGGATATCGACTGCCGTGCTCCTCGAAACATGTCTTTGAAGTAGTATATCTTCGTCGAATTCTCCCACATAATGTATTATAGAATTCATGTTGTGTTTCTTTGGCAGTCGATCACAAACTGGGGTCAGATGAGTGATCAGTACGCGTGGTCCGTTCGGCGGTAGCAACAGCAGCAGCGTTCGGCGCAACATCGTGGACGCGGACGATGTCCGCACCGCGTTCTGTGGCCAGCGTCGTCGCAGCAATCGTCGGCGCGAGTCGTTCGTCAGGACCACAGCCGGCGTGTTCGAACATCGATTTGTGCGAATGACCAACCATGATCGGCGTTCCGAGGGCGCTGAATTCGTCAAGTCGGTCGAGCAACTCGAAGCTCTCTGTGGCGCGCTTACCGAACCCAAGTCCGGGATCCACGACGACACGAGAACGGTCGATGCCCGCTCGCTCGGCGAGTAAGACGCGTTCGGTGAGTTCCGAAAGCACGTCGTCAACGACATCGCCGTATGAGTACTGTTGCTTTGGATCGACTGGCGTCGAGAGACTGTGCATCACGACCACCGGTACGTCCCACTCCGCAACAACGCTGCGCATTGCTGCGTCAGCAAGGCCGGAGACGTCGTTGATCATCTCGACACCAGCCTCAAGCGCGGCTTCGGCAACCGCAGGCTTGCGCGTATCGACGGAAATCATCGCAGTGCTGTCGGTGAGCCGATCAAGGACCGGAAGCAGTCGCTCGCGTTCCTCCTCGGCTGTGACTGGATCTGCTCCTGGCCTCGTCGATTCAGCACCGATATCCAGTATGTCAGCGCCTGCAGCAACCATCTCTTCAGCGCGGGCACAGGCGGCTTCAACTGACTCGCTGCTGTCGTGGAAGCTGTCTGGTGTGACGTTCAAAATGCCCATCACCGCCGTGCCGTTCTCCCATGGGTAGTCACAGGACGATTCGTCCTTTCCGTTCGTTTCGATCCCGAGCGCGTGGTTCAACTGCGAGGCAATGTGATTGAATTCGCTCTGGCCGCGCAGTTGGCGAATGAGGTCTCTGAACTGCGCCAGCGTTCCCGTCATGACGACGTCAATGTGCTCGTCTGCGGCGATCTCGGAGACAGAACAGGTACCGCCCAGCGAGAGCATCGTTGTCCGCAACAACGTGGCCTGTTCACGCCGAGCATGAAACCGGATCGTCCGGTGAACCATCTGGTCGGGCGCTGGACGCTCCGCTGCAGGCACGTCGGCAGCTCGCACGACGGATCGAGCGCGCGCTGTCGTGTCGGTCTGTGTGGGAATCGGTGCCCGAGTCCAGCGATCTCGCGCCTCTGCGACGGTGTACAACGATCCCGCTATCACGACGCAATCCGCCACATTAGCTTGCTGGAGTGCCCGATCGACTGCACCGAGGACGGATCCACACTGTTCAACCGTTCCGTCAGTCTCTCTTTCAAAGACTGTCGAGAGGACAGCAGTATCCTCCGCGCGATTCACGGCGGGTTCGGCGAGGAACACCCGATCGGCAGACGGGAGCGAGCGACACATCGCCTGATGGTCCTTATCGCGCATCGCGCCGAACACGAGGGACAGATCGTCGTAGTCGAAGCGTTTGAGCACCGTCGAGAGCTTTGCGCACGCATCGGGGTTGTGCGCGCCATCGAGCACCGTGAGCGGCGTGTCGTCCATCACCTCGAACCGTCCCGGCCAGTGAACGTTCCGGATGCCCGCCGCGATATCGTGCTCGGTCACATCAGCAACTTGTCTGGCGAGCGTGCCGGCAATGCCGATGTTGACCGCTTGATATTGACCGAGCAGCGGTGTCCGACTCTCGACTCTCCAGTCAGGTCCATCAACCGAAACCGCCGCCATCGACGACGACACCATCTCACCCTCGGTGACGCCGATGTCGGGGCCTGACTCCGGATCGTGGACCGTTTCACGATCCGCTACAGAGCTGTCCACACGCGTCGAGCCGACCGTCAGCACGTCGGCCTCCTCCCGAATCGTTTCGAGCGCTCGCCCCGTTGCACCGGTCACGAGCGGCGCATCAGTGGGTGCGACTTGTGCCTTGTCTCGGGCGATTTCCTCAACGGTCGAGCCGAGAATGTCGGTGTGTTCGAGGCTGACACTCGTGACCGCTGCCGCTACGGGATCAACGACGCTCGTCGCGTCGTACCTGCCACCGATCCCGACCTCAAGAACCGCACAATCCACGTTTTCGCGGTCAAAATGCCAGAGTGCAAGCGCAGTACACACTTCGAAAAACGTCGGGCCGTCTCCCTCGACAGCCCGATCAACGATATACGGCCACGCCTCCTCGACGAACCGTACGACCTCTCTTTTTGGAATGTTCCGACCACGAACGCGGACTCGTTCGCGGAAATCGTTCAGATCCGGTGAGGTGTAGAGACCGACACTAAGTCCTGCCTCTCGGAGGATGCGATCGAGGACGCGGGCCGTGCTCCCTTTCCCGTTCGAGCCAGCGATCTGAATGGCAGCCATCCCTTCGTGAGGGTTGCCCAGATGCTCTAACAGCGAAGCGGTCGTTCTGGTCCCAAGCTTTGGCCGAAGCCTCCGCAATCGCTCCAGTGTATTCACCGTCTCGTGGTACTCCATATCCCCACCTGTTCGTATCGCTGTGAATAAAGATGTCTCCGAGTCCCGACAGACGGTTATCGAAGCACAACGTATCAGCTCGTCAATAATTTATTTTTCAATCAGCGACGAGCAGCTACATCCAGCACAGATTGCCTCTCCGGGGTGATTGAGACTGATAGCGTAAGCACTTATACGAATTCTATGACAACCGAACGTACATGCCGGAGTACGACGCGGGAACAACGGCTGCGTCGCTCGGGGTAACCAGAGAGAGCAGGGCAGCCATCCACGAGGCGTCGATGCACATCATCGAGGACATCGGCATCCAGATCAACCACGAGCGCGCTCGGATGGTGTTCGAGCGCAACGGCGGTGAGATCCACGAGAACAACGTCGTGACGCTCCCTCGGGACATCGTCGCGGCGTGTGTCGAGAAAGCACCAGCACAGTTCACACTGTACGCGCGCAACACTGGGAATGACGTCACAGTCGGTGGCAACGAGAGTGTCCGAGCACCAGGATATGGCCCCTCGAACATCCACACTGTCGAGGATGGACGGCGCCGCTCGACGTTGTCCGATTACACTGATTTCGTGAAGCTCTCACAGATGGAATCTGTCATCAACTGCACGGGCTACAACGTCTGTGAACCCAACGACACCGATCAGGCAACCAAACACCTCGATATGGTCGAGCGGTCTCTCATCTACACAGATCAACCAGTCATGGGATCGGCTTACGGCGAGGATCGTGCGCAGGAATGTCTCGACATGCTCGGGATCGTTATGGACGATCCCGATCTGCGAAAGCCCTACACAGCGGGGCTAATCAACACCGTACCGCCCCGGAGTCTCGACACAAAGACGCTCGGTGGTCTGATGACATACGCCGAGAACGGCCAGCCCGTGATCATATCCTCGTTCACGATGGCTGGTGCATCGGGACCGGAAACGCTTGCAGGGTCGATGGCGCAGGCCAACGCAGAAAATCTCCTCGCTATCACGCTCGCTCAGCTACTCAATCCCGGTACCCCGGTGGTCTACGGAGTCCCCGCCTCGAACATCGACGCCCGATACGGTTCATTATCGATTGGAAGCCCCGAATCGGCACTGTTCGTTTCGTTCTGTGGGCAGATGGGTCGCTACTATGATATCCCATCGCGTGGCGGTGGCGGGCTTTCGGACTCGAAATCTGTCGACTTCCAAGCTGGTTTCGAATCGATGCTGTTGCAAACGATTACGGCGCTCAGTGGGATCGATTTCGTGCTTCACTCTGCGGGGATTCTCGAATCCTACTCGGCTATCTCGCCAGAGAAGTTCGTACTCGACTGCGAAACACTCCAATACATCGATCGATTTAAGCGAGGTATTACCATTTCTCCCGACACGTGTGCGCTCGATCGTATGTCTGCGGTCGAACCCGCTGGACATTTCCTCGATCCATCCAACGATCAATTGGAGAAAGTGTTCTACCGTCCAGATATCGCCGATAAACGTTCATACAGCGATTGGGACACAGACAGTACGTCGGCTGTCGAGCGAGCACACGACCGTGTTCAACGACAACTCGAAGCCTACCAGAAACCACACCTCGATGCGGATATCGAGCGGGATCTCACTGAATACGTTGAGGACCGAAAAGCTGCGCACTGATAGCTGCTTCATTAACCCCGCCCGGTGCTCTCGTACGCTCCAAAGCAATGTGTCTTAAAATCGAAGCACATGGTATCGAATATATGATGCTATGAGTCCTCGATCAGACGTGTTACAGCGTGATGAGCGCGAATTTCTCCCGTCAAACACATTGTATTCGTCGAACTATAGATACACAAACATTGATGTCCGCATCGTGGATACGCCTTCGTAAGATGTCATCTTCAGACGAGAGTCCGGAATCAATGCCAACCGATTACGAAATCGCACAGTCTGTCAAGAAACAGCCGATCACGGACATTGTCGAATCCTTCGGTCTCTCCCCTGATGATCTGGAGCAGTACGGCGAGTACAAGGCGAAGGTGAAGTTAGACGCGATCGAGCGTATTCTTACGGAGCGGACGGCCGACGGCAAGCTCATTCTCGTAACTGGAATGACGCCGACGCCGATGGGTGAAGGCAAGACGGTAACGACAGTCGGGCTCGGACAAGCGTTCAATCAGATCGGTAAGGACGCGCTCATTGCTATCCGAGAGCCGTCGCTCGGGCCTGTTTTCGGTGTCAAAGGTGGAGCCGCTGGCGGCGGCTGGTCACAGGTACTGCCGATGGAGGATATCAACCTCCACTTCACCGGCGATATCCACGCACTGACCGCGGCGCACAACCTCATTTCGACGATGCTCGATAACCACTTCACACAAGGGAACGATCTGAACATCGACGTCAACGAGGTACGCTGGAAACGCGCGATCGACATGAACGACCGGGTCCTCCGAGAGACGGTGATCGGTCTTGGTGGAAAAACAGGTGGTCGCCCCCGCGAAGGCGGATTCATTCTGACGGCTGCCTCGGAACTGATGGCGGTGTTGTGTCTCGCTGACAGCATCGAGGATATCAAAGAACGTGTCTCGCGCATTATCGTCGCGTATGACGAGGACGGTGCCCCAGTCACCGTCGACGATATCGACGCGACAGGCTCCGTTGCTATCCTGTTGAAGGAGGCTCTCAAGCCGAACGTCGTCCAAACCATCGAGGGAACACCCGCGTTCGTCCACGGCGGTCCGTTCGCCAACATTGCCCACGGCACCAATTCGTTGATGGCTGATGAGGTCGCTTCACATCTCTCTGAGTATCTCATCACTGAGGCAGGCTTTGGCTCAGATCTCGGGGCAGAGAAGTTCATGGACATCGTCTGTCGGTTCGGCGATATGGAGCCCGACGCGGTCACACTCGTCGCCTCTGTGCGAGCGCTCAAATACCACGGTCTGGACATGTGGCCGCCGGAGCTTGATGCGCTCGAAGACGAGGATATCGGAGCCGTCCAACGAGGCTTCGAAAATCTCGATAAGCACGTCGAAAACCTCCAGAAGTTCGGTGTCCCAGTCGTTGTTGCCGTCAACCGCTTCCCGGGAGACACCGACAGAGAGGTCGAGACCGTCATCGAACACTGCGAATCTGAGCTAGGCATCGATGCCGCCGAATCCAACGTCTTCAGCGACGGCGGTGAGGGAGGAATCGATCTCGCAGAGAAGCTGACGAGCGCTGCCGAATCTGAGTCACAGTTCGAACCACTCTATTCGGTCGATGCTTCGATCAAGGAGAAGATCGAGACCGTCGCAACCGAGATATACGGCTCCGACGGCGTCGAGTACCACGGCGACGCCGAAGCCGACATCCAACAGCTCACGGAACTCGGTCTCGATGACGTTCCTGTCTGTATGTCAAAGACGTTCCACTCTCTCAGTGACGACCCGAGTCTGAAAGGAGTGCCCGATGACTGGACCCTCGAAGTCAAGGAGGTCTACCCCTCCGCAGGCGCAGGCTTTCTCGTCGTTCTCACTGGCGATGTCCTTACACTTCCCGGTCTCCCCGGAGAGCCCGCTGCCGCGGAGATGGACATCGATCCCGACGGAACCGTCTCCGGATTGTTCTAACCCGTTCGACTGCTGTTTCGTCCATCACCTCAACAGTCTCTTACATTCCTCCTCCCGGATATCGGACAGTTCGTGGAACGTGGTGTCTTCGTCCAGCGAAGCCTGTCACTGATGCGAGTTCGCGCTTGGTCACTAACGATGCCCAGCGTGACGGATCCACAGACGTAACGATGAACGCAGTGATTGACGAAAAAGACTAGTAGCACTGACTAAGCGATCGCAGCTTCCTCTTTTGCTACTCTCGACACCGACGCTGGGGACACGAGTTTTTATTCATTCCATGCTAAACACCAGCACGATGGCGAGTGATGGGTCAGAGAAGCCGACCGATTCTGCTCTCCGTAAACAGTTCTCCCACGCAAAGCGGCTTCTATTCGCCTACTGGCGGGCGTTCTCGGGTCCGAATATAGCAGTGCTTCTGGTTGGAATCGTCGCCGCACTTGCGTTCATTATTGGATTATCACACCTCAGACAGGAGAGAGTTGCGTTGAACGGCCCACTCGCCACGTTCCTTCCCACGGGCGGGGACAACGTCATCCGATTCGTGAGTCTTCTCCTCGCTTTCCTCCTCACAGCCACCACGGTTGGATTGCAACGGCGCAAGCGCCTCATGTGGTACGGCGCGGTAATCGTGCTCCCGCTGGCGTCGTTACTAGCGCTTGTAACTGCACAGGCAACCGATCTTCTGCTATTGTTATTCTCGTTCGTCATTCTGCCACTGCTGATCCGAAACCGTGATCAGTTTGATCAACCGATCAAACTCACACCGTTTCAGATTGCCGCGCTGGGTTCGTTCTTAGCAGTACAAGTGTACGGCACGATCGGGGTATACGTCCTGAGAGATGAGTACATCGGAGTCGAAACGTGGACTGATGCGTTCTACTACATGATCGTCACTGGAACAACTGTCGGATACGGCGACATACGGCCCACCACTGGACAGGCAAAACTGTTTACGATCTCGGTACTCGTTATCGGTACCACGGCGTTCGGTGCTGCGTTCGGGTCATTCCTTGTCCCGGCTCTCGAATCACGGATAACTACCGCGGTTGGAAAAATGACTACTCCGCAACACTCACAACTCAAAGACCACGTTCTGATCCTTGGCTACAGTAACCTGACGGAACCGCTCCTCAACGAACTCACGGAAGCGACCGACGTGGTTGTGATAACCTCTGATACGGAGACTGCCACGACCCTGAAAAATCGTGATATCAACGTGTTGACTGCGGATCCGACAGACACCGAAGCGCTTCGAGATGCCAGAGCTGACGTGGCCAGCGGTATCGTTGCGACGACCGGCGACGACGGACAAAACACGCTGGCAGTCATCGCTGCCCGACAAGTAAATCCGGATGTTTGCATCGTCACAGCGGCCAACGAACAGCGACACGTCGATAAGCTCGAAGGGATTGGTGCCGATGAAGTCATTAGCCCGACAGTAATTGGTGGCCGTCTGCTCGGACGATCAGTCCTTGGTGATACACCACTCGTTGACCTCGACGACGTGCCAGACGAATAGTACAGGATATGGTCGCCGGCCTACCGATAAACGTGTCGTCGATGACCGTTTCCAGAGAAGTGCTTGTCCCACATTTAGCGGCGGACGTTACGGGCGGCGGACGTTACGCATCGATCCGTACGAGAATGGATCCGTGCGCAAGCACTGTCTCTGACGAACAGCGTCCTTGTGCGACGGACAGAGTAGCTGGAGCAATGATCGCAACCAACCGTTTTTAGTATCGAGTAATCCACCAAGTCTTCTGAGCGACACACCATTCCACTGAAACGTTGTCTCTTAGAATTCCTACCAATTGTGTTCTCTTGTTCGTTCATCGTATTATCGGATGCTTGATCATGTGTATTTATCATCGTCTATTACGGGAACTAGTAGATACAGTAGCAGATGATATTTCCAACATCTGATGAAGACGTATTAGTACGAATATCGGATCGCAATCCGAGCCGAGAGTTGTTGGATGGGGTTGCTGGAGCCGATTGTACGGTCGTGGAGGTCGGTTCGACAGGATTTCCAGCGGTCGAACCGCTCGTTTCGGTGACTCGCGGTGAACGGACCACCTTTCACGCCCAGTGCTCACCCGAGGAGATACAGGAGTTCGTAGCACTCGCGGACGATTCGTCTCGTGCGGACACTGCAGCCGTTGTTGAGCACGACCCAGAAACGACGACCTTCCCAGCACCGGAACTGTTCGGCCTCGATACTGGCGTACGCCGGGTTCTCGGTGGCTGTGGCTGGCGTCGTCCCACACACCCAGACGATCACGAAGCCGCTGGCGGCTTCGCCTCAGTTGCATCAGAAGCAGTGGCCTCGCTCGCTCGGCAACTCCGCGGTCGTGGATGGGGCGACTGGCGCCATGACCAGCGATTGATCGATGCGTGGCGGCCTGCTATGGAGGCAGACAGCGCAGCAGTCGTGGTGAACGCTCACGGGACCACCGCCGATACGCTCTTGCTTTCCAGTGTACCGTTCGAGGTGCTCGAAGGAGCGAACGCGGCTGCTCGTGCCGTCGGCGCCGACCGAATCGTCGTCTATACGGCGGACAACGACGCTGCACTCACCGTTAACGAGGCGGCCGAAAACTATCCCAATCCGTGCGCTTCGGTCGACGTGGTCGGTGGTCCCTCGGAGTACCGAGCAGCCGAGCCGACGATGGCGCTCGAAGCGATCGAAGGGAATCACCGAATTGAGGCGCGCCTGCGCCCACCGGGTCCCGAGGTGTCGGGCCTTCACGGGGACCCGACGCTCGTTCACACGGCAAGAACGTTCGCACAGCTCGCGGTTGCGGTCCGAGATGGATTTGCAGAAAGCCGTCTGGTGACGGTGACAGGCGACGTTGCTGTGCCCGCGACAGTCGAAGTTCCGGAGAGCGACACCATCGAAACGGCACTCGATGCGGTTGACATCGATGGCGAGTTCAAAGCAGCCTGTGTCGGTGGACGATTTGGGGGTATTACAACCGAACTCGATATCGATGTCGCCCCCGATACACTGGCCAACGCTGACCTCGGTACAGAGGGAACGGTTCGGATCATCACGGAGGATCAGTGTGTCGTAGCGTTCATCGGGAACAAGACGCAGTTTGCGGCCGACGAGAACTGTGGTCGATGTGTTCCGTGCCGCGAGGGAACGACCCAGCTCGCAAATCAACTCCGAGCAATATACGACGGCGACTACGACAGCGATGGAATCGAGGAGCTGGTTCGTGTCATGGATCTATCGAGCATTTGTGCGTTCGGAAAACAGGCGGGCCGACCGACACGGACGGCAATGGCCGCATTCGAATCGGAGTTTGCGGCCCACGCCGACGGCCGGTGTCCCGCTGGAAGCTGTTTTGATCGGAATTTCGCAGTATCATGAGCTCACAACGTCACGAAAACACGGATGTACCGCCGCTAACAGAGAGCATCGCGCCGGGAACGGCGACCGACCCTCCTATCGGGAGCGACGAACCGTCGACACTTACTGTCGACGGGACAACGGTGACAGTCAGCGCAAGCGCAACCCTCATCGACGCCATCGAGGCCGTCGAGACGGAGGACACTGTTCCTGCGCTCTGTCACTACGACCGTCAGGATATCGGGCCACGGAGCGAGTGTCGAACGTGTATGGTCGAAACAGACGAGCACGGCGTCGTTCCCGCGTGTAGTTTTCCTGCGACGGACGGTCTCGAAGTCGAAACCGCAGCAGATGACGCTGCGCTCGCACGGGACGTCAATCTCGATCTTGTTCTCTCGGATCACAATCTTCGCTGTACGACCTGCGGGAAGAACGGTCGCTGTGAACTGCAGGATGCCGCGATCGAGAACGAAGTTGAGGAACCGCGATACGGTGTTCTCGACGACCGTGATGCCTACGAACCAATGGACGACTCCTCGTCGTTCATTCAGATCGACCGCAACAAATGCATTCTTTGTAATCGGTGCGTCGAGGCGTGCAATGACGTGCAAGTCGAAGGCGTGCTGCGGATGGAAGGACAGGGACAGGACACCCGTATCGGCTTCCAGAGCGAAGCAGAGACGATGGCGGACTCGACGTGTGTCTCCTGTGGACACTGCGTGACCGTCTGCCCGACAGGTGCACTAGTCGAGAAGGGGATCGAAGACGCGACGACGATCCCGCTTCCCGGCTTCACACAGAAAAACAGCATCGGTGAGGCCTACGAGCAGTCGGAACAGACAGATGGGCCAATGACACCGAAAAAACGAGCGGAAGCAACAAACGAGCACAACGACAGTGAGAGGTCATCCTCCCATAGAACAGACGGCGAAAACGACGACGGAGGGAGTTGGCCATGAGCGAAAATCCCGATTCCGATTCCGATTCCGAAACTGCGAGTGGTGTTGCGGGATACATGCAGCGAGCGAAGCAGCAGGCGCTACAAAACGTCGAACACGTCGCCGAGGGTGTTGCTGCTGAGACGCTTTCGGAAGGGAAACTGTTCGAGATTGCCCAGTCCATCGGCGATGCGCGACTTGAGGAGCTAACGGTTGCGGACACGACGTGTGGGTACTGCGCTGTTGGATGTCGGTTCGATCTCTACTCAGACGGTGAGGAGATCCTCGCTGCCCGCCCAACAGCTGAGGAGGACGCTCCGGTCAACGGTATCTCTACGTGTGTGAAAGGGAAGTTCGGTTACAACTTCGTAAACTCCGACGACCGCCTAACGACTCCGCTGGTCCGCGATGAAAACGGCGAATTCAGAGAAGCCACGTGGGATGAAGCGCTCGCGCGTGTGGCCGAGGGATTGGGCGAAATCAAAGCCGAACACGGTGGGCAGGCGTTGTCGGTCATCGCCTCTTCGAAGGCGACCAACGAGGAAAACTACCTGATGGGGAAGTTCGCCCGTCAGGTACTCAACACCAATAGCGTCGATAACTGCAATCGGCTCTGTCACTCATCAACGGTCGCTGGGCTCGCACAGACGTACGGTTACGGTGCCGCGTCGGTGAGCATCGAGGATCTCGAAACGACCGACTGTTATCTCATTACGGGATCGAATACGACCGAAGCACACCCTGTCATCGGGACCAGAATCAAGCAAAACGTCCGTGACGGTGCTGATCTTCTCGTGTTCGATCCGCGCGAGGTACAAATTGCTGAGTACGCAACACAGTACAGCAGGGTCCAACCCGGCTATGATGCGGTCTGGATCAACGGCATTACTCGGTATCTCATCGAAAACGATCTGTACGACGAGACGTTCGTTGCGGAGCGAACAACGGGTTTCGAAGATGTGAAAGAAGCAGTCGTGGAGTTCACGCCCGATCGAGTTGAGGCGGTCACGGGCGTCCCACATGAAGAGATCAAAACTGCTGCAGAGACCATCGCAAAAGCGGATACCTGTGTCTTTGGCTGGACACTCGGTCTCACCGAGCACTCACACGGGACTGAGAATGTGATCGCGATGGCGAACCTCGCGGCGATCACGGGTAATCTCGGCAAGCCTGGAACCGGCGTCTCTCCGTTCCGAGGCCAAAACAACGTCCAAGGCGGTGGCGGTGACATGGGACCGCTCCCAGACAACTTCCCGGGCTATCAGGACATCGCTGACGACGAGATCCGCGCGAAATTCGAAGACGCATGGGAGTGTGAGATTTCACCAGAGTACGGCTACTACACGACCCAGATGTTCCTCGCGGCTGATGACGACGATGTTCGGGGAATGTACATCATCGGTGAGAACGCGGCCCTCTCCGAGCCGGGTATCAACCACGCTGGCAACGTGTTGGAGTCTCTCGATTTCCTCGTCGTTCAGGATCTCTTCGTCAACGAAACGGCCGAGTACGCCGACGTGGTACTGCCAGCCTGTTCGTTTGTCGAAAAGACGGGAACGTTCACCAATACCGACCGAACTGTCCAGATGGTCAAGCAAGTGATGGAACCGAAAGGTGCGTCCCGACCGGACTGGAAGATCCTCCAAGACCTCGCTCACCGGATGGGCCGCGACTGGGACTACGACTCGACGGCCGAGATCATGGACGAGGTGAACTCGCTCACCCCACTCTACGGTGGTGTGACCCACGACCGCGTTGAGAGCGACGGTGGTCTCCAATGGCCCTGCTGGGACGAGGACCATCCCGGAACCAAACGCCTCTATGAAGATGCATTCAACACCGAGGATGGGCTAGCTCATCTCCAAGGAATCGGCTACAGCGAGCCCGCAGAGCGGCCCGACGACGAGTATCCGTTCACGCTGACGACTGGACGCGTCCTCTATCAGTACCACACTGGAACGATGACCCACCGCGAGGAGGGGATTATGGAATACACTCCTAGTGACTTCGTCGAAATCCATCCCGATGTAGCCGTGAACTACGGTATCGAGGATGGAGATCAGGTTCAAGTCGAATCACGACGCGGAGCGATCACCGTACCAGCGCAGGTGACAGACCGTGTTGGACGCGACACCGTCTTCGCTCCCATTCACTTCGCCGAAAGCGCCGTCAACCAACTGACCGACGAGGAACGCCTCGATCCTGCCGCGGCAACTCCCGAGTACAAGGTCTCAGCCGTGCGGATTAATCCGCATGAGGGTGATTCGAAGCCAGTGCAGTCCAGTGATATTGAACTGACGGGGGACGATTAATCATGGCGAAGCCACAGAAATCGTATCCGGAGACGGCCACCAACGGGGCACGGGAGCCAGAGGGAGACACGCTCCACGCGGTACTGGCAGATCACGACAACGATCTCGCATCGATCCTTTCGACAGACGAAGTGAACAACCTCCTCACGACGGTCGTGCTGATCGCTGCGAGTGCTGATGAGTCGGACCTCGATCACATCACGGAATCGACCGCAACACTCATCGAGGCAGCTGACGGCCTGACGACGGCTGAAACAGCCGAGCTTGCAGAGAATGTCGGTGCGAATGCGGCAGAGCTCTCGACAGTACTCGAGACGGTCCTTCAGCTCGAACGCGAAGGTCATCTCGACGATCTGGTGACCATCACAACGGCGTTCACGGATGCGCTCTCTCCTTCCGAGGTCGCGGAACTTGCGGACACAGTGGAAGCGGGAGGAACCGACCTCGCCGAGACACTCGACCTCCTCCTCGATCTCCAACGAGGGGGTCACCTCGAAGATCTCATCGATATCGTGAAACCGCTCTCTGCTCTCGAAGTCGAACCGGAAACTGTGGACGGACTGAACACGATCCTTGGCGCGGTCGGTGCGGCCCAGAACGAATCACAACCTACCGGTTTTCTAGGACTTCTTGGATCATTCAAACAGCGCGATGTCCGTGCTGGTCTCGGCTACCTCGCTTCGTTCTTGGCTGCGCTCGGGAGGAGAGTTAGATAAGAGCAGATGTTTCGGTTCTGAATTCTCACTCTTCTCGTTGCTCCCGCCTTGTTTCATCGCGCCCGATCTCATTCCGTCCTAGCAACTTCCATTCGTCAATGATCGACGGGTCAGTCTGTTCTGGAAACGTCGATGCAGAGCCTGTTAGGTCGAGACGGCGTCTTCGTCCTTTTCGAGGACTTCATCGCGCTTGCGATCGATCCAGAGAGCCATCGGCCAGTCGTCTCCGTCGGAGGGTGTGAAATCTTCGAGATTTTCGAGTCGAGCGACCGACACCGGTCTGTGAATAACCATTCCCTTGTGAACCTGTTCTCCAACAGTCTCGATCTTGTTTCTGGCACCTCCCGGTAGATAGACGAACTCCATCGGCCCAACCTCTATGGTCTGATGGCTCCCGTCTTCACGTTCGAGGGTGTATCTGGCCCGTCCTTCGAGGCACATCGAAACCTCATCCATGTTGGGGACGTGAGTATGCCAGTCGATCATTCCCGAGGGCCCCATCTCAAAATAGAGAAGCACTAGATCATTCGTGGTGAACAACGGATAGGCCCGCACCTGCCCTTCGACCTGCTCTACACTGCTTGCCTCCTCGGCACGGACTTTGTACATCTTCTGTTCGGGTAGATGGGCGTGAGACAGCCTCTCTGGGGTCAGACCCCGATGTTCTTCATTGTCCCGAGACATTTTCAATACTACATGTGAATTACCTCACAACGTCTAAATATGTGCCGGTGAGACTGCTCGTAATGTTTTACAATGAAGGTTTCCAACGTACTTTCAAAGTCATGAGCACGATAGACAATCGCCCGACGCAGGAGGAGTATCAGACGGTCATTCGGAATACCTTGGCGTACCGACACCAAAGCGTACCGCATCTCGGATTGAGACGGGGTTGTTGCTCGTGAATCTGATCGCTGTCGTAGACATCGCCCATCCAGATCTCGCACTCACGCCGACGATTCACGCGTGTTCTGATGTGACGATACAGGTCGTTCCTCAGTCTGCGACTGATTCCAAGACTGGTATGTTTTTCTTCACTGTCGAGAACGCCGATGAGACGCTCGAAACCGTTCTCGATGAAGACCACACAGTCGCCGAGTGGGAGTTGGTGACCGATTCCGATACGACCCGCGCCTATCGGATCCGACATCCCGAGGAGACGAAGCTCATCTCGCCAAAAACGAGCGAACTTAGTGGGCTGATGCGCGAGGCAACGAGCAACGCACGGGGATGGACTGTCCGTCTTCAGTTCCCCGATCGAGCGGCGCTCGCTACATTGTCGGACTACTGTGAAGCCCGAGATATCTCGTTCGATCTAACCCAGATGTTTCGACAGGATGAGTGGACTGGTTCGGAACCGACGGGACTCACCGAACCACAGCGAGTTGCGTTGGTAACGGCCTACGAACGCGGCTACTTCGAGGAGCCCCGCGAAGCCCATCTCTCGGATATTGCACAATCTCTCGGCCTGTCGCCGACCGCTATTGGTGGACGCATCCGCCGCGGTACGGCCAAACTCATCGAAACAGCACTCATTCGGGACTGACGTCCGACAGCGTACTACACCGCGCTATGCCGGAGGCGTTCGATGACCTCCTCTCGACTAATCTCACGCTCTGTTTCTGTGGCGAGTCGTCCAACGACGAGATCGAGCAGATTGAGCTCTCGTAACATGTCGAGCGTGTTCTCGCGCTCAATGCCGATGTCGCGCTTGACCTCATAGATGGTGTTTGACTCACGTACCGTCTCGATAATCGTCTCCACCGTTACGTCATCTGGGAGACCAATCCCGTCAGCGACGACAACGGGCGTCTGTAGATCACCCTCATCGCTCGCCGTTGCTGGCGCTGGTGTGTCTTGGTCAGTTTCAGTAGTAGTGTCTGGTTTGGAGTCGACGTCAGCGTCAGTGTCTGGTTCAGGGAGAGTGTCGTCGCTATCGTCTGTGGTAGCAGTGTTGTAGGAGTTCGGTTCGTGGATGCCGTAGTCGATCATATACCGACGAACAGTCTCAGCGGTCACGTCCATCCCGAGTTCGTCAGGCATCTCGGTGAATGTATCACACGATTCGTACACCTCAGCGAGGAGCTCGGGATCTCTGAACGGTGGGAGATCTCTGTTCTGATGGGAGTCAACGGATTCGCTGCGTTCGTTGCTCTCGTTGTGAGAGTGGGTCTCCTGTGGGTTCTCGTTGCTTTTTTTCGATGTCACGACGTCTCCAGTCGGAACAGACGCCGAGAGTGTCAGCGTGATTGTGCCGTCGGAACCAAACGATGCGTCAGTCGGTTCGACCGAGACATCGCGGTTCGTGGGGACAATGGCCTGCGAGGATTCGACCTCGAATCGGAGTCTCCCGTCTCCGTCGACGCTCATGGCACAAGGAGAGATTGCTGCCCGGCCCTCCGCTTCCTTCGACGGGCACGCAGAGATCGATACTTCGATCTCGGCAGTTAGTGCTCCATCGGATTCGGGCGTATCCTTGATGAGTTCGACACTACTCACTCGTTCCTCCTCGCACTCATCGAGGAAACGCGCCAATTTTCGAAAGGCGCTACTAACGTCCATGGTGGTTGTTACCATGAATGGATCGTATTCATCATAAAATGGCGTGGCGAATTATGGCTATGTTTATATGTTGTCGGTTGTCGCGCGCCCATTGTTGATGCTTGATGGTGCCGAGAGAGGCCCGTGGACGGCCCACGAAAACGTTTAGTCGGCATCGATTCAAGACTCGCCATCGACCAGTCGGTTCGTCGTTACTGGCTGGGGCGCGATAGAGCCATGCTACAAGGAGATCTACGTGTCGTCACGACTGAGGCTTCGTTCGTTGAGACCGCTCGATGCGCTCCGCGGGCGGCACGGGTGCCGGTTGAAGTTCACGTATCGGTCAGTGATCCATTTCTCGCCTACCGACGGGTTCGTGGTGGAGTGATTGAGAAGAACTCGGATGCCGTCGCGTCCAAAGGCGATGGCGTCTACCTAGAGACGACAGGGGGGCAGTCCGGATGGGGATATTTCGCTGTCGACCCGATAACACGCCTACAGGTAGGGGCCGATCACGTCTCGATCGACGACACTCTGTCGCCATCACTCACAGAGCTTGCGGGCTTGCTTGAAGATGAGACGTTGATGCGTGGAGACTGTGACGTCCCCTACCCGTGTGGCGTGTTCGGCTGGCTCTCATACGACGTCGCGCGTGAGCTTGAGACGCTTCCGGACACAACGGCGGACGACCGGGGACTTCCTCGGCTGCAGTTGGGCGTATTCGATCGTGTTGTGGCGTGGGAGGAACCGCGCTCCGGGGACGAAACGATTCTGCGTGTGACGGCCTGTCCGTCAGTTGGTTCAGATCCGGTGGCGGCTTACGAACAGGGCCGCGACCGCGCCCTCGCTCTTGCGAGGGCCGCTGTCGACGGCGACCCAACGACAGATCCACCGCCAGTCCGGCGATCAACCGCTCGTTTCGAGAGCGACTGTCCGCCAGATGCGTTCGCCGAGAGAGTCCAGCGGGTGAAAGAGTATATCCGAGACGGGGATACGTTTCAGGCGAATATCTCCCAGCGTCTTCGTGCACCAGCGGCTGTTCATCCGGTGGCGGCGTTCGACGCCCTCCGACGGGTGAATCCTGCGCCGTATTCGGCATTCATCGAGTTTCCGGGCGTCGATCTGGTGAGCGCATCGCCCGAACTCTTGCTCGATGTCGAGGGAGACCGTCTTCTTACCGAACCGATCGCCGGAACGCGTCCTCGCGGCGACACTCCCGAATCTGACGCCGAATTCGAACAAGATCTATTAGAAAACGAGAAAGAACGCGCAGAGCACGCGATGTTGGTGGATCTCGAACGCAACGATCTCGGGAAGGTCAGCGCGTACGGGAGCGTCGAAGTGACCGAGTACCGGCGCGTTGACCGCTATTCGGAGGTGATGCATCTTGTTTCACTCGTCGAGGGATCTCTGCGAACGGATCGTACCCTGAGTGACGCTGTCGCCGCGGTCTTTCCGGGAGGGACGATCACTGGGGCCCCAAAGCCTCGGACAATGGAGATCATCGATGAGGTCGAAACCACCCGTCGAGGTCCCTACACCGGGTCGATCGGCGTATTCGGTTTCGATGGACGCGCCACACTCAACATCGTCATCCGAACGCTCGTGCGCCGTGGTGATGAGTACTTTTTACGCGTCGGCGCTGGCATCGTTCATGACTCGAACCCCGATCACGAATACGAGGAAACTCTCGATAAGGGACGCGCACTCGTTAGAGCACTCGATGAGGCGCTGGGTGAACGGGCTGATCTCGCCGTGGAGGAACAGTGAGTAACCAACCCCCGAACAAATCCATGACTCAAATCCTCGTCGTTGACAACTACGACTCGTTTGCGTACAATCTCGTCCAGTACGTCGGTGCGGCCGTTGGTGCTCCCGATGACGGGGCGGTGATCGTCCGGCGAAACGACGAGATTGACGTGGATGGCATTCGCTCGCTGGATCCAGACGGTATCATCGTCTCTCCAGGGCCTGGCACACCAGCCGAAGCTGGCGTCTCTGTCCCGGTGTTTCGAGAGTTGCGCTATCCGACGCTCGGTGTCTGTCTCGGCCATCAAGCACTCTGTGCAGCACACGGTGCGCCTGTTGTCCACGCGCCCGATGTTGTCCACGGCAAATCCTCGACAGTCCGTCACGATGGCCGTGCTATCTTTGAAGAATTCCCCGACGCTTTTGAGGCCGGACGATACCACTCTCTGGCGGTCGAACGGGGGAAACTCCCCGACTGCTTAATCGAGACGGCGAGTACCGATGACGAACGTGCGGTGGTGATGGGAGTTCGCCACCGCGAGCACCCTCACTACGGCGTACAGTTCCATCCCGAGAGCATCCTGACTGGGATCGGACTACAGATGATCGAAAATTTCATTGACGTTGTCGTTCGGCCGCGCGAACGACATTTTGGAGAAGCATAGCGAGCGTCACTGGACCAACACCGCCCGGAACTGGTGTGATTGCACTCGCCTTCTCTTGGGCGCTCTCAGCGTCGATGTCACCAACGACTACAGGACGTTCGCTGTCCGTCGATCGCCGGTTGGCGCTCACATCGATGCAGACAACATCTGTAGAAAGCATCGACCCGTCAACGAGTTCTGGCACGCCGCACGCAGTTACGACGACATCTGCCCGGCGCGTCTTCTCCGCGAGATTTCGGGTGTGAGAGTGACTAACCGTCACTGTCGCGTTGCCATTCGAACGCTTCTGGAGGAGATGATTCGCAAGCGGCTTGCCGATGACGTTCGACCGGCCGACGAGTACGACATCCCGTCCCTCGATCGAAACGTCGTACGCCGCGATCAGACGAAGCACTGCGGCAGGCGTTGCTGGTACGAATCGTGGGTCGCCGCTCACGAGACGACCGAGGTTTTCTGGGTGAAAGCAGTCTACGTCTTTCTGTGGGTCGAGCCGCTGTCGCACGTTGATCGACTCGACATGTTCCGGAAGAGGGGCCTGAACGAACACCGCGTGAACGTCTGGATCGGCGCACAGATCGTCTACTGCTCGATAGAGATCCTCGGCAGACGCTGTGGGATCGAGCCGGACATCTTGACCTTCGATGCCAAGATCTTCGCAGGCAGCGTGTTTTAGATCCATGAACCGCTCGTCCGACGGATCGTTGCTCATCAGGAGAGTCCCAAGCGTTGGAACGATCCCTTGCTCTCTGAGTTCGTGTACCCGTTCACGGATCTCCTCGCGGATTTCGGCTGCAATCGGCTCGCCACGCATCAGTTTGATCGAGGTCACACCCAACTCTTGGACAGACACGACTTGTAGCTTCGCAGGAAATGAGTGATGGCACACGAGGTATCACAGCTCAAATATCGAAGTGACGACACTTTCGGTGGTTTTCATCAATGGATAGCGAGAGCCAGTACGAAGCGGCTGTTATCAACGGATTTACTCTTCCGGCCAGATCCACAACTATCCTCGAAGTGATTTTGATCACGTCCTCGTTTCGATGACGTCAGAACAGCTATCGGCGTTCCCTCCGAGCAGTAGCATATGAACACCGAATTCAGCATCGTCGACCCGCATGATGTTCCAACAGAGTCGTTCAATACGTGCGATGTTTCTCATCGCAAGTTGACGGAGACGCTCGGCTGCACCGAAATGCGAGTCAATCAGGTCATTGTCGAACCAGGAGAGATCACCACGCCGCACGCCCACGAGGGACAAGAAGAGGTATTCGTCGCGCTGACTGACGGACAGATCGCTATCGAAGACGAGGTGCACGACGTTCCCGCAGGTGGGATTGTCCGAGTCGCACCAGAAGCGAGCAGAAACTTCCTCAATAAAACCGACGACACAACACACGTCTGGCTCGCTTTCGGTGCGCCGCCAGTCGGAACGATCGAAGACTTCGGTGCGTACGTTATCCCTGACCGGGAGTAATTCGTTGACAGCGGATGCTGTACAGAAAGCGAGCTTGCGTGTGCAGGGTTGGATCGGATCATCTTCGAGTCATCATGGTCGCGGCGACACAGACCGACAGCCACCTCCGGGAGCGTGCAAGATTACTGCACGCTCAAGACAGCTGATCGGGTATAAATGGGACACATACCTCACATGAGCGTTTATGCGAATCGAGTGTGTCAGTGACTGACGATGTCAGACGATTCGCCGAAGACGGAGACCCCGTCGCACCCGAACGTTCCAAGCGTCGATCAGTCGGACCGTATGGTTCCGAGAAACCTGCGCCAGTCCGGGGATCCAGGAATAGAGATGTTGGTATCCACTCGTGTGCGCAAGTCGCCGTTTTTCCACAAATCCTTCAATGAGGAGGGTGCGTGGCGAGCAACGGTCTACAACCGTATTTATCACCCGCGTGGTATGGTCGAACCAGAAGACGGCGGGATGATGAAGGAGTACGATGCGCTCGTCAACCGGGTGACGCTGTGGGACGTCGCAGTCGAGCGCCAGATCCGCGTGAAGGGATCGGACGCAGAAGACTTCGTCAACTACGTCATCACCCGTGATGCGACGGAGATCGAGCCAATGCACGGAAAGTACGTCATTCTCTGCAATGAGAACGGCGGCATCCTGAACGATCCTGTGTTGTTGCGCCCAGCCGAGGATGAGTTCTGGTTCTCGATCTCAGATTCAACGCTGATGCAATGGCTACAGGGCGTCAACGTCGGTCACGACTACGACGTCGACATCGACGAAATCGATGTTGCACCGATGCAGATACAGGGACCACTATCTGAGGACGTGTTGGTCGATCTGGTAGGCGAGGAAGTGAGTGAGATTCCGTACTACGGTCTGATGGACGCCGAGATCAATGGCTGCTCGGTGCTCGTGAGTCAGACTGGATTCTCCGGCGAGAAAGGCTTCGAGATCTACGTGCGTGATGCGATGAAAAACGCAGAGGCCGTGTGGGATCCCGTCTTAGCTTCCGTTAAGGACCACGGCGGAATGCAGGTCGCTCCTGCACATCACCGCCGGATTGCAGCGGGGATCCTCTCGTGGGGACAGGATATGGATCACGAAACCTCCCCATTCCAAGTCAACCTCGCGTATCAGGTACCGGATGATAAAGAAGCGGACTACATCGGGAAAGAAACGCTCGAGCGTCAGCGCGAGGATATTGAAGCGGGTGATTACCCATTCAACATGAAGATGGTCGGACTGAAGCTTGGCGGCGAACCGATCTCGGACTACGCGCCCGACTTCTGGCACGTTTCTGAGTCGGACAGTGGCACGAAGGTCGGCTACGTCACGTCTCCGTGGTACTCGCCGAAACTTCAAACCAACATCGCGCTTGCCCACGTGCCAGCAGAAAAGACTGATATCGGCACAGAGTACGAAGTCCACCTGCCGGACGAGTACGCCAATGAGCCGGGAGAGCCAGTTCCTGCCGAAGTAGCCGAGGTGCCGTTCCAGAAATCGGTGAATCCGAGCGCCCGCGAGCAGGCCAAAATGAACGCCGAAGAGGACGCAACCAACTGAGTCGGGAGCCGCTACTCACATTACAGCGAGGGACTGTTCGAGCCGAATGTTGAGGGACAGAACAGATGACATTTGTCCGTTTTCGATTTGCGAAAGTAGTCGAGTAATTGGTGCTGTGAGAACACGTCTCAAAAAAAATTCAAACGGATGCATCTCTGAGCCGTACATATGTCTCGCCACGTCAACCACATCTTTTCTGTTAATTTACATCCCATGGGAACCGCTGATACAGGACGGTGCCCACGGTGTGAGACCGAAAACGACCCATTGTTCACGTACTGCCGGAGCTGCGTCCAAATGCTCTCTGAGACGTAAGCAGAATAAGACGCTGATTGTTGTCGGTCGACTTCGCTACGAGCGCTACTCCAGCAGCCGTTCGTCGCGCCACGACTCGATATCTGGCACCTGATTGAACGTGTAGATGTGTATCCCTCGAATCCCGTAGTCGGCGGCCTGCGGTGCGAGTCCATCGACGAGTGTGTCTGGTGCGTATTTACCGCGTGATCCGACGAGTTGGCGGACGAAGCCAACGACGCCGGTCGTTTTCCGGAGAAAGCGTACCGAATCTCCCACACCAACCTTCTGGGAGATGTTCAACAACCGTTGATACTTCATAACGCCCGGGATGCCGACTTCCACTGGAAGTTCGACTCCACGCTCCCGAATGGTTTCGATCCACCTGAGAACGGCTTCTGGATCGTAACAGAGCTGCGTGACGATGTACGTGGCGTATGGTTCTTTCATCTCCATCGTTTCCGCCAATGTCTGTTTGTCGAGGAAGGCGTGACCTTCTGGATAACCAGTGATGCCCACCTCCTCGAACGAATACTCCGATTCATCGAGTGCCGAGAGGAGCGCGTACGCTGAATCGAACTCGCCGACGGGTTCTTCGCGATCACCGCCGGGCACGAAGATGTCGGTAATTCCGACTGCGGTGAGTCGCTGTGCGATCTCTTCGAGATGTGCTTTGTCGCGTACGTAGCGTGCTGCGATATGCGGAATGACCTCGTATCCTTGCTTGGCAGCTTTCTCTGCCCAGACGATCGTCGCTTCGAGTCCTTTCGTGGGAGAGGCTGTGATGGCGATTTGTGCTCCCTCTGGAAGGTGCTCTATCTGCTCCTCGAAGCTCTCGAACGGCATCAATTCGAACCGCGGATCAGAGAGCAGGTCCGTTACACCGGTAACTGTCGTACTTGATCGGCTTCCGAGTGTCATGATTCAGTCCCCCACGTGGTGAATCACCCACTCTCCTCCGCCAAATGGACCGATGCACTCGACCGTTCCTCGGAAATGCTGTGTTTCTCGTGTTGAGTATGTGAGCGAGCGACGGTCGTCGTGGATATCCTGTTCGGTCTCGAATGTGAACATCGCGTGACTCCAACAGGACCACGGACTTAGGTCTTGTCCCGACGATTAAAATAAAAACAAATATATGATATATCTGGTTTCATTGCTGTCCTAAAGCGATAGAAATCGACTCTCTGATGTCGTGTATACACTGCACCGGTAATTTGACCCATTCACTAAAATGCTATTATGGGTGAAACGTTGTGTCTTCTGAACAATTGCACGATCCGCCACATCACTTAGAATCTCCGATAGTGTGTACTATCAATAAACTGTCATTATACGGGATAATCAACATTATTTTGTCGTGTTGTGGTTTCGAAAATCGAAGTCGTCAATTTTTCTAATGGATTGGCGATCCCATGAATTGATAACGCTACCTCACGCTGGTTTACATATGCCGTCTAGCGGGCGTGTCTCTGGTCGCTGTTGCGTGAGCAGTGCAAGCCAACGCTGGATGGGTCACGAAAGATCGAATATGATGGTACACACGTACTACACGGTTTTCGATAGAACGGGTGATGTGGGTCCGTGACGCACGTCTTAGACGGAAACGCTGTCGGCAAGAGGATACGGGACGATCTCCGGGACAGTATTGCTGATCTCGACAGCGCAGGCGTGAAGCCGGGGCTTGCCACCGTACTGATGAGCGATGATCCGGCGAGCGAGACGTACGTCTCGATGAAACAACGGGCGTGTGATAACCTCGGTATCGAGAGTATTCACCACGAGTTGGATGCCGATGCGCCTGCGGACGAACTGTTCGACACTGTGGAGACGTTGAACAACGCATCGGAAGTGCACGGGATCCTCGTACAGATGCCTGTCCCAGATCACGTGGACAAACGCGAAGTTCTGCGGAGTGTCGATCCAGTCAAGGATGTCGATGGCTTTCATCCCGAAAACGTTGGTCGACTGGTTGCAGGTGATGCGCGATTCAAACCTTGTACCCCACACGGTATTCAGATGCTCCTCGCGGACGCTGGCGTAGAGACTGAAGGGGCTGATGCTGTTATCGTTGGTCGGTCTGACATCGTCGGGAAGCCCATGGTCAATCTCCTCATCCAGAAGGAGCCAGGTGGAAACGCGACCACGACGGTCTGTCACTCACGGACGAAAAATCTCAGTGAGAAGACGCGACAGGCCGACATCCTCATCGCTGCTGCGGGCTCTCCTGAACTCATCGATGGTTCGATGATAACGGAAGGCACGACCGTCATTGATGTCGGCGTCAACCGGGTCGATGCAGATACTGAGAAAGGTTATGAGCTCGTTGGCGATGTCGAATTCGAGAGCGCCAAAGAGAAGGCTGGAGTCATCACACCAGTTCCGGGTGGTGTTGGACCAATGACCATCACGATGCTGCTGTACAACACGGTGAAAGCTGCTAGTATCCAAGAGGACGTTGCTGTGGACCTTCCCTGAACAGGTGAACTCTTTGTCGATTCTCCCGCTGTGGAGAATCAAATATTTGTAGTGTGATTGACGATATTTGTTGGTGAAGATAGATGGAAGACCCATCAAATGAGCTTCTGACGGCGTGTCTCGTTCTGATTCTCGAATGGATTATAAATACTAGTCTCATCACTGTCGATGGTACGACACAATACGTATCGAAGACGATATGATCTGGAACATAATTAGGTATAAAATACGATAGATGTCCATCAATAATTTGGGGTCATACGCGGGATCACGTGGTGCAGGCCGTCTGTTTTCGGGAGTTGCAGTTTGGGTGGTACTCGGTACGGTATTTGCCCAGTATACAGCCATTGTCTCCGATCCATGGGACACCGTTTTCATTGTTCTCGTATACGGACTGTTGTCTCTCGCATACTGGTCCCGGTACGGTTTCGATATATCGATCCCCCAGTCAGCGGGTATCGCTTTTGGTGGCATCGTCGTACTGTTCTTGTTGCAAGTAGCGCTCGGAAAATACGCCCGTCCCTCTCTTGCGCTGTTTCCGATATACACGACCGGCGTTGCTTTTGTTAATCTCTTTCTCGTTCCGCGACTCGTTGATCGTCGGACCGTCTTCCAGCAGATAGCTCTCTTTGGAGCGGTTCTGGGTGTGCTATTTCTCGGAGCCGTTATCACTGGTTATGATACGACCATTCCATTGCTCGCTGACGATGGGTTTGGTGTCATCGATCGGTTCGTCTCGAACGTCGTCGGTATTGTTGCTGTCGTCGGTGCGATCAGTTCGCTTGATGAAGTTGTGACGCGTCGGTCGTTCTCTTGGATTCTCCCACTCATCGGTAATCTGATCTTCGCCGTTATCATTACCAGTCCCGGTGTTGTTCTGATTCTCGCTGTCGGTACTGTTGTCTACGTTCTTGATCTCGTTATGGATCGTCGATTCGTCTCTGGAATCGTGGGCTGTGGATTCGTCTTCTCTATCCTGTTGGTCTCTATCGCTCTCGCGCTTCCGTTATCACTCATTAGAGAGATTCCCACAGCAGTCGAAACCGTACCAGGACTCACAGCTCACATGCGATACATCGCGTGGCGCGGGGCATTTGGCGCAATCCGCGATTCGCATCTGCTATGGGGTGCTGGATTCCAAACTGCCGAATTCTTCTCTCAGTATACACTGGACGGTCGAGCCGTCGGTGCTCACAACTCATTTCTCCTCGTGTTTTCTCGGGCTGGTATCGCAGCATTCGCTCTGTATCTCGTCCTCATCGGAGGGCCAATCGCACGCGCTCTCCGGGAGCACACTGTCGATCGTCTCCTTTTGGCACTCATCGTCGCGTTGGGTGTGAACATCTTTTTCGAGAGCTACTCGTTTTGGAGCACCGGCATCCACGGGGTCCTCCTGGGTGTCGTTTTCGGGTATCTCATCGATGATCTCACTGAGCCAGACGAGACACTCGCCGCAGGAACCGAACCCACTGATATTGAGACAGAGCGTGAGGTGTGAACTCGCGAGAAACAGACGTAGACTGTAGAATGATTTGATAGTCGTGTCGGTCAGAGAAAGAGCCACAAATTTTAAACTGGAATGTATCTGGACACGATTATCCAAGATGCAAAGGCCGATCGTTGTGTATTTACTGCGCAGAAATAGATCATTGGTATGAGTGGGGAGAGGGAGAGCGGCATTGAAACGGGAGTGCATACCGCGCAGTTAGCACTTTTTGGAATCGGAATCGGCTTCATAGTAATTGGTATCGTGATCACCAGCGGGTTCAATCCGTTCGGTATGCTGATCTCTTCCTCCAATTCGACCCGGATGACAAATACGACAGCAGCACTCAGCTCTCCAAGCTCAGGTCCAAATCCAAGTGCTGCTACGCCAACTGACACTTCGCTATCGACGACGGTACCCACTCCAACAACAGCGCAGACAACGGCTGCATCAACGCCAACCGCAACGTCGACGCCAACTGCAACGTCGACGCCAACTGCAACGTCGACCGTAACACCAACGCCGACAACAACATCAACCACAACGTCAACGCCAACTGCAACACCAACGTCGACGCCGACCGCAACATTGACGCCAAATGCAACGTCAACACCGACCGCGACGCCAACCGCGACGCCGACTGCAACACCGACCGCGACGCCAACCGCGACGCCGACTGCAACACCGACAGCAACGCCAACCGCGACGCCGACTGCAACACCGACAGCAACGCCAACCGCGACGCCGACTGCAACACCGACAGCAACGCCAACCGCGACGCCGACTGCAACACCGACAGCAACGCCAACCGCGACGCCGACTGCAACACCGACAGCAACGCCAACCGCGACGCCGACTGCAACACCGACAGCAACGCCAACCGCGACGCCGACTGCAACACCGACAGCAACGCCAACCGCGACGCCGACTGCAACACCGACAGCAACGCCAACGCCAACACCAACACCAACGCCAACCGCGACGCCAACGCCAACCGCGACGCCAACACCAACGCCAACCGCGACGCCAACGCCAACACCAACACCAACCGCGACAGCAACGCCGACTGCTACCTCATCTCTTCAGTAACCGACGGTAGCAAGTAGCCCCTGTCGGCAATTTCACTCGTAGGCGGCTGTAATCTCGTTTTCTTTGATGAGGGTGTTATTTCCGAAAACGATCGTGAGTGCGAACTATCGCATAGAGTTGGATATCTGATTCGGGGTGTTCAGATCGGTTTGCTTCGAACTGGATCGAACTGGGTTGTAGTGTTCTCGATCCAGTGGTTAATCATCGCTGAGCTGGATATCCTATCAAGCTTTATTGTGTTCGCTTGATCGGGATTTGTATGGTTGTTCCCGACGTGCTTGCATTCGTTTCATTGGAGTTCATTGGTGGTGCGCTCCAGATCGGTGTGATCAGTCTCGGTCTCGGGTTGTTAGCGTCGCTTGTACTAGTACCGTTCCTATTGAATGGTCGACTACGGTCTCTTTTTGCGACTGTTGGACCAACTGATCACTGGATGGGAAACTATCCTATTGTTATGACAATCGTTGGTGGCGGAGAAATTGCTCTCTTTGCGCTCACGGTGGAACTAATCGCAATCGAATACGCGAATCCAGCGACTGTCGAACAACTCATTCTATCAGCGAGTGTCGCGCTCCTTCTAGGTTGTATTCTCGTATTGAGTCTTCTACCGCTCGTCGTCTTTCCCCGACTCGGTATCGACTGGGATAAAAACGGTTACGACGCACGAACTGTCGGCCTCGTCTGTGGTGCTGTCCTCTGGTATCACGCCGGAACGATTTTCCTGTCACCCTATACCTTCGATTGGATCCCTTCTCCACTACTCTAATACGACGAGAGACCCTAAATCAAGATAACATCGAACAACGGTTTTGCGACTGATGAATTGATCTCCAACCCGGGATCATCCCTTCGTGAGTGATGTTGTCACAGAACCGAAATCATCAACTGATAGCAATTGGGTACTAACGATATGGTTGTAAACATCTCTGGGGAACACACCAACGCCCGATTTATGATCGACAATGACAATTTACTTGAACAGGCTGTTGTCGATCAAGTTCGTGAATTGACCGATCATCCAGCGTTCACCGAACCGATCGTCATGCAGCCGGACAGCCATCCCGGAGCCGGTGCACCGATCGGTTTTACTATGCCGTTGTCGGATCGAATCGTTCCGAACATCGTAGGCGTTGACGTGGGCTGTGGTATGACCGCGACAAATCTTGGTTCCGATCTCCCGCTTGCGGATGCCGAGCGCGAACGTCGCGTTCGGGAAGCAGTTCCGATGGGACGGTCTGTCCACGCGTACGACGACGCTCCTCATTTGATCAACAGCTTCCCATTCGATCGAGCGAACAGCGTGTTCGATCAATTTGACGCTGCCTACTGCGAGCAGTTCGGGCGGGAAATCGATCCCGTCGAGTTCGACTTCACGGGGTACGACGGCGCGTATTTCAAATCACTCTGCCGACGCGTGCTGCGCAGCCAGCGTCAAGGGATGGGCCACGTCATCAAAAGCGCCGGAACGCTCGGAGGTGGCAATCACTTCGTCGAGTTCGCACGTGCACGCGATTCTGGAACGTACTGGCTTGTCATTCACAGTGGCTCTCGGTATCTCGGGAAGGCCGTCGCCGAATTCTGGCAATCGCGGGCGACCGAACAGCGAAACGCCGAATCAATCCGTGCGTCCATTCCAGAGCGCTACTACGACTACGTGAAATTTGATCCAGAAACGGTCGACAATAGCGATCTCCACGCGTGGGTGACCGGTGGAATGGGCGAGTCACACCTCAGAACAGAGCGTATCCGTTCGGAGTGCGAGGACAGCGACGCGGTGTTTCAACAACTGACGTCACTTCGCCCAAATTCTGATACTCGGAATACAGAACTCGACTGGCTCGAAGGACGCGAAGCCGACGGATACTACGTCGACATGTTGTTCGCACAGCAGTACGCTCGCTGGAATCGAACGTTGATGAGTGACGCAATCTGTGCTATGCTCGACATCGAACCGGTCGATCGGATATCGAGCATCCACAACTACATTGACTTTCACGATTTGACCGTTCGGAAGGGAGCCACTCCTGCTCGTGCAGACCAACGACTCATCATCCCATTCAACATGGCAGACGGATCGGTTCTTGCCCGTGGTCGTGGGAACGAGACCTATCATCAAACCGCTCCTCACGGCGCGGGTCGAGCAATGAGCCGACGAGAGGCAGAAGAGGCTGGATCGCTAGAGGCGTTCACCGAAGCAATGGATGGCATCTATTCGGAATCGGTCGTCGAATCGGTTCTCGACGAGGCTCCGATGGCGTATAAACCAGCGGACGCGATCGTTGATGCGATCGAACCAACCGCAGAGCTCATCGATTGGCTCGATGTCGTCCACAATCTCAAGGCCAAAGAGTGACTTGGGAATATATCAATCGTATGCGGGATGATGCGGCTTTAGTCCTACTGTCATACGTGCACCCGTTGACAGAGTGAGAAGGCCTATACTATCTGGAACATACTCGTCTGATATCAATGTCGATTGGACGCCCGCTTTACGACAGAGTCAGAAGGCGTAGTAGATCTTGTCCTCCCACTGGTTCTTCTGTTCCTGTTTCTGTTCGTTCAGTTCTCTCAGCTCTCTCAGCTCTCTCAGTTCGAGAGCAGAATGCCAGAATGCACTGCGAAGTTTCCGCCTCACGTGCCGACACATGACGAGAAAAAATCAATTTACTGCTGGTAGCCGCTCGAAGATCAGCTGCAATACGGAGACGACGCGTCGTACTGTGCCAACAAACCAGTCGGAGCGAGCAGTCGGTCAATCTGAATCAACACAGGCACGCACGAGCCAATCGATGTCCCGACGAGCTTTACTGACAGTAGCAACCGGGGCGATCGGTGCGCTCGCTGGCTGTAATGTCCCGTTTCTTGGTCCATCGTCACCAGAGTGCTCTGGTCAGCAGATCACCGATCTTTCAGCACCCCGCTCGGGACCTGCAAATGCACCGGTTTCGGTCGGAATCTACACGGATTTTGCCTGTCCTCACTGTCGGGATTTTTTCCTCGATGTATATCCAGCTGTCCGCAAACGCATACCACAAGAGACAGCGCACTTCGTTTACCACGATTTCTTACTGCCAGTCTCCAAGTGGTCATACCCGGTTGCGAGCGCTGCTCGTGAGATCCAACGAGCACAATCGGACCGTGCGTTCTGGACGTTCGCCAAACTGGCCTACCAAAACCAAAACGAGTATTCATTCGACGTACTGGAACAGATCACTCGGAAGGTAAAGGGTGATCCACAGGCTGTTCGCCGCGCTGGCGAACAACTTCCCTACTGCCGGCTACTCAAGCGTGAGCGCGAACGCGGTGCAAACCGTGGTGTCGAGGGCACACCGACTGTGTTCGTGAATGAGCAGAAACTCGAAGCCCCTTCAGCGAATGAACTCGTAGATGCAATTACGAATGCAAAAGGCTAACTGTACCTGTCGAATAAATATCGAGGGCATAATTATATACTATTAATAAAATATAGCTTCAAAAATATTTTTACTGGTGTAGCAATTGGTTATATGTGGCGCATCGGGCGCTGTAAAATGGATCGAACGACGACAACTACCGGACCATAGAAGGACACTGATGGGCTTTACATGCCCATCTATCCGTTATGAGGGGGTGGGTAGTGACTTGTCTCGTGCTTTTTGTCGTAAAATTTTCTTCAGAGTGGTTACTGTATACTACTCTCACGTATACCGTGGGCTGTGACTATCCTTCTACGATCACTATTAATTTTGGTTCGATTACTACACTGGTAGATTTCTCCTTGCCTCCCTCGGTCTGACAGCTTCGGCTGTCAAATGGGAACGAGTATGTCTCTACTCGTGATAGGTGTCTTCGTCGGATATGTCACAACCAGACACGTCGACTGGTAGCACTTTGAAGGGTACAGCCCACCACCGTTTTGAACGTCTCCGTGCACAATCTCCAAGCGCGAAGTTGGTCTATCGCGTGCTCAACGAGAGTGAATCCCCGCTTACGACACAGATTCTGAGCGAGCGAACACTACTTGCGCCGCGTACAACCCGGTATGCGCTTCGTCGACTCCGGGAGACAGATCTCGTCTATCGAACTGTTTGCTCGGATGATCCTCGTCAGTACCGGTATCAGGCCGTTGTAATTGACCACACGCAGTAGCCTTTTTCTTCCTCATTCCGAGCGGGATGGTTCTGTTTTATAACTGGCTGATACCGGTCCTGTAGATTGCTGACTGGCTAACGAGATGGCTGGGTGGCCAAAGCAGTTCTTGGGTTCCATGGACTTAACTGAATGGCGAGCTATCATACAGCATAGATACGACGGTTGTAGAGGAGCGGAACAACCCATTAAGTAATCACGCTATGAGCACTGATCTGATCCGGAAAACCACCACAGAGCAAATAATCAAAGCGACGGACGACATCGACTCACCGATCGGCTCGGATATCGATACCACTGGCAAAGGATACAGTATTCGTTGTCCACACGAGCTGAGAGAACGCCTCGGATCGCTATGCAAATGAAGGACGAACGAAAAACGAGTATCTGCCCGTCATGTGCGGTTGGCTGTAGTCTTCGATACGATACTGAAACCGATCAAGCGACCGCGCCCAACGATGCCGTCGTTAATTGTAATGGCCAACTTTGCCCAGAAGGAATCAGTGCGTTCGATCCGCTCGAAACCGATGATCGGATTGATCGTCCGTTGATTAAACGCGACGGAGAATACATTCCCGTCTCGTGGGAAACAGCGTACGACCGAATCGAATCCGAGTTGACACGGATTCAGAACCGTGATCCCGACGCGCTGGCATTTCTTGGTTCTCCCCACGCAACGAACGAGGAGAACTATCTCTTCCAGAAGCTCGCACGCGCGCTCGGAACGAACAATATCGACAACAGAGCACGGCTCTGTCACAATTCGGTCGAGGCAGCCATGAACGAACGGCTCGGATCGAGTGCGATGTCGAACAGTCTCGAAGATCTACGAGAAGCAGATGCATTCCTCGTAATCGGAGCGAATCCTGCCGGTCGACAACCAATCGCGTTCGATTCGTACATCCGTCCTGCTATCGAGAACGGCGCGACCCTAATACAGGTCGATCCAAGCGAGAACCGAACAACGCAAGCCGCGGATCTCTCCCTCTCACCTCGTCCAGATACCGATGTGTTCGTCATAGCGTTGCTCAATCTGTATATTCTCAATGCCGAACTCTGTGATGAACAGTTCATCAGCGAACGAACCGAAGGGTTCGATCAATTCGTTGCAGCGGTAGACGACATCGATCAAGAGGCGTGCGCAGCGACGGCTGGCGTTAATCTGAGTGAAGTCCGTAAAATCGCTCACGTGTTTGGGCGGGCAGAACGGGCTACAATCATTACTGCGACCGGCATCGGGGAGTGTGAGTATGGAGGAACGGAAACGACAGATGCCCTAATCGATCTCCTCTTGCTCACCGGAAATTTCGGGGACCCGGGCACGGGAATGAACCTCTTTCGGGGAATGAACAACGAACAAGGTGCGAATGACATGGGCGCACGTCCGCACACACTCCCCGGCTATCAGGACGTAACCAATCCGACAGCACGAGCACGCGCAACCAAACAATGGGAGATCGAGCCGCCGGCAACGCCGGGACGCTCGGAGCTCGATCTCGTTCGCTCGTTCGGTGACTCGATAGAGGGTGCGTTTGTCTTCGGGGAGAACCCCGCGATGACGAAGATGGATACCCAACGCATCGCACAGAACCTCGATCGAGTTTTCCTCGTTGTCCAAGATCCGTTTCTGACGGAAACGGCTGCACACGCGGATGTTATCCTCCCTGCGAGTGCGTGGTCGGAGAAATCAGGGACCGTAACAAATCTCGACCGTCACGTCCAGCGCGTACGGCAACTGACGATACCTCCTGAGGAAACCAAGCTGGATCTTGAAATCCTCTGTGAACTTGGTGCTCGACTCACCGACTCGTCCTTCGCATACGACGGACCGGAAGACGTCTTCGAGGAGATGTGCCAAGTCAACCCTCTGTACGCCGGCATGTCGTACTCTGGCATCGAACACGGTGGCCAACGATGGCCGTTTCGAGAGGCTGCAGACGAAGGGACACAAATACTCCACGAAGAGCGCTTTATGAACGGTAAACAGCGCGTCCGATTCGAGCCGATCTCGATCGACCCATCCCCACCGTAGCTCGGCACAATCCGAAGATTCCGGATGCTCCGTCTATTTTTCTTCGATCTTACAGCCATGAGTTCCTATAGAATTTCCACCAATATCATCAATAATCATTAACTAGCACTGATGTTGTTCGCTGCCTCAATAGTAGTGAGGGGAGTCAACAATGTCCATGAAAGCTGTTGTATACCAAGGAGCACACGACGTTGCCGTCGAAGAGGTTGACGAGCCCGAGATCGAACACCCAAGCGACGTTGTCATCGATATCACGACCGCAGCCATCTGTGGGTCGGATCTACACATGTACGAGGGGCGAACCGGTGCGGATCCTGGTATCGTGTTCGGACACGAGAACATGGGGATCGTAGAGGAGGTTGGTGACGGTGTTGGAACACTCACGGAAGGTGACCGGATCGTTCTGCCGTTCAACGTTGCCTGCGGATTCTGTGAGAACTGTGAGAACGGCTATACCGGCTTCTGTTCGAACGTGAATCCGGGGTTCGATGGGGGTGCTTACGGATACGTTCAAATGGGACCGTATCAAGGTGGTCAGGCAGAGAAACTACGCGTACCGTACGCCGATTTCAACGCGCTAAAATTACCGAAGGGCAACGAGCACGAGGACGCATTCGCGTTGCTCGCGGACATTTTCCCAACCGGGTGGCACGGTACGCGGCTTGCAGATCTCCGACCTGGTGAGTCAATCGTGATCTACGGAGCCGGTCCCGTCGGATTGATGTCTGCCTACAGCGCGAAATTACAAGGCGCAGCATCGATCTACGTCGTCGACCGGGCACCCGATCGACTCGAACTTGCAGAGGAATACTGCGATGCGACGACGATCAATTTCGAGGAGGAAGACCCAGTCGAGCGGATCGTCGAAATGACTGGCGGCGGGACGGACAAAGGCGTTGACGCGGTTGGTTACCAAGCAGTCGATCCGGAGATTGACGCCGAAGATGAGTACGATCCAGCCAGGGAGAATCCGGCAATCGTGCTCAATAACCTCATCAAAACGGTGCGTGCGACCGGTAAAATAGGCGTTATTGGTCTCTACGTCCCAGAAGACCCCGGTGCACCAGACGACATGTCCGCTGAGGGACGATTGGGTATCGACTTTGGGAAGCTCTTCGAGAAGGGACAGCGGTTCGGAACGGGACAGTGCAACGTCAAGCAGTACAACCGCCGGCTACGCGATATGATTATCGAAGGCCGCGCTGACCCGACCTTCCTCGTCTCCCACCGAGTTGGTCTCGACGAGGCCCCCGAAATGTACGAACAGTTTGATAACCGTGAGGAAGGCGTCACGAAGGTCCTGCTGGAACCGTAGCTACGGGCCTAACAGAACGATTTTTTGAGGGCTCCATCTCGGAAGTCATCCGGCCTCACCATTTGATTACCTCATATTCTTCAGATAAAGTGCGGTACGTACGTCTCAGATATAAAATATTTCTATTATTACTATGGTGATATTATCGGGGGGTATGCTATGTTATGGCTTACACAGCTAAATTTGTTGCAGGCATTAGCCGGGCCTCCGTTGAGTACCCTGTAGCCGTTAGGAGGATCGATGGCTCCCGAGCAACAGACGACAACTGCGTCCGACGCAGCGGTAACCTTAGATAGCGTTGGAAAAACATTTCATAGCGAAAGAGCACCGGTGCAGGCATTGGCCGGGTTGTCGTTTACATTACCGCACGGATCATTCACCGCAATAATGGGACCAAGCGGTGCCGGAAAAAGTACGCTGATGCACATTATCGGTTGTCTCGACACGCCAACCGAGGGGACAATAACTATCGATGGGCGCGACGTGACAACCTTATCGTCGCCCGAACGGACGCGTGTGCGTGCCACCACGATTGGATTCATTTTCCAGATTTTCCAGCTGCTGCCCCGACTCACTGCCCTCGAGAACGTCGCATTGCCGTTGGTATTTCAAGGAGTCGACCGAGAGACTCGTACCAAGCGTGCAGACGAACTCCTTGCTCGCGTCGGTCTCGGTGATCGAACTGAACACTATCCTGCAGAGTTATCCGGTGGCCAGCGACGTCGAGTAGCCATTGCCCGCGCGCTCATCAACAGTCCAACACTGCTACTCGCAGATGAACCGACTGGGAATTTGGACACCGAGACAGGAAATCGAATCCTACGGCTCTTCAAAGAGCTCAATGAGGAAGGGAACACGATTCTCGTAGTCACCCACAAACAGCGCGTCGCCGAGTGTGCTGAGCGGGTTATTCATCTTCGGGACGGGATGGTTACTGGAACAGAACAGCCAAGCGAGGTTCCCCCACAGACGATTGGGATTCCGGACGATCGGTCACGGCGCTCTTCTATCGGAGAGGAGACTAACTAATGGACCTCATCGAAAGCCTCCGTCTCGCGTGGCGTGCGGTTCAGGGGTATCGCCTTCGATCGGTGCTCACGACGCTCGGAATCGTAATCGGTGTGGCAGCCGTGATCTTGTTCGTAACCCTCGGTGCCAGTCTACAGGCTGCAATTGTTCAGGAAGTTGCAGGCGATCAGAAACCAGAACTCACGGTGGCAGTCGTTCCTAAAGATGGGGGAATGTTGGCCGCCGCGCAGGGGAGATCTCCCGTGTTCACCGAACACGATGTCAAGCATCTTCGACGCATGCCCGGAGTCGAGGAGGTCTATGGGCACGAACAAACAACGGTCTCGAATGAACGATCCTCCTCACAAACGATCGTTTACTCCGGAGAAGCTCCGCCCAATGTGGCACCACTGGTTCCCCTATCAACCGGTCGATCTGCACCGTTTGGTCCTCGGCCAGTAATGGTCTCGCTTTCTCCCGGCGCATCGGTCCCGGCGACGGTCTCTGGACACGTCGGTACGGAGTCGGTTGATGGACGAGTCAACACCACTGTCGTCGCTCGTGTGAGTCCCGAACAATCCGGGGCCAATACGAACAATCGTTATTCACGTCTCACTGTCAAGGCGACTAACTATCGGGAACTCCCGACGGTCCGCCAGCGTGTGAACAGCTATCTCCGAACCAAATCAGATGCCCACATCAACAAGCCGGATAGTTCTAAATTCCTGCTCATGTCGAACGAACAGTTGGTCACTGAAATCAACAACATTGTTGGGACAATCACAACGTACATCATCGGTGTCGCGCTCCTTTCGTGGCTCGTCGGCTCGATTGGTATTATCAACATCATGTTGATGAGTGTTACAGAACGGACTCGGTCAATCGGGATTATGAAAGCCGTGGGGGCCCAGAACCGGGACATTCTTCAGCTCTTCCTCGTTGAGGCAATCACACTTGGTGTCATTGGTGCGGCGATCGGAACTGTTGTCGGGATTTTTGGTGGTGTGATTGCAACTGATCTGCTCAGCTTGCCACTAGTCTTTCGTTTACAGTGGGCGGTGTTTGCTGTTCTTAGCGGCATTGCTGTCGGTATCGTTGCTGGTGTTTATCCCGCTTGGCGCGCTGCTCGTACTGACCCGATAGAGGCCCTTCGTTATCAGTAGTTCTCCATCATTTTCTCGAACGGATGAACTGCTATGATTCTCGCTGTCTACAGTCTTCTGGTAGTACTGATATTGTCTTCAGAAGTATCTACTTAATTGGCACCATCTCGT